>PKWM01000035.1 GCA_003133245.1 Rhodoferax sp. | reverse complement strand
GTGGTGGCCAAGATTATTGCCTGATTTTTCCCAATAGGGGCGTAGCTCAATTGGCAGAGCGTCGGTCTCCAAAACCGAAGGTTGATGGTTCGATTCCTTCCGCCCCTGCCACCTGATGATGGAGTTTAGGTGGAGCCAAAGCCCGCTATGAAAATGGTGGGCTTGAGTGTCTCAAGATGACTGAATTTGATTTGAAATAGAAAATGCGCGAGATCGAGAAAAATGGCCACCACACAAGTAGAAACTGTTAATACCGGCGCCGATAAAGCCAAACTTGCCGCGGCTGCCGCCCTGGTTGTGGCGGCACTGACAGCCTTCTATTTGTTTGGCAAACAGGGCCAACTCGTCCAGTGGGGCGCTTTGCTGCTGGGTTTGACGCTGGCGATTGTGGTTTTTTTCCTGTCCGAGCCGGGCAAGGCGCTTTATGCATTCGGCCGTGATGCCTGGCGTGAACTAAAAAAGGTCGTCTGGCCTGCGCGCAAGGAAGCGATCCAGATGACGGCCTATGTATTTGGATTTGCGTTGATCATGGCCTTGTTTTTATGGTTGACTGACAAAACACTCGAGTGGCTGTTTTATGACCTGATTCTGGGGTGGAAAAAATAATGAATGATGTTGTAGCGGCCAAGGCAGGTGAAATGTCGGCAGCGGTGCAGGTGCTCTCGGCGGCGCCCACCAATCCCGATTTGCGCTGGTACGTCGTCCATGCTTATTCCGGTATGGAAAAAACGGTGGAACGCAATATTGCCGAGCGTATCAAGCGCGCTGGTATGCAGGATAAGTTTGGACGCATCCTGGTGCCGATGGAGGAAGTGGTTGAGATCAAGAACGGCCAGCGCAAAACCACCGAACGTAAATTCTTTCCGGGGTATGTATTGGTCGAAATGATCATGGACGACGATACCTGGCATTTGATCAAGCACACTAACAAGGTCACTGGTTTCGTCGGGGGTGCCAAGACCAGGCCGTCTCCCATCTCTGAAGCCGAAGTCATGAAGATTGTCAACCAGATGCAGGAGGGCACAGACAAGCCACGGCATAAGGTTGAATTTGTAGTGGGCGAGTTTGTGCGCGTCAAAGAAGGTCCTTTTACCGATTTCAACGGCTCAGTAGAAGACGTTAACTACGAAAAAAGCAAGGTGCGGGTGGCAGTCACGATTTTTGGTCGGGCCACACCGGTGGAGCTTGATTTTTCGCAGATAGAGAAGACATGAGAATTTGCGGGACAGACCGCAGTTGTGTGTCATCGGCTCGGGCCGATGCCAGGCGAAGCGAACAAGCTCTGCCCTCAACTAGGCTGAGATATTGCGGGACAGACCAAGATTTGCGCAGCAAATTTGCTCTGTCCTCAACTGATTAGAGGTATTTCGCACTTCCCGACTCGGTGCGAATGTAATTAGAGAGTCGTTAACCCCGGGGAGCTCGGGCCGGCCAATAGATGAGCAAGGTCTGGGCGTTAAAACCCGCAAGGAGAAAAGAATGGCAAAAAAAATCGTCGGTTTTGTCAAGCTGCAAGTACCAGCAGGCAAAGCAAATCCATCGCCACCGATCGGCCCAGCCTTGGGCCAGCGCGGCTTGAACATCATGGAGTTCTGCAAGGCATTTAACGCCCAGACCCAAGGCATTGAGCCGGGTCTGCCACTGCCGGTGGTGATCACTGCGTTTGCTGACAAGAGTTTCACCTTCATTATCAAATCACCTCCGTCATCGATTCTGATCAAGAAGGCAGCCAAGATTGACAAGGGCTCGGCTACACCGCAATCGGTCAAGGTTGGCAAGGTCACGCGCGCTCAGCTCGAAGAAATCGCCAAGACCAAAATGAAAGATCTGACCGCTGCCGATATGGACGCAGCAGTGCGCACCATCGCTGGTTCGGCCCGTTCGATGGGCGTGAATGTGGAGGGTGTCTAAATGACCCAGCTCAGCAAAAAACAAAAGTCCTTTCAGGGCAAGATTGACTCTAACAAACTCTACCCACTGGCCGATGCTTTGGGTCTGGTCAAGGAGTGTGCCACTGCTAAATTTGATGAATCCATCGATGTCGCGGTGCAGCTCGGCATTGATGCCAAGAAGTCAGATCAAGTGGTACGCGGTGCTGTTGTGCTGCCTAATGGCAGCGGCAAGACCAAGCGCGTGGCAGTGTTTGCCCAGGGCGCCAAGGCCGAAGAAGCCAGGGCGGCCGGTGCTGACATTGTCGGTATGGATGATTTGGCGGCTCGAATCAAAGCGGGTGACATGCCCTTTGACATTGTTATTGCGGCACCGGATGCGATGCGCGTGGTCGGTACCTTGGGTCAGATTCTGGGCCCGCGCGGTTTGATGCCTAACCCCAAGGTAGGTACCGTTACGCCCGACGTGGCAACCGCCGTGAAGAATGCCAAAGCAGGTCAAGTGCAATTCCGGGTTGATAAAGCCGGGATTGTTCACTCCACGATTGGTCGTCGTTCTTTCGACACCGACAAGCTGCAAGGCAATCTGGCGGCGTTGGTGGATGCCTTGATCAAGGCCAAACCGGCTGCCAGCAAGGGTGTTTATTTGAAAAAAGTGGCAGTTTCAAGCACGATGGGCGTGGGTGTCCGGGTGGATATGCAAACCATCGCAGCGTAATTGCAAATAATTTGGGTTATCTGAAAGGGTGACCCGATGTGGTGGGCTGCCGATACGCACTGGCGTAAGCAGGTCATCCGAGACCGTTGGTGTGCCAGTCGTAGTGATACGGTCAAGCACTTAATTTAAACCAACGCAGATGGCGATCCCGCTGCAGAAGGAATACGTTTTCTGAAACAGTTGGTCGCTGAAACGTGGCGTGTTTGAAGGCTAAACCGACAAACACATTTTGAAGGAGTAAACCTTGAGTCTTAATCGCAGTGAGAAAGAAGCGGTCATCAGCAATGTGACAGGCCTCGCCGCAAAAGCTCAAACGCTTGTATTGGCGCAGTACCGTGGCATTACGGTTGCTGACATGACCAAATTGCGCGCCAGCGCGCGCAGTAACGGTGTCAGCCTGAGTGTGTTGAAAAACACGCTGGCACGCCGTGCTGTGGCGGGTAGCGGTTTTGAGGTAGTGTCGGATCTGATGACTGGACCACTGATCTATAGCTTTTCCGATGATGCAGTGGCGGCCGCACGAGTGGTTGCTGACTTCGCAAAAACTAATGAAAAATTGGTGATTCGCGGAGGTGCATATGGCGGTAAAGCGCTGGATGTCAATGGCGTGAAACAACTGGCAAGCATTCCTTCCAAGGAAGTGTTGCTGGCTCAGTTGCTGGGCTTGTTGCAATCCCCGATTTCCCGCATGGCACGTGTGCTGGCGGCAATCGCAGAGAAAAATGGCGCGGCTGCGCAAGTCGCACCAGCCGAGGCAGTTGCAGCTTGATCGCTTGCAGTATGTGGTAATCATGAAACTTTGCTGGACAGACTCAACCTGCTGTCCACAACCAACTATTAGGAAAAGAAAATGGCATTCGATAAAGACGCATTTTTGACCGCGCTCGACAGCATGACGGTCATGGAACTCAACGACCTGGTGAAAGCCATCGAAGAGAAATTTGGTGTGAGCGCTGCCGCCATGTCGGCTCCGGCCGCTGGTGGTGCCGCCGCTGCTGTGGTGGAAGAAAAAACTGAATTTAACGTCGTTCTGCTGGAAGCGGGCGCCGCCAAAGTATCAGTCATCAAGGCCGTGCGTGAAATCACCGGGCTGGGCTTGAAGGAAGCCAAGGATATGGTGGACGGTGCTCCGAAGAACGTCAAGGAAGGCGTCTCCAAGGCGGATGCTGAAGCTGCCATGAAGAAGCTGCTGGACGCTGGTGCCAAGGCTGAATTGAAATAATTCGACCCTTCAAAGGGCTGGAAGCTCCAGGTTGGAGCTTCCAGCCTTTGGCGTTTCTAAGAGCGCACCGTAAAGCAACCCATTGGGGTGCTTTACAGTGTCTTCTGACCCCGATTGCAGAAGATGCCTTGGTTCGGGTTGCACGCAAGGTGCGACCGTCCGCCAATGATTGGTAGTGGCCAATCACCAAGAAATGACGCTCCAGAATTCCTTAGTCTTTGCCCGGAGATCTCATGACTTACACATACACTGAACGCAAGCGAATTCGCAAAAATTTTGGCAGTCGCGACAGCGCGCTGAAAATTCCTTACCTGTTGCAAATGCAAAAGGATGCCTATACGGCATTCCTACAGGCCGACGTGCCACCGAAGAAACGAACCAGAGAGGGGCTTCAAGCTGCCTTTGAAGCCGCTTTTCCGATCATTTCGCACAACGGTTTTGTCGAGATGAAATATCTCGAATACAGCCTGGCCAAACCCGGTTTTGACGTGCGCGAGTGCCAAACCCGTGGTTTGACTTTTGCCTCGGCCGTGCGGGCCAAGGTGCAACTTTTCATCTATGACCGCGAAGCATCAACCTCACAAAACAAAGTGATCAAAGAGGTCAAGGAACAAGAGGTCTATATGGGTGAAGTGCCCTTGATGACCAACAAAGGCTCTTTCATCATCAATGGCACCGAACGCGTGATTGTGTCGCAGTTGCATCGCTCGCCCGGTGTTTTCTTTGAGCACGACAAAGGCAAAACCCATAGTTCGGGCAAGCTCTTGTTTTCGGCCCGCATCATCCCTTACCGTGGCTCCTGGCTCGATTTCGAGTTTGACCCGAAAGACATTCTTTATTTCCGCGTGGATCGCCGCCGCAAAATGCCGGTGACGATTTTGCTCAAGGCGATTGGCCTCAACCATGAATCGATCCTGGCGAACTTCTTCGTCAATGACAATTTCCGTTTGCAAGACAGCGGTGCCCAGATGGAGTTTGTGGCTGAGCGCTTGCGCGGTGAAGTGGCGCGTTTTGATATTACGGACAAAAGCGGCAAAGTGGTTGTTGCCAAAGATAAGCGGGTCACGGTGCGGCACACGCGTGAACTCGAACAATCTCATACCACCCACATCAGCGTCCCTGAGGACTTTCTGGTGGGACGGGTGGTGGCGCGCAATATCGTTGACGGCGAGACCGGTGAAATACTGGCCAAGGCCAACGAAGAACTGACGGAAGTTTTGCTTAAAAAACTGCGCAGCGCCAATGTGCTGGAGTTGGCGTGTATTTACACCAATGAGCTCGATCAGGGTGCCTACATTTCAAATACGCTGCGTAGTGACGAAACGGTTGATGAATTTGCCGCTCGCGTTGCGATTTACCGCATGATGCGTCCGGGCGAACCGCCCACCGAGGACGCCGTGCAGGCGCTGTTCCAGCGTTTGTTCTACAACCCTGACACCTATGACCTTTCGCGCGTCGGTCGCATGAAGTTCAACGCCAAGATGGGTCGCCCCGAATCGACCGGTCCGATGGTGCTGACGAATGAAGACATTTTGGCCGTGGTCAAGGTGTTGGTTGATTTGCGCAATGGTCATGGCGAAGTCGATGACATTGACCATTTGGGCAATCGGCGTGTGCGCTGCGTTGGCGAGCTGGCTGAAAACCAGTACCGCACCGGTTTGGCCCGAATCGAGAAGGCGGTCAAGGAGCGTCTCGGTCAGGCCGAGCAAGAGCCGCTGATGCCGCATGACCTGATCAACAGCAAGCCGATTTCGGCCGCCTTGAAAGAGTTTTTCGGTGCCTCCCAGTTGTCGCAGTTCATGGATCAGACCAATCCCTTGTCGGAGATTACCCACAAGCGCCGCGTCTCGGCCCTTGGTCCAGGCGGTTTGACGCGTGAGCGCGCCGGCTTTGAAGTGCGTGACGTGCACGTCACGCACTACGGTCGGGTTTGCCCGATTGAAACGCCTGAAGGCCCGAACATCGGCCTGATCAATTCACTCGCGCTGTATGCGAGACTCAATGACTATGGCTTTATTGAAACGCCTTATCGTCGCGTGATCGATAGCAAAGTGACGATGCAGATTGATTATTTGTCGGCCATTGAGGAAGGCAAGTACGTTATCGCGCAGGCCAACGTCATCGTTGACAAAGACGGCAAGCTCACCGGTGACATGATTTCTGCCCGTGAAGCGGGTGAATCTATTTTTGTTAACGCAGAGCGTGTGCAGTACATGGATGTGTCGCCGGCGCAGATCGTCTCGGTGGCAGCCTCGCTAGTGCCATTCCTGGAGCACGACGATGCCAACCGTGCTTTGATGGGTGCCAATATGTCGCGTCAAGCGGTGCCCGTGTTACGTCCGGAAAAACCGATGGTCGGCACCGGCATCGAGCGCGTGGCTGCGGTCGACTCCGGCACGGTGGTGACAGCCACCCGCGGCGGTGTGGTGGACTACGTTGACGCCACCCGGGTTGTGATTCGCGTCAATGACAAGGAAGCGCAGGCCGGTGAAGTGGGCGTGGATATTTACAACCTGATCAAGTACCAGCGCTCCAACCAGAATACCAATATTCATCAACGCCCGATTGTCAAGAAGGGCGACCATCTGGCCAAAGGCGATGTGATCGCCGACGGTGCCTCGACCGATCTGGGTGAGCTGGCCTTGGGTCAGAATATGCTGATAGCCTTCATGACCTGGAACGGCTACAACTTTGAAGACTCGATTTTGATCAGTGAGCGGGTTGTCGCCGATGACCGCTACACCTCGATTCATATTGAGGAACTGGTGGTGATGGCGCGCGACACCAAGCTTGGCTGCGAAGACATTACGCGCGACATCCCCAATTTGAGTGAGCAGCAGCTCAATCGCCTGGACGAATCCGGCATCATTTTTGTCGGCGCTGAAGTGCAGCCGGGCGACACGCTGGTGGGCAAAGTTACGCCCAAGGGCGAGACTACCTTGACGCCGGAAGAAAAACTGCTGCGAGCCATCTTCGGCGAAAAGGCAAGTGACGTTAAGGACACCTCGCTGCGGGTTGACCAGGGCTCGCAAGGAACCGTCATTGATGTGCAGGTTTTCACCCGCGAAGGCATTGTTCGCGACAAGCGCGCGCAGCAGATCATTGATGATGAACTCAAGCGCTTCCGCTTGGACTTGAATGACCAGTTGCGCTTGGTCGAGGCTGATTCGTTTGACCGGATCGAAAAATTGCTGACCGGAAAACCGGCCAATGGCGGTCCGCAAAAACTCACCAAAGGCACCAAAATTGACAAGGCCTATTTGACCTCGGTGGAAAGATTCCACTGGTTCGATATTCGTCCGGCAGACGACGAAGTGGCGGCGCAACTTGAGAGCATCAAGAACTCGATGGAGCAAACCCGCCACAGCTTTGATCTGGCTTTTGAAGAAAAGCGCAAGAAATTGACGCAGGGCGACGAATTGCCAGCGGGCGTATTGAAGATGGTCAAGGTCTATCTGGCGGTCAAGCGTCATTTGCAACCGGGCGACAAGATGGCCGGGCGCCATGGCAACAAAGGCGTGGTTTCCAAGATCGTTCCGGTTGAAGATATGCCTTTCATGGCGGATGGCACACCTTGCGATATTGTGCTCAATCCGCTGGGCGTGCCGTCACGGATGAATATTGGGCAGGTCCTTGAAGTTCATCTGGGCTGGGCCGCCAAGGGGATTGGTCAGCGCATTGGTGACATGCTACAGCAGCAGGCCAAGATCGCTGAATTGCGAAAGTTTCTTGATGAGCTCTACAACGGAACTGGCCGCAAGGAAGATTTAACTCAACTGAGCGACGACCAAGTGCTCGAGATGGCGGGTAACCTGACTTCGGGCGTGCCCTTTGCCACCCCTGTGTTTGATGGCGCCTCGGAAGAGGAAATCCGCTCCATGCTGAGACTGGCCTATTCAGACGATATGGTCAAGCAAAAAGGCCTGACCCCAGCGCGTACGCAGGCTCACCTGTATGACGGACGCACCGGTGACCCTTTTGAGCGTCCCACCACGATTGGTTATATGCACTACTTGAAGTTACACCACTTGGTGGACGACAAAATGCATGCTCGCTCGACCGGCCCCTACAGCCTGGTGACGCAGCAACCGCTGGGCGGCAAGGCCCAGTTTGGTGGTCAGCGCTTTGGTGAAATGGAGGTCTGGGCCCTCGAAGCCTATGGCGCTGCCTACACACTTCAAGAAATGCTTACGGTCAAGTCAGACGACGTGCAGGGGCGCACCAAGGTCTATGAGAGCATTGTCAAGGGCGAACACTCGATCGAAGCCGGTATGCCCGAGTCGTTCAATGTGCTGGTCAAGGAAATCCGTTCCCTCGGTATCGACATCGAGTTGGAACGCGGTTAAGCCCGAACAAGAAAAGGATTCACAATGAAATCATTACTCGACCTGTTCAAGCAATTCACGCCGGATGAGCATTTTGATGCCATCAAGATTGGCATGGCTTCGCCCGAGAAGATCCGCTCCTGGTCTTTCGGCGAAGTCAAGAAACCAGAAACCATCAACTACCGCACCTTTAAACCTGAGCGTGACGGTTTGTTTTGTGCCAAGATTTTTGGCCCGATCAAAGATTACGAATGTCTGTGCGGTAAATACAAACGTCTCAAACACCGTGGTGTGATCTGCGAGAAATGCGGCGTTGAAGTGACGCAGACCAAGGTACGTCGTGAGCGCATGGGCCACATTGACCTGGCTGCGCCGTGCGCCCACATCTGGTTTTTGAAGTCGTTGCCGTCACGTTTGGGCCTGGTGCTCGACATGACCTTGCGCGACATTGAACGCGTGTTGTACTTTGAAGCCTACGTGGTGACCGACCCCGGCATGACGCCGCTGAAGAAATTCAGCATCATGTCGGAAGACGACTTTGATGCCAAATTCAAGGAATATGGCGACGAATTTCAAGCCAAAATGGGTGCCGAAGGCATCAAGGATCTGCTGCAAAGCATCGATATCGAAGGATCGATCGAAAAACTGCGCAACGACCCGACCGGCTCCGAGCTGAAGATCAAGAAAAATACCAAGCGGCTCAAGCTGCTCGAAGCGTTCAAAAAATCCGGCATTAAACCCGAATGGATGGTGCTTGATGTGCTGCCGGTGTTGCCGCCGGACTTGCGTCCGCTGGTGCCGCTGGACGGTGGGCGTTTCGCCACTTCCGATCTGAATGATTTGTACCGGCGCGTCATCAACCGCAACAGCCGCCTGCGCCGTTTACTGGAGTTGAAAGCGCCCGAGATCATTGCCCGCAATGAAAAACGTATGCTGCAAGAGGCGGTGGACTCGCTGCTCGACAACGGTCGACGCGGCAAGGCCATGACCGGTGCCAACAAGCGCGCGCTCAAGTCGCTGGCCGACATGATCAAAGGCAAGGGCGGACGCTTCCGCCAAAACTTGCTGGGCAAGCGGGTTGACTATTCGGGTCGCTCGGTGATTACGGTGGGGCCAACGCTCAAACTCCATCAATGCGGTCTGCCCAAGCTGATGGCGCTGGAGTTGTTCAAGCCTTTCATCTTTGCACGTCTGGAGGCGTTGGGTATTGCCACCACCATCAAGGCAGCCAAAAAAGAAGTTGAGTCGGGCACACCGGTGGTGTGGGATATTCTTGAAGAAGTGATCCGCGAACACCCGGTGATGCTCAACCGGGCACCCACCTTGCACCGCCTGGGCATCCAGGCCTTCGAGCCGATTCTGATTGAAGGCAAAGCGCTGCAACTCCATCCGCTGGTGTGCGCCGCTTTCAACGCCGACTTTGACGGTGACCAGATGGCCGTGCACGTGCCGCTTTCGGTCGAAGCGCAAGTGGAATGTCGCACTTTGATGCTGGCCTCCAACAATGTGCTCTTTCCGTCCAACGGCGAGCCTTCCATCGTGCCCTCGCAAGACGTGGTGCTGGGTTTGTACTACACCACCCGGGAGCGCATCAACGGCAAGGGTGAGGGACTGATTTTTGCCGATACCGGTGAAGTGCAACGTGCTTTTGATGCGGGTGAGGTTGAACTCAACTCGCGTATCAATGTGCGCTTGACCGAATACCTCAAGAACAAACAAAGTGGTGAATTGGTGGCTGAGACCAAACTGTGGGAGACCACTGCGGGTCGCGCGCTGTTGTCGGAAATTCTGCCCAAGGGGCTGCCGTTCGAGAACATCAACAAGGCGTTGAAGAAAAAAGAGATTTCAAAACTGATCAACGTCTCGTTCCGCAAATGCGGTTTGAAGGAGACGGTGCTGTTTGCCGACAAGTTGTTGCAGTACGGGTTTCGCCTGGCCACCAAGGCAGGTATCTCGATCTGCATTGAAGACATGCTGGTGCCGACCGAGAAGCCGCTCATCATTGATCGCGCCGAAAAAGAGGTCAAGGAGATTGCGCAACAGTACACCTCGGGGCTGGTGACAGCAGGTGAGCGCTACAACAAGGTGGTCGATATCTGGGGCAAGGCGGGAGACGAGGTGTCCAAAGCCATGATGGGCCAGTTGTCCAAGGAAATGGTCACTGACCGTCATGGCAAGCAGGTGCAGCAGGAGTCATTCAATTCCATTTACATGATGGCCGACTCCGGTGCACGTGGATCACCGGCGCAGATTCGCCAGGTCGCGGGTATGCGAGGCTTGATGGCCAAGCCCGATGGCTCCATTATTGAGACGCCGATTACCGCGAACTTCCGCGAAGGCCTGAACGTGCTGGAATACTTTATTTCCACGCACGGTGCCCGCAAGGGTCTGGCCGACACCGCCTTGAAGACCGCCAATTCAGGCTACTTGACCCGGCGTCTGGTGGATGTGACGCAAGACTTGGTGGTGACGGAGCAAGACTGTGGCACCCACGGCGGTTACTTGATGCGCGCCATTGTCGAAGGCGGGGAAGTGATCGAGTCGCTGCGCGATCGGATCCTGGGACGCACCGTTGCCGATGACGTTTTGCATCCAGAAAATCGCTCGGTGCTGGCCCAGGCCGGCGCCATGCTCGACGAAGACTCGATTGAGGAATTGGAAGCGGCCGGTGTTGATGAAGTCAAAGTGCGCACGGCGCTGACCTGTGAGACCCGTTTTGGCATTTGCGCCAAATGCTATGGCCGCGATCTGGGTCGGGGTGGTTTGGTCAATGGGGGTGAAGCGGTCGGCGTGATTGCGGCGCAATCGATTGGTGAACCTGGCACGCAGTTAACCATGCGTACTTTTCACATCGGTGGCGCCGCCTCGCGGGCCGCCATTGCGTCGAGCGTGGAGGCCAAGTCAGGCGGTAGCATCAGCTTCAATGCCACGATGCGCTATGTGACCAATGGCAAGAAAGAGTTGGTGGTGATTTCACGTTCGGGCGAGATCATCATTCATGACGAGCATGGCCGTGAACGCGAACGTCACAAAGTGCCTTATGGTGCGGTGTTGTCAGTCAAGGCAGATCAAACTATCAAGTCTGGCACGATTCTGGCCAACTGGGATCCGTTGACGCGACCGATCATCACCGAGTTCGCCGGCAAGGCCCATTTTGAGAACGTCGAAGAAGGTCTGACGGTTGCCAAACAGGTCGACGAGGTCACCGGTCTGTCCACCATGGTGGTCATTGATCCGAAACATCGCGGCTCCGCCAAGGTCATTCGCCCCTTGGTGAAGCTGATCGACGCGGTGGGTAACGAGGTCAAAATCCCCGGCACCGACCATTCGGTGACCATCGGCTTCCCGGTGGGTGCCTTGGTGCAGGTGCGCGATGGTCAGGATGTGAGTCCCGGCGAGGTGTTGGCGCGGATCCCGATTGAAGGCCAAAAGACGCGCGACATCACGGGCGGCTTGCCGCGCGTGGCCGAGTTGTTTGAAGCCCGTTCACCCAAAGACAAGGGCGTGCTGGCAGAGATGACCGGCACCGTGTCGTTCGGCAAGGAAACCAAAGGCAAGATTCGTTTGCAGATCACTGACCCGGATGGTGCGGTCTGGGAAGAACTCGTGCCGAAGGAGAAAAACATCATCGTACACGAAGGCCAGGTCGTCAACAAGGGCGAAAGCGTGGTCGATGGCCCGGCTGACCCACAGGATATTTTGCGATTGCTAGGCGCCGAAGAATTGGCCCGTTATATAGTTGATGAAGTGCAGGACGTTTATCGCTTGCAGGGTGTGAAGATCAACGACAAACACATTGAAGTCATTGTGCGTCAGATGCTGCGCCGGGTGGTGGTTGAGAATGCCGGTGACTCTACCTATATCAATGGCGAGCAGGTGGAGCGTTCAGAAATTCTCAACACCAACGATGCACTGCGCGCCGAGGGAAAAATACCAGCCCATTTCACCAACTTGCTGCTGGGTATTACCAAGGCGTCGCTCTCGACTGACAGCTTCATCAGCGCGGCTTCGTTCCAGGAAACCACGCGTGTTTTGACCGAAGCGGCGATCATGGGAAAACGTGATGAATTGCGTGGCTTGAAGGAGAACGTCATTGTGGGCCGACTGATTCCTGCCGGTACCGGCATGGCTTATCACGAAGCCCGAAAAGTTCGCGAGAACATGGATGACGCCGAACGGCGTGCCATTGCTGAAGCCGAAGCCGCCGAGCTCGCGGGTGAGGCGCAGGCGTTGCCATCGAGCGAAGGATCGGTCACCGAGTAAGACTCGCTCCGCCCTCCAGTAAGTTGAAAGAATCGCGCCTCAAGTCCTTTTCCAAGGGGCTTGAGGCGTTTCTATGTTCTTGTGGGACAGACCGTAGTACGCGAAGCGACAAGCTCTGTCCCCTACTGATCAGATGGATTGACGCTATGGACAGCAGCGAAACGAAAATTCCCTTATGGCAGCAGCTACAGGCAACTGCCTCAGTGCTACAGAACGTCCTTGGTGGCGTCTCTGCCAGTGCTGCAATTGGTAACGTTCCGGTGGCGTTGCGACCGGGCGTGCAAGCCCTGGTCTTTCACGTGCTGCGCTCACTGGGGCGGGCCCAGGCGCTGCGCCAGTTGTTGGTGAACAAATTGCCGGCGCCGCCTGCTGACGCGCTGCTTTGCACAGCTTTGGCGCTGGCCTGGCAGGAACAGGACGCGCCCTACGAAGTCTTTACGCTGGTCAATCAATCGGTGGAGGCGGCCAAGCGCTGCGCTGCCACCCGGGGCCAGGCCAGTTTCATCAACGCCTGCTTGCGCCGTTTCTTGCGCGAACGCGAAGCACTGGTAGCGCAAACCAACAATAACCCGGTGGCGCTGTGGAACCATCCCAAGTGGTGGATAGCGCGCCTGCAAAAGGACTGGCCAGACCATTGGCAGGCGATCCTCGCCGCCAATAACCGCCATCCCCCGATGACCTTGCGCGTGAATGTCAGACGCGCAAGTGTGTTGCCCTATTTGCAGACCTTGCAGGAAGCTGGATTGAACGCCAGCGCAGTAGGCTGTAGTGGTGTCATTTTGGAACAGGCCAGACCGGTGCCAGAGTTGCCAGGCTTTGTTGCCGGACTGGTGTCAGTGCAGGATGCTGCAGCGCAGTTGGCGGCACCCTTGTTGTTGTTCGGTTTGACGGCGACCACGCCGCTACAGGTGCTCGACGCCTGCGCCGCGCCTGGTGGCAAGACCGCCCATTTGCTGGAGCTGGCGGACTGTCGGGTGACCGCCCTCGAGGTTGACGCTGGGCGTTGCCAACTTATCCATGAGACGCTGCAGCGGCTGGGCTTGCAGGCCCGCGTGCTGGTCGCCAACGCGGCGGATGTGTCAGCCTGGTGGGATGGGCAACCGTTTGATGCTATTTTGCTCGATGCGCCGTGCTCGGCCTCGGGCGTGGTGCGGCGCCACCCCGACGTGCGCTGGTTAAGAAGGGAGTCTGATATTGCCCAACTGGCGGCAACACAAAAGCGACTGCTTCAGGCTCTGTGGATGGTGCTGAAACCGGGCGGGCGTTTGCTGTATTGCACTTGTTCTGTTTTCAGGGCTGAAGGCGAGGATCAGATAGAAACGTTCCTTAGGTACAACACCCAGGCCAGCTTGCTGCCTTCGCCCGGGCATTTATTGCCACTGGACGCCACAAATACAGGCGTCGTCCCGGACAATCGGGCAGGTGACCATGATGGCTTTTATTACGCATTACTGGAAAAACGCGCGCTTTAACCTGATCGCGCTGCTGCTGGGCGCTTGTTTGGTTGGCGCTTACCCTGACAGCGTGCGGGCGGAGTCCCCGGCTGCCGAAATTTCACTTCTGAAGTTTGAGCGTGACGGTGACGCTGTTCTGTTGACCGCCAACATCAAATTCGATTTGTCCTCGGCGGTCGAACAGGCATTGCTCAAAGGTGTTGCCATGATTTTTGTGGCTCAGGTCGACGTGCTGCGCGAACGTTGGTACTGGACCAACCAGAAGATGAGCCACGTCGAACGCCACATGCGGCTGGCCTATCAACCGCTGACAAACCGCTGGCGCTTGAACGTCACCTCGGGCCAGGCCACTTCGGCCGGTTTGGGCTTGGCTCTTAATCAGAACTTTGATTCATTACCCGATGCCTTGGCGGCAGTGCAGAGGTTGTCGCGCTGGAAAATTGCCGATGTCGCGGAGCTCGACCTGGAGCAGCGTTATTTTGTGGACTTTCGTTTTCGGCTGGATATATCCCAGTTGCCGCGTCCGTTTCAAATTGGCACGCTGGGTCAGAGTGAATGGGATATCGCAGCCTCGTCACGCCAGGTTTTGCATCTGGAGGGTGGCAAGTGAGCGCAGCCACTCCTGAAGCGGCTGGTATGAGCAAATTTTCTTTGAGAAATTCACGTGCCTTGCGCTGGAGCCTGGCTGCTGGTTTGGCAGCGATGGTGGCGATTGGGCTGGTGCTGTTGTTTCTTCTGACGCAGGCCACCACCAATCGGGATATGTACGAGCGCAATTACGCGCGCCTGTTTGTGCTCAATGTGGTGGTTGCCAGCCTGTTGCTGCTGCTGATTGTGTGGATTGCGCTACGACTGATCAAGCGGCTGCGGCAGGGCAAATTTGGCAGCCGCCTGTTGGTCAAACTGGCGGCGATTTTTGCTCTGGCCGGTTTTGCTCCGGGGTTGCTGATTTACGTCGTGTCCTACCAGTTTGTGTCGCGCTCGATTGAAAGCTGGTTTGATGTCAAGGTTGAAGGAGCTTTGGAGGCCGGCCTCAACCTGGGACGGGTCACGCTTGAAACCCTGTCAAGTGAATTAGTCAACAAGGCGCATGCCTCGGCGCTTCAACTGGCTGATACGCCCGATGTCAGTGCCGCATTGCCACTGGAGCGCGCTCGTGAGCAGTTGGGTGCAACGGATTTGATGCTGTGGAGCGCTTCCGGGCAGTTGATTGCTGCGGCCGGTCAGGTGCGTTACCAGCTTAATCCCGAACGGCCCAGTCAGCAGCAGTTCCGCAATGCACGCGCGCAGCGCTCGATCAGCTGGATTGAGGGGCTCGACGATGTGCCGACCGGGACGATGCGGGAGGCGCGCATCAAGGCGCTGGTGCTGGTACCCGTCACCAGAGTGGGCGCTATGGGTGAATCTCATTTTTTAATGGTATCGCAAACCCTCTCGTCAACATTGGTCGCCAACGCGTTGGCCGTGACGCAAGCCAACCGCGAGTACCAGGAGCGGGCACTGGCGCGAGGGGGGCTGCGCCGCATGTACATTGGCACTTTGACGCTGAGTTTGTTCCTGGCGGTGTTTGGTGCGGTACTGTTGGCAGTGGTACTGGGTAATCAGATAGCACGCCCTTTGCTGCTGCTGGCGGCCGGCGTGCGCCAGGTGGCGGCGGGCGATTTGACGCCAAAAGCATCCTTGCAAGGAAGAGATGAACTCGATGGTTTGACCCGGTCATTTGCCGACATGACGCAGCAACTCTCGGACGCCAGAGCAGCAGTGCATAGCAGCATGGAACAGGTGAGCGCGGCGCGCGCCAACCTGCAGACGATTCTCGACAACCTCACGAGCGGCGTTATGGTGATCGATGCCCAAGGCGTGATTGCATCGTCCAACCCAGGTGCGACCCGCATTCTTCGGGTACCACAGGCTGATTTTATCGGCCATCGTTTGGCAGAAATTGAAGGTCTTGAAATGTTTGGGAAAAATATTCAAACTCAATTTGACGCGTTTCTTGGGGAAGGTAACGAAGCGACTCAGGATCACTGGCAACAATCCTTTGAACTGGGTAATGCGGTGGTTGAGTTGGGTGGGCGACCAGCCAATAACACCATCACCTTGATTGCCCGTGGCGCTGAACTACCGGGTGCGGCCAGACTGTTGGTGTTTGATGACATCTCTGAAATCGTGTCGGCACAACGCGCCCAGGCCTGGGGCGAAGTAGCCCGGCGATTGGCGCATGAGATCAAAAATCCATTGACCCCGATTCAGTTGTCAGCTGAACGTTTGGCGATGAAGCTTGAGGGTAAGTTGGCGCTACCGGAGCAGGCACTGCTCACCAAATCAGTCAAAATCATCGTCGATCAGGTGGACGCCATGAAGCGCCTGGTCAACGAGTTCCGGGATTACGCGCGGCTGCCTGCGGCCGAACTCAAAGCGCTTGATTTGAACGCCCTGGTGGCCGACGTATTGCATCTGTATGCCAGTGAAACCTTGCCGGTGCCGGTGCAGATGGAGCTCGACCCAAGAGCGCCCACTGTACAAGGTGACGCCCAGCAGTTGCGTCAGGTGTTGCACAATCTGCTGCAAAACGCGCAGGATGCCTCGGAGTCTGCCGGGCATACTGAGGTCGGCAACGAAGTGATCATCAAAACCAGTTGGAATGAGAGTGCCGCTCGGGTGCGTCTGAGTGTGCTTGACTGCGGCACCGGTTTCCCTGAGTACATCCTCAAACGCGCGTTCGAACCCTATGTCACCACGAAGGACAAAGGGACGGGTTTAGGCTTGGCGGTGGTTAAAAAAATTGCCGATGAACACGCTGCACGTGTGGATATCAGCAACCGGATCGTGGGCGGTAAAGTCATCGGCGCCCAAGTGTCGTTATCATTCGCCATTGAGAAGGTCGCTGCGACTTAGTTGCGCGACATTGACTTACCCAGGGGATGCGCTAAATCATGGCAAATATATTGGTAGTGGATGATGAGCTTGGCATCCGCGATCTGTTGTGTGAAATCCTCAACGATGAGGGGCATAACGTTGAAGTCGCTGAGAACGCGGCACAAGCGCGTGCGGCGCGTTTGCGCGAGCGGCCCGATCTGGTGCTGCTCGACATCTGGATGCCCGATACCGACGGCGTGACGCTGCTCAAGGAATGGTCCGCCACCGGCGCACTCACCATGCCGGTCATCATGATGAGTGGGCATGCCACCATTGATACCGCAGTGGAAGCGACCAAAATTGGCGCACTGGCGTTTCTGGAAAAACCCATCACCTTGCAAAAACTTCTTAAAGCGGTCGAGCAAGGACTGGCGCGCAGCATGATCCGCAGGACAGTCGCCCCCGTCTTTACCTCAGCAGCGATGCAAATGATCGATGTTGCCTCCAAAGTTGATCAGGCCGGGTTGGCTGTGGCAGAAACGGGGCCTCAATCAGAACAAAGTTTCCTGCTCGATAAACCCTTGCGTGAATCTCGTGACGAGTTTGAGAAAGCCTATTTTGAATATCATCTGGCCAAAGAAAATGGCTCCATGACGCGCGTAGCAGAGAAGACCGGGCTTGAGAGAACGCATCTCTATCGCAAGTTGAAGCAGTTGGGCGTTGACTTGACGCGGGGTAAACGCGCTGTGGTTTGACTCGGCCGATTGCGGGAGTTTTTGAACACGGCTTGCTGATACAATTCACCCTGCTGGCCCGGTAGCTCAGTCGGTAGAGCAGAGGACTGAAAATCCTTGTGTCGATGGTTCGATTCCGTCCCAGGCCACCAGTTAAAAGCCCTTTGCAATCAACAGATTGGCAAAGGGTGAACAAAGAAGCGGCCCCAAAAGAAGGCCGCTTTTTTTGTTTTCTGTTGCAAAATCTGTCGCTCGTAATGACAGCCTATTGCGCAGCGGCGTCCTGTGATTGCGCACGGTTGCGTTTGAACCCCAGGAACGGGACTCGGACGAGGTCACAGTCGAGCCAAACCTCCAGGACGTTGTCTTGGCTGTTCCTCATGACGACTCCCCCACCGGTTCCATCGATGCCGCAGGCGAAAGCTCAGCGTTCGCTTTTGAGGTCGTGCTGCGCCGGCGCGGCGATGAATGCGGTGGCTCCAATGTCAAGTCCTGCAGCTTGCGCCCGACCTTGTCGGCGGCGGCCAGCGCGTTGATGTCGCCTTCCAAGCCTAGAACGGCCAGCACTCGACGGCGAGCAGGATGTGTGCGCGGCGTGGGCTCGGAGCCGTACGGCAGTCGTATAGGGTGATCATGATTGGATCTTGCTGGTAGGACAGGGAGTCAAGCGTCAGCTCGGCGCGACCAACTTGTCCTGCGTCTTGGTGTCGAAGTCGCCGGCGTCATGGCGATCGTGCAATTGGCTGGCTGGTTCACCAAATGTGCGGTTGACCATGCGACCGCGCTGGGCGGCAGGACGTTGGGCAATCTGGTTCGTCCAGCGCAAGACGTGGGTATATGCCTGAACTTGCAGGAATTCACCGGCTTCGTACAGCTGACCCTTGGCAAGCGTGCCGTACCAAGGCCAGACCGCCATGTCGGCAATGGTGTACTCATCCCCCGCCAAGTAGGGACTTTTCGCAAGGCGTTGGTCAAGCACATCAAGCTGGCGCTTGACCTCCATCGCGTACCGATCGATCGCATATTCGATCTTGGTCGGTGCATAAGCGTAGAAATGACCGAACCCACCGCCAAGAAAGGGCGCACTGCCCACTTGCCAGAACAGCCACGACAGGCATTCGGCGCGCTTGGCACCGTCGGTAGGAAGAAAAGCACCGAACTTCTCGGCCAGATAGACCAGGATCGCACCTGACTCAAACACCCTGATCGGCGTCGCTGCGCTGCGGTCCAGCAACGCCGGGATCTTGGAGTTTGGGTTGACCCCGACGAAGCCGCTGCCGAACTGGTCGCCGTCGTTGATGCGGATCAGCCAGGCGTCGTACTCTGCGCCCAGGTGTCCCGCTGCCAGAAGCTCTTCCAGCATCACCGTGACCTTGACGCCGTTGGGTGTGCCCAGCGAATAGAGCTGTAGCGGATGGCGTCCCACCGGCAGTTCCTTTTCATGGGTCGCACCCGCAGTCGGACGATTGATACTGGCGAAGCGGCCACCGTTTTCTTTGCCGGCAGACCAGATCTTGGGTGGCGTGTAAGAGGATGAATTTTCCATGGAGAAGGCAGTTTATCGTGATTGAAGGTTGCTTGGTCAAGGTGAACACCGTATGGTCCTGGGTTGATAAACATCACACCCGGCATGACCGCTAGCATGTCCCGTTGCGTATTGTGCAGGTCTTTCAGGCGAACTTGCTCGACTTGCAAAAGTCCGAGCACAATGCTGCTCCTGACGCTTCGAAAAAGATTGCTGACCATCGCACCTGACCACGACAGTACCCACGGGCATAAAAAAGGATGCGACAAGAGAGCGGCAATAGCAGCCCCGGGCCGATCACACGCCATTCTGAAGAAACCACAAAGTGAATCAAGATTTCCCAATTCGCTACGTTGATCCTGTTTTTCGCCCACCGAGCGAAGCGCAGTCGCTGATCCTGCCTGTCACCAACGGCTGTTCCTGGAACCAATGCACTTACTGCGAGATGTACAAGGCGACGCAAAAGAAGTTTGGCACCCGCGATGAGCAAGAGATCCTGGACACGATTCGGCGCTGCGGCGAGCAGTTTGCAAACCAGGTGCAGCGGGTCTTTCTGGGCGATGGCGATGCCATGGTGCTGTCAACACGACGGCTCATCACTTTGTTGGCGGCGATCAAAGAACACTTGCCCAAAGTTCGGCGTATTTCAAGCTACTGTCTGGCCCGCAACCTGCGCCACAAATCGGTGCAGGAACTGCTGGAATTGCGCGCAGCGGGTTTGACGCTCGTGTACCTCGGCGCCGAGTCAGGCGATGACGAGGTTCTGCAAAAGGTGAACAAGGGCGAAACATTCCAAACGACCAGCGATGCGTTGGACAAGCTGGGTGCCGCCGGAATTACCCGATCGGTCATGCTGCTCAATGGGCTCGGCGGTCGCCTGCACTCAAAGCAACATGCTCAAAACTCAGCCCGCCTGGTCAACCTGACGCAGCCGGAATTTCTGGCAACGCTGGTGGTCAGCTTTCCGCAGGGCGATGGCAGATTCCGCCAGACCTATCCGCAATGGGAACCGCTCAATCAGCAGGAACTATTTCGCGAAATGGAACAATTCCTTCAAGCCCTGGAGCTCAAGCGCACCGTGTTTCGCAGTGATCATGCGTCAAACTCGCTGGTCCTCAAAGGCATCCTGGGAGCCGAGAAAGACCGGCTTTTGCTGGAGGTAAGAAATGCCATCGACCGCCCGGATTCCGCCAGACTCCGCCCTGAGTGGCAGCGAGCACTCTAAGCTCTATCGCGCGCTAGATACCAGTCACCTTAACCAGAATCTGCCTTACCATATGACCACTGAAATAATGCCGATAAGCGCCTACGAGTTGTTTGAAAGCGGCTCCTACCGCGCCAGCCTTCTCACGCGCGGCCCCTGGCACCCCGAGCACCAACATGCCGGTCCACCCATCGCGCTGGTCTGTCGCGCCATTGAGAGGGCTGCAATGGGGCACGGATTGACTCACATTGCACGACTGACAGCCAACTTGCTTCGTCCGGTGCCAATCGGCGTGGTCACCATTGAAGTTGCTATCGACTATGTCGGTCGAAACGCGGGACATTTTTCGGCGCAGCTAATCGCTGGCGGAAAGGAAGTCGCCCGCTTCACGGCGCTTGCCCAGCGAGAGAACGATGTACCCATTCCCGAGGACTTGCCCGGTCATCCGCTACCGATGGCATCGAAAGACCCTGATGATTCAATTGCGGGTGTTTTTCCATTCGCTAGCAAGCATGTAGGCTACGCCGACCTGGTCGAGACCCGAGTGGCGCACGGGCGCTTGTTCGACGGTCCTTGTGCTGTCTGGTTTCGCTTGCGTCACCCCCTGCTGGCCAGTGAGTTGCCAAGTGTTTACCAGCGCGTCGCAGTAGCCGCAGACTCTGGTAACGGCATCAGCGCGATTCTTGATTTGAAAACCTACAGCTTTGTCAATTCAGACCTGACCATCAATTTATTACGAAAACCAAAAGGCGAATGGATTTGCCTGGATGCTCGTACCCACCTTGGCACGAACGGTGGTGGCCTTGCCGAATCGACGCTTTACGATGTACATGGCCTGGTCGGAAGGGCCACGCAAAGCCTCTCGGTCAGTCGGCGAGGGTAATTGGACTTCGTGATTCCATGACTGCTCATCGCCAAGCAGCGTGACTTCTCAGTTGCCCGCAGGGCCAGCCAGTACTAGCCAGCCGTCAGGTTGTGTACCCCGCCGAATTGCGCCTCGTGCAACCGCCAATAAGCGCCACGACGTTCGATCAGTTGCGCGTGAGAGCCCTGCTCGACGACATGGCCGCCATCCATGTAGATGATCAGATCGGCGCTCCGTATGGTCGAGAGCCGGTGCGCGATGACGAAGCTGGTCCGGCCCTGGCGCAGCCGCGCCATTGCCTGCTGCACCAGAAGTTCCGTGCGCGTGTCCACCGAACTGGTGGCCTCATCGAGGATCAGCACCGCTGGTCGCATCAGGAAGGCGCGAGCGATTGTCAGCAACTGGCGCTGGCCGGTGCTGAGCGCCGCGCCGCCGTCCTCCAGCACCGTGTCGTAGCCTTGCGGCAGGGTGCGCACGAAGTCGTCCACCAGGCAGGCCACAGCGGCCTCGCGCCATTCGGCCTCGCTGGCCTCGGGCCGACCATACACCAGGTTCTCGCGGATGGTGCCGGTGAACAGCCAGCTATCCTGTAGCACCATGCCGAAGTGACGCCGCAGATCGTCGCGGCGCAGCGCGCGGATGTCGGTGCCGTCAAGCCGGATGACGCCAGCGTCGATTTCATAGAAGCGCATCAGGAGGTTCACCACTGTGGTCTTCCCGGCGCCGGTGGGCCCGACGATGGCCACTGTCTGGCCGGGGCGGGCTTCAAGGTTCACGTCCTCCAGCAAGGGCTGCCCCGGCCGATAGCCGAAGCGCACATGCTCGAACACCACATGGCCGCGCGGTGTCGGCAGATTGGCAGGCGCGTCGGCGTCGGGCACCAGCTCGTCGGCGTCAAGCAGCTCGAAAACCCGCTCGGCCGAGGCCAGGCCGGACTGCACTACCGCCACCATCGCCGACACCTGCGACATGGGTTGGCCGATCTGGCGGATGTATTGGATGAAGGCTTGCAGCTGCCCAATGCTGAGGTGCCCGCCCAGCACGCGCCAGGCACCCCCGGCGACCACGGCGATGAAAGCCAGCTGGCCGACGAACATCGTCAACGGCTGCGCGCTGCCACCCAGCAATTGGGCTCGCCAGGCGCTGTCGGCCAGCGCCCCATTGACCTGCGCGAATTCGGCCAGCGTGCGCTGCCGGTGGCCGAAGGCCTTGACCAGCACATGGCCGGTGAAGGTCTGCTCGACCTGGGCGTTGAGCTCGCCCGTCAGGCGCCACTGGGCCTCGAAGTGCAACTTCGAGCGTGCGGCCACCAAGCGACTCCCTGCGGCCGACAAGGCGAGTGCGACCATGGCCACCGCGAGCAATAACGGCGAGAGCATCCCCATCATCGAGAAACTCGCCAGCAGCGTCAGCAAGGACATCAGCAGCTGGCTCATCAGCTGTTGCAGGCTTTGCGTGACGTTGTCGATGTCATTGGTGACCCGACTGAGCACTTCGCCGAGAGGTCGTGCGTCGAACCAGGCCAGGGGCAGGCGCGCCAGCTTGGCCTCGGCATCGCGCCGCAGGCGCTTGCTCAGCGCCTGCACCAGCGCCGTGGTCAGCCAGGCCTGCGCCCACTGGAGCGCGGACGCCGTGGCGTAGAGCGCCGCCACCACGGCCAACTGCCGCATCAGGCCGGCCGGCAGGCCCGGTTGGCCGATGGACGCCACCACTAGGTCCGTTGCCACTCCCAATTGCCAGGGCCCCAGCGTGCCTAGCACTACGCTGGCCGTAGTGAAGGCCAGGGCCAGGGCCAGCCGCCGGTGGTCGCCCAGCAGGAAGCGCCCCATGCGGCGCAGTGCGCTCCGCATGTCACGCGGGCGGGCGACGCTGCCCGGTAGCATTGCGCCACCGCGTGGCAGGTGAATGGCTGGCCGGCTCATGGTGCAGCGTCCCCGTCCTGCGAGGACTGCGAGGCGACGATTTCGGCGTAGGCTGGGCAGGTGTGCAGCAGGTCTTCGTGACGGCCGTTGCCGACGACATGGCCTTGGTCCATCACGACGATGCGATCGGCCTGGCGCAGGCTGGCCACGCGTTGGCTGACGACAACGGTGGCACCCTCGCGCCGCTCGGCCTTCAGGGCCGCACGCAGTCGGGCATCGGTGGCGGCGTCCAATGCCGAGAAGCTGTCGTCCAACAGCAGCACCGCTGGTTGGCGCACCAGGGCGCGCGCAATGGCCAGGCGCTGGCGTTGGCCGCCCGAGAAATTGCCGCCGCCCTGGGCCACCAGAGCATCCAAACGGCCGGGCAGCGCGGCCACGAAGTCGCGCGCCTGGGCGACTTCCAGCGCGTGCCAGAGATCGGTCTCGCTGGCGTCTTCGCGTCCGAAGCGCAGATTGGTGGCGACCGTGCCCATGAACAGAAAGGACGCTTGTGGCACGATGGCCACCGCGGCCCACAGCGCTTCCTGATCGAGATGTCGCAAGTCCACTCCGCCCAGCGTGATACGCCCGCCGCTGGGATCGTGCAGGCGAATGGCCAGGCTCAGTAGCGTGGACTTGCCGGAGCCGGTGGCGCCGATCACGCCCAGCATCTCACCAGGCCCGACCTCCAGGTTAATGTCGCGCAGCACCGGTGCCTGCGCGCCTGGAAAGCCGAAACTCACGTCGTCAAAACGCAACCGGGCCAGCAGTTGCGGCGAGGTGGGCAGCGCCAGCGGCCGGATGGCGGGCAGAACGCTGGAGGGGGTGTCGAGCACCTCGGCAATACGCCGCGCGCTGACGGCCGCGCGCGGTGCCATCAGGAACAACATCGCGGCCATCATCACCGCAATCAGAATCTGCGCGTTATAGGCCAGGAAGGCGACCACCGTTCCGACAGACAGCGTGCCGGCGTGGATGCGCCCTGCGGCGGCCCACACCACCGCCACACCGGTCAGGTGCAGTACGGCCATCACGGCTGGCATGTTCAGCGCCATCAAGCGGCCGACGCGCAGTGCGGTGCCAGTGAGCTCGTCGTTGGCGAGCGCAAAGCGTGAGCGCTCGGCGTCGTCGCGCACGAAGGCGCGGATCACACGCAGGCCGCTGATCTGCTCGCGCAGGATGGCGTTGACGCGATCGAGTTGGGCCTGCATGCGGCCGAACAGAGGCATTGCGCGTCCCATAAGCGAAGCCACCACCAGCGCCAGCAGGGGCACGGCTACCAGCAGCAGGCTAGACAAGCGGACGTCTTGCTGCATGGCCATGGCTACACCGCCTAGGCCCATCAGCGGGGCCAATATGATCACCGTCAGGACCATGGCCAACAAGGTCTGTAGCTGAAGCACGTCGTTGGTGCAACGGGTGATCAGGGACGGCACGCCCAAGCGCTGCACCTCGGCCAGCGAGAGCGAGTGCACATGGGCGAACAGCGCGCCGCGAAGGTCGCGCCCGGCGTCCATCGCGATGCGTGCACCCAGCGCCAGCGCGACCAGCGACAAGCCCAGTTGCACCAGTGCTGCCAGCAGCATCCAGCCTCCCAATTGCCCTATCAAGCGTGTGTCGTGTAGGGCGACACCACGGTCAATGAGTTCGGCACTGAGGTGTGGCAACAGCAGGGCAGCCAGCGTCTGCCCACACTGGCAGGCCAGTACCAACGCAAGGCGCCAGCGGTACGGCCGCAGCATGTTCAACCAGCGGAGAATTTTTTGCATCCCTCATCATTACACATGATCGCGCACGCAGTGGCAGACCGACAACACCAAACGGCCGCACTCGAGTGTCCTGGCTTCATTCAGTACAATCTACGGCAAGTGAATGTTCACTGATTGTTCGCTGATGGCGGTGGTAGATGCATGATGGTTTTGATTGAAATCTACCAGATTCCCTACTAGAACAGCCCTAAACCTGCCACTAATTAGCCTGATTATCAGACCCAAGACCTCATCTGCCTGTTTAGGAGTTTTATGTAGTTGAGCGATGTTCCAATACGTTTTACACCTTCATTAGTGCAAGGTAATTTCATATCAAAAGCGACGAGCCCTGTCCCCAATTGTTTAGGAGTATTTAAGTGACTGTTACCGTTGAAACCCTCGAAAAGCTGGAGCGAAAAATGACCTTGACTCTGCCTGTTGGCAGTATTCAGTCAGAAGTTCAGGCGCGGCTGAAAAAGCTGGCCCGCACCGTCAAAATGGACGGTTTTCGTCCTGGTAAAGTGCCCATGAACGTGGTGACGCAGCGTTATGGCTACTCGGTTAACTATGAGGTCATGAACGATAAAGTCGGCGAAGCGTTTTTCAATGCTGCCAAGGAAGCCAAGCTGCGTGTGGCAGGCCACCCGAGCATTACCGAAGCCCAAACGGCACCTGAAGGCGAAGTGGCGTTTGATGCCGTATTTGAAGTCTATCCGGACGTCAAAATTGCCGATTTGAGTAGCGCCGAAGTTGACAAAATTTCAGCCGAAGTCACCGACAACGCGATTGATAAAACCCTTGATATCCTGCGCAAGCAGCGACGCACCTTTGCTCAACGCGCGCACGATGCGTCAGCGCAAGACGGCGATCGTGTCACAGTCGATTTTGAAGGCAAGATCGATGGTGAGGTGTTTTCTGGTGGCAAGGCGGTCGATTTTCAATTCATCGTGGGTGATGGCCAGATGCTCAAGGAGTTTGAAGTGGCTACCTGTGGTATGAAGGCGGGCGAAAGCAAGACCTTCCAGTTGGTTTTCCCGGCTGATTACCACGGCCAGGACGTGGCCGGCAAAAGCGCTGATTTCATGGTTACGCTCAAGAAGGTCGAGGCGGCTCATCTGCCCGAAGTGGACGAGGCCCTGGCCAAGTCGCTGGGCATTGCCGACGCCACGGTGGAAGGTTTGCGCGCTGACATCAAGAAAAATCTGGAACGTGAGGTCAAATTCCGTCTGCTGGCTCGCAACAAGCAAGCGGTTATGGACGCGCTGGTGGCCAAAGCCGAGCTCGACTTGCCTAAAGCCAGCGTGCAAGCGGAACTCGATCGTTTGATGGAAAGTGCTCGCGCTGACCTTAAAAAGCGCGGCATCAAAGACGCTGACAAAACGCCGCTGCCTGAGGACATCTTTCTGCCACAAGCTGAACGCCGGGTGCGTTTGGGCTTGGTGGTGTCGGAGCTGGTACGTTCGCAAAACTTGCAAGCCACCAACGAGCAAATCAAGGCGCACATTGAGGAGCTCGCCGCCAGTTATGAAAAACCGGCTGAAGTGCAACACTGGTATTACAGCGACGATGCTCGGCTCGCCGAAGTGGAGGCGATTGTTCTTGAAAACAATGTCACCGACTATGTGCTGGCGCAAGCCAAGGTCACTCCCAAGAGCCTGTCGTTTGACGAGTTGATGGCACAAAACACCTAGGAACTATATGAACGAACAATTTGGTGCAATGCAGCCACAGGCCCTGGGCCTGGTGCCGATGGTGATTGAACAATCGGGGCGGGGTGAGCGGTCTTACGATATTTACTCCCGCTTGCTCAAAGAGCGTGTCATTTTTCTGGTGGGGCAGGTCAATGACTACGTCGCCAATCTGGTGGTGGCGCAGTTGCTGTTTCTGGAGAGTGACAACCCGGACAAAGACATTTCGTTTTATATCAACTCGCCGGGCGGTTCGGTCAGTGCCGGCATGGCGATTTTTGACACCATGAACTTTGTCAAACCCGATGTTTCTACCCTTTGCACCGGCATGGCAGCCAGCATGGGCGCGTTTTTACTGGCCGCCGGAGCCAAGGGCAAGCGTTTTTCCTTGCCCAACTCCAAAGTCATGATTCACCAACCATCCGGTGGCAGTCAGGGCCAGGCGACTGAAATTGAAATTCAGGCACGAGAGATTTTGAAGACCCGCGAGCAGATCAATAAAATTCTGGCCGAGCGCACCGGACAGTCGCTGGAGCGTATTGCACGCGACACCGAGCGCGACTACTATATGTCGGCCGACGAATGCAAGGAATATGGTCTGATCGATCAGGTTATTTCGAAAAGGGCTTAATCTCATGGCCGAAAAAAAAGGTTCCTCCAGCGAAAAAACGCTTTATTGCTCTTTTTGCGGTAAAAGCCAGCATGAAGTCAAAAAGCTCATCGCCGGTCCGTCGGTCTTTGTTTGCGACGAGTGCATTGACCTTTGCAACGAGATCATTCGCGACGAATTGCCAGCCAGCACCGAGGTTGGTAAAGCCGGCGCTGAGTTGCCAACACCTTCTGAGATCAAGGCCAATCTGGATAGCTATGTGATTGGTCAGGAAACCGCCAAACGGACCTTGGCAGTGGCGGTTTATAACCACTACAAGCGTTTGCGGCATCAGGAACAAGCCAAAAGAGACGAGGTTGAGCTGGCTAAGAGCAATATTTTGCTGATTGGCCCGACCGGCTCTGGCAAAACGCTGCTGGCGCAAACGCTGGCGCGCATGCTCGATGTCCCTTTTGTGATGGCTGACGCCACCACCCTGACTGAGGCTGGTTATGTCGGTGAGGACGTTGAAAACATTGTCCTCAAGCTTTTGCAAAGCTGTAATTACGAAGTGGAACGCGCCCAGCGCGGCATCGTTTATATCGACGAAATCGACAAAATTTCACGCAAATCTGACAACCCATCGATTACCCGTGATGTCTCGGGTGAGGGCGTGCAACAGGCGCTGCTCAAGCTGATTGAAGGCACCATGGCCAGTGTGCCGCCGCAAGGCGGGCGCAAGCATCCCAATCAGGATTTTGTGCAGGTTGATACCACCAATATTCTGTTCATTTGCGGTGGCGCTTTCTCGGGTCTTGAAAAAGTAATCGACCAGAGAACCCAATCTTCAAGTATCGGCTTTGGTGCCACGGTTAAAAGTAAAGCGCAACGCAGCTTGAGCGAAGTCTTCAAGGAGGTCGAACCAGAAGACTTGATCAAGTTCGGCTTGATTCCTGAGTTGGTAGGGCGTATGCCGGTAGTGGCCACGTTGGACGAACTCAGTGAAGAGGCGCTGGTGCAGATTTTGACCGAGCCCAAAAATGCGCTGGTCAAACAGTACTGCAAACTATTGGCCATGGAGGGCGCTGACCTTGAAATTCGTCCTTCGGCATTGAAAGCGATTGCCAAAAAAGCACTCAACCGCAAGACGGGTGCGCGCGGTTTGCGCTCGATCCTGGAACAAGCCCTGATTGATACCATGTTCGATTTACCCAACGCTTCCAATGTTGACAAAGTGGTTGTGGATGAGTCCACCATCAACGAGAACAAACCGCCTTTGCTGGTTTACCGCGAAGCAGCGAAGAAGGCTTGATTGAGCCGATTGTCACAAATGCTTACGCCAACTTGTGGCACTACGGGCGGCGAGTAACAAAATTTGACTTGAAAACCCGTATTTCTGATTCATATTCAACAGGTAATTAAACCTAGATTAAAAGGTTCGCTATGTCTGGAAACACTCCCCTACCTGCCAATCCGATTGAACTGCCGTTGTTGCCACTGCGTGACGTAGTTGTTTTTCCGCATATGGTGATTCCCCTTTTTGTTGGCCGCCCCAAGAGTATCAAGGCGCTCGAAGCCGCCATGGAAGCTGAGCGTCGCATTATGTTGGTGGCACAAAAGGCCGCAGCCAAGGACGATCCGGCGGTGACTGATATGTTTGATGTCGGCTGCGTCTCAACGATTCTGCAAATGCTTAAACTGCCTGACGGCACGGTCAAGGTACTGGTCGAAGGCCAGCAGCGCGCTCATGTCAACCAAATTGAAGACGGCGAGTCACATTTTTCAGCCAATGTCACGCCGTTTGAAGAACTGCCAGAGCCGCTGACCAAGACGCGCGCCAATGCCAGTGAAATTGAAGCCTTGCGGCGTGCTGTGATGCAGCAGTTTGAGCAGTACGTCAAACTCAACAAGAAAATTCCACCCGAGATTCTCACCTCCATCGCCAGCATTGATGACGCCGGTCGTTTGGCCGATACGATAGTGGCGCACTTGCCCCTGAAGCTTGAGAGCAAGCAGGTGGTGCTGGGGTTGGCGGGGGTCAAAGAGCGACTTGAAAACCTGTTTGAACAGCTTGAACGCGAAGTCGATATTCTCAATGTGGATAAAAAAATTCGCGGTCGCGTCAAAAGGCAGATGGAGAAAAATCAGCGCGATTTTTACCTTAACGAACAGGTCAAAGCGATCCAGAAAGAGCTCGGCGATGGTGAGGAGGGTGCGGACATTGAAGAGATTGGAAAAAGAATCAAGTCGGCCAAGATGCCAAAAGAAGCGCTGAAAAAAGCCGAAGGTGAACTCAAAAAACTCAAACTCATGTCGCCGATGTCAGCCGAAGCGACCGTGGTGCGCAATTACATCGATGTGCTGACTGGTTTGCCGTGGGCCAACAAGACCAAAATCAAGCACAACCTGGGCAATGCAGAGAAAGTTCTCAACGAAGACCACTATGGCCTGGACAAAGTCAAAGATCGCATTGTTGAGTACTTGGCGGTGCAGCAGCGGGTTGAAAAGGTCAAGGCACCCATCTTGTGTTTGGTCGGGCCACCCGGCGTGGGCAAGACCTCACTCGGGCAGTCGATCGCCAAGGCGACCGGGCGCAAGTACGTACGCGTTGCTCTGGGCGGCATGCGCGACGAAGCTGAAATTCGCGGGCACCGGCGCACCTATATTGGTGCCATGCCGGGCAAGGTGTTGCAAAGCCTGGCCAAGATCGGCACGCGTAACCCGCTGTTTTTGCTGGATGAAATTGACAAACTCGGCACCGACTTTCGCGGCGATCCGTCGAGCGCCCTGCTCGAAGTTTTGGATCCGGAGCAAAACCACAAGTTTGGCGACCACTATGTCGAGGTTGATTTTGATTTGAGCGATGTGATGTTCGTGGCCACTTCCAATTCGATGAACATTCCGTCGGCCTTGCTTGATCGGATGGAGGTCATTCGTCTTTCGGGCTACACCGAGGACGAAAAAACCAACATTGCCATCAACTTTCTGCTACCCAAACAACTTAAAAATAATGGCGTGAAAGAGGAAGAGTTATGGGTCGGCGAGGATGCTGTGCGCGACATTGTTCGCTACTACACGCGCGAGGCCGGTGTGCGTTCACTTGAACGCGAACTCTCCAAAATTTGCCGCAAAGTGGTCAAAGGCTTGCTGCTCAAGAAGATGCTAGGGCAGGTCAAGGTCACGGCTGAGAATCTCAATGATTTTCTGGGTGTTCGTAAATACGATTATGGTCGTGCTGCGAAGAAGAACCAGGTCGGCCAGGTGGTGGGACTGGCCTGGACCGAAGTGGGTGGTGATCTGCTGACGATCGAGGCTGCCATGATGTCGGGTAAAGGCGTCATCACCCGTACCGGTTCACTCGGCGATGTGATGAAAGAGTCGGTCGAGGCAGCGCGCACCGTGGTGCGCAGCCGCTCGCGCTGGCTCGGTATCAAGGACGAGTTTTTTGAGAAAAAAGACATTCACATCCACGTGCCAGATGGTGCCACGCCGAAGGATGGACCCAGTGCTGGTGCCGCCATGACGACCGCTTTTGTTTCTGCCATGACCGGAATTCCGGTGCGCGCTGATGTGGCGATGACAGGAGAAATAACTCTGCGGGGTGAAGTGACCGCTATTGGTGGCTTGAAAGAAAAGCTGCTGGCCGCTCTGCGTGGCGGCATCAAAACCGTCTTGATCCCGGAAGAAAACGCCAAGGACTTGCAGGAGATCCCTGAAAACGTTAAAAACGGGCTCGAGATCGTGCCGGTTCGCTGGATCGACAAGGTGCTTGAAATTGCGCTCGAAAGAATGCCAACCCCCTTGCCCGACGAAGAACCGGTGCCGCTGGTTGAAGTAGCACAAGCTGCAGCGACTAATCTTGAATCGACGGTGTCGGTTAAGCATTGAATTGGCGTATGCAAAAAATCTTTTAAGCCGCCAAATGGCGGTAAAAAAGTCGCTATAATTCGACCCTTGAAACGCGGGAATAGCTCAGTTGGTAGAGCGCAACCTTGCCAAGGTTGAGGTCGAGAGTTCGAGTCTCTTTTCCCGCTCCAAATTCCAAAAAGGGAAGCCTCGGCTTCCCTTTTCAGTTCAGGATTTTGGCGCGATAGCAAATCGGTTATGCAACGGATTGCAAATCCGTCTAGCCCAGTTCGACTCTGGGTCGCGCCTCCAAGAAAACTCAATAACATCAACGAGTTACAAGAAACAAGTCCTCTAGAGGACGTTTTTTTTAGGCCACGAGCCCGAGATATTGAGCCACCTGGAGCTGGTGGTCAACACCGTCAGCATGGAAGAAGCGGTGCAGCAGCAACAGGGCGACCCCCCAAAAAATTCATGCTAATATTCGTTCTAGTTCTGAACAAATCGTGCCAACGCGCACTGCGGTAGCCTGCCCGCTCGCAACGGGCGCACACTTTTCTCCCATGACTGACAACACCCCCTTGCACGCAGAAACGCATTTGAAGGTTTTGCGCCTGCTCCAAAGCAACCCCAAAATGAACCAGCGCGACCTGGCCGCTGCTTTGGGCGTGAGTCTGGGCAAAACCAACTTTTGCCTGCAGGCCCTGGTGGCCAAAGGCCTGCTCAAGATGCAAAACTTTCAGAGCAGCAAACGCAAACTCGCCTACGCCTATCTGCTCACCCCGGCCGGGCTGCTTGAAAAAACGGCCCTGACCAGCCGTTTCTTGAAGCGCAAGATGGATGAATACGAGGCGCTCAGGGTTGAAATTGAAGGGCTGCGGCAGGAAGAGGCTGCGGCCTCGCGGTGATGATAGAAAAGTCCCAAAAAATAAAATGAAGCAAAGCATCGTCCCTGTCATCCTCTGCGGCGGCTCGGGCACCCGGCTGTGGCCGCTATCGCGCTCGGGTTATCCAAAGCAGTTTTTGGTGCTCTCTGGCACCACCAGTCTGTTTCAGCAGGCGGTGGAGCGCACCAACGCGCTCGCATGCGATGACATTGAAATCGGCCAAACCCTGGTCGTCACCAACGAAGCGCATCGCTTTCTGGTGCTAGACCAGTTGAGTGAACTAAAAAATGTGTCTGCCACCCTGCTGCTTGAGCCGGTTGGCCGCAACACCGCCCCCGCGCTGACGCTGGCGGCGCTGCAAGCAAGCGCCAACGGGCAAGACCCGATTCTGGTGGTCACCCCGGCCGACCAAACGGTGCAAAACAGCCAGGCCTTCACCGCCGCTTTGCAGCAGGCTGTGCGCGCCGCCGCCAGCGGCAACATCGTCATTCTGGGCATCACCCCAGACAAACCTGAAACCGGCTACGGCTACATCCGGCAAAGCGGCGCAGCCGGTTCGTTTGGTGAATATTCGGTCGCCCAGTTTGCCGAGAAGCCCAGTCAAGAAACGGCAAAGCAGTATCTAGCCAGCGGCGGCTACGCCTGGAACAGCGGCATGTTTGTTCTCAAGGCCAGCAGCTGGCTCAAGGCTTTGAAGCACTTCCGCCCCGACATTGCCAGCGCCACCGAGGCCGCCTGGGCTGGCAAGACCATCGATAACCACACCGCTTCACTCCTGGTGCGCCCTGAGACAGAAGCGTTCGCCAGCATCCCCAGCCAATCGATTGACTACGCCGTCATGGAACACTGCCCCGGCTCGCAGTTCTCCATCCAAATGCTGGCGCTGGACGCCGGTTGGAGCGACCTGGGCGCGTGGGACGCCGTCTGGCAGGTGGGCGAGCAAGACGGCCAGGGCAACGTGGTGCAGGGTGACGCCCTGGTGGCCGACAGCCACAACACCCTGATCCATTCCAGCAGCCGACTGGTGGGCGCTGTGGGTGTCAGCAACCTGATCATTATTGAAACGGCAGACGCAGTGTTGGTGGCAGACCGCAGCCAAAGCCAGCACGTCAAGAAAATCGTTACCCAGTTAGAACAGCTTGAGCGCACAGAGCTCCACCTGCACCGCAAAGTGCACCGCCCCTGGGGCTGGTATGACAGCATTGACGAGGCCGAGCGCTTCAAGGTCAAGCGCATTCAGGTCAAACCCGGTGCCACGCTGAGCCTGCAAATGCACCACCATCGCGCCGAACACTGGATTGTGGTCAAGGGCACGGCCGAGATTACCTGCGGCGACACCGTCACGTTGCTGAGCGAAAACCAGTCCACCTACATCCCGCTGGGCCAAAAACACCGCCTGCGCAACCCCGGCAGCATCCCGTTGGAGATCATCGAAGTCCAGTCGGGCAGCTATCTGGGTGAGGATGACATCGTGCGCTTTGAAGATAGCTACGGGCGCAGTCAGCCAAGTTGATCATGACAGCGCAACCCAAAATTTACGTAGCGGGCCACCGTGGCATGGTGGGGAGTGCCATCGTGCGGGCTCTGCGACAGCAAGGCCGGACGAACATCATCGCCCGCACTCACGCCGAGCTAGACCTCACCAACCAAGCCGCCGTCCAAGCCTTCTTCAAGCAAGAAAAGCCCACCCAAGTCTATCTGGCCGCAGCCAAAGTCGGCGGCATCCATGCTAACAACATTTACCCGGCAGATTTTATCTACCAAAACCTGATGGTGCAGGCCAATGTGATTGAAGCCGCTTTCCAGAACGGCGCGAAGAAGCTCTTGTTTCTCGGCTCCAGTTGCATTTACCCAAGATTGGCAGCGCAACCGATGCGTGAAGATGCCCTGCTCACCGGCCCGCTGGAACCCACCAACGAACCCTATGCCATCGCCAAAATTGCCGGCATCAAACTGTGCGAGAGCTACAACCGCCAATACGGAGCCAGCCACCGCATTGATTACCGCAGCGTCATGCCCACCAACCTGTATGGCCCCGGTGACAACTACCATCCGCAAAACAGCCACGTGATTCCCGCGCTGATCCGCCGCTTTCACGAAGCCAAGGTGGCCAGCGCCCCTAAGGTCACGATCTGGGGCAGCGGCACCCCCAAACGCGAGTTTTTGTATGTGGACGACATGGCCGCTGCCAGCGTGTTTGTCATGAACCTGCCCAAAGCCGTGTACGACCAACACACCAGCCCGATGCTGAGCCACATCAACGTCGGCTTTGGCTCAGACATCACCATCGCCCAACTCGCCCAGGCCGTATGCACTGCGGTGGGCTTCCAAGGCAACATCAACTTTGACCCGACCCAGCCCGATGGCTCCCCGCGCAAGCTGATGGACAGCACCCGCCTCAACGCCCTAGGCTGGCAAGCCAAGGTTAATCTGGCAACAGGCCTAGCCGACGCCTACAAGGATTTCCTGACCCTGTAGGAGCTGCGTCCCCGCCGCGAAGGCTGTTTGAATGCATTCGCAGCGAGGGCGCAGCTCCAACAGGGGCCACCATTGCAAAGCAGCAGCTATCAAATTAATACCAAAATTCAACATGAGCACCATCAAACTCTTTGAAACCAAGCAAGTCCGCTCCCAATGGGACGCGGAGAAAGCAGCCTGGTTTTTCAGCATTGTGGATGTCATTGCCGTGTTGACTGACAGCCCAAACCCTCGCACATATTGGAGCGTGCTCAAGAACCGGCTCAAAAAAGAGGGCAGCGAGTTGGCTACAAACTGTAGTCAACTGAAGATGAAGTCGGCTGATGGCAAAAACTAGTTAACAAAAACCCGGGGGATTACACCATGCAAAGCGAACATTTTGATTTGAACGACATCCAGCATGAGCCTACGGATGCGCAACTGAAGGCATTGATGAACTCAGTGGCGATTGAAGCCAAGCGGCGCGCTGAACTGGCGCGCTCGGCACTGATGCAACGTTTACGTGACGACATTGTTGCTGCCAATCGCTCGCGGTCTGTAGCATGAATGACGAAACCATCAAACCGCGTCTGATTGTCGTGGCTGGCCCCAATGGTGCAGGCAAGACGTCCATCACTGAGCAGTTACTGCGGCACGAGTGGATGGGCGGCTGCGAATACGTCAACCCTGACTACATCGCCCGAGACGAATTCGGTGATTGGAATGCACCCGATGCCGTTAGCAAGGCAGCCGTGCAAGCCGAAGAAGTGAGGGAGCGGTGCGTGCGGGAGGGGCGCAGCCTGGCATTTGAGACGGTTCTGTCGATGCCCGACAAGATCGACTTTATCCGGCGGGCGAAGCAAGCAGGCTTTTTTGTTAGGCTGTTTTTTGTGGGCACTGACAATCCCGCCATCAATGCTAAGCGCGTTGCACTACGCGTCATGGAAGGCGGACACGATGTGCCCATCAGCAAAATCATCGCCCGCTATACCCGCTCGTTGGCCAACTGCTCGGTGGCAGCGCGCATTGCTGATCGTGCCTACATCTACGACAACTCCGTGGACAATGCATCGGCACAGCTTGTGTTCCGCACTAGCGAAGGAACACTGATCAGACATTACGGCGACATCAAGCCCTGGGCGTTGGAAATCTTGCGTGAGATCGACCCAAAGTTCCTATCATGACCAAACAAAAAACCGCCCTAATAACCGGCATCACCGGCCAAGACGGCAGCTACCTAGCCGAATTTCTGCTAGAAAAAGGCTACATCGTGCACGGCATCAAACGCCGGGCCAGTTCCTTCAATACCCAGCGGGTGGACCACATCTACCAGGACCCGCACATTGACCACGCCAACTTCAGGCTGCACTACGGCGACCTTACCGACACCAGCAATCTGGTGCGCATCGTGCAAGAAACCCAGCCGGATGAAATCTACAACCTGGGTGCGCAAAGCCATGTAGCTGTGAGCTTTGAAAGCCCCGAATACACCGCTGATGTTGATGGCATGGGCACCCTGCGCATTCTGGAAGCCATTCGCATCCTGGGGCTGGAAAAGAAAACCCGCTTTTACCAAGCCAGCACCAGCGAGCTCTATGGCCTGGTGCAAGAAACCCCGCAAAAGGAAACCACCCCGTTCTACCCGCGCAGCCCCTATGCCGCCGCCAAACTCTATGCCTACTGGATCACTGTCAACTACCGTGAAGCCTATGGCATGTATGCCTGCAACGGCATCCTGTTCAACCACGAGAGCCCGCGCCGTGGCGAAACCTTTGTCACCCGCAAGATCACCCGTGGCTTG
>PKWM01000025.1 GCA_003133245.1 Rhodoferax sp. | reverse complement strand
ATAGTCTATTTTGTGGACTGTTAATTCTTCTAAGAGTCTTCACTGCCACAGTTAATTTGTCAGAATAATAAACTCGTTTCTTGAAAAAACAGGACGCCATCGCAGCCCGTGTCGGGAATAAAAGTCCACGAAACGGACTATTTGTCAAACCTATGCACCACCTTTGTGCTTTGGGTGGTAACTGCAGGGATGTTGTCAGTTTGTCAAATGTCCATGAAATGGATTTTCTGTCAAGTCAATGCACGCCTTTATGCCCGGGTTGAAGCCCTTTATGGATGAGCCGTGTCCTCGATGGAACTTTCCAGGGTTTTTATCTCCGCCCTGAGCATCGACACGAGTTCCCTTTGTCGATCTTCCACCATGCGGCTCGATATCGCGCCAATGCTGATTGCCAATATGGGCTCGCCGGAGCGGGAATGGATCGGCAGAGCAACCGAGGTAGCTCCCGGGGTAACCTGGGCATCATTTCGCGCAAAGCCAAGTTCCTGGCAACACTGGAGCAGTCTCATCAAAGCGGGTATCGTCAGGTTGTTGTAATCAATCATGCGAAGGGCGTTGGCAGAAATGATCTCCTGTTGGGTGGGAGCCGGAAGTTTCATCAGGAGCGCCAAGCCGCCTGCCCCAACGCCAAGGGGACGGCGAGTTCCGACTTCCAAAGTAAGGGTCTTGATCGGAAACGAGCCTTCCACGCGGTCTATGCAAACCGAATCGGCACCGCTGCGTATCGTCAGGAAGACGGTATCACCGGTTTTCTCGGCCAGCCGCACGAGCGATGGATGACATATATCGCGCAGGTTAAAGCTTGATGATGCAGCCAGCCCGAGTTCAAAGATGAGATGGCCGAGAAAGTAACGGCGCGACTCCGCACTCTGCCTAACCAACCCCTCGGCGATCAGGCATTTCAGGATGCGATGCGCGGTCGGGCGTTCGAGCTTTGCCTGCTTCGAAATATCAACCAGGCGAAGCCCGGGGCTGTTGTGGGAGGCGATGATGCGCAGGACGCGCGTGGCCCGCTCAATGCTCTGCGTGCCGGCGCTGGATTTGGCGTTGTTTTTCTCCATAAGGCTGGTATCTTCAAAAGTCCATGTTATGGAATTATAACGAAAAGCAAGTTCAAACTGGCAAAAACAATGTCGCATCAATCAAAGCCTTGACAATAATTGCTTAGGCAAATAATATCAACGATCGACAGAACAAAACAGGTGCATGGTTGCTTCTGCGAGAATTCAACAGAACATGCCATTCGCACTATTACCCTACCTATTCCGGAAAAATTCATGTTTCCATTTCGCACCCGGTTATCGTTATTATTAAAACATCCCTTGTTGCACGATCAATCGCCCCGGTCCTGGTCACTGGCATTCATGCCCAGCACAATTGCACTGGGCTTATCCACCGTGTTGCTGGGCTGCGGTCAAAGCAGCGCCCCACCAGCGGGATCAGCCGCAACCATGCCACCCGTCGAAGTCGGCGTGGTCAGCGTCAAGCCCGGCGACGTCGGCCTGATCACCGAGCTACCGGGCCGTCTGGAGGCCTCCCGCGTGGCGCAGGTGCGAGCACGGGCGGCGGGTATTTTGCAAAAGCGCGTGTTCCGTGAAGGCAGTGATGTGAAGGCGGGCCAACCCTTGTTTGAGATTGACGCCGGCCCCTACCAAGCTGCCTTTGCCAGCGCTCAGGCGGCACTGGCAAAGGCCGAGGCCAACCTGATGCAGGCCAGCGCGCAAGCCGAGCGTTTCAAACCCTTGATCGAGGCCAAAGCCGTCAGCGAACAGGAATTTGTCAGTGCCCAAGCGGCACAGAAGCAGGCGCAGGCCGATGTCGCCATCGGCAAAGCGGCCGTGCAAACATCTCGCATCAATCTGGACTACGCTCGCATAACGGCCCCTATCTCGGGTCGCATTGGCCGCTCACTGGTGACTGAGGGCGCACTGGTGGGCCAAGGAGAAGTGACGCAACTCGCAGTGATTCAGCAGATTGACCCGCTGTATGTCAACTTCACCCAGTCGGCGGCTGAGGTCATGAAGCTGCGCCGCGCCCTGGCCAGTGGCCTGCTCAAAAGCGCCGGCAAACAAGCCGCCAGCGTGCGTGTCGTGCTCGAAGACGGCACCGAATACGCCCGTTCTGGCAAACTGCTGTTTTCCGATCTGACGGTGGACGCCACCAGCGGCCAGATAACGCTGCGCGCCGAGTTGCCCAACCCGGGTGGCACACTCCTGCCAGGTCTGTTTGTGCGCGTGCGCCTGGAGCAGGCAAAGGCCAGCAACGCCATTACGCTGCCACAACAGGCGTTGACGCGCTCGCCGCAGGGCGACTCGGTCATGGTGGTCAGTACCGACGGTAAGGTGGCGGCGCGAGCGGTCAAGGTGGGCGCGCAGCAAGACGGTCAGTGGGTGGTTCTGGACGGACTAAAAACTGGTGAACAGGTCATGGTGGATGGCTTCCAGAAGCTGCGCCCGGGCGCGCTGGTCAAGCCGGTGCCGTGGCAAGCACCAGCAAGTGCCGCCAGCGCGACGCGCTAAGGAGCCGCTGCAATGGCAAAATTTTTTATTGATCGGCCTATCTTTGCGTGGGTGATTGCGCTGTTCATCATCGTGGCGGGCAGCGTCGCCATCACGCAGCTGCCAATCGCACAATACCCGCCGGTGGCACCGCCGTCGATCATCATCTCGGCCGCTTACCCCGGTGCCTCGGCTTCCACCTTCGAAGACAGCGTGATCTCGGTGATCGAACAGGAAATGAACGGCTCGCCCGGCCTGATTTACATGGAGTCGGTCTCTCAGGCCAATGGCACCGGCCAGATCACGCTGAGCTTCCAGCCCGGCACCAACCCGGACCTGGCGCAGGTGGACGTGCAAAACCGCCTGTCGCGCGCTACGCCGCGCCTGCCGCAAGCGGTGACGCAGCAAGGCGTGCGGGTGGACAAGGCGCGTAGCAACTTCCTGCTGTTTACCATCCTGTCCTCCAGCGACCCGGCCTGGGATCCGGTGGCGCTGGGCGACTATGCCTCGCGCAACGTACTGCCGGAAATTCAGCGCATTAATGGCGTCGGGCAGGCCCAGCTGTTTGGTACCGAACGCGCGATGCGCATCTGGATCGACCCGGCCAAGCTGCTCGGTTTCAACCTTTCGGCGGCCGACGTGAATGCTGCCATCCGCGCGCAAAACGTGCAGGTTTCGGCCGGTGAGATTGGCAGCCTGCCCAACATCGCCGGACAGGGCGTTTCCGCCACCGTGGTGGTCGATGGCCAGCTCGCCAGCGTCGAACAGTTCGGCAACGTGACGCTGCGCGCCAATGCCGACGGTTCCACCGTGCGCATGAAGGACGTCGCGCGCATCGAACTCGGCGGTCAGACCTATGCCACCTCGGCCCGGCTCAACGGCAAGCCTTCAACCGGCGTCGGGGTGCAACTCACCCCCAGTGGCAATGCGCTGGCCACGGCCAAGGCGATCCGCACCAAGATGACTGAGCTGGCGCGTTATTTTCCCAAGGGCATGAGCTGGTCGATTCCGTACGACAGTTCGGACTTTATTGCGACATCGCTGCGGCAAGTGACGGAAACTTTGCTGGAAGCCGTGGCGCTGGTGTTTCTGGTGATGTTCCTGTTCTTGCAGAACTGGCGCTACACCATCATTCCAACGCTGGTGGTGCCGGTGGCGCTGCTGGGCACCTTTGCCACACTGCTGGCGCTGGGCTTTTCGATCAATGTGCTGACCATGTTTGCGATGGTGCTGGTGATCGGCATCGTGGTCGATGATGCGATTGTGGTGGTCGAAAACGTCGAGCGCATCATGAGTACCGAGGGCCTCTCACCCCTGCTGGCGACGCGCAAGGCGATGAGCCAGATCTCCGGGGCTATCATCGGTGTCACCGTGGTGCTGATTTCAGTGTTCGTGCCGCTGGCGTTTTTTAGCGGCTCGATCGGCAACATTTACCGCCAGTTTGCTGCGGTGATGGGTATCTCGATTGCCTTTTCGTCGTTTCTGGCGCTCTCGCTCACACCAGCGCTGTGCGCCACACTGCTCAAGCCGGTGGAAGCCGGCCACCACATGGCCAAGGCCGGCTTTTTCGGCTGGTTCAACCGCGGTTTTGCCAGCACCGCCAAAGGCTATGAGCGCGGCGTGGCACGGCTGCTGCCGCGCGCGGCGCGCTATCTGCTGATTTACCTGGCGATTGTGGCCGCTGCGGCCATTGTGTACCTGCGGCTGCCGACTTCGTTCCTGCCCAATGAGGACCAGGGCACGATGCTGGTCAACGTGCAGCTGCCCCCCGGTGCCACGCTGGAGCGCACCGCCTCGGTGATGGAGCAGGTTGAGGGCTTCATCCTCAAACAGCCCGAGGTGCAGGACATGGTCAGCGTGCTGGGCTATAGTTTTTCGGGCCAGGGCCAGAACGCGGCGCTGGCCTTTGTCACGCTCAAGGACTGGTCCCAGCGCAAGGGGCCGGGCGCTTCAGCGCAGGCACTGGCCGACCGCGCCTTTGGCGGCCTGATGGGCATCCGTGACGCCTTCATCTTTCCGCTCAGCCCGCCGCCGATCCCTGAGCTCGGATCCTCATCCGGCTTCGCGTTTCGGCTACAGGACCGGGCCGGTCTCGGGCATGATGCGCTGCTGGCCGCGCGTAATCAGCTGCTGGGACTGGCAGCCCAAAGCAAGGTGCTGACCCAGGTACGCCCCGACGGTCTGGAGGACGCACCCCAATTGCAACTCGACATCGACCGCGACCAGGCCAGTGCGCTGGGCGTCAGCTTCGACGCCATCAACAACGTCGTTTCGACCGCGCTCGGGTCGGCCTATATCAATGACTTTCCCAGTGCCGGGCGGCTGCAACGTGTGGTGGTGCAGGCCGATGCCCCGGCGCGCATGCAACCCGACGATCTGCTGCGCCTGAGCGTCACGAATGCCCAAGGGCAGATGGTGCCACTGTCGGCCTTCGCCAGCACGCGCTGGGTCAATGGTGCGATGCAGACCGTGCGCTTCAACGGCTATCGGACCATGCGCATCAGTGGCAATGCGGCACCCGGCTACAGCACCGGCGCGGCGCTGACCGAGATGGAGCGGCTCGCCGCCCAGTTGCCAGCCGGCTTCGGGTACGAGTGGACCGGCACCTCGCGCGAGGAAAAGCTGGCCGGATCGCAGGCCATGATCCTGTACGGCTTTGCCATCCTGTCGGTGTTCCTGTGCCTGGCTGCGCTCTATGAGAGCTGGACCATTCCGCTGTCGGTGATCCTGGTGGTGCCTCTGGGGGTGCTGGGCGTATTGTTGGCGACATTGCTGCGCGGTTATTCAAACGACGTTTATTTTCAGGTGGGGCTGATCACCATCATCGGTCTGTCCGCCAAAAACGCGATTTTGATCATCGAGTTTGCCAAGAACTTGCAAGCGCAGGGTAAGAGTGTGATTGAGTCGGCACTGGCTGCTGCGCATCTGCGTTTCCGACCGATCGTCATGACCTCGATGGCATTCACACTCGGCGTGTTGCCGCTGGCTATTTCTACCGGTGCCGGTTCTGCCAGCCAGCGCGCCATCGGCACCGGCGTGATCGGCGGCATCCTGACCGGCACCACACTGGCGGTAGGCTTCGTGCCGATCTTTTTTGTGGTGGTGCGCAGTCTGTTTAAAGACAGTGCGCGTCAACAAAAAACGCATGCCGAGCAGGCCGCGCACATGGGAGTGAATAACAATGAATAAGGAAACGATAAATTACAAACAAGCCAGTTTCGTCATTGCGAGCGAAGCGCGGCAATCCATGTTATTTGCCACGCGCACGCTGATTTGTATCGCATCAGCGGCAACATTGACAGCCTGTTCGCTGATGCCAACCTATGAGCGCCCGGCCGCTCCTGTCCCCGCGCTGTGGCCCACGTCCGCTGGTGTTGAACCCGCAACGACCCGTCCTGCCCTGCAAGCCCCCATCCCAGCCTTCCCCCAAGGGCGGGAAGGGGCAATGCTGAGCTGGCAAGACTATTTCACTGATCCCACCCTGCGCCAACTGATTGACCTCGCGCTGACCAACAACCGCGATCTGCGCGTGGCCGTACTCAACATTGAGCAAGCCCGGGCCCAACTGGGCATTCGTCGCGCTGACCAGTTTCCAACCTTGTCCGCCGCAATCACTGGTTCACGCACTCCAACCGGTACCGGCTCTTTCATCAACGTTTACAGCGCTGGGCTGACCGTGACAGCTTACGAGTTTGACTTTTTCGGTCGTGTCGCCAGCCTCAAGGAACAAGCCTTGGCGCAATACCTGGCCACGTCCGAGGCCAGCGAGACAGTGCGAATCAGCTTGATCGCCAGCGTGGCGCAAAGCTGGCTCAGCCTGCTGGCCGATGAGGAGCTGCTGCAAGTATCGCTTCAGACCTTAAGCTCGCGGGAGGACTCGCTCAAACTGGTTGAGCTCAAGCTGCGCTACGGTGCAGCCTCGGAGCTGGACCAGCGGCTGGCGCAAACGCTGCTGGAGAGTGCCCGCGTTACGCTGGCACAGCAAACGCGCCAGCGCGCGCTCGATGAAAACGCGCTGAGTTTGTTGCTGGGGCAAGCCCTGCCTTTGGCCGTGCTACAGAGCCCTCAGCCCAACCCTCTCCCAGCGGGCGAGGGAGTAAAACCATCTGTGCCAATCGGCCTTCAAATGCAGTTACAACAACTGCACTTTGCCGAGTTGCCCGCTGGCCTGCCATCGGAGTTGCTGGTACGTCGCCCCGACATCCGCCAGGCCGAGCAACTCTTGATCGCCAGCAACGCCAACATCGGTGCTGCCCGGGCCGCCTTCTTTCCTCGCATCTCACTGACTGCCGGCACCGGCTCCGCCAGCAATGAACTGGCGGGTCTGTTCAAAGGCGGTTCCTGGGGCTGGACACTGGCACCGCAACTGGTACTGCCGCTGTTGGACGCTGGCCGCAATCAGGCCGGGCTGGAATCAGCTCAGGCCGCGCGCGGCATCGCTGTGGCGCAATACGAAAAAGCCATTCAAACTGCCTTTCGTGAAGTCGCCGACGCGCTGGCGAGCCGCACCACGCTGGCCCGGCAGTTGCAAGCCCAGCAGTCTCTACTTGAGGCTGATGCCGACCGCAGCCGCCTGACCAAGCTGCGTCTGGACAACGGTGCTGCCAGCCAGCTCGACTGGCTCGATGCCCAACGTTCCCTGTTTGCGGACCAGCAAGCGCTGGTGCAAACCCGGCTCGCCTACCTGCAAAATCAAATTGCGTTGTACAAAGCACTGGGTGATGGGACGTCAGCGTCAACGCGATAATTAGATTGGATTTCCAACTATTCAGGAGATGTTTCCATGGCAAAGACACCCCGTATTGCAGTATTGTTGTCCGGCTGCGGCTACCTCGACGGCGCCGAGGTGCGCGAAGCGGTGTTGGCGCTGCTGGCGCTGGACCAGCACGGTGTCAAGGTGCAATGCATCGCGCCCAACGCCTTGCAGCATCACGTCATCAACCACATCACGGGCGAACCGGTGCCCGCTGCGCAGCGCAACATTCTGGAAGAATCGAGCCGCATCTCGCGACAGGGGAAATGCCTGAATCTGGCTCAAGCCCGTGTGCAGGACTTCGATGCGCTAATCATGCCTGGCGGCTTCGGTGTGGCCAAGAACCTTTGCTCGTTTGCCTTCAAGGGCGCCCAGGCTGACATGCGACCGGATGTGGCGGCGTTTGTACGCGGTTTTTTTGACGCCAGGAAACCAGTAGGCGCCATTTGCATAGCGCCGGCGCTGGTGGCGCTGACCCTGCACGGGAGCGCCAGCGCCAAGCTCACCCTGGGCAATGACGCCGGTTGCGCCAGCGCCATGACGCAACTGGGTCAGCAGTACCAAAACACCCAGAGCGCGCGCGAGGTCGTGATTGATGAGGCACACCAGCTCATCACCACGCCCGCCTACATGTTTGACGATGCCAAATTGAGCGATGTCTTCACCGGCATCGAGCGCTGCATTGCCGAAGTGCTCAAACGCATTCCTGTGACCCGATGACCTATTCCCGCAAAAAACTTTCCATGACGCAGGTGCCGGTATGCAGCGCCGCCATCATCACGATCTCCATGGGCATTCGCCACGGCCCTTGTCAATCTACCCGTCAAGGAAGCCGCCATTATTCGCCGCACCGTGGCGCAAGGCGCTTAAAGCCACCAGGCTTGGCTAGAATGCACGCTTACTGATCCTTGGCAAACCAACATGACATCTCTAAACCACCCCATCACCGGCAGCATCGTGGCTTTGGTCACACCGATGTTTGATGACGGTAGCGTGGATTACCCAACACTGCGCAAACTGATCGACTGGCACATCAGCGAGGGTACCGACTGCATTGGCGTGGTGGGCACCACCGGCGAGTCGCCCACCGTCAATGTGCAAGAACATTGCGAGATCATCCGCGTTTCGGTGGAGCAGGCCAAAGGGCGCGTGCCCATCATGGCCGGCTGCGGTGCCAACTGCACGGCAGAGGCGATTGAGCTGACCCAGTTTGCCAAAAAAGTAGGTGCCGATTGCCAGTTGCAAGTGGTACCCTACTACAACAAGCCAACCCAGGAAGGCCAGTACCTGCACTTCAAAGCGATTGCCGAAGCGGTTGACCTGCCCATGATCCTTTACAACGTGCCCGGTCGCTCGGTAGCCGATATGGCGCATGACACCGTGTTGCGACTGGCCCAGGTGCCAGGTATTGTTGGCATCAAGGAAGCAACAGGCAACATTGACCGGGCACAGTGGCTGATCCGCCAAGCTCCCAAAGGTTTTTCGATATATTCAGGCGACGACCCCACGGCGGTCGCGCTGATGCTCTGCGGTGGCCAGGGCAACGTCAGCGTCTCGGCCAATTTGGCGCCACGACTGATGCACGAGCTGTGCATGGCGGCAATAGCGGGCGAAGCTAGACGCGCCATGGAAATCCAGTTCAAGCTGCTGCCTTTGCACAAAAACCTGTTTGTCGAGGCCAACCCCATCCCGGTGAAATGGGCGATGGCACGACTGAAACTCTGCGGCCCGACCCTGCGCCTGCCGATGACACCTTTGACCCAAACCAACCAAGCCAGCGTTGAGGACGCCCTGCGCGCCGTCGGCCTGCTCTGACCCATTCAATCGAGCCTCAACGCTTACCCCAAGGGACCTATCTGTGAATCACTTTTCCAAACTTACACTACTCAGCCTGTCAGTGGCGCTGGCAGCATGCTCAGTGCTCAATGGCGACAAAATCAACTACAAAAGCGCTGGCAAGGTGCCAACGCTTGAGGTGCCACCCGATTTGACCCAGCTCTCGCACGACACGCGCTACGCCGTGCCGGGTAGTGCCGTGTCGGCGTCGAGTTTTCAGCTCGGCCAGACCGACCCAGCGGCACCCACTGCCCTCACTACGATGGGCGATGTTCGTATCGAGCGTTCCGGCAACCAACGTTGGCTGGTGGTCAATCGCAGTGCCGACAAACTGTGGGAACCGGTGCACGATTTCTGGCAAGAAAACGGTTTCTTACTGACGCTCGATCAGCGCAATTTGGGCATCATGGAAACCGATTGGGCGGAAAATCGCGCCAAAATTCCGCAAGACTTCATTCGTAGCACCATCGGAAAAGTGTTCGACTCCCTGTATTCGACCGGTGAGCGTGACAAATTTCGCACGCGACTGGAGCGCAACGCCAGCGGTGGCACTGATATTTTCATCAGCCATCGTGGCATGGTCGAGGTTTATGCCAACGCAGAAAAAGATGCTACGGTATGGCAACCGCGCGCCTCCGACCCGGAACTCGAAGCTGAGTTCCTGCGCCGGCTCATGGTCAAGCTCGGTGTGAGCCAGGAGCAATCCAAAGTGCTATTGGCCGCCGGAGCGGGCAAGAGCAGCTCGCGCATCAACACTGCAGCCAATGGACAACCGGTGGTACAAATCGACGATGGCTTTGATCGCGCCTGGCGTCGGGTTGGCCTGTCGCTGGATCGAACCGGCTTTACCGTCGAAGATCGGGATCGCAGTCAGGGCCTTTATTTTGTACGCTACGTGGCACCCTCGGCTGACAAATCAGAACCCGGCTTTCTGAGCAAACTCTTTAGCAGCTCAAAAGCGGACCCGGCACCCCTGAAATACCGCATTGCGGTGGTCAGTCAAGGCGAATCAACGACCGTATCGGTGCTTAATGCCGACGGCAAGCCCGAGACTTCCGTCAATGCGCAGCGCATCGTCCAAGTAATCGCTGACGACCTCAAATAATCCGGGGCTCCTCAGTTGAACACACCGGCCGGGTCAGCGCCGGTGCTCAGTTCAATGAGTTGTTCTTCCGAGATCACCGCCACCCCCAGCTTCCTCGCCTTCTGGGCCTTGCCGCTGGTGGAGGCCGGGTCGGACAGCACCAGGTAGGCGAGGCCCTTGGTCACGTCATCGACCAACTCATAGCCCGCCGCCCGCAGCGGCGCTTCGTAATCGGCCTTCTTGCGCCCGCTAGGGAGTTTGCCGCTGATGCAAATGGTCCTGGCCGGGGCAGGGTTGCCTGACTGGCTGTTGCGCTCGTGGGGCAGCACTGTTACCCCGAACGCAAGCAGCTTGTCAATCACCGCCGGCATGGCATCGATGCCGTCCTGAATCTGGCGGCCAATGGTCGGCACACCAGCCCGGGCGGCAAAGTCAGCGTCACGCAATTTGCCGCAGCGCCAGTCCGCCAGTGTATCGAGCGCGCCGTTGGCAGACTTGATCATCAACTCGACCCGTCGTTTGCCCAGGTGATCCAGGCCGAGCGAGCCCAAAAATTGACCGAGCGTCAGCATCCGGGTGGCATCAATCGCGTCCAGAATTGAAGCCGCGCGCTTGTCGCCCAGACGCAGGTCGCGCTCGATGTTGGTGACCAACTCGGCCAGTTCGTCGGCACGTTCCCTCAGGGTATAAAGATCGGCCGCGTCCGCCAGGTCAAAATGCTCGATCATGGCTTGCAGCACCACGTCGCCAATGCCCTGGATGTCCAGGCTCGCGATCCAGCGGCGAATCTTGCCGGTTGATTTCTTCGGGCAGTCGGCGTTGCGGCATTCGATAATGACGCCTGCCTCCCCGCTGCTGATGCGCCGCCGCCCTACTTCGCCACCGCAGAAGGGGCAGACGCCGGGCACCGGAATCGGCTGGCGCGTCTCTGAACGCTGGGTGACCCGGATGATCTTGGGAATGATGTCGTTGGCCTTGACGACCCAGACCGAGTCGCCGATGGCCACATCCAGGCGCTTGATTTCGTCATAGTTGGCCAGCGATGCGTTGCTGACCGTGGTGCCGCCAATCTCCACCGGGCGCAACTGAGCCGTTGGGTAGAGACCGCCGGTGTGACCGCCGCTGACCAGCACGCCTTCGAGCACCGTCTCGGCCCCGGCGGAGTCAAACTTCCAGGCGACCTGGCCTTTGGGACGACCGGCGGTGACGCCCAGCTCGCGCTGTTTGGCGATGTCGTCCACTTTCATGACAACGCCGTCGATCCAGAATGGCAACTGGTCGCGGCTGGCGGCAATATTCTGAAAATAGGCGACCGCATCTTCGGCACGTTCGAAGCGCACATGCTGGATCACATTGAAACCAAGCTCCGCCAGACGCGCGGTCTTCTCGGTTTCGGTGCGAAATTCGACCGAACGACCGTCACGGGTTTCGTCCAGGTCAAAGGCGAAGATGGTCAGGCAGCCCGATTGATGCCCGTTCTTGCGTCCCATGATGCCAGTGCCGGCGTTGCGCGGGTTCTTGCTGCGCGCCGGATCGATCTGGCTCCAGTCCGCCACCGTCAGGATCACTTCAAAACGCACGGCACCACTAAAGCCAGCGTCTTGTGAGCCAACCCAGGCGGGCAAGCCCTTGAAGCGCAGCGCGTTGGCGGTGATGTCCTCGCCCACCGTGCCGTCACCGCGCGTGATCGCCTGCACCAGTTGCCCGTCGCGGTAGTACGCCGCCGCGCTGGCACCGTCGCCTTTCAAGCTGGCGTGAATGGCCTCGATCTTGTTCCTAGCGCACCAGGCACGGAACTCTTCGGCTGAGTTCACCTTGCTCTGACTGCCCATCGGCATGGCATGACGCGCTTTCGTCAGCATGGTGTCGGGTGGCACCGATGAGCCGACCAGCGCCAGCACCGGGTCGTTGGGTGCGAGCAGGCACAGTTCGTCTTCCAACGCGTCATACTCAACGTCGCTCATGACCGGCTCGCCGCTGTAGTAGTAGGCGTGCTTGGCTTTGAGAATGAGGTTGCGCAGGGTGGTGATGCGGGACATAAACAGGCTCTCAACGATTCAACAAAGGGCTCAGCCAAAGTCGATCAAGTCTAAACTATTTCACTGGCGTGAGAGCATTTGCGTTGGATAATAAAACCTTGTCCCGACCTCACAAAGGAACCCCATGCCCGGCTACTCTGACCCCGGCTTTGACACGCTGGCGCTTCACGCGGGTGCTGCACCTGACGCGGCCACCGGCGCGCGCGCCGTGCCAATTTACCTCACGACCTCTTTCGTTTTCGAGTCCAGCGACCACGCGGCAGCGCTCTTTAATCTGGAACGCGCTGGCCACGTTTATTCACGCATCAGCAACCCGACCAACGCGGTGCTGGAGCAGCGCGTCTCGGCGCTGGAAGGCGGCATCGGTGCCATCACAACCGCCAGCGGCCAGGCGGCGCTGCATCTGTGCATCGCCACGCTGATGGGCGCGGGCGCGCACATCGTTGCCAGCACCGCGCTCTACGGTGGTTCGCAAAATCTGCTGCACTACACGCTGCGCCGCTTTGGCATAGCGACCACCTTCGTCAAGCCTGGTGACATTGACGGCTGGCGTGCGGCGGTGCGGCCCAACACCAAACTGTTTTTTGGTGAAACGGTGGGTAACCCGGCGCTTGAGGTGCTCGATATTCCGATCGTGAGCGCCATTGCGCATGAGGCCGGTGTGCCGTTGCTGGTGGACTCGACGCTCACCACGCCCTGGCTGATCAAACCGTTTGAGCACGGTGCCGACCTGGTTTATCACTCGGCGACCAAATTCTTGAGTGGCCACGGCACGGTGATCGGCGGCATTGTGGTCGATGGCGGCAGCTTTGACTGGGACAAGTCGGGCAAATTTCCAGAGCTCACCACGCCTTACGATGGCTTTCACAACATGGTGTTCAGTGAGGAATCGACCGTCGGCGCTTTCCAGCTGCGCGCTCGGCGTGAAGGCTTGCGCGACTTTGGTGCCTGCATGAGCCCGCACTCGGCCTGGCTGATTTTGCAAGGGGTTGAAACGCTCTCCTTGCGCATGGAACGCCACATGCGCAACACACAAAAAGTGGTTGAGTTTCTCAGCAGTCACCCCTTTGTGGCACGCGTGGGTCACCCGCTGCTGGAATCTCACCCGAGCTACGCGCTGGCGCAAAAACTGTTGCCGCGCGGGGCTGGATCGGTCTTCAGCTTTGATCTCAAAGGTAGCCGGGAGCAGGGCAAGAAGTTCGTCGAGTCCCTCAAAATTTTCAGCCATCTGGCCAATGTCGGAGACTGCCGCAGCCTGGTGATCCACCCGGCCAGCACGACGCACTTTCGCATGAGCGACGAGGCGCTGGCGGCTGGCGGTATCACGCAGGGCACCATCCGCTTGTCGGTCGGCCTGGAAGAAGCTGATGATTTGATAGACGACCTCAAACGCGCGCTCAAGGCAGCGGAGAAGTTATGAGCCCCCACGTTCACATCCGTTCTCTGCCCCCCAAGGGGGCGCATGCCTTTTCTAGAGGCGGCTCGTCGAAAGGCATAGCATGAACTTCAACGTCAACGGCCAAAGCATTTACGCCTACACCGGCGGCAAAGCGTTTGATGCCGCCAAGCCCACCCTGATTTTCATCCACGGCGTCTTGAACGACCACAGCGTCTGGATCTTGCAAAGCCGCTATCTTGCCAACCATGGCTGGAACGTGTTGGCGATCGATCTGCCGGGCCACTGCCGCAGCGACGGACCGCCCCCCGCCAGCGTTGAAGAAGCCGCCGATTTTGTGCTGGCTTTGATGAACGCGGCGGGTCTTGAGAAAGCCGCACTGGCGGGTCACAGCTTTGGTTCGCTGATTGCGCTGGAGACGGCCGCACGTGCACCGGATCGAATCAGCCATCTGGTGCTGGTGGGCACGGCTTTCCCAATGAAAGTCTCGCCTGCCCTGCTGGAAAACTCGGTGAGCCAGCCACTCAGCGCCATCGACATGGTGAACACTTTTTCACACTCCACACTGGCCCCGCCGCCTTCCACGTTGGGTCCGGGGACCTGGCTCTATGGCGGTGCCCATGCACTGATGCGCCGCGTGCTCGCCAGTAATCCCGGTGCCAACTTGTTTCATACCGGCTTCAAAGCCTGTGATGATTACCGCAACGGCACCACCGCGATGGCGCAGGTGCAAGCCCCCACTCTGTTCGTCCTCGGTCGGCAAGACCAGATGACGCCGCCCAAGGCGGCGCAGTCGCTGATCGATAACGCCACGCACGCCCAAGTGGTGCGGCTCGATGGCGGCCACCAAATGATGACCGAAGCGCCCGATGGCGTGCTGTTTGCCATCCGTGATTTCCTGCAACCCTGATCCAATTTCTGGAGTCAATGTGAATAAACTCGATACCACGGCCAGCGGCGTTTATCTGATTGCCGTGACCCCCTTCACCGACAGCGGTGCGCTCGATCTCGCCAGCACCGACCGCATGGTCGATTTTTATCTGGGCTGTGGCGTCAGCGGCCTGACCGTGCTGGGCATCATGGGCGAAGCCACCAAGCTGACAGCCCAGGAGTCACGCCTGTTTGTTCAACAGGTGCTCACACGCGTGGCTGGGCGTGTGCCGGTGGTGGTGGGTGCTTCGGCACCCGGTTTTGCCCCGATGCAAGAACTCACCCAAAGCGTCATGGCCATGGGCGCTGCCGGCGTCATGGTGGCACCGCCTGCCAGCGTGCGCACCGACGAGCAGATCGTGGCTTACTTTGACATGGTGCGTGAAACCCTGGGAGCGGACGTGCCCTGGGTTTTACAGGATCACCCGGTGGCCACCGGGGTGCAGATGGCCACTTCGGTGATCCTGCGTATCCTGCAAAACTCCCCAACTTGCGTCATGCTCAAACACGAGGCCTGCCCGGGCCTGGACAAGCTCTCAGCCCTTCGTGCCGCCAACGCCAGCGGCAAGGTACGGCGCGTCGCCATCCTGAGCGGCAATGGCGGCGGCCTGTTTCTGCCCGAAGAGCTCAGCCGTGGAGCCGACGGGGCCATGACCGGCTTTGCCTACCCCGAGATGATGGTGGCGGTGTGCCAGGCCTATGCTGGTGGTGAGATTGAAAAAGCACATGACATTTTTGATGCCTACCTGCCGCTGGCACGCTACGAGCAGCAAACCGGCATTGGCCTGGCGGTGCGCAAGCACATCCTGGCCGAGCGCGGCGTGATCGCCAGTGCCGCCGTGCGCAAGCCCGGCCCCAAACTGTCTGCGGCTGACATCGCCGACATTGCACTTCTGAGCGCCCGCCAGACCCGGCGTTTATCTGAAATGACCGAGAAAATCTAGAACCTTGGTTTCGTCATTGAGGAGCGTAGCGACGTGGCAATCCATGACACCTGAATTCATGGATTGCCGCGCGGGCCGTCATTGCGAGCGAAGCGCGGCAATCGCAATGACAATACTGGCATATTTGTAATTTCCTGTTCACTAATAGCTATCCAATCAATCAACGAAGGACAACCATGACCAGCCCCATCGATATGCACCTTGACCCCAAAGTCGTCGCCATCCTGAGCCAGATCACCACCGCCACGATCACCACCATCCTGCTGAAAAAAGGGCTGCGCAATGTCTGGCTGCGCGGCACACGCCCCATACGCACCGGGCAGCCGCGCCTGGTCGGGCGCGCCTTCACGCTGCGCTTTGTGCCCGCGCGTGAAGACCTGGCCACACCGGCGTCCTGGGGCTCGCCGATCTCGACGCGGGCCGCGATCGAGGACATGCCTGCGGGCTGCATTGCCGTGGTGGACGCGATGGGCATCACCGATGCCGCCATCTTTGGCGACATCCTGTGCGCGCGCATGGCCAAGCGCGGCGTCACGGCGCTGGTGAGTGATGGCGTGTTGCGCGACGTGGCGGGTGTGCTGGCCACCCAACTGCCGGTTTGGTGCAGCGGTGCGGCGGCACCCCCGTCGGTGGCGGGCCTCACTTTTGTCGCCTGGCAGCAACCCATCGCCTGTGGCGGCGTGGCGGTCTTTCCTGGCGACGTAGTGGTGGCCGATGATGATGGTGCCGTGCTGATTCCGGCGGCGCTGCTGGACGAGATCCTGGCGTTGGCACCCGAGCAGGAACGCTTGGAGAGCTGGATCATGCGCCAGGTCGAGCACGGCGCGGCACTGCCGGGGCTGTACCCACCTAACTCTGAAAACAAGGCGCGCTACGAGGCGGAGATGGCAGTGTCACGGACATGTTAGGGAATATTCACACATCCACTTCCACGGCATCACCGTGCAACTCCATCAACTCCCGCCTTGCAGCGGCTTCGCCTTTGCCCATCAGTTTGGTGATCAGACCTTCCGTTTGCAAAAAATCAATGTTGCCCAAGTGCACCGGCAGCAAACGCCGGGTATCGGGGTTCAAGGTGGTGTCCCATAGCTGCTCGGCATTCATCTCGCCCAGACCCTTGAAGCGGCTGATGTTCCAGGCACTCTCGCGCACGCCCTCCTTGCGCAGCTTGTCAAGAATGCTGCCAAGTTCGGCCTCGTCGAGCGCGTAGGCTTTGGAAGCCGGTTTCTTACCGCGCGCCGGTGCATCGACGCGAAACAGGGGCGGGCGCGCCACAAAGATATGACCGGTCTCGATCAGTTTGGGGAAATGCCTGAAAAATAACGTCAACAGCAAGACCTGAATGTGCGAGCCATCGACATCGGCGTCCGACAGAATGCAGACCTTGCCATAGCGCAAACCGCTCAAATCCGGCGCCTTGCCTTCAGCGTAAGGGCCGGGGCCGTGCGGATCAACGCCAATGGCCACCGCAATATCGTGAATTTCAGTATTGGCAAACAGGCGATCGCGCTCGACCTCCCAGGTATTAAGCACTTTGCCACGCAGCGGCAGAATCGCCTGACTCTCCTTGTCGCGCCCCATCTTGGCGCTGCCACCGGCTGAGTCACCTTCCACCAGAAACACCTCGTTGTGGGCCAGGTCCCGGCTTTCGCAATCCGTGAGCTTGCCCGGCAGTACCGCCACCCCGGAGCCTTTGCGCTTCTCTACTTTTTGACCGGCTTTTTGCCGCGACTGCGCCGCCTTGATGGCCAGCTCAGCCAATTTTTTACCGTATTCAACGTGCTGATTCAGCCACAGTTCCAGCGCTGGACGCACAAAACTCGACACCAGCCGCACCGCATCGCGCGAATTCAAACGCTCCTTGATCTGGCCCTGAAACTGGGGGTCGAGCACCTTGGCGGAGAGCACATAGCTGGCGCGTGCAAAAACGTCCTCAGGCAGCAGCTTGACACCTTTGGGCAGCAAGGCGTGCAGTTCGACAAAGCTCTTGACTGCCGTAAACAGGCCGTCGCGCAGGCCCGACTCGTGCGTGCCACCGGCACTGGTGGGAATCAGGTTGACGTAACTCTCGCGCACCAGAGGGCCGTCTTCAGTGAAGGCAACGCACCAGGAGGCACCTTCGCCCGCAGCAAAATTGTCGCTTTGGACATCGGCAAAACCGTCACCCTCAAATACCGGAATCACCAGCTCGCCCACCAGCGACTGCATCAGGTAGTCAAGCAAACCACCCCTGAACAACCAGCTTTGTATCTCCCCGGTTTTCTCATGAACCAGCGTCACAGTGACACCCGGCATCAGCACGGCTTTGCTGCGCAGCAGGTGCACCAATTGCGCCATCGGCAGCGCCATGGTTTCAAAGTAACTGGCATCGGGCCAGACCCGCACCGTGGTTCCTGATTTGCGCTCGCCTGCAACTTGCTTTCGGACTTGCAAAGGTTCAATCACATCGCCACCGGCAAACGCCAAATGGGCCACCATGCCATCGCGATAGGTGGTGGCTTCGAGCCGCGTTGCCAGCGCATTAGTCACGCTCACACCCACGCCATGCAGCCCTCCTGAGAAGTTGTAGGCACCGCCCTTGCCTTTGTCGAATTTGCCGCCAGCATGGAGCTGCGTGAACACCAGTTCGATCACCGGCGCATGCTCGGTCGGGTGCAGGCCAAACGGGATGCCACGGCCATCGTCCTCGATGCTGACCGAGTCATCGGCGTGCAGAATAAGCTTGATCTTTTTGCCATAACCAGCAAGCGCCTCGTCGGCCGCGTTGTCCAGTGCTTCCCCAATCACGTGCAGCGGCGTATCGGTACTGGTGTACATGCCCGGGCGCTGTTTGACTGGCTCCAGGCCCTTTAAAACACGGATTGAACTCTCGGAATATTCGTTCAGTAGTTTGATTGCCATAGCGCCGGATTGTAGGCCGCAATCCAAACAAAACTGTACGGATTAACAGCTAGCTACAGGCCCAATGTAGATGCCGGAAAGCCCGGGGAACTTTCACGAATCGCTTCATCGAGCATCTGTTTCAGCAGCACATTGCGCTCACGGTCATCAGAACAGACGCCACTACAGCGCTGCGGATCGAGTCGGTGCAAGAACCAGTCCCGACTCCAGATCACGCTCGGAAAGTCCACCACCGCTGCACCATGGCAAACTCGACAATCAATAATATGGTCCCAGGTTTGCCGCCACACCACAAAACGGGCATGGTGCCGGATAATCTCATCAAAGCGGGTTGCCAGCAGCGTCATGTGCCGCCCCGACTTGGACCAGGCCTGCAAGGACTCAAGTGCCGATCGCTCACGCAGGGGCCAATCCAGAAAGGTGGCATCGCTCAATATAATCTCCTGCCAGCCCTCTCGAGCCGCACAGGCCAAGGCGTCAGCTACCGCTTTGTCAAAGGCAACGCGGCCAACGAATGAACCGGCGGGTAATGGTTCTGGCATACGCATATCTTAATCAGTCTTTAACAGTTCTCCCATGAAAATCAAACAACAATGTGTGGTCGCACTGACCTGGACGCTCAAGGATACTTTGGGTGAGGAACTTGACGTGCTCAGTGATGCAGTGGAATTTCTGGTCGGTGGCGACGATCTATTTCAATCCATCGAAGAAGCGCTCATGGGTCACGAGGCTGGTGCCAAAATCGACCTGCACCTGGAGCCCGAGCAGGGTTTTGGCGACTATGACGATCAACTGGTATTCCTGGAATCGCGCGAACTTTTTCCCAAGGAACTCGAAGAGGGCATGACGATCGAGGGTGCTGCATTGCCGCTGGGTTGCAGCCCGGACGCGTCCAAAGACGCGCTCTACACTGTCACTGAAATCTACCCCGAGCATGTGGTGCTGGATGGCAACCACCCGCTGGCAGGCATCGCCTTGCGCCTGAGCCTCAAAGTCGAGGCGGTGCGCGAAGCCACCGAAGAAGAAATTGGGCAGGGTTCTGCGGGCAGCGCGTTTTTTAAAATTCAAGCAGCGCACGACAGCGTCCCGGGCAACGGCACGGTGCATTGAAAAAAAACGGAAATTGCGGCCGTCATTGCGAACTGCCCGAATCCGGCCCGATACCGCACACGGACCTTGAACAGGGACTTCGTCACTGCGAGCGTAGCGCGGCAGTCCATGCAGTCGGAAGTCATGGATTGCTTCACTTCGTTCGCAATGACGGGGCTGTTCATGGAAAGCGAAGCGCGGCAATCCATGCCTTCGGGTTAGCCCCGCTGAATCGGGGTCAGAGCTCAAATCGGCGGCAGCTTTTTGGATAACCAGCGTCGTACGACTTGATTGGGGCAACTTGCCTCGCCAGCGACACATCTCGTCGCGCCCCCGATTCATACTTACCCTATCGCCACTATCGAAGGGGAACCCTCATGGATCGCCGCCATTTTTTTCACACCGTCAATGCATTCGGTGTCGATGCCGCCCTGCCGGTAGCAGCGCGCAATGAACTTCGGGTTGGCGTTGTAGGCGTCGGCGGAGCAGGCGGGAACGTTTTGAGTTACCTCGCCGAGAGGCTTCCAAACCTCGGCCGCACCATCGCCATCAATACCGACGCCGACTCTTTGCACAGGTGCAACGCTGGCCGAAAAATACTGGTTGGTGATATCCCGAATGAGCCCATCAGCACCAATGCCGCACGACGTCTGGTAGTCCGGCTTTCTGCCCGCTCCGCAATCTCCGAAATTTCGGAAGCGGTTGCCGGTCTGGATATGGTTTTGCTGGTGGCGGGCATGGGTGGTGTGGCCGGCACCGAGATTTCACCCATCGTTGCGCAGGTATTGCACGAGCAAAACATTTTCACAGTCGGGTTTCCGATCCTGCCTTTCGATTTCGAAGGTCAGAGCCGCGGCGAAATTGCCCGACAGGGCGCCGCTGAGCTTGGTCGGCACGTTCATTCTTTGCTCCCGATTTTCAACGAGACCTTTGCACATGCGGCAGGAGAAAGCGCCACGATGGGCGATGTATTCAATCAAGCCTCCCTGTCAATCCTTCAGCATTGCCAACGCGTGACAGGCGCAGTTGCAGCCAGTCGCCACGCAGGCCTTGACCTTTTCGCATAGCCGCGATGCGCATGAAATGATCAAGTCCATTAGCGACGCATTTAGTCGTTGGCAGGTGGACACTACCCCCATCATCCTGACAACAAGCAAGGCAACCATGCAACCACCCGACAACATCGAACTACTGGACGCGGTGTACTTTGCCGCCATCCAGCAACGCGCCGTCAAGGTACTTGAGAAGGCTGCGCGCTCGGTCCGCTATGCCCGCAGTGAATTCGAATCGCTCAAGACGGAGCACACTCTGCCACCCGAATACCGCATGGCCTATGAGAAGATGGCCGACTCCCTGCTGCGCACCGAGCAGATTGTCGAAAAGGCCGCGGACAAGAATAGCAAACGGAAAGTGGTGCCCCGGAAAGCTCCGATCTACCACCATGACTCTCCGCTCTCGCCCGAGCTTGTCAGTGCCATCCGCCGCACCATTGAAGAGATCAACAACGCGGAACTGCGCCTGGTCAACCACTGCGAAGCCGCCATCGCTGCCATGCGCAAGCGGGATGTCACCGGCATGATCGACTGGACCATGCCCGTCGAATACCACTTTGCCGTGCTGCTTGACCCCAGCCCTTTGCGTGCATGCTATGAGACCTGCGACCATGACGAACCCTTGCGGATAGCGGTTGGGTTCCACTCGCCTGGCATGCAGAAGAAAGACGAAGCGCCGCATAACTGGAACATGTTCGAGTACCAGGAGGATCACCCCTTGCAACCTGATCATCACGGCTATCTTGTTCATTGCATCTATGACCACAGCCCGATCCACTGGGAACTGATGTCGCACATCAGGGAGATCGAGGTCACCCTTGAATTCAGTACCGTTGAAACAGCGTGGAAGAGGTCACCCAGTGAAACCTGAATTGCAAGCGTAGTTATTCCGTCGATAAGCGGGAGCTCTGCGCAGGGCCCGTCACCATGTGTCGCCCTGACTTGCCAAACCAAGCGAAATTTGCTGCGTCACATTTCGTCGCACTTCTGTTGAAGATACGCGTCTCATCAGTGAAAGCGAATGTCATGGATATACAAAGCAAAAGTCGCTCAGGGAAAATCTACGGGCCCGTGGCTTTCATGGGTTTGGCAAGGATGCTGCGCCGACGCGCCAAGGCGTTGATCAAGATTTTCTCCGGTGCTAGTCAAGATCAAACTAAAGGCTTTCAATGCCTGGACGCTCTTGTAGTTGAAATGGTGGACCGGGTGCAAGATGCAGCCGATATACCCGGTGAAGTCATCGGTATATCGTCGGGATTTGTTGACTTGGACCGCATGACAACTGGCTTTCGACCGGGTGACCTGATAGTGCTTTCCAGTCGCCCTGGTATAGGCAAGACAGCCCTGGCAACCAATATCGCCCAACATATTGCCTTCTCGGTTGGGTTGCCGGTTGCGATGTTTTCGTTAGATATGGCTGCATCGAATTTGGTCAAACGGATTGTGGGATCCGTCAGTTCCATTGATCTGACGCATTTGCGCACAGGAAAACTCTCCGATGAGGAGTGGCCACGGTTGGCTGATGCCATTGAAAAGCTTCGAAATTGTGACCTGCATATTGACGAAAGCATGGGTCTATCCGCCAGTGAGCTAAGTGCCAAGGCACACAAATTGGCCGTCGAGCGTGGACAGCTCGGACTTATAGTGGTTGACCATTTGCAGTTAATTTGCCACCGCGAAGGTGGCCGTGTGGACCGGGTCAACGAGGTTGGTGAAATTCTTCGTGACCTCAAAACGCTAGCCAGTGAGTTGAAGTGTCCCATCCTCATCTTGTCGCAGTTGACCGGCAGGGCCGCGCGTCGTTGCGATAAACGACCGATGTTGGCTGACTTGGGGGATTCCGTTGCCATTGAGCACCAAGCCGACATCATCATGTTCCTTGATCGAGATGACAACATGGGCGCCACCGAGCAGACTTGTATTGCAGAACTGACAATCGCAAAGCAGCGCAACGGTCCGAATGGAACCGTCAAGCTGACCTTTATCCGTCGTCTGGCGAAATTTGAGAATCCGCCGTCTAAGCAGAGCGTTAACTCGCAATAGAACGCTTCCACCTTGGACCTTGGACACTAAATCATGGATCGTCGCCACTTTCTGCACATCATCAGCGCCCATGGCGTCACCTCGTTCTTGCCGATCTATGCTGGAGCGCAATCGGATTTGTCGCGTATCGACGTGCCCACAAAATCCCGAGCGGTGAGGAATGGTGTCCAGACCGGATTTCGGGCCGGGGTGGTGGGTGTCGGCCGCGCGGGACTAGATGTATTGAGTATGCTGATCGTAAGACTGCCAACGTACTTCCGCATGATCGCCATTAGCACGGTCGCGGAGCCGCTGGAAAACATGCCAGCGCATCGAAGGATCCTGGTTGGTGGCGTGCCACACAAGCGCATCAAGTCCGATGATGCTCATCGCTCCAACGTGCGACGCAATGCATGGGCCGCTTCAGGCCAAATCGATGAAGCTGTCACCGGTCTGGATGTTGTTTTAGTGGTGGCTGGAATGGGCTGTGTGGCTGGAACCGTGCTTTCGACCGTGGTGGCGCAGGTTGCCCGAAAACGGCGCATCTTCACTATCGGCATCCCCATCTTGCCGTTTGATTGGGAGGGTGAAAAACGGAATCACACGGCACGTAACGGCGCCCGTGAATTTGGTCACTGCGTTCATTCTTTGTACCCGATCCACAATGATGCAATGGCACGAGACGCAGGGGAGCTAGCGACCGTGGACGATGTCTTTAGCAAGACATTCATGGCAGTCCGTGAGCTCTGCCTTCGTGAAACTACAGACAGTCGACTCGATGCACAATACGCGCGGCTCCGATAGATGGCGGCGTGACGTCCCGGCAGGCCAATTCGAAAGGTTGGCAATCATCAGGTTCCTTGATCGCGATGATGAGAGCTTTGCATAGCGGCCAGCAGCGGACGATCGTGCTGGTAGGTCAGAGTACCCGCTGAAGACTGCAAGCTGGCTTCCAAATTTCCAGATAGCAGACCCTCAGCCTTCGATGGAATCGCGGGCGATGTCGTGAACCTCTCTATGGCAGTTCGGACAGAGCGCCATTGCATTTTGAACTGTGTCTTCGCCGCCGTCGGACAGTCGAAGGCTGTGATGCACCTCAAGAAACGGCGAATCGTCTCGTTGGCGAAGAAAAGGCGCCTTCTTTTTGCAACTTCCACAAAAACCGTTAGCACGATAGAGGACTTCCGCCACCACGTCAGGATTGCGAACATAGACTTCAGTAGTGACCATTACCCGTTTCGGTAGGCGTATGGCCTGGCGTAGGCGCGCGAGCCGCTTTGCTACGCCGTCTTGGCTGGACTTCGCTACCGAGGCTTCAAAGGATTGTTCAAGACAAGGTGAACTTACCCAAATCGGTAGGGCCGTGTTTCCCTGCGGTGGGACGCGATTGACCAAGAACTCTTTCACATTCTGTGCGATAGGTTCCAACGCTACAAACTTCTTCACGTGGAAGAGCGCAGTTTGGTCATGCTCAATTTTGGTCACGATGCCTACATGTAACTCGCGCGGATAACCGTCATGGCGCGTTTGACTTGGAAGCAGCACAAAGATGGCATCGCCAACCTGAATCCGCCCCTTAGCCACCTTCCAATGGCCTGTCTTCTGTTGCTTCAGCAGATTTTGATTTTTCGCATCCATTTTGGCATCGTCCGTCTTTCCAGTCACAAGAAAGGCTTGGGCACAGTCTGCCAAGAGAGGGTGTGAACGGTATGCGAGGATGTTCATGATTTTGTAGGTGGATATTGGAGTCAGCTATCGGACGTGACGACCATGATAGTGCATAACCAGAGCAGCAGGAATTCGTACACAATCTTCTCTAACCAGCAGACATGTAATCAATTCATTCGGCGACTCCTCATTCAGTTTTAGTTCGATAGCGGTGATTCAATTGTGAGCAGTTGTCGATTTCCATTTGCGCAGCGAACGCATTCGCAGGACGAAGTCATGACTACTCATCGTTTCTGACACCCAGCGCTCCAACAACAATTTTCTGTTCAAGAAGATCCATTGACGTATGGCGGTCATCTCTCTACCGGAAAATTTTCGAGGCGTGCCAGCAACCACCTTGGGCACGCCCACAACGGTCATTGCAAACGCACCTCCCGATTCACAGCGTGGATCTGAAAACTTGCCCCTTCGATTCGAAACCCTGATGCATGGCTCCCACCTTGCAGAGCCGCGCATGGAGGTCCAGATTGCGATCTTTCCTGGCAAGCCTGTACTCCGAAAAGAAAACGTGTCCGACACCCACCCAAATTCCTCGTAGAGGGCCACTTTTGCGCGTCCGGAGTGAGGCCGCAGCAAACCAGACAATTTCATCCGTGCCCCTTGCAACTCAGCACACTATTTGACATGTTCAGCACCAGAGGCGCACTCCTGGCGCCGAACATTGCTCACCTGCGCCCCAAACCCCCGCAACCACCCTTGCAGTTGCGCAGTATCAACCACCGTCGCGCTGATTTCAAAATGATCGGCCAACTCCTTCACCTGCTGGTCGGCTGACAGCGGTGATTCAAGCAGCTGCAACCCCGCATTCTTGGTGATGCGGAAAGTGAGCCGAATGCGTTTGCCTTCGCCAAAGCCGAACCGGCCGTCGTCATCGTATTTCTGCAAATCGAAATCTTTGGGTCGATCAAATGGCAGCGTCGATGCCTTGGCGGAGATGATGCGGTGCAGCGCCAAGCTGCGCTCGTTGTCATAGCCCTGGAATCGGCAAACCAGGTAGAGGCGCGGGCCCTGCTGGGCCAGCCCCAGGGGCATGACCTCTGCGGTTGTTGTCTTCCCGGCAGCGTTCTTGTAGTCCACGTTCAGGTACAGGTTGTTGTACAAGGCGTTGCTGACTTCTTGGAGGACGCCGGGTCTTATTTTTGGTGGTAAGAGCGGCTGCGTTTCGCTGACCACCCGAATTTTGGAAAGCCATTCACGCTCGCGTTTGGCGTTGGAGGCCGGCCCGAGGTTGGTGCGAGCCTGGACAAAGAAGCTTTCCATGGACTTCATGAGACTGCTTGGCAACAGGTTGCGCAACTGCTGCTCGGCCAGGGTCAGCAGCAGGGACTCGTGTTCGCTCAACATCGGCAGCGCCAGACCCTTGGCGCGCTCTTTCCAGCGGTAGCCGTAGGGTTTGTTCCGTTCGTCCCGTTCAATCTCGAAGTGCTCGCTGAGCATTTCCAACTGGCGCTGAATGGTGCGCAGGTCTCGCGCAACACCCGCGCCAGCGAGTTGCTCGTGCAACTCTGGTGCCGAGATCTTGCGGTTGCGCGGAATCCGGCGCAGCAACTCCAGCGCCAGCAGGACTGTTTCTTTGGTGTCGGGTCGTTTTGCCATGGTATTCAAAGCGCGAGATCGTTACGGCCAGCAAGGAACTGCCAGAGCTTGACCGTGGCATAGGTGTCAAGGCGACAGTAGGCCAGCAGTTGATGCCTGATTTCTTCCCTGCGAGCGGCGGTGGTTGTCGGACTTATGGCCTCTCGAAACGCCAGCACTGCGTCTCCACCATCCTGCACGCCGTCGAGCTTGGCATACCGCAGGTCAGGGGCAATGGTCGGCAGCACGTTCTTGATGCTCCAACTCCCTTGCTGATCGGGATGGTAGTAATGCTCCCTGCAAATGGGCAGCAGGTCGACCAGCCGTTCACAAATTGCGAGAAGTCGGGGCGCCATCCTTGGGAAGCGTTTGGCCAATTCTCCAATGCGCGTCTTTTCAAAAGATGAGTACACATAAATCGGACCTTTCTCTCCACACGCTGCGATGAGCGCCTCAGTGATCTTTTTGGAAGGATCCTTTCCTGAGAGGTCCAAGAACTCCTGATGCGTCAGCTTGCCAGAACGCGACAAGCGATGCAGGCTGAACTGAAACGGAATCTGCTGAAATGGCTTGACGCCCTTCCAGACCGGAATCGTCAGGTTGACCGTCTCGAAGTCCAGAAACAGCGCCGGAAACTTCTGGGGTGTGAGCGCGTCTGCCGCAGCTGCCGCGTTGAAATACGTGGTGCCGTTCAGGGTATGGTTTTTGACCCTCAGTTGTTTCGGGCTCAGACAACAGTCGGGTAGCTCGCGCATGTCGCAGCAGCCGTCGTCTGGCTCGATATGAAGCCGTATCTCCTTGCCGTTCGCGTTGGGCAGCCAATCGGCAGGGAATTCGGCCGCGACGGTATCAGGTTTGCAGTGGTCAATGAAGGCGCAGGCGTAGGGCTCTTCACATTGTTCGCCCACCTCAATCCGGGGCGGTTTGCGCTTGTTGGCAACGCGCTGGGCATCCGCTATCCACTGCTTGACTTCATCCTGGCGACTGAGCGCCTCTTCGGTCAAGTCCACCTCAGAAAGAAACCCTTGGTAATTGCCACCGCCTGGATACTTCCACGTGCTATCGATGTGGGCCACGGAAGTCGAGTGCAGCTTTACGCCCGAGGTCCGTGCGATATAGGCCTGGATAGCAAGATCATCCCTGTGGGTTTCCTTGACCTTTGTAGTGGACTTGATCTCGACGATGCGCCAGACTTTCTGGCCATTTCTTCGCACGGGCAGCATCACATCCACGTAGGCACGCGCACCATTGGCATGGAACCCAGCTTCGAACAGTGGCTTGGAGGAATCAATGACTTCGTCGGTGAGGGCAATGACTTCGTCATATCCTTGTTCAGAGGGGTCAAAGACGATGCCCTTGCCTTTGGGATCGTACAGTCGCTGGGCAATTTTCCCGACCAGGTGTCCGTCATCGAACAGGGCCTGCGTTTGCGCGTCAGGTTCGGACGCTTTGGGGCCATGTAGCTGTAGCCAGAGTTTTTTCGGGCATTGGAGATAGGCCAGCAGTTTGGATTTGGATAGTGTGCGCATAGGTGGTTTCTTATTGTGAGGCCATTCGTTGTCAATGATGACGTTTAGTGAATAAAGCCGATGGCGGCTTTCGCGCCTTCCTTCACGGCGCATTCCGCTTCGAGCGCGGTGACCATGGTGCTGGCTGATGTGATGGGTCGAAACCGGTTTTGCCGCACCACGGCCGCGAAATCTCCTGGGGTAAGTTTCGACAAATTTCTCAACCTGGAGTCGTGCTCTGGCAGCGGTGTCGCGAGAGACAAGCCGATGCAGTGCCGACGCAACAACTCGCAAGCCTGCACCGGCTTGAGGAAATCAAACTTCACCTTGAGATCGAAGCGGCGCAGCGACGCCTGGTCCAGTCCTTCCATCAAATTGGTTGACGCGATGAAGACGCCAGGGAACGACTCCATCTGGGTCAGCATTTCATTGACCTGAGATACCTCCCAACTGGCATGGGCGCCGCGCCGGTCTTGCAGAAAGCTGTCCACTTCGTCGATCAATAGCAGCGCCCCTTCCTGCTCAGCCTGCTTGAAAGCGCGAGCGATGTTCTTTTCGGTCTCGCCAAGCCACATGGACATCAGGTCGGACGCGCGCCTGACCAACAGCGGCACGTCCAACTGCTCGGCCAGCCAGCGTCCGTAGGCCGTCTTTCCGGTTCCGGGCGGGCCATAGAGGCACAGGCGTCCTGACTTTGACTGCACCAGCCCGGCGCTAACCAATGCCAGATCCGAGTCGGCGTGAATAAAGCACGGGTCATAGATTTCCGGCAACCGGTTTGGATCGCTGCGCCGAATCGACCTGTGCCCTTGAGCTTCCAGCGTATTGCCTATAAGCAACTCAACAGCCTTTGCCGCCCCGGCCTCACCAAGTTCATCGCGGATCGTACGCACTACGGATGCAGCCTTCGTCACCAAAGCCGGCGCCAATGTTTCCGATTCAGCGATGCGAGATATCGCCGACGCATCCAACATGTCCGCGCAGGCTTCCTGGATGATGTGCTCGCGCTGACGTTTGGGCGGTACTGAAAGTTCAAAGACCATGTCATAGCGCCGAATGAACGCCGGATCGAGGCAAGCGATGGAATTGGAGAGCCAAAAAGTCGGGACGGAGTTGTCTTCCAGAGTGCGGTTGATCCAGGCTTTGCGCGTCTGCGCCGTACTCTT
>PKWM01000048.1 GCA_003133245.1 Rhodoferax sp. | reverse complement strand
AAGGTAATTGTCGCCAACCAGCTGAGCGTAAGACCATAGGCGAAGACATCAAAACTGTTCAATTTGGGTGGCCCCTAGGAATGCCGTTGGTTGGCACACCTTGATAGTGGCATCTGGGAGGTTCGCATAAGGCTGAGCACGCGCATCGCTCGAGTGTTATTTGTTCTTGATGGTGACATGATGGTTCTGCTGCATGGCTTCATCAAGAAGGAGCAGAAGACTCCCAAACCGGAATTGGACTTGGCAAAAGAACGGCTAAAACCGTTGAAGAGGCAAAAATGAAAAATCAAAACATTGGTAGCGATTTCGACGACTTTCTCGCGGAGGAGGGCATGCTTGAGGAGGCAACTGCCATGGCTGTAAAGCGGGTGATCGCCTGGCAGATTGAGCAAGAGATGTCGGCACAAAAGATCACTAAGACAGCGATGGCGAAGAAGATGCGAACCAGCCGTGCTTCACTCAATCGTTTGCTAGATGAACACGATACCAGTCTTACTTTGACAACCTTGGCAGGTGCAGCAGCTGCTCTTGGTCGACGCATCAAACTTGAGTTAGCGCCAGCCTGACAATTACCATAATCCGAAACGCTCAATCTCCGCAAACAGGGGACAAGTACCCAAGCAATACTCACCAGTTTCTGGCAGTAAACGGGCCTCACCGTCACCCCAATGTCCGCAATCGGTGAGGTAAATCCGAGTTCTCTATTTCCGCTATGGGCACGTTAAGAGTCAACGACGACGGACCGGTTTAGGGCGGCCTAAATGCTCAGTTTTTGAGTGTACGGACGTTTCGAGTCTGAATCGCTGTGGTTGATGGTGCAAAGCTGTTTACGACTTTAAATCGTGGTGTTGTCAATTTGGTACGCTGGGAACCCGCATGAATGCTAGGCCCCCTGTTTACGACTTTATTTGGTCAGAATACCTAGCATCCATGCGGGTTTGCGGGGTGTTGGATTTTGAGGCACCTCATGACCCATGTCGACCCGGTTGACAAAGTGTGAGCCGTCTTCGGTATTCTCAAGGAATGGTGATTGGCACCACAACGCCGATCATCGGTCCGAACTCCGTTCCGATCAGCCGTCCTTCAAAGGGATAGAGCTCTGAAATAGAGCCATCAAGAAAAAGACCATCATGGCAGCCGACTCCATCTCTCAGTGCAACTGAGAATTCGTAAAAATTGATCGGAAAGCGACTTTTGGCCAGAACAATTTTCGAAGTCGACTTTACGCAAATCGCGTTTCTGATCACCCGATTGTTCGAGCCCGGTGTAAACAGGGGATTGATCTGATTGGCTTGAAGCAGAATGGGCCCCGACTGGGTCGCGAATTTGATTTGAGGCGCTATCTGCTCCCAATGACTTTGAACCTCATCCGTTGAGGCTATGGCGGCACCATCCTGCGTTAGCCAGAACACCCCGTTGGGTTGGAGATAAAAGTTGCCATAGCCATCCTTTCTGGTATTGATGCGTCGCAAGATCTGTCCATTTTCAGCATACAGACCAAGCGGACGCAAGTCCTTGCCAAAAATCCCGGCGTTGCTGGCGCAAACCAGCCTCTCTCCACGCTGATGCAGTCGGCTCGCAACTTTTGCAATGGAACCAAAATAGGTTCCGTCAGTATCACGCCAAAAAGTACGCACAGTGTCTTTTGAAAGATCAATTTTGCACAGTTCAACGACTTGCGATCCTGTTCCGACGGTTGTCACTTCAGCCGCAACCACAAGGCGCGATTGCAGGGAAATAATTGCGACAATGCATGCGCCCGCAAGCATTGACCTTGGCAGGCTTGTCCAGAATTGGAGTCGTTGCGGCAAATTTTGGCAATTGGATTGGTTGGAATTCACGGCTTCAAGGATAGTGGTATGAATGATGATGATAATGAACCCTTGCTGAGCTGGAGGTCTTGGCGGGCGTACCTTTTGGTTCGACGTCCATGAGCCTGTCTCGGGTCAGGAACTCTTTACCACTGACAAGACTGCGAACCCTGGCAGTCTGGGGACCAGGATTGCTGGTCACTCTGGCGGATACCGATGTCGGCAACATTATCACTGCTGCTCAGGCAGGCACTCAGTGGGGATATCGACTGCTTGGTCTGGTGTTGATTCTGATTTCGCTGCTGTACATGGTTCAGTGGGCTGACAGTGCGCTTGGGAACCCGCGGCGAGCTTATGCCCGGTCAAAGGTTACGCAGAACAACGAAGACTGTTTGCCATCAATTTGGAACTGTGTCCGCCGTGAGCGCGGAACGCTGCTCGCCACCAACATGGGTGGGTGTCCGCAATCATGCCGCCACTGAGTTGCGTCTTGCCCGCGCGAATGCATGCGACCGATAAGGTCAAGTTAGTGACCAATTGGTCGGTTTATGAACCTAATTGTTCGGTTTTGGGAAGTCCAGACTCTGCGAACCCAATCGTTGTGGTCAATGGTGTAAAGTTGTCTACGACTTTATTTGGTCAGAATAACAAGCCGCATCACATGCGTTGAACGTAGAGAGAACATGCCAACCCTTGACACCACCCTGACCTTTTTCGGTCTGTCCATTCTGCTCAGCCTGAGCCCCGGGCCGGACAATGTGTTTGTTTTGATGCAATCCGCCACGCACGGACGAAAAGCCGGGTTGCTGGTGACGCTGGGCTTGTGTACCGGACTGTTGGGCCATACCGCAGCCGTAGCGCTGGGTTTGGCGGCGATTCTGGCAGCATCGGCCACGGCCTTCACGGTGCTCAAGCTGGCCGGTGCGGCCTACCTGGTTTACCTGGCATGGGGGGCATTGCGGGCCCCGGTAGGCGCATTGGCGAGTGGCGCGGTGCCGGCACTGCAACCCTGGCGCATGTACCGCCGTGGCGTGGTCATGAACCTGACCAACCCCAAAGTCGGCATATTCTTTCTTGCTTTCCTGCCTCAGTTTGTGCGCCCCGAGGCCGGTTCGGTGGCGTTGCAGGTCGTAGCTTTGGGTGGCCTGTTCATCCTGGCCACGCTGCTGGTGTTTGGCGGCCTGGCCTGGTTTGCGGGATTGGTGGGTGGCTGGTTCCAGCGTTCAGTGCGTGCCCAACGCGCTTTGAACTGGAGTGCGGCAGTGGTATTTGTCGGGCTGGCCGCCCGGCTGGCCTGGTCGGAAAAATGACCGTGCTGTGAAGGATGGTCACTTGGCGGCAAGCCCGGCAATCGCCTTGACTTCCAGATATTCCTCCAAACCAAACCGGCCCCACTCGCGGCCATTGCCGGACTGTTTGTAGCCGCCAAAAGGTGCGGAGCGTTCGTTGGGAACGCCGTTGAGGTTGACGTTTCCGGCACGAATTTTCCGCGCCACTGCGCCCGCGCGCTCGACCGAGCCGCCCGACACATAAGCGGCCAGTCCGTAGGGCGTGTCGTTGGCGATGCGCACCGCCTCGTCTTCGTCCTGGTAGCCCAGAATGGTCAGCACCGGGCCGAACACTTCCTCGCGCGCGATGGCCATGTCGTTGCGGACATTGGCAAAAATGGTGGGGCGCACGTAGTACCCCTTGGCGATGCCGTCCGGGCGCCCCAAGCCGCCGGCCACCAGCGTGGCACCTTCGGCCATGCCCTTGTTGATTAGCGCCTGTATCTTGCTCCATTGGGTCTCGTTGACCACCGGACCCATGTTGGTGTCGGCCGCGCGCGGGTCGCCGGCCTTGGTCTTGTCGGCCACCGCCTTCGCGATCGCCATCACTTCGTTCATCTTTGACTGCGGCACCAGCATGCGCGTGGGCGCGTTGCAGGACTGGCCGGAATTCATGAACACGCTGGCCACGCCGGCCGCAACCGCTTTTTGGAAATCAGCGTCTTGCAGAATGATGTTGGGCGACTTGCCGCCCAGCTCCTGGGTCACCCGCTTGACCGTCATGGCCGCTTTTTGCGCCACGTCGATGCCGGCACGGGTGGACCCGGTGAACGAGATCATGTCGATTCCCGGGTGGGCGCTCATGGCCGCACCCACGTCCGGCCCAAGTCCGTTGACCAGATTGAAGACCCCCTTGGGCACGCCGGCCTCGTGCAGGATTTCAGCAAAAATCAGCGCCGAGGTGGGCGTGAATTCGGAAGGTTTCAAAACCATGGTGCAACCGGCTGCCAGGGCTGGCGCCACCTTGCACGTGAGTTGGTTCATCGGCCAGTTCCATGGCGTGATCATGCCGACCACGCCAATCGCTTCGCGCACGATCATGGCAGAGCCGATCTGTTCCTCGAACGCATAGTTCTTCAACACGTCGAGGGTGGACAGGATGTGGTTGAGTCCGGCACCGACCTGGAATTTTTCGGCAAACCCAAGCGGCGCGCCCATCTCGTCGGAGATCGCAGCGCCCAGCTCCTTGGAACGTGTCTTATAGACTTCCGCAATGCGCGTCAGCATCGCCACGCGCTCGGCGCGCGATGTGAGTGAAAAAGTTTCGAACGCGGTGCGCGCTGCCGCCACGGCCTTGTCCACATCGGCGGCTGAGCCCAGCGCAATCTCGTACATGGCCTGTTCGTTGGCCGGATTGATCACCGGGCGCGTTTTCGGGGTGACCGGATCGACCCATTGGCCGTCTATGTAAAACTTCAGGTGCTGAACCATGGTGGTGCCTCGCGGGATGGATGAATAGGGTCGATTATCCGGGATTGGAACAGGGTCGGGGTCCGTAAGGGCTTCTTGGAACTGCCGCTTAAGGTTGAACGAATGCAATGGAGAGAATTGACCGACTTTTGTAGATACATTGCCGACTTTCGCGGCGCTCCGAAGCAGTCGTTAACGTGAGGATGACCAGACCACCACCCTTTGCGGCGAAGCCGCCTCCTGCGGGTGTGGGCCCGTGTCGATTGACATGTTAAGTCGCGGCGTCATCACCTGTTGACCGACTGTTCCCACGCGCGGCGCGCGAAGAAGGCGCGTTCATCTTTGTGCTTTTGGAGGATCGGTCGCTTGCGATCCTCAAAGATGCGGTCCCGGAGGTCATAGAAAGCGTCAAGCGTATCAGGGCAATCGAATTCCCACGATGGCTTGTAGCGGTTGAAGAAGCTATTGCACGCCCCGCAAGCCAAGACTTTGTTGGAACAATCTTCCACCCAGTCGTCATGCAAACGTAGTGAGCCGCAGACGCTCCTTGGAACGACGTGGTCGAGGGCCATTTGCAGCCAATTTTCATAGGACACGGTGAAGTCATGTCCACAATAGGCACACTTCGTCTGCCCCGTGACTCGCATGAACTTCAGCCCATATCCGTGCCTGCAGTTGCTTCCAACGACCTTTCCCAGCAACTTGCGGCCCTGGCCTGGATAAGAAGTGAATGGCTGCACAGACGCTCTCCAGTTTCAGCACACACGTAGAGCTAACCGGCGCTGCGTGGCTTTATCGCGCAGCGTCCAGCGACCGAAGGGAGCGCGGTTGAGCGCCGGGTTATGCCCGCCCATTGAACCCAGCCACGAATCTGCCAAGGGCATAGGCGAACTCTCCGACGAAGCGAGGAGAAAAAAATAGCAGGAGCACCCAGGCAAGAAGAAAGTAACTGTTCCCTTGCGCAAGCCCAATTGCACCAACTAGAAACAGCACGATCATGATTGATCGCCGCCCCCAGCCGAACGGTAACCACGGATGAAGTAAGACACCAGCCAGCTGTGCTTGCAGCGTCTCAAGCTTGTGTCGTTCGTCTGCTGTGAGATTGCCTTCCTTCAGCATTTTGGCAATTTCCGCAGATTGCGTCTTTGCCTCTTCTAATTCTTCGCGGGTCATGTTTTCACCTGAGGGCATAACGTGCTAGTTCAGGGGCGCGCCGCTTGCGGTGCGTCCCTCTGGAGCGTCGGGTTGGGCATCACTCTGCGGCTGAAAAATACGTGATGGATTTTGGCTCTCCGGCTAGAAATGGATTTTCAAATCTTGAGCCGACGCTCCCTACGATGTTGTGATCTGTGACTACCATAAAGGGCATACCCGGAAAGATGGCGAGAACAAGCGCGGGATCGCTGACTGGGTGACTGCGCTCGACTTTCGTGCCTCGCGACTTGGTTACTTGATGGCGAACTCCGCGCAAAGTTTCTCCCACAGTTGCAGTCCAAAATTCACCATTGCTACCAAACACGATTGAATAGATGCGCTTGCCAGTGGTAGGCGCGGAGCAACTGCACCATTTGGCGAAATCTGCGTACACAGACTCTTGGTTCTCGGATGTTGCTTCTGGGACAAAGAAAAGTGGTACTTTAAGCACGGTTCACCTCTGTTGCTGGGAAGCTATCTATTGATGCCCAACGAATCTATACCGCAAAACCTGCGGATTAATCTGGGCGCTGCGGGATAAACTGGACACGAATTGCTCCCGAGAAGGGCTTGTAGCCTTGATTTCAACGATTTTGTTGAATTTCAACACAGGTATAAAAATTCCGACAAACCCCGCAGATCGTTTTGGTCGATTCTAGGCTTCAGACAGGGTGACATCAAGTTTAGGTGTGCGTTTAGGTGTGCGTTCGAAGGACTGCTCCCAAGCTGCAAAACTGAGGTCTCTCTATATGTCTTGCACATAGGGGTTGCTGCGCCGCTCAATCCCGAACGTGCTCTCGGGGCCGTGCCCGGGAATGAATACGGTGTCATCGCCCATGGGCCACAGACGTTGCTTGATGCTGGCGATCAAGGTGTCGTGGTCGCCTTGCGGCAAATCAGTGCGACCGATCGAGCCGGCAAACAACACATCCCCCACAAACGCACGATGGGCTTCGCTTGAGTGGAACACGACATGGCCCGGCGTGTGGCCGGGGCAGTGCCGCACCGTCAGGCGGCTGTTGCCAATGCTCACGCTATCGCCATCGACCAGCCAACGCGTGGGCGTGAAGGCCCGGGCGTTCGCAAGACCAAACATCTTTCCCTGTTGCGCCAGGCTGTCGATCCAGAATTGATCGGCTTGATGAGGTCCGATGATGGGCAAGTTGAACCGTGACGCCAGTTCTGCCACGCCGCCGACGTGGTCGATGTGCGCATGCGTGAGCCAAATCTGCTCAAGCGCAAGGTCCAGCCGTGCCACTTCTGCCAACACCAGTTCCAGGTCGCCGCCGGGATCAATCACGGCCGCCTTCAGGGTCTGGTCACACCACACCAGCGAGCAGTTTTGTTGAAAGGAGGTGACGGGGATAGTGAGATATTTCAGCATGGGTCGTGATGGGTTGTAACGGCAAGAGCATAGCCCGGAATTGCAGGCTATTTTGCCACCGCAGGCTCAACCATGGCTGCCAGGTAGGCCCGAGAAAATTCCGGCGGCATGCGACGCACCCGTGCGCTGCTCGGCTCAATGCAGACCAGTTCCCAACGGCCGCGCAGGATGGTGGCCTGGTCCCGGTTGCGGATCAATTGAAAGCGGCGCTCCATGGTCAACTTGCCCTCGCTGGAAATCAGCCAGGTGGCCAGCGTGAGTTCGTCGTTGAGCACTGTGGGCAGCAAGTAGTCATATTCGCCGCGTCGAATCGCCATCGCCCGGTCAAGGCGCTGGTAATCCGCCAAACTCAGGCCGAGTGCTTCGGAATGTGCCCAGCCGATCTTCTCGCACCATTGAACATACACCGCATTGTTGGTGTGATTGAGGCCATCAATGTCATCGGCCCGTGGCACCACAGACAAGGTGAAGGCGCGCGGATAGTCCCAAATCATGGGTTGGCGACGCCGCTGGCGACGTGGCCGGCCGGCACGTGCCGGGCTGCTGAATCGACGTGGCCGGTCTGGTCGTCAAAGAAAAAATCGGGTTCGAACTCGGCCAGAAACTCGCCTTTTGAAAGACCGCCCAAAAACATCGCTTCATCGACTTCGATATGCCAGTTCATCAGCGTGCGAATCGCGCGCTCATGCGCCGGTGCACTGCGCGCAGTGACCAGCGCAGTGCGGATGCGCATGCTGGGGGTGCCCGCTTGCTGCAAACGCTGGAGTGCCGCCAGCAGTGGCTTGAACGGTCCGGCCAGCAACGGTTGCTGTGCCTTGTCCTGCTCGTGTTTTTGAAAAGCACGCAAACCCTCGGATTGATAAACGCGCTCGGCTTCGTCGCTGAATAGCACGGCGTCGCCGTCAAACGCGATGCGCACTTCAAACGGATGGGTGGCGCTGGCGTGGGCTGATTGAGGATAAACCTGGGCGGCAGGCACACCCGCCCCCAGTGCAGCGCGCACATCGCTCAAATGGGCCGACAAAAACAGGTTGGCGTGCAAGGGTTTTAGGTAACGCCAGGGCGGCTCGCCACGCGTGAAGCTGCCGCGCTCAATAGCCAGGCCGTAATGCTGGGCCGAGCGAAACACCCGCATGCCCGAGACCGGGTCGTTGCGCGAGAGGATCACCACTTCGACTGGTTGGCTGGGGTCGTCACCCGCCTGGTTAAACGCCAGCAATTTTTTCACCAGCGAAAACGCCACACCCGGTTTGGCGGGGACATCGAGCCGTTCTAGTTGCAGCGCCATATAAGCGCGATCATCGCCCTGCTCGAAGACTTCGTTCTCTTCTTCAAAGTCAAACAGCGCACGCGATGAAATCGCAACCACCAGCTTGCCGTCAAGGGAGACGCTCATGATTGCAAAAAAATCCGATAAACCGGGTTGGCGGTTTCTTCGACGCAGGGATAGCCCAGCGTTGCCAGGAATTTTGCAAAGGCCTTGTCGTCCGCCTGCGGCACCTGCAAGCCGACCAAAATGCGCCCATAGTCAGCGCCCTGGTTGCGGTAGTGGAACAAGCTGATGTTCCAGCCCGGGCGCAGAAGGCTCAAAAATTTCAGCAGCGCGCCGGGTCGCTCGGGGAACTCAAAGCGCAACAAGCGCTCGTTCTGCGCCAGTTTGGAGTGACCGCCGACCATGTGGCGAATATGTTCCTTGGCCAGTTCGTCGTGCGTCAAGTCCAGCGTGCCAAAACCGTGCTTGCTGAAGTTGGCGGCAATCTTGCCGGATTCGCCTGGGCCCTGCGTGGTCAGGCCGACAAACACGTGGGCGCAGTTCGCCTCACTGATGCGGTAGTTGAATTCAGTCACGTTGCGCGGGCCCCCTGGCAAATTGTCAATGGCCAAACAAAAGCGTTTGAAGCTGCCGCGCTCTTCCGGGATGGTCACCGCAAACAGCGCCTCGCGTTCCTCGCCGACCTCGGCGCGCTCGGCGACAAAACGCAGACGGTCGAAGTTCATGTTGGCACCGCACAAAATGGCGACGTAGGTCTCGCCCCTGGTCTTGCGCTGGGCGACGTACTGCTTGATGGCCGCCACCGCCAAAGCACCGGCGGGTTCCACGATGCTGCGGGTATCGACGAACACGTCCTTGATGGCAGCGCACACGGCATCGGTATCAACGATGACGAATTCGTCCACCAGTTGGCGCGCAATGCGGAAGGTTTCTTCGCCTACCAGCTTGACGGCCGTGCCGTCGGAGAACAAGCCGACGTCGGTCAAGGTGACGCGCTTTTTGGCGGCGATTGATTGCCCCATCGCATTGGAGTCGTTCATTTGCACGCCGATGACTTTGATCTCGGGACGCACTGCCTTGATGTAATTGGCCACACCTGAAATCAAGCCGCCACCGCCTACGGCCACAAACACCGCGTCCAGCGGCCCCTGGTGCTGGCGCAGGATTTCCATCGCAATCGTGCCCTGGCCGGCGATCACGTCGGGGTCGTCAAACGGGTGGACAAAAGTGAGTCCTTCTTTTTTCTCCAGCGCTACGGCAAAGGTGTAGGCATCGGAATAGCTGTCGCCGTGCAGCACCACTTCACCGCCAAAACTGCGCACGGCGTCGATTTTGACTTGCGGTGTGGTCGTAGGCATAACGATGACGGCGCGTGCGCCCAGGCGCTGCGCACTCAGCGCCACGCCTTGAGCGTGGTTGCCGGCGGAGGCGCAAATCACCCCATTTTTCAACTGCTCGGGCGAGAGGTGCGCCATTTTGTTGTAAGCCCCGCGCAGCTTGAAGCTATGCACTGGCTGCTGGTCTTCGCGCTTGAGCAGTACGCTGTTGTGCAGCCGGCGGCTCAGGGCTTTTGCGTTTTCCAGCGCGGTCTCGCTCGCCACGTCATAGACGCGGGCCGTCAGGATCTTTTTCAGGTAGTCGGCAGGTTTGAGTGTTTTGATAGTCATAGCAGAATCCACATAGCTGAATTGGGGTCAGATCCCAATTCGGGGCAGTGCATTCGATTTCGCCAACAAAGTACCACCGATTTGGGCTCTGACCCCGATTTGGCGCAATGATATACGCCCACATCAGGTGACAATGATCTCATATGAAACGAAAGACAAAATTATGGAATGCACAGTGAATTGGACCGGCGCCTTGGGCACGCGCTCCGGCATGGGTTTTATGGCCGAGACCGGCAGCGGTCATACGCTGATGATGGACGGCGCACCCGACGCTGCCCAACCTGACAGTGGCGGTCTGAATCTGGCGCCGCGCCCGCTGGAGCTGCTGCTGGCGGGCACCGGCGGTTGCACCGCTTACGACGTGGTGTTGATCTTGAAGCGCGGTCGCCACGATGTGCGTGGCTGCTCGGTCAAGCTTGACGCCGAACGCGCCGAGGTCGAACCCAAAGTGTTCACCCGCATCAATTTACATTTCACTGTGGTGGGCAAAGGCATCCCGAGCGCCGCCGTGGAGCGCGCCATCGCCCTGAGCCACGAGAAATATTGCTCCGCCAGCGTCATGCTGGGCAAAACCGCCAAAATAACAACCAGCTTTGAGGTGCAGGAAAGCTAAGACCTACACCCGGTAAGCCACCGTCGTCATCACCCTTGCGGCGGCTTTCATCAGGCCTTTGACCACCTGCGGCAACTCGGTGGCGCCGGCTTTTTGTGCCTGTGCTGCGTGGCGCGCTTCGTCATCCTTCATTTGCGCCACGATGGCTCTTGAGGCATGGTCATTGGCGGGCAGCAGCGTCAAGTGACTTTGCAGATGCGCCTCGACCTGGTTCTCGGTTTCCAGCACAAAGCCGAGACTCACCTGATCGCCCAGACGGCCAGCCAGCAGGCCCAAGCCAAAGGCAGCGCCATACCAGAGCGGATTGAGCAGCGAGGGCCGCGCGCCGAGCTCATCCAGACGTTGGCGCGTCCAGGCCAGATGATCGGTTTCCTCCAGGCTGGCGCGTTCGAACCGGGCCGCCAGTTCGTTATTTTGGGTCGTCAATGCCTGCGCCGTATAAAGTGCCTGAGCGCATATTTCGCCGACATGGTTGACCCGCATCAGTGCGCCCGCCTGGGCTTTTTCAGCGTCGGATAGTTGCGTGACTTCGCCGCTCACGGTCGGGCAGGCACGCGTTGCATGCGGTGCCACAAAGAGAGTGCGCAGGGCGCCATCAGCCGTGTTAAAAAATTTATCCGTCCGGTTTGTTAGCATGGTTGTTTCCATAAATAATTTACAGTGTTTCGGTGCGGTCGCCTTGCCCGAAACCCAAAGCTTGCCAAGGCTCGCCCTTATAAAAGCCAATGACCTTGAAGAGTTCACCCATTTCATGTTCCATGATCAGTTTTTGCGCCTGTATCCGCGCTGGCAGGTTGGCTGGTTCCAGCTTTGCCAGCAGGCCGCAATTGAGCAAAAAACGCGCCTGGGTGCAGTAACCCAGCACGCCTAGTTCGGCTTCCTGCGCGGCCAGCGCCAGTGCCGTGAAATTGACGTGGGCCGTGATGTCTTTAAGTCCCACCTCGGCCAGGGGGTTGGTATCGGACTGGTGCTGCTGGTGGCACATCACCGTGCCCATGTGGCGCTGCGGATGGTAGTACTCGTGCTCGGGAAAACCGTAGTCAATAAAAAATGCGGCACCTGCTTTTAACTTGTCGGCCAGTGTTCGGATAAAGGCTGCGCCCTGGGGATGGATTTCGGTCAAATAGTCGTGCTCGCCCTCAATCTCCAACGGGGGTCGCAGGTCGGTGGGGCGATCTTGCCAAATGAATACGGGCGCAGATTCGATCCTTGCAAGCTCGGCGGCTGGCTCGCAAGTCGAGACCAGGGTGACACCGCGCTCGCACCAAACGCCGTTTGTGCGCACCAGCAACTTGACCGGCATGGCGTCGAGTACTTCGTTGCCGAGCACCACGCCTTGCAGGGTGGCGGGTAGTTCACTGACCCAGCGCACGACTGCATCGTATTTTTTCAGCTTTTCCTGTTGGCGCGCGCGCAGGCTGCCCGACAAATCAACAATCGAGTAGCGCTCTAGCGTGATGCCGAGGGCGGCCAGGCTCTCCAGCACCTGCAGCGCCAGCGCGCCCGAGCCTGCGCCAAATTCCCAGACCTCGGTGGTGTGCGTCACCTGCAAAGCCTGCGCCACTTGAACGGCCAGCGTCTGCCCAAACAGGGGCGTCATCTCGGGCGCGGTGACAAAGTCGCTGCCCGCCACGCGTTCACCCGAGCGCATGGTGTCGGGCAGGCTACCGAATTTGGCGCTTTCATTGGCGTAGTAGCCCAGACCCGGCGCGTACAGTGCCAGTGCCATGAATTCATCAAAACCAATCCAGCCCTTGCGCGCGGCAATAGCCTGTGCAATATGCTGATTGAGAGTGTTCGTTAAACTGTAAGATGTTGTCATAACAGCCTGAATTGTCCTCGAATGTCTTTAGCCCCTCCCACTCGCACGGTACTGGTCACAGGCGCAGCCAAACGGTTGGGGCGTGAAATCGCCCTGGCACTGGCCAAAGACGGCTGGCAAGTAGCGGTGCATTACCGCAGCGCTCTCGAAGATGCTCAAAAAACTGTGGCCGATTGTGTTCGCTGGGCAGGTGCGAGCGCGGCTTTTTGTGCCGACTTGACCGATGAAGCGGCGGTTCGAAATTTACTGCCTGAAGTGATCCGTCACTTTGGTCGGGTGGATGCAGTGGTCAACAACGCCGCCACCTTTGAACACGATACGACCGCCAGTTTCAGCTTCGCTGCCCTGGACAAACACCTGCACAGCAACACCGGCGCTGCCATTATTTTGACGCAAGCCCTGTATCAACACGTGCAGGAATGCGTCGGCTCCGACGGCGTGCAGACGCAAACGCCGCTGGGGGTAGTGGTTAATCTGCTGGATCAAAAGTTATGGAACCAGAACCCCGATTTTTTCAGCTACACCCTGTCCAAAGCCGCGCTGGAAGCCGCCACCACGATGCTGGCCATGGCGCTAAGCCCGCAGCTTCGCGTCGTCGGTGTCGCACCCGGCCTGACTCTGACCAGCCACCTGCTGAGTCCGGAAAAATTTGAGGCGCTGCACCGGCTCTCACCACTGGGCCGCTCCTCAACTGCGGCGGATGTCGCGGCCACCGTCAAGTTTGCCATCGACAACGCATCCATCACCGGCACCACGCTGCTGGTCGATGGCGGTCAGCACTTGATGAAATTCGAACGTGACTTTTCCCTGCTGTGAAACCCGGCCACCCACCCGACTGATCATGACTGACGCTTTTGGTCACCAAACCCTGACGCTTGCCGGCCTGCGTTTTAACGCCAGCCTGGGTATTCTGGAACATGAAAAATCCTCACCTCAACCGATTCAGGTGGATGCCGAGCTGAGCCTTGGCAGCCAACCCTTGTTGCCGTCTGATGACGACATCAAGCGTGTGCTCGACTACCGCCGAGTGCGAAAAATAATCATTGATGAATGTACCGTCGAGCACGTGAACCTACTTGAAACCCTGATTGGCAAACTCGCCAACCGCTTGCTGCAATTGCCGGGCGTGCTGGGTGTGCGGGTCAAGATTACCAAGCTTGAAATTTTTGACGACTGTGAAGTGGCAATCCGGATGGAGACCGGGCAGTGGTGAGATTTTGTGGCTTTTCGGATTTGTGCTGGTTCCAGACGTAGTACATTCCTGCGCTATGACTACCGTCGATACTGCTCCTCCAGCATTCACTGACACCGCCCTTGCGGGGTTGGGACGAACGCCGGTGCGGGTCGGTAAATGAGAAGCACTATGGCAAGCACAACGTCAAAAAATATCAAGGAATATGTCTTTGAATGGGATGGCAAAGACCGCAGCGGCAGACAAGTGCACGGTGAAACCAGAGCCGCCGGAGAAAACCAGGTCAGGGCTGCACTGCGCCGCCAGGGTGTCACGCCGAGCAAAATAAAGAAGCGCCGGATGCGCTCTGGCAAACCGATCAAACCCAAGGATCTGGCGATCTTCACGCGCCAGCTTGCCACCATGATGAAAGCCGGTGTGCCGCTGCTGCAGGCTTTTGACATCGTCGGGCGCGGCAACCCCAATCCGAGTGTCACCAAACTGCTTAGCGATATTCGCAGTGATGTAGAAACCGGTACTTCCCTGAGCGTTGCCTTTCGCAAATATCCGCTGTATTTCGACAACCTGTATTGCAACCTGGTCGAGGCCGGTGAAGCGGCCGGTATTCTGGACGCTTTGCTGGATCGGCTGGCCGTCTATATGGAAAAAACCGAGGCCATTAAGTCGAAAATCAAGTCGGCCCTGATGTACCCCACCTCGGTCTTGGTGGTGGCTTTTGTGGTGGTGGCCGTCATCATGATCTTTGTCGTGCCTGCCTTCAAAGAGGTGTTTTCAAATTTTGGGGCTGACCTGCCCGCACCCACGTTGGCTGTAATCGCCATCAGTGAGACTTTTGTCAAATGGTGGTGGCTGATTTTTGGTGGCATAGGGGGCGGCTTTTATTTTTTCATGCAAGCCTGGCGGCGCAATGAAAAAATGCAGCACGTGATGGATCGCATCATGCTCAAGTTACCAATTTTTGGCGTGCTGGTGGATAAATCATGCATTGCGCGTTGGACCCGCACCCTGGCGACCATGTTTGCCGCCGGTGTGCCGCTGGTGGAAGCACTGGATTCGGTCGGTGGTGCCGCCGGCAATTCAGTCTATGAAATAGCCACCCGCAAAATTCAACAAGAAGTATCAACCGGTACCGCGCTGACCGTGGCCATGACCAATACCAATTTGTTCCCCTCCATGGTCTTGCAGATGTGCGCCATCGGCGAGGAATCGGGCTCCATCGATCACATGCTGGGCAAAGCGGCTGATTTTTACGAAGCCGAGGTGGACGACATGGTGGCGGGCATCTCCAGCCTGATGGAGCCCATCATCATTGTGATTTTGGGGACTATCATCGGCGGCATCGTGGTTGCCATGTACCTGCCCATCTTTAAACTTGGACAGGTGGTTTGATGCCGATTTCACATGGTTTGGACGCCACTTTTTTGGGTGTTCTGGGGTTGCTGATCGGCAGCTTTCTGAACGTCGTAATTTACCGGCTACCGATCATGCTCGAAGCGCAGTGGAAGGCCGAATGTGCCGATCTCTCCGGTGCCGAGCCGGTGATCCTCGAGAAATTCAACCTGGCAATGCCCCGTTCTCGTTGCCTCAAGTGCGGCCATCCCATCAGTTGGTATGAGAATATTCCGCTGCTGAGTTATCTTTTTTTGCGTGGCAAGTGTTCTTCCTGTGCGGCTCCCATCAGCCTGCGCTACCCGCTGGTTGAGCTCGCAAACGGCGCCTTGTTTTTTTATTGCGGCTGGAAATGGGGGATCACGCCCACGGCGCTGGCCTGGAGCGGCTTTAGTGCCGCCGTGCTGGTGTTGGGCTGCATCGATTGGGACACCACGCTGTTGCCTGATGATATTACGCTGCCTCTGCTGTGGGCGGGCCTGATTCTGGCAGCACTGCAATGGACTGGTGTTGGGCTGGCGGCAGCGCTCTGGGGTGCCGTGGCGGGTTACGTATCGCTATGGCTCATTTATTGGGCTTTCAAACTCATCACCGGCAAGGAGGGCATGGGTTTTGGAGATTTCAAACTGTTCGCGGCACTGGGTGCCTGGTTTGGTTGGCAGGCCCTGGTGCCGATTATCCTGATGGCCTCGGTGATTGGTGCCTTGGTTGGCATTGCCATGAAGTTCTCGAGCACGTTGCGCGAAGGCGGCTATGTGCCGTTTGGCCCTTTTTTGGCTGGTGCTGGTCTGACGGCGATGCTTTTTGGCCCATATGCAATCCTTCGTTTCGTGGGGCTATAAACTGTGATGACACCGTTGCGCTTGGGTCTGACAGGTGGCATTGGCAGCGGTAAGAGCACGGTTGCCGCCCTATTGGCTGCCAGAGGCGCTGCGGTGGTGGACGCCGACGCCATTGCACGCGAGCTGACTGCACCTGCCGGCTTGGCGATGCCGCTGATAGCGAGCGCTTTTGGCGCTGATTTCATGACGTCCGAGGGTGCCTTGGAGCGCGAGAAAATGCGAACGCTGGCCTATGCTGATGCGAATGCCCGGCAAAGACTCGAGGCCATTCTGCACCCGCTGATTCGACAGGAAACGCTAAGATTGTCTGAATTGGCGGCTGCACAAAAACGCAATTGCATCGTGTTTGACATTCCGCTGCTGATCGAGTCTGCCACCTGGCGCCAACAGGTCGATCAGGTACTGGTGGTGGACTGCAGCTCCGAAGTTCAGATCAGCCGGGTGATGGTGCGCAGTAACTTGAGTCGGGACGAGATCGAGAAAATTATGCACTCACAGGCCAGCCGTGAACGCCGTTTGGGTGCGGCTGACATCGTCATTTTCAACGTTGGCTTGTCACTTGAAGCGCTGGCTGACGAAGTTTGCCAAATTTCACAACGCTTCGGGCTATCATCTGCACCGCATGAAGCCACTTCATAAAACTGCGTGATCCTCTACGAATACCCCTTTAACGAGCGCGTTCGCACTTACTTGCGACTCGAACATCTGTTTGTGCGCGTGGCCGAGCTGGTCGAGCGCGAGCATCCCCTGGATCACCACTTTGCCCTCGCCACTATCTTTGAAGTGATGGATGTGGGCGCACGCGCAGACCTGAAATCTGACGTTCTCAAAGACCTCGACCGGCAAAAACACAATCTAGATGCTTACCGTGGCAACCCGGCGATTGCACAAGACATACTCGAAAATGTGATCAACCAGCTGGACAATTGCTTTCTGGTCCTGAGCAGCCTGAACGGCAAAGCGGGGCAGGCGCTGACTGAAAACGATTGGCTGATGAGTATCCGCAGCCGCATCGCCATTCCTGGCGGAACCTGTGAGTTTGATCTGCCCGCCTACTACGCGTGGCAACACAAAGCAGGCGACCAACGCCGCCGTGATCTGCTGCAGTGGGTCGCCACCTTGACTCCCATGGCCGACTCAATTCATCTCTTGCTCAAGTTGTTGCGAGATTCTGGAATGCCCCAAAAAGTCATCGCCAATGGCGGTCAATTTCAGCAAAACCTGCCGCAAGGAAAGACCTTTCAGTTGCTGCGTCTGCTACTGGACAGTTCACTCGATCTGATCCCGGAGATCAGCGGCAACCGGCTGATGGTCTCGATCCGGTTGATGCGCCAAGGCGGCGATGACCGGCTTCACGCTGCCACCGAAGACGCTACGCTTGAACTCACCCTGTGCTCATGAAACCAACCAACGCCAGCGCCCCCATCGAGCCCAAACTTGTGGCCTGCCCGACCTGCGGTGGCGAGAGCATTTATGCCGCGTCGAATCTCTTTCGCCCTTTTTGCAGTGAGCGTTGTAAAAGTATTGATATGGGTGCCTGGGCCAGCGAAAGCTTTCGCGTGCCGACCAAAAATCTGCCAGAAGATCAGTTCGATGATGCGGGTCTGCGCGCCTCGGCCAGCCACTGAAGCACGGGCAACGTGCCCGCTAACAACGGCGCTACCTGCACCGGCAGGCGTTGCCAGGAAAATGACTGCGCTTCACGCATCTGCAAGTCACCGCCCCAGTTGAACACCTTGCAAAAGTTCAGTCGTACCAGCGCATGGGGGTAATCCATCATCGTGGTTTTCCACGGTGTGGCGTCTGCAATGGAGATGCCAAGTTCCTCTTGCAATTCGCGCCGCAAGGCTTGCAATACAGTTTCACCGGCCTCCAGCTTGCCACCCGGAAACTCCCAGTAACCGGCATACACTTTGCCGACTGGGCGCGTGGTAAGCAAGAAATCACCATCCGGTCGAATCAAAACACCGACTGCTACTTCAACCACCGCACGTTCGGTGCCTCCCGATCGAGCCAGGCTGGCGTCGACAACCCGTATCGGCAAGCTCATTGCTTGAGGCTGTGGGTGCCCGCATAATCACGCGCAAACTGGTAGGCCACACGACCGCTGCGCGAACCGCGCTCTAGCGCCCACACCAAGGCTTGCGCCCGGGCCGCTTCAATCGCCTGGCGCGGCACCCCAAAAGAGGTGAGCCACTGCGCCACGATGACCAGGTATTCATCCTGGGTGAAAGGGTAAAAGCTGACCCACAAACCAAAACGCTCCGACAGCGATATTTTTTCTTCGATGCCTTCACCGGGGTGAACCTCGCCGTCGTCCGTGTGCGTGTAACTCAGGTTTTCCTGCATGTACTCCGGCAGCAGATGGCGCCGATTGCTGGTGGCGTAAATCAGCACGTTGGGTGTGGTGGCGGCGACCGAGCCGTCCAGGATGGATTTGAGCGCCTTGTAGCCGGGCTCACCCGCCTCAAAACTGAGGTCGTCACAAAACACGATAAATTTCTCACTGCGCTCCGAGACTACATCGACAATATCGGGCAGGTCGATCAGGTCGGCTTTGTCCACTTCAATCAAGCGCAAACCGCGCGCCGCGTATTCGTTCAGACAGGCTTTGATGAGGGATGATTTGCCGGTGCCACGAGCCCCCGTGAGCAGCACGTTGTTGGCCAGTTGACCCTCAACAAACTGCAAAGTGTTGCGCTGGATTTTTTCTTTTTGCAGATCAATTTCTTTGAGATCAGACAGCCGCATGACGCCAATATGGCGAACCGGCACCAGCAGGCCGCAACCGCTGCTGCGCTTGCGATAACGGAAGGCAGCGCAGGCGCTCCAGTCGGGTTGCGCCAGACTTTGCGGCAACACCGCTTCAATGCGGCTGATAAGCTGCTCGGCACGGTCGAGCAAGTGTTCAAATTTTTCGTTCAAGATCTGTAATCCGCGTTGATGCTGACGTATTCATGGCTCAGGTCACACGTCCAGACGGTGTCGGTCGCGGCACCGCGCCCGAGCAGCACGCGCATGGCGATCTCGCTTTGCTGCATGACGCGCTGGCCGTCTTCTTCGCGATAAGCCGGGTTTCTGCCACCTTGCACCACCACGTGAACGTCGGCCAGGTACAAGTCAATGCCAGTCTGATCCAGGTCACTGATACCGGCGTAGCCCACTGCGGCCAGGATGCGGCCCAGGTTGGGGTCGCTGGCAAAGAAGGCGGTTTTGACCAGCGGCGAATGGGCGATGGCATAAGCCACCTGGCGGCACTCAGCTTGGGTTTTACCGCCTTCGACCTTGATGGTTATAAATTTGGTGGCGCCTTCGCCATCCCGCACAATCGCTTGCGCCAGCTTCTGCGCCACCCCCAGCAGGGCGACTTTGAGCGCCTGGCCAGCGACGCTGTCAAGAGATTCAATCGGGGCGTGGCACGCCTGGTGGGTTGCAACCAGCAGGAAAGAATCGTTGGTCGAGGTGTCGCCGTCCACGGTGATCCGGTTAAATGAGCCTTCAGCGAGCTCGGCTACCAATTGTTGCATCAGCATCGGACTGATGCAGGCATCGGTGGCCAGAAAGCCCAACATGGTCGCCATATTGGGGTGAATCATGCCGGAACCCTTGGCGATGCCGGTAATGCTGACCAACACGCCGTCGATCAGCACTTGTGCGCCAAAGGCTTTGAGTGTCGTATCGGTGGTCATGATGGCTTCGGCACCGCGCAGCCAATGGTCAGCACTTGCATCGGCCAGCGCCGCATCGAGCCCCGCCACAATGCGTTCGCTGGGCAGGCTCTCCATGATGACACCGGTGGAAAACGGCAACACTTGCTGTGCCGAGATGCCAAGCTTGTGTGCCAGTGCCACGCAGGTGGCCAGCGCGCGCGCCAAACCGTCCGGGCCGGTACCCGCATTGGCGTTGCCGGTGTTGATGAGCAGTGCGCGTGCCCCGGCACCACTGGCGAGATGTTCCCGGCAGAGCTGCACCGGCGCTGCGCAAAAACGGTTCTGGGTAAAGACACCTGCCACTGAAGTACCCGGCTCCAGCAAGATGACGGTCAGGTCTTTGCGGTCGGTTTTTTTGATGCCTGCCTCAGTCACGCCCAGGCGCACACCGGCGATTGGATAGAGCTCAATCGGGTTGGGAGCGGGTAAGTTAACAGCCATATTTAACGTGAAGGAATGTCGTCATTGCGAGCGTAGCGCTGAAATCCATGGCGGTTAGGCCAACTTCCCGTGGCATTGCTTATACTTTTTTCCGCTGCCGCACGGGCAGGGTTCGTTGCGACCGACGCGCGGCACGTCGGCACCCGGGATGGTCGGCTTTTTATTGAAAGCCTGGTCACCCGCAAGGGTTTCAACCTCACCCGTTTCAGTCGGGGCAAAGTAAGTCACATTGGCAATGTTTGAGGCCTTGTTTTCCAATACCTCGGCGGCTTCATCGAGTTGTTCGCTGGACTGGATCCTGACCGTCATCAGCAACTTGGTCACATCATTTTTAACCGCGTCAAGCAACTGTCCGAACAGCTCAAAAGCCTCGCGTTTATATTCCTGTTTGGGCTGTTTCTGGGCGTAACCGCGCAAATGAATGCCCTGACGTAAATAGTCCAGTGCACTCAAGTGCTCGCGCCAGTGCGTGTCAATGCTTTGCAGCAAGACCATGCGTTCAAATTGAAGAAAGTTTTGAGCGCCAACTTGCTCTACCTTGGTCTCAAAGGCCTGGTTCGCTGCACCGCAGACACTCTCCAGCAGGTCGTGATCCGTGATGGCACTGGCGGCACTGACCTGGGCTTGCAAGGCCAGCGTCAATTGCCATTCGTCAGACAGAACTTTTTCGAGTGCCACCAAATCCCACTGCTCTTCGACCGACTCCTGCGGCACATATTGACGCACCAGATCGGTGAAACAGCCTTCGCGCAAGGAGGCAATTTGCGCCGACAAATCGGCCGCATCGATAATTTCGTTGCGTTGCTGGTAGATCACCTTGCGCTGGTCATTGGAGACATCGTCGTACTCCAACAACTGTTTGCGCATGTCAAAGTTGCGTGCTTCCACCTTGCGCTGGGCACTCTCGATGCTACGTGTGACGATGCCCGCTTCAATCGCTTCCCCCTCGGGCATTTTGAGCCGGTCCATGATGGACTTGACTCGCTCCCCGGCAAAAATGCGCATCAGCGAATCGTCCAGGCTCAAGTAAAAGCGAGACGAACCCGGATCGCCCTGACGCCCGGAGCGCCCGCGCAACTGGTTGTCAATGCGGCGCGACTCATGGCGCTCGGTGGCGATGATGCGCAGGCCGCCCAAAGCGGTGACCTGTTCGTGATCTTGTTGCCATTGGGCTCGGATAACGTTAATCTTGTCTTCCTTCTGAGCCGGACTGAGCGACTCGTCGGTCTCCACCGCTTCGAGTGCCTGGCTCACATTGCCACCCAAGACAATGTCGGTGCCACGGCCTGCCATATTGGTCGCAATAGTGATGATTTCTCGACTGCCGGCCTGCGCAATGATCTCAGCTTCGCGGGCGTGCTGCTTGGCGTTGAGCACCTGGTGCGGTAACTTTTCTTTTTCCAGTAACTGCGCGATGATTTCTGAGTTCTCAATCGACGTGGTGCCCACCAGCACTGGCTGGCCGCGCTCATAACAGTCGCGGATGTCCTTGATGGCGGCCTCATATTTTTCGCGCGTCGTTTTGTAAACACGGTCCAACTGATCTTCGCGCCGACTCGGTTGGTTGGGCGGTATCACCATGGTCTCGAGCCCGTAAATTTCCTGGAACTCGTAGGCTTCGGTGTCAGCGGTACCGGTCATGCCGGCGAGCTTGCCGTACAGACGAAAGTAGTTCTGGAACGTGATCGACGCCATGGTCTGGTTTTCAGGCTGTATGGCGACACCTTCCTTGGCCTCCACCGCCTGGTGCAAGCCTTCGCTCCAGCGTCGCCCCGTCATCAGGCGCCCGGTGAACTCATCGACGATCACAATTTCGCCGTTCTGCACCACATAGTGTTGATCGCGGTGGTACAGGTGGTTGGCGCGCAAGGCCGCGTACAGGTGATGCATCAGCGTGATGTTGGCGGGGTCGTACAGCGAGGCCCCCGCCGGGATCAAACCCAGGCCGGAGAGAATGCGCTCGGCGCTTTCATGGCCCTGCTCGGTCAGAAACACCTGATGACTTTTTTCATCGACCGTAAAGTCGCCCGGTTTGGTCACACCTTCACCGGTACGAATATCCTCCTCGCCCTCTTGCCGGGTCAGCGAAGGCACTACTTTGTCGATGGCAATATAAAGGTTAGTCTGGTCTTCGGCCTGGCCGCTGATGATGAGCGGTGTGCGTGCCTCATCAATCAGGATCGAATCGACCTCGTCAACAATGGCGTAATTAAGGCCACGCTGGACCCGGTCAGCGGCTTCATAGACCATGTTGTCGCGCAGGTAATCAAAACCATATTCGTTGTTGGTGCCGTAGGTGATGTCGGCGCGGTAGGCCGCCTGCTTCTCCTCGCGCGCCATATTGGGCAAATTGATGCCCACTGTCAGCCCCAAAAAGTTATACAGCTTGCCCATCCACCGCGCGTCCCGATTGGCCAGATAGTCGTTCACCGTGACCACGTGCACACCCTTGCCCGACAAGGCATTGAGATAGACCGGCATGGTGGCAGTCAACGTCTTGCCCTCGCCCGTGCCCATCTCGGAAATCTTGCCGTTGTGCAGCGACATGCCACCGAGCAACTGCACATCGAAGTGGCGCATTTTCATGACGCGCTTGGAGCCCTCACGCACCACTGCAAACGCTTCGGGCAACAAGGCATCGAGCGACTCGCCCTGGCTGATGCGTTCCTTGAACTCGTCAGTCTTTCCGCGCAAGGCATCATCGGAGAGCTTTTCAAGCCCGGCTTCCAGCGCATTGATACGCACCGCATCTTTGCGGTATTGTTTAAGCAGGCGGTCATTGCGACTGCCGAAGATTTTGGTGAGAATATTGGTGGCCATGAATGCAAGACCGCCGCGTCAGCCCACCGGGGCCAACAAAGCGGCGCAATCCTTTTTCTAATCTGGATGAAATGGGGTCGCTCGCACGCAACACAACCGTTGGGTGGCAGACGCAACTGAGCAACCTGATGGGCGCATTTTACCTTTGACTGGACAAGCATCCGTGATAATCAATTGCATTCCAGTAGTTCCTCAACAAACCGTCCATGAACCGTCGTCATCATCCGCTCACACTGCTGCAGGCCAGCCAGGATTCGCCCACGCTGGCGAGATTGATTGACCTGAACCGTGATTCAGTGGAGCGACTCAAGGCGATTGAAGCCCTGATTCCGGCACCCTTGCGTGCTGCCGTCAAAGCCGGCCCGATTGAAGGAACCGTGTGGTGCCTGATTCTGGACAACAATGCAGCCGCAGCAAAAATCCGCCAATTGGTGCCAGCGTTTGAAGCCCACTTGCGCGTCAAGGGCTGGGAGCTTGGCTCAATTCGGCTCAAAGTCCAAGCCTCACGAGGTTAAAAAGATGGTGCGCGGGACAGGAATCGAACCTGCACGCCTTTCAGCGTCTGGACCTAAACCAGGTGCGTCTACCAATTTCGCCACCCGCGCCAACCAAAAGGGGCGATCCGTCAGACCACCCCTTTGAAACCATTCGTTTTAATTTTACCCTGCGGTGCCAGCCGACATGCAGGCGTAAGCATTCAAATTGCCGACTCGTCCAATTCGCCGGTGCGAATCCGCACCACCCGCTCCACGGCGGTGATAAAAATCTTGCCATCGCCAATCTTGCCGGTATGGGCCGCCTTGACGATGGCATCAACACAGCGTTCCACATCGACGGTTTTGACCACCACTTCGACTTTGACTTTGGGTAAAAAGTCCACCACATATTCAGCACCACGGTAGAGTTCGGTATGACCCTTCTGGCGACCAAAACCCTTGACCTCGGTGACGGTAAGACCGGTCACGCCGCATTCGGCCAGTGCTTCACGCACTTCTTCGAGTTTGAACGGTTTGACGATGGCAGTAATTTGTTTCATGGTTAACTTTCATTTAGTTTGTCATGCCGGATCGGGTTCGCAGTGACAGAGCCGTGAATTATCATGCTCTAAATTCGTTAGTTATAGGATAACGCCAATCCTTGCCAAAGCTGCGATGCGTGACACGAATTCCAACCGGTGACTGACGGCGCTTGTATTCGTTGACCTTGATCAGGCGTGTCACTTTTTCGACATCGGCTCGGGCAAAACCCGCATCAACAATGTCTTCGATACTCTGGTCGTTCTCCATGTAACGCTCCAAAATCGCATCGAGTATTTCATACGCAGGCAAACTGTCCTGGTCGGTTTGATCGGCGCGCAGCTCAGCGCTCGGTGGCCGGGCGATGATGCGTTCTGGAATTGGCGCAGCGCCAGTGCCGTACGGATCATGGGCATTGCGCCAGCGCGCCAATCTGAATACCGTCGTTTTTGCCAGGTCCTTGATCACGGCAAAGCCGCCCGCCATGTCGCCATAAAGTGTGCAATAGCCGGTTGCCAGCTCGGACTTGTTGCCAGTGGTGAGCACGATGCTGCCAAATTTGTTGGACAACGCCATCAGCAGGGTGCCGCGAATACGGGCCTGAATATTTTCCTCGGTCGTGTCTTCGCAGCGGCCCTTGAATTCGTCCGCCAGCGAGGCTTTGAAGGCATCAAACTCGGGCACGATGGAAATCTCGTCGTAACGCACACCCAGACGCAGCGCCATGTCCCGGGCGTCGATCCAACTGATGTCGGCGGTGAAGGGCGATGGCATCATGACCGTGCGCACCCGGTCTTTACCGAGCGCATCCACGGCGAGGGCCAACACCAGCGCCGAGTCAATGCCGCCCGACAGGCCCAGAATCACACTGGGAAAGCCATTCTTGCCAATGTAGTCGCGCAGGCCCAGCACCAGCGCGTCCCAAAGATCGGCATCCGTTGAGCACGATGCTGCCACCGCACCGCTCAAGCCAATCGTCGTCGGCACACGCGTGGCCAGTACCAGCAACTTGCATTCCTCAAAACCTGGGGCACGCGCCGCCAGTGAACCATCCGCATTCAGGGCAAACGAACGTCCCTCAAACACCACTTCATCCTGTCCTCCGACCAGATGGGCATAGACCAGGGGCAAGCCGCACGCCTTGACGCGCTCGCGCATCATCTGTTCACGCTCATCGCCTTTGCCCAGATGAAAAGGTGAGGCATTGATCACGGCCAGCAACTCGGCACCCGCTGCTTTGGTGAGGCGCGCTGGTTCTTCAAACCAGGCGTCTTCACAGATCAGTAAACCCACCTTGATTTTGTGCCCATCGGCACCGGTTTCAAACACGCAGACCTCGTGCCCCGGCGTGAAATAGCGGCGCTCGTCAAACACCTGGTAATTGGGCAGCTCGCGTTTGGCGTAACGGGCAACCACCGTGCCGGCGCACAAAACGCTGGCGGCATTGAAACGGCCTGGCACCGCCAGTGAGCGCGTTCGCTGGTCACCGCCGCTCGGATGACCGACCACCACCGTCAGATCTTTCAAGTCGGCCAAGGCAACGGCCACGCTGGCCACGGCTTCATTACAAGCAGCGATGAAAGCCGGTCGCAGAAACAGGTCTTCGGCGGCGTAACCGCAAATGGAGAGCTCGGGCGTGAGCAGCAGACGAACACCATCGACATAAGCCATGCGCGCCGCATTGATAATTTTTTGCGCATTACCCGCCAAATCGCCGACCACGAAATTGAGCTGGGCAAGGCAGATTTTGAGTGTCATAGCAGCGTTGTAAATTGATGTGAAACTTCAACCACCTAGTACTCAGACACAGAGGTATCGGAACAAAATGAAAGTGATGGATTCGCGCTCAGGACTAGGCGCAAACCGCAGACATAGCTGTGGCTATGGCGAGGATTTGCAACGCCGGCATGGGTGCGAAGACGCGCTTTCATATTTCGATATTTCTGTGTCTGAGTACTAAGGTCTTGAATATTTTGCGGCGGGTAGCTTGTGTCGTCGCATGATACGCGCGCAGCGGCAAAACCCTGGCTCCGGCATGCGACCGGGCGCTTGCCGTAAATTGCGTTAAGTCAGCAAAACTAGGGATTAACCCTAGTTTATTTACTCTTCAGCAGGTTAAGCTTAAAAACCTGGGATATTTCACGGTACAGTCTGCCCGTTGGCCAATCGCCTGCATCAAGCACTGATGTTTTACGGCGAGGAAGCAACGCAGCGGTGGTGCCGATTGCGTCGCACCACCACCTCGCGAAACAACAGACAGGAGATCTATATGACAGGCAACCCAGCGCTGATTCTGGCGCTTATTTGTGGCTTTATCGCCGTGGCTTACGGCTTTTGGGCGCGCAGCTGGATTCTTTCCCAGGATGCCGGCAATGCGCGCATGCAGGAAATTTCAGCCGCCATTCAAACCGGCGCCGCCGCTTATCTGGCGCGGCAATACAAAACCATTGCCATCGTTGGCGTGGTGCTGGCTATTTTGATTGGTGTCTTTCTTGACGGTTTGAGCGCCGTTGGCTTCATCATTGGTGCCGTGCTCTCAGGCTCATGCGGCTTCATTGGCATGAACGTCTCGGTGCGTGCCAATGTACGCACCGCGCAAGCGGCCACCCGTGGCATTGGCCCGGCACTCGACGTCGCCTTTCGTGGCGGCGCCATCACCGGCATGCTGGTGGTGGGTCTGGGGTTGCTCGGTGTTACCGGTTTCTTCTGGTTCCTGGTGAGCAACGGCAACCTGACGCCCGATAAAAGCATGGCCCAGTTGCTCAATCCGCTGATTGGCTTTGCTTTTGGCTCCTCCCTGATTTCCATTTTTGCCCGTTTGGGCGGTGGTATTTTCACCAAAGGCGCTGATGTCGGTGCTGATCTGGTAGGCAAGGTTGAAGCGGGCATTCCCGAAGACGACCCGCGCAACCCGGCCGTGATTGCCGACAACGTGGGCGATAACGTCGGCGACTGCGCCGGCATGGCCGCTGACCTGTTTGAAACCTACGCTGTCACACTGATTGCAACCATGGTGCTGGGTGCCTTGTTGGTCGCCGGTGCCGGGATGAGCGCGGTGGTCTATCCACTGGCTTTGGGGGCAGTTTCCATCGTTGCGTCGATCATTGGTTGTTTCTTCGTCAAGGCGACACCCGGCATGAAGAATGTGATGCCCGCCTTGTACAAAGGTTTGGCGGTCGCCGGTGTTTTGTCACTCGTCGCTTTCTTCTTTGTGACGCAATGGCTGATCCCCGATAACGCAATCAGCGCCTCCGGCACTCAAATGAGACTGTTCGGTGCCTGCGCCGTCGGCCTGGTTCTGACCGCCGCCCTGGTGGTGATCACCGAGTACTACACCGGCACCCAATACCCACCGGTGAAGCACATTGCACAAGCGTCCACCACCGGGCACGGCACCAACATCATCGCCGGTCTGGGCGTCTCGATGCGCTCTACCGCCTGGCCGGTTTTGTTTGTCTGCGTTGCGATCTATACTGCCTTCGCACTGGCTGGTTTGTATGGCATTGCGATTGCCGCCACCTCCATGCTCAGCATGGCCGGCATTGTGGTCGCGCTGGACGCCTACGGCCCCATCACTGACAACGCCGGCGGCATAGCCGAGATGGCTGAAATGCCCAAAAGCGTGCGCGACATCACCGACCCGCTCGACGCGGTTGGCAACACCACCAAGGCTGTCACCAAAGGCTATGCCATCGGCTCGGCCGGGCTGGCCGCACTGGTGCTGTTTGCCGACTACACCCATAAGCTCGATGCTTATGGCTCGCACATCAGCTTTGACTTGAGCAACCCGATGGTCATCATCGGTTTGTTCATCGGTGGCCTGATTCCCTACCTGTTTGGTGCCATGGCGATGGAAGCGGTGGGCCGCGCCGCCGGTGCGGTGGTGGTTGAAGTTCGCCGCCAGTTCAGGGAAATCAAAGGCATCATGGAAGGCACGGCCAAACCCGAGTACGGCACGGCCGTTGATATGCTGACCACGGCGGCTATTAAAGAGATGATGATTCCCTCCTTGCTGCCGGTGGTGGTGCCGATTCTGGTCGGCTTGATCCTTGGCCCGGCCGCTTTGGGTGGCTTGCTGATGGGCACCATCGTGACCGGTTTGTTTGTGGCCATCTCCATGTGCACCGGTGGCGGTGCCTGGGACAATGCCAAGAAGTACATCGAGGACGGCAACTTTGGCGGCAAGGGCTCTGAAACCCACAAAGCCGCTGTCACTGGCGATACCGTGGGTGATCCGTACAAAGACACAGCTGGCCCAGCGATCAACCCGCTGATCAAGATCATCAACATTGTGGCTCTTTTGATCGTACCGGTGATGATGAAGCTTCACGGCGGCTGATCGAGATTGCGTTCTCTAAAAAGACCCGCTCGATGCGGGTCTTTTTATTCATGCCAGAATCAAACCTGATCATGAACCCGATGCACACCTAATCCCATGACTGAACCGTACACACCACCGGTTTTACCGCTGCTCGATAAGCGCCAGCGGCCTTTGCGCGATTTGCGTATCAGCGTGACCGACCGCTGCAACTTCCGCTGCAACTACTGCATGCCGAAACAGGTTTTTGACCAGAACTACCGTTATTTGCCACACACCGCGTTGTTGTCGTTCGAAGAAATCACCCGGATTACCAAAGTATTCGTGGCGCATGGCATCGAAAAGATTCGCTTGACCGGCGGCGAGCCGCTGTTGCGCAAAAACATTGAGCGGCTAATCGAGCAGTTGGCAGCGTTGCGCACCCCGGCGGGCCGCACTCTGGACGTCACGCTCACCACCAATGGCGCGCTGCTGGCCCGTAAGGCACACGCGCTCAAGGCCGCCGGTCTGCAACGTGTGACGGTCAGCCTGGATGCCCTCGATGATGCGGTGTTTCGCCGCATGAACGACGTCGATTTTCCGGTTGCAGAAGTGCTCGCCGGTATTGAGGCGGCACAGGAGGCGGGCCTGGGGCCGATCAAGATCAATATGGTGGTCAAGCGTGGCACCAACGAGAATGAAATTTTACCGATGGCCAGACGTTTCAAAGGCTCCGGCATGGTGTTGCGTTTGATCGAGTACATGGATGTCGGCGCAACCAACGGCTGGCGCATGAACGAGGTGCTACCGTCCAGCGAAGTGATCAAACTGATCGGTGACGAGCTGCCATTGGTGCCACTCGAACCCTCCAGGCCAGGTGAAACTGCGGCGCGCTGGGGTTATGCCGACGCTGCCGGCCGGCACGACCCGGTGGCGGGTGAAATTGGTCTTATCAGCAGCGTCACGCAAGCCTTCTGTGGCGACTGCAACCGGGCCCGTCTCTCGACCGAAGGCAAACTCTACCTGTGCCTGTTTGCCTCCCATGGCTACGACTTACGCGCACTGATCCGTGCCGATGGCGCAGACGCTGATCTGGGCGCTGCCATCGGCCGCATCTGGCAGGACCGCACGGATCATTATTCCGAGCTTCGCAGTGCCTTGCCAGCGGACGCGGGCAGCGTCATACGACGCGTTGAAATGAGTTACATCGGAGGCTAAAGTGATCAACCTGAATGACATTACCGGCTTGATCCTGGCCGGTGGTCGCGGCACCCGCATGGGCGGCGCCGACAAAGGTTTGCAAAGCTTCAACGGTCTGCCGCTGGCATTACACATCCTGCGTCGTCTGCAAATGGGCGGTGTCGAGAATATCTGGATCAACGCCAACCGTAATCTGGCTGCTTATGAATCTTTTGGCGTACCGGTCTGGCCTGATGGTCTGGCTGACTACGCCGGGCCGTTGGCGGGGTTTTTAACCGGGCTGGAGCGTTGTGAAACGCCTTATCTGATGACGGTACCGTGCGACACGCCGCAACTGCCGCTCGATCTGGCACCCCGGCTGGCGCAAGCGCTACAGAGCTCAAACGCCGACATTGCCATGGTCAGCGCACCCGAAGTCGGCCAGGATGCTCAAGTGCAAATTCGCGCGCAGCCGGTGTTTTGCCTGCTGCGTGTGGAACTGTTGGAGAGCCTGATTAAATTCACGCACGACGGTGGCCGCAAGACTGATGCCTGGACTGCCCGGCAAAAAATGGTGCTGGTGCCGTTTGACCAGCCAGGCGATGACCCACAAGCTTTCTTCAACGTCAACACATTGGCGCAACTGCATCAATTGGAACGCACCCAATGAAAACGCTGGCGCAAATTGCTGCCGAACTGGAGGGCTACGACCCGCAGGCCTTGCGTGCGGAGACGGTCAATGTTTTTTTGTCAGAGTTGGTCGCGCCGATCAGCGAATCAGAAGAAACAGGAATTTTTCAGGCGCTTGCACGCGTGCTGGCAGCCGATATCATTTCGCCCATCAGCGTGCCCCCGCATGACAACTCGGCCATGGATGGCTACGCCTTTGACGGGGCGCAACTCTCCAGCACCAGTGCACTGAACCTGAAAGTCGTCGGTACCGCATTGGCTGGAAAAGCCTGGCAAGGCCAGGTTCAACCAGGGCAATGCGTGAAGATCATGACCGGTGCCGTGATGCCCAAGGGTCTTGACACCGTGGTGCCGCAAGAGCTGGCGAGAGCGGCGGTTGAGTCTGGCATCACCATCCCTGCGGGTTTGCTGCGTGCCGGTGACAACCGTCGAAAACTGGGTGAAGACCTTCTGCAAGGTCAGCCAGCGCTGCAAAAGGGCGCACTACTCACCCCTGCTGCGCTGGGACTGCTGGCCAGTTTGGGCATCGAAAAAATTAAGGTTTGGCGCAAGTTGCGAGTCGCTTATTTCTCCACCGGCGACGAAATTTTGAGCCTGGGCCAAGCGCCGCGCGAGGGTGCCGTCTATGACAGCAACCGCTTCACCGTGACGGGATTACTGCAACGGCTGGGTTGCGACGTGCTCGACCTTGGCGTGGTCGGCGACCAGCCGGCGCTGCTGGAATCCGCCTTCAAACAGGCAGCAAGCCAGGCCGATGCCGTCATTACCAGCGGTGGTGTCAGCGTGGGCGAAGCCGATTACACCAAGGCCATGATGCACCAGCTCGGCGACGTCGCTTTCTGGAAGATTGCCATGCGCCCGGGGCGGCCACTGGCAGTGGGGCGCATTGGTAAATCAGTATTGTTTGGCCTGCCCGGCAATCCAGTGGCCGTGATGGTGACCTTTCTGGCTTTTGTGCGTCCGGCTCTTTTGAAAATGATGGGCAGCACGGCAGCGCCAGCGCCGCTGCTCAAGGCCCATAGCAGCGAGGTAATCCGCAAGAAGCCGGGTCGCACCGAGTATCAGCGCGGCATCGTCAGCAACGCCCCGGACGGCTCGCTGCAAGTCAGGACCACCGGCAACCAGGGCTCGGGCGTGCTCAGCTCAATGGTGCAGGCCAACGGCCTGATCGTGCTGCACCACAACCAGGGCAATGTTGCCCTGGGCGATGAAGTGGATGTGATGATGTTTGAAGGCGTGATCTGAAGCCGACTCAACGCCGTTGCAGCGCCTGCTCCACCCCTTGGTTGGCCAGCTCGTCGGCGCGCTCGTTGCCGGGGTGCCCGTTATGGCCCTTGACCCAGTGCCAGTCGATCTTGTGACCCGCGCCACTCACCAGGGTATCGAGCCGCTGCCACAAGTCCACATTTTTGACCGGCGCCTTGGCGGCTGTTTTCCAGCCACGGGCCTTCCAGCCTGGCAGCCACTCGGTCATGCCTTTGAGCACATACTGGCTGTCCACGTGCAGCCCCACGTGACAGGGACGTTTCAAAGCTGAGAGCGCCTCAATCACCGCCGTCATCTCCATGCGGTTATTGGTGGTAAGTAATTCGCCGCCGCACAACTCTTTTTGCGTGTCTTTTGTCTTGAGCAGCGCGCCCCAGCCACCCGGCCCGGGGTTGCCTTTGCAGGCGCCATCGGTGTAAATATCGATCGAGTTCAATCAAAAGTCCTTTTGTTCTCGTTGTTTGGGGTCATTTTTAAAGTGTTACTGTTTGCTACTGAAACCGGCACTGACGCCGGTATTCTGGCGGCCTTCCAGGCCGGGCTGAGCAGCGTCATGCCGCGCACACGCTTGACTGCCACCAGAAAATAGACAGCGCCGAAAATCGGCCACCAGCGCGCGCCCACCGGGTCCATCCAGTTAAAACGCTGTAGCCATTTTTCATTGGAGAAAGCAGGCCGGTAACAGCCGAAGCGACCGATTTCCACCTCAAATCCCAATAAACCCAGCCAGTCACGCAAACGCCAGTAGCCAATGAACTTGCCGTCGTCTGGCAAAAACAGATGGCTTAAACCGAGTCGCCGATAAAGACGTGCACGGCGTTGCCGCAGCGCCCAGAGCGAAACCGGATTGAAACCACAAATTACAACTCGCCCTTCGGGCACCAATACGCGCTCGGCCTCACGCAGGGCAGCATGCGGATCACTTGCCACCTCCAGCGAATGCGGCAGCAGCATCAAATCCAGACTGTTCGCTGGAAAAGGCAAAGCCGAATAATCAGTGATGAAGTCAGCGCCCGCTGTCGTAGCATCGTTGGCCAGCCAGCGGTGGGGTATGCGGTTGGCCGCCAGACCTGGCAGTTCGGGCAAACCAAGTTGCAAAGCATGAAACCCAAAAATATTGGTTACGGCCAGATCCAATTGGGCTTTCTCCCACGCGAGCAGATAGCGTCCTGGCGGTGTCTCAAACCAGTCCCGAAAACCTATAATTTGATCACACATGCAGTTAATTCCACTACCCGCCTTCTCCGACAACTATATCTGGCTGTTGCACGATGCCCAACACGCCTTGGTGGTTGACCCCGGTGCCGCGCAACCAGTGCTCGACGCCCTGCAACAACGGGGCTTGCAACTCGACGCCATTCTAGTCACGCACCATCACCCCGATCACACCGGTGGTGTGGCTGCCTTGCGTGAAGCCACACAAGCGAAAGTGTTTGGTCCAGCGCGCGAACTCATGCCCGAGCCACTGACCCGGCTCAAGGATGGCGACTCGGTGCCGTCGCTGGGCTTGAACTTCAAAGTGATCGACGTGCCGGGCCACACCGCTGGCCACATTGCCTACTACTGTGCCGAGGTGAACGAGGTCCCTTTGCTGTTTTGCGGCGATACGCTGTTCAGCGCGGGTTGCGGTCGTCTGTTTGAAGGCAGCCCGGCCCAGATGTTGGCCTCGCTTGACGCACTGGCGGCGCTGCCTGAGGCCACCCGCGTTTGCTGCGCGCACGAATACACTTTGAGCAATCTGGCGTTTGCTGCTGCGGTTGAGCCCAACAACCAGGCGATCGTCGAGTACAGCGCCAAAGCCCGGTCACTGCGCTTGAAACAGCTGCCGACGTTACCCTCGACTTTGTTGTTGGAGCGTCAAGTCAACCCGTTTTTGCGCACGCGCGAAGCCTCGGTGATTGCGGCCGTGCGCGGCTTTGACGCCACCGCCATTGATGAGGTCGGTATCTTTGCTGCCCTGCGCCAATGGAAAGACCAGTCTTGATTAAATCATTCACTTTGGTTGGTCTGATGATTCTCCTCGGGCTGAGCGGCTGCGCCAGCACTGGTGTGATCACGCCGTCCAACCCGGATGGGGTTGACACCCTGGCCGGATCGGCAGTCTCCAGGTCCAACCCATTGGCCTCCAATGCCACCAGCTCCTTCATCCCGAGTGGCGCCTTGCAACCCATTACAGCAGCGCAAACCAGCTCAAGGGCGGTAACCCAATTGACGCCACCGGCCGATTTATGGGAGCGCATCCAGCGTGGCTTTGCCATGCCCAATCTGGAGAATGATCTGGTGACCAACCGCGAGCAGTGGTACAACACCCGGCCCGACTATGTGCTGCGCATGACTGAGCGCTCGCGTAAATACCTGTTTTATATTGTTGAAGAGCTGGAGCGGCGCAACATGCCGACCGAGCTGGCGCTGCTGCCATTTATAGAGAGCGCTTTCAACCCGCAAGCCGTCTCCAGTGCCAAAGCTGCGGGCATGTGGCAATTCATGCCAGCCACCGGCAAATCCTTCGAGCTCAAACAGAACGCTTTCCGTGACGACCGACGCGATGTGCTGGCCTCGACCCGCGCCGCCCTGGACTACCTGCAAAAGCTCCATGACATGTTTGGCGACTGGCAACTGGCATTGGCGGCCTACAACTGGGGTGAAGGCAGTGTGGCGCGTGCCATTGCAAAAAACCAGAAGGCTGGTTTGGGTATCAGTTACACCGATCTCAAGCTGCCTGAGGAAACCCGTCTTTATGTGCCAAAACTACAGGCTGTAAAAAATCTTTTGTCAAACCCAGAGGCCTTTAGCGCGCGTTTGCCGTTGATTGAAAATCACCCCTACTTCCAGGCGGTCGATATTCAACGCGACATGGATGTGGCACTGGCGGCCAAACTGGCCGAAGTGCCGCTGGAAGATTTCAAGGCGCTCAACTCATCAGCCAGCCGTCCCGTCATCCTGGCTGCCGGCACCCCTCAAATCCTGTTGCCGTGGGACAACGCGGTTATCTTTCAGCGCAATCTGGCAGCCTACAGCGCTGGTCAGTTGGCGAGTTGGACCGTTTGGCAGGCACCCAGTACCATGAAGCCGTCTGTTGCGGCCAAACACGTGGGCATGACGGAGGCCGAGCTGCGCAGCGTCAACAAGATTCCGGCCCGGGTGTTGATCAAGGCCGGGTCGAGCCTGCTGGTGCCACGCTCGGTCCATCTCGAAACTGATGTTGGGGTGCATCTGGCAGACAATGGCCAGTTGACCTTGTCCCCGGAAGTTGTGAACAAGCGCAAAACTTCCAAAACAGGCCACCCGGCAGCCCGCAGCAAAACAAAAGCCAGGAGCCCGGCGACAGCCAGGGCAAAGACTAAACCAGGCTCACGACACGCGCTCAAGAAAATTAGCAAATCGACCCAACTGGCCCATAAATAATCCGGGAAAGTTGGTTTTGGCTTCAGGCTTTGAAGCGCACTTTGGCCTTCGTGGCAAACTCGTTGGTGTAGGTTTGAGCAAGCTCGATTTTGTCGATCTTCATGGTTGAGTCAAAACTGGCCAGCGCCCGCAAGGCGGTTCGTGGGCCCTCTTCTGGGATCAGACCGTCGGTAGAAATGGCCTCGCGTAGCTTGTTGAACGCCGCCAGGTACAAAGCCCGATCCCCCAGCAGGTAGGCTTCCGGCACTGTTTTAATAAGGTCGCCAGGGCCTGCCGTTTGCAGCCACTTCAGGCTGCGTACCATCGCATGGGTCAAAGCCTGCACAATGATTGGGTTTTTTTGCACAAAATTCAGCGCTGCATAGAGGCAAGCCGCCGGCATGACACCGCCAAAGACACGCATCGTGTCTTTGAGCGTACGAGTATCGGCGATGAGGCGAATCTCGCTCTTTTGCTCCAGCAGGGTCAGCACCGGATCGACATTGCAAAGGGCATCAATCTGACCGGCACGAAACGCTGTCAGCGCCTCGGCAGCAGTGCCAACAGGAACCAGGCTCACGTCGTTAGTCTTGAGACCGACACGCGCTAAAACCAGCTTGACCACCCCATGCGTTAACGAACCCAGGGTTGAAACACCGATTCTCTTGCCCTTGAGGTCTGCCACTGCTTTGAAATTCGGCATGGTTTTAAGCGATACCCCCATGGCAATTGCGGGGGCGCGGCTCTGCAATACAAAAGCCTGAAATTTTTGCCCCACGGACTGTAGCTCAATGGTGTGTTCATATGCGCCAGAGATCACATCAGCGCCGCCGCTGCCGGTCGCTAGCAGCGCGCGCGCATCGCCGGGGAAATCGAGGATTTGAACCTCCAGACCTTCGGCCTTGAAGTAACCGAGCTGCTCCGCGATGGTCAGTGGCAGATGATAAAAACTTGCCTTGTCCACAACGGCGATGGAGATTTTTGTTTTCTCTGGCCGCGTTTGAGACCACAGCGGAGCTGCTGGCAAAGACCCCGCCAACAGCGCTGTACCAGCGACAAAGATGCGGCGGTTGAGTTGAGGTTGGTTCATGGTGACTGCGCTGCGTAGATTGCGTACGATCAGCCTTGAGCTTAGCCAGTCGAGACCCCTGGCGCATCAGTAACTTCCCCGAAAGGGTTTGTACCTACTGTTGGACCCAGCCGGCCTATCGAGTTCAGCGTCGGTCCACCAGCGCATGCGCAATGGTGCCAAGATCGACGTACTCCAGCTCGCTGCCGATCGGCACGCCACGCGCCAGCCGCGTCAGGTGCAGACCCTTGGCTTTGAGCCCTTCGTTAATGACGTGGGCAGTGGCTTCGCCCTCGGCCGTAAAGTTGGTCGCAACAATCACCTCCTGCACCATGCCATCGCAAGCTCGATCAAACAACCCTTTGAGACCGATGTCTTTGGGGCCAATGCCGTCGAGCGGACTAATTTTGCCCATCAACACAAAGTACAGACCCTTGTAAGCACCGGTGCGCTCGACCGCCGACTGATCCGCCGGTGTCTCCACCACGCATAACTGGGTGGCATCGCGGCGCGAATCCAGACAGGTGAAGCAAACCTCGGCCTGCGTGAAAGTGTGGCAGCGCTCGCAATGACGAATGCTCTCGGAGGCATCCTGAAGTGCACGCGCCAAGACCTGAGCGCCATGGCGGTCATGCTGCAGCAAGTGAAACGCCATGCGCGAGGCCGACTTCACGCCCACGCCGGGCAAGCGCCGCAGCGCCTGGATCAGCACGTCAAGTGAATTGGCATTGGACATAGATCAACGACGCATCACGCTTGCTCGGCAGCCTACATCAAAAAGGGAATTTCATGCCACCGGGCAACGCTGGCATCCCCGCCGTGATCTTGCCCATTTTCTCGGTTGTGGTGTCTTCGGCTTTGCGCACGGCGGCGTTGAAGGCTGCGGCCACCAGGTCTTCCAGCATGTCTTTGTCCTCGGCCAGCAAGCTCGGGTCGATCGTGACCCGGCGCACGTCGTGCTTGCAGGTCATCAAAACCTTGACCAGGCCAGCGCCCGATTCACCGGTCACTTCAATGTTGCCGAGATCGTCCTGGGCCTTTTTCATGTTGTCCTGCATCGCTTGTGCCTGTTTCATCAGGCCGGCGAGTTGTCCTTTATTAAACATGGTTGGTTCCTTGGTTTGTGTTTGGAATGGAAAGGCCTTAGGACACTTGAATCCGTCATTGCGAGCGTAGCGCGGCAATCCAGGTTGTTGGAGTTATCCTTGAAAAATTTCAACCTGGTTTAATGCTGCCGGGAACGATTTTCGCCGCAAAATCGCGCATCATGGTCTGCACAAACGGATCTTCAAAAATGATTTTTTCAGCGGCCAACTGCCGCTCAGCTGCTTGTGCTGCGTTGCGCCTGGCCGGGCTGTCTGTCACGCGGCCCACCTCCACCGCCAAACTTACAGCGTGACCGGCCCCCTGGAGTGCGTTTGCAAGGCGGTCGCGGTTGCCGCTCTGGTTGAGCGACTCACGCTCGATGCGCAGCAGCCACTGATCGGTGTCGCGTGCGATCAACTGCGACTGCAAGGCGAGCTCACGCACCATGGCGGTGATGGCCTCGCTGGCGATCAGCTGCTGCACCGTGCGTTGCCAGAACTCGCCCTCCTCGGAGGGAAGCAATAGCGGCGCTGATTGACCCGCCAGCGCCTCCGTGCGCGAATCGGCCTGCACCCTTACTGGAATGGCGACTATTTTGTTCACTGAGGGTGCGGCTTCACCCATGGCTTGATCGCTTGCTGAAGCTGCGCTATGGACGTGCAACTGGCGTCCGGGCGGCAGCGACGATACTGCCAACGCAGCCGGCTCCGACGCCAACGCAGTGGGCAAAGCCTGTGCCATTGGCGCAGGTGAAGACGCGGGCACCGGTCGGGCTAGCGCAGCCGCCCGCACTACCGGGGCATCAGTCAGAGTTTTTTTTTGAGCCGCGCTGGCCGTGCCGGTGCTCGGCTTGAAAGCCAGCAACCGCAATAAAACCATGGTGAGCGCAGCGTATTCATCGGGAGCCAGCCCGAGCTCGGCGCGACCGTACAAGCAGATGCTGTAGAGCAGTTGCGTCTCGTCTGTCGGCATCAGTCTGGCTAGGCGGGCCACGTCGGCGGCATCCGGGTCGGTCTCATCGACCTCAGTGCCAGCGTTGGGCACCGCCTGCAACACCGCCATGCGTTGCAACACCGCACTCATCTCTTCCAGGGTGGAGGCAGCGCTCAGGCCGTGCAGGCGCAAAGACTCAGACGTTTCGACTACCGTTTTGCCGTCACCCTGTGCCAGCGCATCAATCAGACGAAACACGTAGGAGCGGTCCACACTGCCGAGCATTTGGCGCACACCGGCTTCTTCAAGTTGACCGGCACCAAAAGAGATGGCCTGGTCGGCCAGACTCAAGGCGTCACGCATGGAACCGCGCGCCGCTCTCGCCAGCAAGCGCAGCGAGGCGGCATCCGCCACCACGTTTTCGACTTGCAACACCTTTTGCAGGTGCTCGGCAATGGTCTCGGGTGCCATCGGGCGCAAGTTGAACTGTAGGCAGCGCGACAGCACGGTGGCAGGCACTTTTTGCGGATCGGTGGTGGCCAGCACAAATTTCAGATACGCCGGCGGCTCTTCGAGCGTCTTGAGCATGGCGTTAAAGGCGTGGCCGGTGAGCATGTGAACTTCGTCAATCATGAACACCTTGAAGCGCCCCTGCACCGGCTTATAGACCGCCTGCTCCAGCAGCGCCTGCACTTCGTCCACGCCCCGATTAGAGGCGGCGTCAAGCTCGGTGTAATCGACAAAGCGGCCGGCATCAATGTCACTGCAAGCCGGGCAGACGCCGCACGGCGTTGCGGTGATGGAGCCGGTGCCGTCGGCGCCCTGGCAGTTCAGCGATTTGGCCAGAATGCGTGAGATCGTGGTCTTGCCGACGCCGCGCGTACCGGTAAACAGGTAAGCGTGGTGCAGCCGCTGCGTGGTCAACGCATTGCTGAGCGCCTTGACCACGTGATCCTGTCCCACCAACTCGGAGAAATTGCGGGGTCGGTATTTGCGGGCGAGCACGAGGTAAGACATGGGGCTGATTCTAAAGTGTGAGCCAGCGCAAAAAAGTTCTGTCGCCTACAATGCGAACCGACGGGCCTTCCCGCATGGTAAAGCGGCCAACCGGGTCAGGTGGGGAACCAAGCAGCCCTAACTGCAGAGCCAGTGCCGGGGTCAAGGCTCGTCAACCTCTTTTTTTATGCGATCCCGCCGCTACAGTCGGCGCCGTCCTTGGCCACCATCCGGTAGTCAAACTCTACGGTGACCGTTGCTGCGCTGTTCACGTATTCGGTCTTTCATTTCAAATTTTCTGTTTGATGCCAGCTTGTTTTAGAATTTCATTAGCCAAGTGGCGCGACATGATCATCACTGCAACCGGAAAATTGTGCCCACTGATTCGGTGGCACGCGTCGTTGAGAAGCTTGCCGCATTGGCGCAGACTGTCGGTAGCACACTCAAAACCTAATTTATTCATACAACACGGCATCGGCGCCAAACGGGTTGCCTGAACTGCTATTGTTTTATTTAATGCGATCCTGGCCCCTTTTTTCCTACGTCATCTCAGGTTACGAAGCATTGAGCGCGGAGAGCACGTGTGACAATACAACATCCCGTTACAGCTCGATGAGCTGTTCAAAATACGTATGAATAATTATTTAGTTCATGGGAAGACGAGATGAAGATCCGAATATTCTCTGTAATTGTTTTTATGGTTTGGAGTGTTTCTTCCCTGGCCGGCGACACCAAGTTCAGTGACCACCTGTTCGCCAAATTCCAGGTCAAGGGCTGCACGACCTGCCACGATTTCTTCGAAAAGGAGCGAAGCGGCCATGCCTTCACGAGCCATAAGGGACGGACTTCCGAGATGTGCGTCCTGTGCCATACGCAGGAGGTGACCGGGTTCAAGAATGCCGACGAATGGTTCGCGCGACCCGGCCTATATATGTCGGGGATGAACGCGCAGCAGACGTGCGAAGCCACCAAGGCATCATTAAACGCAAAGTTCAAAAACAATACAAAAATAGCGCGAGATCTGGAACTCCATCTCTTCGAAGATCCTCGCGTACTGTGGGGCATAGAAGGCGCCACCCCGAAGAGCGGTACGCTTCCCGATGGAACCAAAGAAAAAGATCTGGCGAAAGGAGGGCTAAAGATTTGGAAGGAGCAAGTCAGGGAGTGGATACGGGGCGGTATGAAATGCCAATAGGGCGTTATCAATACGCAGGTTGTGATGGCGTGATCGGGACGGCTATGGCAATGTGGCGACACAATGTTGAAATTACTGGCAGCATTGGGTGTCAAGCTCAATGCCGTGTCTGCGCATTAAGGGCGGCATAACAGCGGCTATTCGTGCCGCAGCGCTTCGATTGGGTCCATGCGGGCGGCGCGTCTGGCCGGAAAGTAGCCAAACACGACACCGATGGCGGCGGAGAACACCAACGACAACAGGTTGATCGAAATGTTAAACAGGTAGGGCACACCCATCACGCTGGCCAGCCCCCAGGACGCGGCGGTGGCAATAACGATGCCCACCAGGCCGCCCAGGGCTGACAACGCGACCGCTTCAATCAGAAACTGCAATAACACCTCGCGCTCGAGCGCGCCGATGGCCAGGCGCAGGCCGATCTCGCGGGTGCGCTCGGTCACGCTCACAAGCATGATGTTCATGATGCCGATGCCGCCCACCAGCAGGCTCACCGCCGCCACCGCTCCGAGCAAGGTGGTCATGACCTTGGTTGTGCCTGACAGCGCGTCGGCAATTTGCTGCGTGTCCAGAATATTGAAGTTGTCATCGTCGCCCTCGGCGAGTTTGCGGCGTTCGCGCAGGAGCTCACGCAGGCTGGCCTTGAGCCGGGTGCTGTCGCTGCCGTCCTGCATCGATACCAACAAGGTGGGCAAGCGCTGATTGCCGGTGACGCGGCGCTGCAAGGTGTGCAAGGGCACCACCACCGTGTCGTCCTGGTCGTTGCCCATGCCCCCTTGGCCCTTGGACGCTAGCACGCCCACCACATTGCAGGAAAACTGTTTGATGCGCAATTGCTCGCCCAACCCGGTCTGGCCTGCCGTGCCGCCGTAAATTTCGCGCCGCACCGTTTCGCCGATGATGCAGACGGCGGAGCCCGCAGTTTGTTCGTCGTCTGTGAACATGCGGCCGGACGCCAGTTTCCAATTACCGATGTCGAACCAGAGGTTGGTGCTGCCGACCACACTGGTGGCCCAGTTGCGACCGTTGCCGACCACCGTGACGGCGGCCCGCCCCTCGGGCGCCGCCGCAGCGATACCACCGATCTCGTCCTGAATGGCCGTGGCATCCGCCTCCTTGAACTGAGGCGTGCTGGCTCCGCCGCCTCCGCCGGGCCCCTGGCGCTGGCCGAGCCGCACCATCAACAGGTTGCTGCCCAGGCTCGAGATCTGGGTTTGCACCGCCTGCGTGGCGCCGTTGCCCAGCGTGACCATCGTGATCACCGCACTGACGCCGATCACGATGCCGAGAATGGTCAGGAACGAGCGCAGCAGGTTGCGTTGGATCGAGCGCAGCGCCAGAAGCAGGCTACTGAGCAGCATCAGGTAGCCTCCGCAACGACGGAAGCGGGCTCAACGGGCGCGGCGGTCACGGCGGTCACGGGGTGCGGATTGGGCACATCGCGCGAGATTTGGCCATCGAGAAAGTGCACCAGCCGGCGCGCATAGGCCGCCATGTCGGGCTCGTGCGTCACCATCAGCACGGTGATGCCGTGGTCCCGGTTCAGGGCCAACAGCAGTCCCATGATCTCATGACTGCGCTGGGTGTCGAGGTTGCCGGTAGGCTCGTCGGCCAGCACCACCGCCGGGGCGGTGGCGATGGCGCGTGCGATCGCCACACGCTGCTGCTGGCCGCCCGAAAGTTCAGCCGGCGTATGGTGTTCCCAGCCGCCCAGACCGACCGACTCGAGCGCCTGGGCCGCGGCTTTGCGCCGCACGCTCGCGCTGTCACCGCGGTACAGCAAGGGCAGTTCCACGTTCTCCTGCGCCGACGTGCGTGCCAGCAGATTGAAGCCCTGGAAAACGAAGCCCAGGTAGCGCCGGCGCAGCCGTGCGCGTTGATCGCGCAAGAGCGCCTCCACATGCGCTCCCTTGAAGAGGTACTGCCCGGCGCTGGGTGTGTCCAGGCAGCCCAGGATGTTCATGGCGGTGGATTTTCCCGAACCGCTGGGCCCCATGATGGCAACGAACTCGCCGGCCGTGATGTCCAGGTCGATGCCCTTGAGTGCCATCAGTTCGGTCGCGCCGATGCCATATTTTTTTGTCACGCCGCGCAGGCTGATGAGCAGTTCGCTCATTTGCCTGCCGCCGTCTTCTGGTCGGTGATCACTTCCATGCCGACCACCAGTTCGCCGCCCGTGATCTCGGTCATGCGGCCGTCGCTGATGCCCGGTGTCACAGCCACGGCGACAGCGTCGCCCTTGCCGTCCTTGGGCAACACCCACACTTGTTTTGCGGCTGCGGTACTGGCGCCCGTTGCGGCCGATTTGCGCGTGCTGCTGCGCGGTATGCTGGGCACCAGACTCGACGCGATTCCTTTCTTGGCCGGCGCACCTGCCGTCGCCGTGGCCGGTGTAAAGCGCAGCGCCGCGTTGGGCACCAACAGCACATCGTTGCGCTGCATGGCGGTGATGGTGGCAGTAGCGGTCATGCCCGGTCGCAGGCTCAGATCGGTGTTGTCCACGTCCAGGTAAGTGAGGTAGGTGACGACGTTGTCCGTGATGGTGGATCCAAAGCCGACGCGGGTGATGCGTGCCGGGAACTTGCGGGTCGGGTAGGCGCTGACGGTGAAGGTGGCGTTCTGCCCGATCTTGACCGCGCCCACGTCGGCCTCGTCCACATAAACCCACAGGCGCAGCTTGGCAAGGTCTTCGGCCACCGTGAAAAGCGTCACCGCCTGCAATGATGCGGCCACTGCGTTGCCGGGGTCGACGGCGCGGGTCAGCACCACGCCATCGGCTGGCGCGCTGATCGATGCCTTGGACAGGTTGATCTGGTCGGTGGACAACGCCGCCTGTGCGTCGCTAACGCCAGCGCGAGCGCTGGCATCGTCGGCAAGGGCACGGTCCAGCGTGGCATGGGCGACATCGAGCTCGGTCTTGGCCGGCACCTTGCCGCCGGATGCGCGTGCCACCTCTTCGAGCCGGTTCAAAGTCGCGGTCGCTTCCTTAATCGTGGCGGCGGTCTGCTCGACCTTGGCTTTGGCGGCCGCGAGCGAGGCCTGTGAGCGCAGGACCTGGTCGCGCAACTTGGCGGGGTCCAGTTCGACCAGCACCTGGCCCTTCTTGATCTGGTCATTGACGTCCACGTTGACCTTGAGCACGGTGCCCGAGAGCTCACTGCCGATGTTGATCGAGCGCGTCGGCTGGATCGTTCCGTTGGCGGTGACGGTGAGTGTGAGGTTGCCGCGCGCCACGGTCTGGGTGGTGTAACTGGGCGCTGCATTGGCGGCCTGACGTGCCAGCCACCACCACAGACCGGCGCCAGCCAGCAGCACCAGCACCAGGCCGACCCACAGTGTGCGGCGCCGATACCAGGCTTGCGCTACAGGCTCGTCGAGAAGGGTCGCGAGGTCGGTCTTGGCGGGGACTTCAGTGGCGCCGTTTGCGTTGGGTGTGTCGGCGGGCGTGTTGGCCGGTACGGCAGACGGTATCACCGTAGCGGCGGGGTTGGGTGCGTTCATAACGTCGATGTCCTTGTGATATTTTCGGTGTTCCAACCGCCGCCCAGTGCCTTGTAGAGACGCACATGGTCGGCGCCGACGTCGGCACTGGTACTGGCCACACTGTCTTGCGCGGTGAACAGCGTGCGCTGGGTTTGCAGCACGGTCTGGAAGTCAATCAAACCACTGCTGTAGCGATTCTGTGCCAGCAGGTCTGCATTGCCCGCCGCAGTGGCGGCACTTTTCAGGTGAGTCAGGCGCGCGCGATCGCCAGCCAAGGCCACCAGCGCATCTTCGACATCCTGCAAGGCAGTCAATACGACGGACTGGTAGGCGATGCGCGCCTGTTCCAGCGCCGCTTCCTGCGCCCGCACCTGAGCCCTGGCGGCGCCGCCATCAAACAGGGGCACCGAAACACTGCCCAGCAAGGCGCTGACCACGGATGCGCCGTTGCTGAGCGCGCCGAGCGTCAGGGCATTCAATCCGACCGATCCACTGATGGAAAAGCTTGGGTAGCGCGCCGCGTCCGCCACTGACACACGTGCCAGCGCTGCACTGATGCGGTGTTCTGCGGCACGAACATCCGGACGTTGGCGCAAGGTTTGCGCTGGAATACTCAGGGCCAGATCTTGCGCCGCTTCAGGTACCGGTTGGGACGGGGCCAACAGCATTTCCAGCGCCGCCGGTGGCTGGCCCGTCAGGACTGCCAGCGCGTGCCGGGTCTTGGCGATGCTGGCCTCCAGGGTGGGAATCTGGGCGCCGGTTTGCTCGCTGGCGGTGCGTGCCTGTTCCACTTCAAGAGAGGTGATCAGCCCGGCCTGTGCCCGCCAATCGGTAATTTGCAGAGTTTCTTGCTGGCTGGTGAGATTGTTCTGGGCGATCAGCAGTTGCGCCTGCTGGCCGCGCAGCTGGATGTAGGCCAGCGCCACCTCAGCGGCCATCGACACCTGCACATCCGCCAGAGAACTTTCTGCCGCCAGTGCGTCGGCCTCGCTGGCGTTCAGTGCGCTGCGCTTGCCACCAAAAATATCGGGTTCCCAGCTGGCATCCAGTCCCACACTGAAGCTGTTGCTGGCCTCAAAACCGCCGGACTTGCTGCGCCCTGCCGACGCGGAGGCCGACACGCCGGGCAGCAGGCCCGCAGCTTGCACGTCGCGCAGGGCGCGCGATTGTCTCAACGCTGCCTGCGCCGAGCGGACAGTGGTGTTGGCCTGCAATGCATTTGTGACCAGTGTGCTCAGCAGCGGGTCGTTGAATTTTTGCCACCACTGAGCCAGTGAAGTCGCGGGGACAACACCAGAGATGACGCTGTTGAATGTGGTGGGTGATGCCGCTGTTGACCAAGTTGCGGGCAGCGCTATTTCGGGTAATTCCTGGGTCTTGGGCGACCCGGAGGCGCAGCCGCTTGACGTAACTGCGAGTGCCATGGTAAACGCAGCGGCCAGCGCCAGCGTGGTGAAATGACCTCTGCCTGACCACGGAGATTCTGGTTTTTGTAAGTTCATCAGTTGTTACAGCATGGAACCGGTTAAGTTGAGCATTGAGCAGGAAGCGCTCGCAAGGACTGTTGCACTTCGGTGAAGTCTCGTAATTCGTGTGCAGGTTACGGTGATTGTTTCTGCGCGACTGTGCGCTTGCGTACATAGTGAATATTCAATTGCCATGGGACAATCTCAGCCATGCATCCTAAAGCCCTCCTTGACGTCTGTGCCGAACTGATCCGGCTCGCGCTCAAATTTGACCATCCGACCGACGCCATCGTGGCGAAGTTTTTCCGCGACAACCGTGGTCTCGGGCCGCGTGAACGCGCAACCCTTTCGGGCACGGTCTATAACGTGCTGCGCAAGAAGCTATTGTTCGATCATTACGCGCCATCCGGTAGCGGTTCCAAGGAGCGTCGCCTGACCATTTTGGGGTTTTACGGCCCGGCTGATTTTCTGCGCAGCGCTTTGAGCGAGCAGGAAAAAAATTGGCTCGATCAGTGCGAAAAAATCAACGTCGCCGACTTGATGGAACGCCATCGGCACAACCTGCCGGAGTGGTTGGTGCAACCGCTCAAAGACCAGTTGGGCGATGAATTCTGGCCCTTGGTGGAAAGCCTGAACCAGGGTGCCGGGCTCGATCTGCGCGTCAACGCCTTCAAGGCCAAGCGTGCCGACGTGCAAAAAGAGCTGGCCCAAGCAGGTTTCAAGGCACTCCCGACGCCTTATTCGCCTTGGGGCCTGCGCATCGCCGGCAAGCCGAACCTGAACAAGACTGACGCGTTTGTGCGCGGCGATTTTGAGGTGCAGGACGAAGGCTCGCAATTGCTGGCGCTGCTGCTCGACGCCAAGCGGGGCGAGATGGTGGTCGATTTTTGCGCTGGTGCCGGTGGCAAGACGCTGGCGATCGGTGCGTGCATGCGCAGCACCGGGCGTCTGTACGCCTTTGATACCTCGGCCCATCGTCTAGATGCGCTCAAACCGCGGCTGGCGCGTAGCGGCTTGTCCAATGTGCACCCGGCCGCTATTGCGCATGAGCGCGATGAACGCATCAAGCGTTTGTCGGGCAAGATTGACCGGGTGTTGGTGGATGCGCCGTGTTCGGGTCTGGGCACTTTGCGGCGCAGCCCGGATCTGAAATGGCGGCAAAACCTGGAGTTGGTGGCTGAGTTGGCCGTGCTACAGGCGGCCATCCTGCAAAGTGCCGCGCGGCTGCTGAAACCTGGCGGCCGACTGGTTTATGCAACTTGTAGCCTGTTGGTGCAGGAGAACGAGGCGATCGCGCAGACGTTTTCCGAAGCGAACAAGGAATTTACCCCGCTGGATGTTGGTGAAATCCTGGCCGGTTTGAAAGTGGAGGGCGCCGCCACCCTGTGCAGCGGCGGCGACAACGGCCAGCGCTACCTTCGCCTGTGGCCGCACCGTCATCGGACTGATGGATTTTTTGCGGCGGTTTGGCAAAGGGTTTGATCACGCCGACTTAAGGATGCGGTCGGGTCACCGAAGGCAGCCGTTCAACATTTCAGCTACCATTGAGGCGTTATGCACACCACGCGACTCAACATGTTCACACATCGCCACCTGGTGTGGCTGCTGTGGCTTGTGTTGCTGCTGCCGATTGCGCAGACAGCTGCGACTTGGCACGTGCTTTCGCACCTGCATTCGGAGCAAGCTGACGAAAACGATGGCAAGCAGGCGATCCACCAGGATCGTTGCGCCCTGTGCCTCAGCGCAGCGGCGTTGATCGGCGGTGCGCCACTGGTTTCAGCGCCTCACTTGCCTCCGGCGCGGGTGCTCCATGAGGCAGCGCCTGCCCCGCTGCACGGCGTTCTGTTGACGGCGGCCACGCCCGCCTACGACAGTCGGGCACCACCTTTTTCCCTCCACTGATTTTTGCCTCATAGCGTCCGGGTTGCGCAGCGCGCGGCAGGGCGTCGTTCATTGTCCTAATCAGTTGAGGACAGAGCTGGCTCGCTTTGCGTAGCTGCGGTCTGTCCCGCAAAGTTTCAAAGAATGAAAACCCATGCATAAGATTTTATCGGCGAGCCTCGTGCTCGCCCTGGCCGCGCCGTTCGGCGCGTCGGCCGATACCCCACTAAACACGCCATCCGAAATTCAATTGCTTCGACAGGAAATTGAAGCAATGCGCGCCGCCTACGAAGCACGGTTGCAGGCGATGGAGCAGCGCCTTCTGGTGGCCGAGCGGGTCGCCGCGCCATCACCGCCGACTACGGCAGATGCAACTTTGGTCGCACTACCTGCGCCCTCATCATCGGTCGGCGGCGCCAACGCCTTCAATCCGGCCATGTCCTTGATCCTTTCGGGTGGCTATACCCGAACTTCGCGGGACCCTGCCACCTATAGCATTACCGGTTTTCAGTTGCCAAAAGGCTCTGACGCGGGGCCCGGTTCGCGTGGCTTCAGCCTCGCTGAATCCGAGCTCGGTCTGGCAGCGAATATCGATCCCTGGCTGCGCGGCTCAGCCAACATCTCACTTCATCCAGACGACACCGTTTCGGTTGAGGAGGCGTTTGTCCAGACCACATCGTTGAGTAACGGCTTGACCTTGAAAGCGGGCCGTTTCTTTTCCGGTGTCGGCTACCTCAACTCGCAGCACGCCCACACCTGGGACTTCGTTGACAACCCTTTAGCGTACCAAGCTTTGCTGGGTACGCAATACGGTGACGACGGCCTGCAGCTCCACTGGCTGGCGCCTACCGATCAATACATTGAACTGGGTGCCGAGCTGGGTCGGGGCCGCACTTTTCCGGGCAGCGACACCGGTCGCAATGGCGCGGGGATGACTGCGTTGACCGCGCACACCGGAGGCGACGTCGGTATCAGCCACAACTGGCGTGCGGGTCTTTCGCTGTTGACAACCCAGGCCAATGACCAGGGTCTCACGACGATGGATACCACGGGTAGCCTGGTCAACACCGCATTCAACGGCAACACGCGCGTCTGGGTGCTTGACGGCGTCTGGAAATGGGCGCCCAACGGCAATGCCACGCAAACCAACTTCAAATTGCAGGGCGAGTACCTGCAAAGTACGCGCAGTGGCAGCCTCACCTATGACCCGGGTAACGTCAACCTGTCGGACGCCTACCGTGCCGAACAGTCTGGCTGGTATCTGCAAGGCGTCTATCAGTTCATGCCACGCTGGCGGCTTGGCTTGCGCACCGAGCGACTCAATCCTGGAGAGCCGGACTACGGCATCAATGCCGCCTCGTTTGCAAACAGCACCTACCAACCCAGCAAAAATACGCTCATGCTCGACTTCAATCCGAGCGAGTTCTCCCGAGTTCGCTTGCAGTTTGCACAAGACAAATCAAGAGAAGGGCTGGCCGATAACCAGGTCTTCCTCCAGTACCAAATGAGTTTGGGCGCGCACGGTGCTCATAGCTATTGAACCCTTTACTCCATCCAAGGATCACTCCATGATGAATCGAAAAACTGTATTTGCTCTACTTGCCGCACCGCTACTGCTGGCGATTCCTGCGCACGCCGCGCTACATGTCTTTGCCTGTGAGCCCGAATGGGGTGCGTTGGCCCAGGAATTGGGGGGCAATCTTGTTGACGTGTCGGTGGCGACCAGTGCCTTGCAGGACCCGCACCAGATTCAGGCCAAACCCAGCCTGATTGCGCGGGCACGCAATGCGGACCTCGTTGTCTGTACCGGTGCCGAACTTGAGATTGGTTGGTTGCCCGTTTTGCTACAGCAGTCGGGCAACGCCAAGGTTCAGGCCGGACAGCCTGGCAATTTTGCGGCGGCCGATTTTGTCCGTAAGCTGGACGTTCCGAGCCAATTGGATCGCTCGCAAGGCGACGTGCACGCGGCCGGCAACCCGCACATTCAGACCGACCCACGCAATATCGCTCAGGTGGCAAAGGCGCTTGGTGCGCGGCTGGCGCTCGTTGACGCCGCTCACGCCAGCCAGTACGCGCAGCGCCTGGCCGACTTTTCGCAGCGGTGGCAGCAGGCCATCGGGCGCTGGACCACGCAGGCGGCGCCGCTCAAAGGGGCGGCCGTAGTGTCCCAGCACAAGGCCTTTGTCTACCTGTACGACTGGCTGGGAATGAAAGAAGTAGCGGTGCTGGAGCCCAAGCCGGGCGTTGAACCCACCGCCTCGCATTTGCAGGAGGTCCTTGCTTCATTGAAGAACGTACCCGCTCGCATGACGCTGTACGCGGCCTACCAGGACCCAAAACCTTCTGAGTGGCTGAGCAAGAACGCTGGCGTTGCGGCGGTGAAGATCCCCTTCACCGTGGGCGGCACCGATGGCGCGAAGGACTTGTTCGGCTTATTCGATGACACTTTGGCACGTTTGCTGTCAGCCGGAGTCAAGCGATGAACTGGAGCGCCCTTGACTGGGGCATCCTCGGCCCGGCCTTGATTGCAGGATTGTTGGTGCTCGCCACGCATGTGCCGCTAGGGACGCAGGTGCTGGACCGGGGCATCGTCTTCATCGATCTTGCGATTGCACAGATCGCCGGGCTCGGTGTCATCGCGGCCGACGCGGTGGGCCTGCCCGAGGGCGGTATCGCGGTCCAGGTCGCCGCGGTGTGTGCCGCCTTGCTGGGCGCATGGCTGCTGACCTGGACCGAGCGGCGTGCACCGCAGCAGCAGGAGGCCCTGATTGGCGTCATGTTCATCCTGGCGGCCTGTGCCGGCATCCTGTTGCTGGCGGGCAACCCGCATGGCGGCGAGCATTTGAAGGACCTGCTGGTCGGGCAAATCCTTTGGGTCAACACGACCCAATTACTGTGGCTGGCAGGCGTGTCTATGCTGCTGTTGATTGCACTGTGGCAGGGATGGGTGCAGCGGCTCGGGCGCTTCGGCTTCTACGCAGTGTTTGCACTCGCGGTTACGGCCTCGGTGCAACTCGTGGGGGTATATCTCGTGTTCTCAAGCCTCATCATTCCAGCGCTCGGTACGCGTCAGCATCGCGGGCTGCGCCGCTACGGCATCGCCTACGGTATCGGTGCGCTGGGTTACGCAACAGGGTTGACGTTTTCCGCATTGTTTGACCTGCCCTCGGGTGCCGTGATTGTTTGGACCCTGGCGGCATGCGCCTTGGTAGGCGCAACCATGTGGCGCTCGAAAGGTGGGTAGCCTTGAAGCGCGTGAGCATCTGCAACGGGTTGTTCTAATAACCGGAGCGGCGCAAGATACGCCCGCAAAAAAGCCCGCACGAAGCGGGCCTTTTCAGCGAATAAAACCGAATTACTTCAGCTTCATTTCCTTGTAGTCCACATGCTTGCGAGCTTTCGGATCAAATTTCTTGATCAGCATTTTCTCGGGCATGGTTTTCTTGTTCTTGCTGGTGGTGTAGAAGTGACCGGTACCCGCAGTGGATTCCAGTTTGATTTTTTCGCGTCCGCCTTTGGTTGCCATGATGCTTCCTTTTGATGTTTAAGCCTGGCCGCGTGCGCGCAGGTCTGCGAGCACTGCGTCAATACCGTTTTTGTCGATCATGCGCAGACCAGCGTTGGAAATTCGCAGGCGAACCCAGCGGTTTTCAGTTTCAACCCAAAACCGGCGGTATTGCAGGTTCGGCAGGAACCGGCGCTTGGTTCTGTTGTTGGCGTGAGAAACTTTGTTCCCCACCATCGGGCCTTTGCCCGTGACTTCACATACGCGTGCCATGTGGACACTCCGATATTTTTAAACGGCTGTTGCTGACGCAAAAGCCTCACCTCGCCAAGAAAAAGGGTGGCGGTAACCCGAAGCCGCACCCGAGCCAGTGTTGGCCAAGTTCAGCAAAGGCGCAGATTATAGCGGGCACTCGAACCGGGCTTATTTCTGCTCCAGAAAGCGCTGGGCATCAAGCGCCGCCATGCAGCCGGTGCCTGCGCTGGTGATGGCTTGACGATAAATGTGGTCCTGCACGTCGCCGGCGGCAAAAATGCCGGGCACGCTGGTTTGGGTGGCAAAGCCGCTTTGTCCACCCTGGGTCACCAGGTAGCCGTTTGCCATCTCCAACTGGCCTTTGAAAATATCGGTGTTGGGGGCGTGGCCAATGGCGATGAAACAGCCTTGCAGCGTCAGCTCTTCGGTCTTGCCGGTATTGACGTTTTTCAGACGCACGCCAGTGACGCCGCTGGCATCGCCCAGCACTTCGTCAAGCGCATGGAAGGTTTTGAGCTCAATCTTGCCGCTGGCAACCTTTTCCATCAGCTTGTCGATCATGATCGGCTCGGCGCGGAACGCGTCGCGGCGGTGGACTAAATACACTTTGCTGGCAATGTTGGATAAGTAGAGTGCTTCTTCCACCGCAGTATTGCCGCCACCGACCACACAGCAGACCTGGTCGCGGTAGAAAAAGCCGTCGCAGGTGGCGCAGCCCGAGACGCCGCGCCCCATGAAAGCGGTCTCTGACGGTATCCCCAGGTATTTGGCCGACGCGCCGGTGGCCAGGATGAGGGCGTCGCAGGTATATTCGCCGCTGTCGCCTTTGAGGGTGAACGGGCGCTTTGAAAAATCAACCGCGTTGATGTGGTCAAACACGATCTCGGTTTTGAAGCGCTCGGCGTGCGCCAAAAAACGTTGCATCAAGTCCGGTCCCTGCACACCATCCACATCGGCGGGCCAGTTGTCCACTTCGGTGGTGGTCATCAGTTGCCCGCCCTGTGCAATGCCAGTGATCAGCAGGGGTTTGAGGTTGGCCCGCGCCGCGTAGATGGCGGCGGTGTAGCCAGCCGGGCCGGAGCCCAGAATCAAAACTTTGGTATGTCTTGGGATTGACATCGTAAAACCTTTTTTAAAAAATCGGATGCGCCGTGTACAGTGCGGGATAGTATGACTTATTCTCTTAATACCTTGAATTCTTCCGGTTCGACCGATCAGCCTGCCCGCAACGGCTGGGCTCGCTTTGGCGATGAAGTGGGACTGCTGCTCGGTCTGGCGCTGCTCATTTTCTGGTTGGTTGCCTTGCTGACCTATTCGCCCCAAGACGCTGCCTGGTCAACTTCAGGTAGCGGCGGCCCCGTGCTCAATCGGGCCAAATGGCCGGGCGCATGGTTGGCGGACGGCAGTTATTTTCTGTTGGGATTTTCGGTCTGGTGGTGCGTTGCAGCGGGCCTTCGCACTTGGCTTGCTGGTCTGGCGCGCTGGTCGCGTGGGCATGAGTTGCTGACTTTCCAGGGGGAGCCCAGCCAGGTTCCATTAACCTTAAGCGCCAAATTTGCGGGTAGCCGCATCGGTTTTTGGTGTGGTCTGGCACTTTTACTGTGTGTCAGCAGTGCCTTGGAGTGGTCACGGTTTTATAGTCTGGAAGCTCGCCTGCCGGGTCATGGCGGCGGTGTATTGGGGTATTTATTGGGCCCTTTGTGTGTTGACTGGCTCGGCTTTACGGGGACCGCACTGGCCGCTATCGCCTTGGTCGTGGTCGGTGCTGCGCTGGTATTTCGTTTTTCCTGGGCTCGGGTGGCTGAGCGCCTGGGTGCCTGGCTCTTCTCCCGGATTGAAACCCAACGTGAACAGCGTGAAGTGGCCCAAGACTTGGCGTTGGGAGAACAGGCGGCGCTGGCACGCGCTCAGGGGGTGAATGACGAGCGCCAGGACCTGGCCGTTCATCACCCCAAAGCGGTCAAGATTGAACCGGTGTTGGTAGCAGTGCCCAAGAGCGAGCGCATTGCCAAGGAAATGCAAAAACCTTTGTTCACCGAGCTGCCTGATAGCAAGTTGCCGCAGGTTGCCTTGCTTGACAGCGCCATGTTGCTGCAAGACACGGTAGCGCCCGAGACGCTGGAGATGACCAGCCGGTTGATCGAGAAGAAGCTCAAAGATTTTGGCGTCGAAGTGCGAGTGGTGCTGGCGCAGCCGGGGCCGGTGATTACGCGCTACGAGATCGAGCCTGCCACCGGCGTCAAGGGTTCGCAAATTGTTGGGCTGGCCAAAGATCTGGCACGCTCACTGAGTCTGGTCTCGATCCGCGTGGTCGAGACGATTCCTGGCAAAAACTACATGGCGTTGGAGTTGCCCAATGCCAAACGGCAGTCGATCCGGCTCTCCGAGATTCTTGGCTCGCAAATTTACAACGAGGCCAAGTCGATGCTCACTGTGGGTCTGGGCAAGGACATTGTGGGCAACCCGGTGGTGGCCGACCTGGCCAGGATGCCGCATGTGCTGGTAGCGGGGACCACCGGGGCGGGCAAGTCGGTCGGCATCAATGCCATGATCTTGAGCCTGCTCTACAAGGCCGAGGCCAGCGACGTGCGCTTGCTGATGATTGACCCCAAGATGCTGGAAATGTCGGTTTATGAAGGCATTCCGCATTTGCTTGCGCCGGTGGTGACCGACATGCGCCAAGCCGCCAACGCCTTGAGCTGGTGCGTCGCTGAAATGGAGCGTCGCTACAAGCTGATGAGCAAGCTGGGGGTGCGAAACCTGGCCGGATTCAATCTCAAGATCGATGAGGCCAAAGCGCGGGGTGAGCACCTGGGCAACCCGTTCAGCCTGACGCCCGAAGCGCCCGAGCCGCTGGCGCATCTGCCCCACATCGTGGTGGTGATCGATGAACTGGCTGATTTGATGATGGTGGTGGGCAAGAAGATTGAAGAACTCATTGCCCGACTTGCGCAAAAAGCGCGGGCCGCTGGCATCCACCTGATTCTGGCGACGCAGCGGCCCAGCGTGGATGTGATCACCGGCCTGATCAAGGCCAACATTCCCACGCGCATCGCGTTTCAGGTTTCAAGCAAAATTGACAGCCGCACCATCCTCGACCAGATGGGTGCCGAGGCGCTGCTGGGCATGGGCGACATGCTCTACATGCCCAGTGGTACCGGCTTGCCCGTCCGCGTGCATGGCGCTTTTGTCAGCGACGAGGAAGTGCACCGGGTCGTGAGCTACCTCAAGTCTCAGGGCGAATCCAATTACATCGAAGGTGTGCTCGAAGGTGGCACCGATGACGGCGAAGGAGATTTGACGGGTGAGGGCGGCAACGGTGGCGGCGAGAAAGATCCGATGTATGACCAGGCGGTGGAGGTGGTGCTGAAGAATCGAAAAGCCAGCATTTCGCTGGTGCAGCGTCATTTGAAAATTGGCTATAACCGGGCCGCGCGATTGGTTGAAGACATGGAAAAAGCGGGGCTGGTGAGCAGTATGAGCAACAGTGGTCAGCGTGAAATTCTGGTGCCAACGCGAGTTGAATAGAAAATGAAACGTTTAGTTATTGTTTTGGTAAGCGCTGGCGCAATGTCTGCGTTCGCAGGTGGCCTGGAGAGTCTGGAACGCTTTGTAAAGACGGTGAAAACCGGTCGCGCCGATTTCACCCAGGTGGTGACTGAGCCAGCCAAAGACGGGCAGGCACAAAGGGTCAAAACCTCCAGTGGCAGCTTTGAATTTTCGCGTCCCAACCGCTTCAAGTTCATTTACAAAAAGCCGTTCGAGCAAAGTATCGTCGCCGATGGCCAGACGCTGTGGCTTTACGACGTGGATCTGAATCAGGTGACGGCGCGCAAGCAGTCGCTAGTACTGGGCTCAACGCCTGCCGCCTTGATTGCCGCAGCCCCAGATTTGCGCGCCTTGCAGGCCGATTTCACGCTCGTCGATGCGCCGGATAAAGAGGGACTGCAATGGTTGGCGGCAACGCCCAAGGCCAAGGACACCCAGTTGCAAAGTGTGCGTGTTGGTTTTCGCGCTGGCGATAAAACCGCTGAACTTGCTGCGCTGGAAATTCTCGATGGTTTCGGGCAACGCTCACTGCTGACCTTCAGGCATTTTGAGGTTAATCCCGCTTTGCCGGGCAGCAACTTCCAGTTCAAGCCACCCGCTGGTGCGGATGTAATGCGGCAGTGATATGGCCAACGCCGTCTCGCACGCGCCCCTGGCCGAACGCCTGCGCCCGAAAACCTTGGGCGAAGTCGTCGGACAGCGCCAGTTGCTGGGTGAAGGCATGGCATTGCGCATTGCTTTTGAATCAGGTCAGCCCCACAGTTGTATTTTGTGGGGGCCGCCGGGCACGGGCAAGACCACGATTGCGCGCCTGATGGCAGATTGTTTTGACGCGCAGTTCATCACCATCGGTGCCGTGCTGGGCGGCGTCAAGGACATTCGCGAAGCGGTTGAGCGGGCGCAGGTGGCGCAGCAGCAGGGTCGGCGCACGATTGTGTTTGTCGATGAAGTGCACCGCTTCAACAAAAGCCAGCAGGATGCTTTTTTGCCGCACGTCGAGAGCGGCTTGTTCACCTTCATTGGCGCCACCACCGAGAACCCTTCGTTTGAAGTCAACTCGGCATTGCTCTCGCGTGCCACGGTCTATGTTTTGCAACCGCTGTCACCGCCAGACCTTGAACAAATCATCGCCAGAGCACTGATCCTGCAAGCGATACCGCCGCTTGAAAAGGCCGCCTCCGAACACCTGATTGCTTACGCTGACGGTGATGCGCGGCGCTTGCTCAATACGCTGGAGACGCTGGCGGTGGCCGCTACCCAGGAAAAGTGCAGCGAGATCACCGATGTCTGGATGCAAAAGGTGCTGGGTGAGCGCCTGCGCCGCTATGACAAGGGCGGTGAGCAGTTTTATGACACGATTTCAGCCTTGCATAAATCGGTGCGTGGCAGCGACCCGGACGCCGCCTTGTATTGGCTGGTGCGCATGCTCGATGGCGGCGTTGACCCGCGCTACCTGGCCCGGCGTATGGTCCGCATGGCCAGCGAAGACATCGGCCTGGCCGACCCGCGCGCGCTGCATCTGGCGCTCGACGCGGCTGAGGTGTATGAGCGCCTGGGTACGCCAGAGGGCGAGTTGGCGCTGGCCGAATGCGTGATTTATCTGGCCGTAGCGCCAAAGTCGAATGCCGTCTATAAGGCCTTTGGCGCAGCCCGTGCGTTTGTCAAGAATGACGGCACCCGTCCGGTGCCGATGCACTTGCGCAACGCCCCCACCAAGTTGATGAAAGAGCTGGACTACGGTAAAGGCTACCGTTACGCGCATGACGAGGAGGGCGGTTTTGCAGCGGGCGAGCGTTATCTGCCCGACGGCATGGCGGCGCCCGGTTTTTACCACCCGGTGGAACGCGGCCTGGAGATCCGCATCGCCGAGAAGTTGCGGCAATTGCGCGAGCGCAATTTGCAATCGGGGGCACAGTAGCCAACTGTAATGAGCTTGTTTTATTGACGGACATCTTGCTTTGATACCAAGGGACAACCCGCATGTGAGTGCCAAAATTGACCGTTATACTGGGCCCACTCAATTTTTGCTGGACGGCAGACCCGTGCCTGGATCGCCTTACCAGAGGTCTTCAAAAGGAACCATGGTGCAAGTAAATATCGCTCGAACAATTACCGTCGGCGCCTGTGCGTTGGCTCTGGCCTTGACGTTGCTGCCGGTTGCAGTGCAGGCCCAACCCGCAACCCCGGCGGCAACCCAGGCGGCACCGAGCGCCGCGCCAGCGGCCCTGCCTGTCATCAACGATGTCAAGCTGGGCGATGCTTCGGCTTCGGCCCCCAAAAAGGCCGAGTCCACTGACAACCCTTACGGACTTGAATCCCTTTGGAAAACCTCGGATATGGTTGCCAGAACCGTCTTGCTGCTGCTGCTGATCATGAGCGTGGGCAGTTGGTACATCCTGGTCGTCAAGGTTCTGGAACAAGCCAAAATGAGTCGTCAGGCCAAGGCTGTGGCCAAGGTCTTCTGGCCGGCTAGCACGGTCCAGCAAGGCGCAGACGCGCTTGAGAAGAACAGCCCCTTTCGGTATATCGCTGACGCCGCCACCACGGCGGTCAAAAAACACGATGGCCTGATGGGCCATGTGGACCTTAACGACTGGATCTCCATGGGTATCGAACGTGCTGTTGGCCGGGTTCAAAGCAATACGCAAGGTGGTCTGGCATTTCTCGCCACTGTGGGTTCGATTTCTCCTTTCGTTGGCCTGTTTGGTACGGTTTGGGGCATTTATCACGCCCTGACTGCTATTGGCATTTCGGGCCAAGCCTCGATCGACAAAGTGGCCGGCCCGGTGGGTGAAGCGCTCCTCATGACCGCCATCGGCCTGGCGGTAGCGGTGCCTGCGGTGCTGGCTTACAACTGGCTGGTGCGGCGCAACAAGGCTGTGATGGACGATGTGCGCGCATTCAGCAGCGACTTGCACGCAGTGGTTCTGGGCTCGGTGAAAAGGGCTTGAGTGACAGCTTGCAAAGGCTGTACACAGGCTATTAGGAAACCCCTATGTCCATGAACGTCGGTTCCAGCGACAACGGCGAAGACGCCGTCATGTCGGCCATCAACACCACGCCCCTGGTGGACGTGATGCTGGTGCTATTGATCATTTTCCTGATCACCATTCCGGTGGTGACCACTTCGATCAAGCTCTCTTTACCCAAAGAACGCGTTGAAATTCGGGAAACCAAGCCCGAGAACGTCATTATTTCGGTCAATCAGGCCGGTGATATTTTTTGGTATGAAGCGCGTATCAAGAGCGTTGACGAGTTGGTGGCGAAACTCAAAAAAATCTCCAACGTCAAGCCGCAGCCTGAAGTCCAGGTGCGCGGTGATGCCAATGCGCGCTACGAAGGCGTCGGCAAGGTCCTGCTGGCCTGCCAGCGTGCCGGTATCGTCAAAGTCGCCTTCATCACCGAGCCACCGCCTCTGGGCGGTTGAGCACCAACAAGGGAATTATTCTCATGGGAATGCACGTAGCAGACGCCAGCGGCTCGGCTGAACCCGAAGTCATGATGGAGATCAACACGACCCCGTTGATCGACGTGATGCTGGTTTTATTGGTGATGCTGATCATCACCATCCCGATTCAATTGCACTCGGTCAACCTCGAAATGCCGGTCGGCGCGCCGCCCACCAGCCTGATCAAGCCTGAAAAAATACAAATCGACATTGATGAGAAAAGCGTCGTTTATTGGCAAGGCTTGCCGGTTTCGGCGCAGGAACTCAATGAAAAAATGAAGGCCGTCGCAGCGCAAGCCTCGCAGCCTGAAGTTCACATCCGCCCCAACAAGGCCTCGCAATACGCCGTTTTTGCCAATGTGCTCTCCAGCAGCAAGCGCCAGGGTTTGAACAAAATTGCCGTCATCGGCGCGGAGCAATTTGTGCAATGAACACGCTTGAAATGAATTACCGCTTCGAGCCGCGGGACCCTTCAAGGCGGATCAAAGGCCTGGTCATTGTGATTGCGCTGCACGTCTTTTTGGGCTACGCGCTGATCTCTGGCATGGCGCGCAAGGGTCTTAACTTCATCAAAAAACCGCTCGAAGCAGTGGTAATCCAGGAGGTGATCATTCCGCCGCCACCGCCACCACCACCCAAGAAGATCGAACCTCCCAAACAAATACCCAAGGTCGAAGCGCCCCCGCCACCCTACGTGCCGCCACCCGACGTGGCACCACAGGTGATATCGAACGCACCAGTGATTCAATCCACCCAAGTGGTGCCCACCGCACCGGCGGTGATTGCACCACCACCGCCACCAGCACCGGTTCAGACCGGACCGAGGGTCTCCAGCATGGGCGTAGCCTGCCCGACGCAGGTGCCGCCAGTGATGCCACGCAAGGCACTACAGGACGGCACTGAGGGCGTGGTCAAAGCCCAAATCCATATCGGCAAGGGCGGTGTCATCAAGGAGGTCACCATCCTGTCGGGTCCGCGCGTGTTCCATGCCGCCGTCAAGGAGGCGATGATGCAGTACAAGTGCGTCAGCGAAGGCGGCGACGTGATTGCCACGCAGGAGTTCAACTTCAAGCTGGAATGATCCGGGCGAATGCCTGGGCTGCTTGCTGATCGAAAGGCAGAATGCGGCCGTCAAACAGAGGCATCATCTGCTCCATGCAGTTTTCCAGATTGATGTCGCTGTGTTGACGACTTTGACACCGAGGTTGCACGTGAATTGATAAGCGAGGCCATAGGGGTCCTCCGGCGGTTTGAGTCCGCAAGTATCTGAGGTCATTTACACCTCCTGTTCTTGCAGGAGGCACTTCATGGCGATGTATTTTGACCACAAACAGCATTTTTTATGGGTAACTGGGTTTCCCCTAATTCAAATTGACAAATTGTTACCGTACAGTCACAGTTCGGACACAGAAATAGGGCGGGAATACGTTCTGCCCCATTGCCAATCATGGTGCAAATTTTGCGTTGCTCTGATTCCACATTGATTAAGAGGAAAACCCATGGAAAACAAAAAGCATAGCAAAGCGCTTGTGCGCGGAGCAGCAATGTTTGAGCGTACCAAACTGTGTGCTGGCCTGGTCTTAGCCTTTGGTGGTCTGGCCATTGCGCCAGGGGTTGTCTTTGCGCAAGACAGCACTACTCTACAGCGCGTGGAAATTACCGGATCCGCGATTAAGAGCATCGACGCAGAAACGGCAGTGCCTATAACAATCCTCAAGGCCGATGACCTGAAGAAGGAAGGCATCGTGACAATTGAGCAGGTGATGAACCTGGTTGCCGGAAATCAATCACTGCAAGGCACTAATCAGTCAGTGGGTTTGGTTACGGGAGGATCAGCATTTTCCAATCTGCGTGGCTTGGGGCAAAACAAGACCCTGGTTCTGCTGAATGGCCGTCGGATTGCCAACAATTCCTTCGACGGTTCAGCACCGGATCTGAATATGATTCCGTTTGCAGCACTTGAGCGTATTGAAGTGCTGCGCGACGGAGCCTCTTCGTTGTATGGCTCAGACGCTATCGGTGGCGTGATCAACTTCATTACCCGTAAGGACTATACCGGAGGGACGATCACGATCGGTGCGGATTCACCCCAACACCCTGGTGGCAAAGCCAACAATGTAAACCTTGGCTTCGGCTTCGGCGATCTCAGCAAGGATGGTTTTAATGTATTTGGTTTCATCGATCACCAGAAGCAGGATGGCATTGCGGCACCTCAACGTCCATTTGGTAGCACAGGCCTACTTCCAGCTCAGGGCATAGCCAAATCTTCTGGTACGCCAGACCCAGCTAATTACTACCAGATGTCTGCAGATGGTCTTTCGGCGAGTCCAGGTGCCAACCCAAGTGCACCGGGTTGCAATGCGCCGTGGGGATTTGCCAGTGGAGCAAAGTGCCGTTATGACTACACCCGCTGGGTGGACCTGGTCCCGCCGAGTGAGCGGAACTCAGCGATGCTGAAAGGAACGCTAGCGATCAACGGCGATACACAATTAAACCTTGAATATTTTGCCACCCGAAGCATTAGCGGTACCGCGATCGCACCAGTTCCCTATGCGGCCTTGACGATGAATCCAGGTACGCAGTTCTTTCCTGGCGCAGGCATTACACCGGCACCGACGAATTTCACAATTGACCCAACCTTGCCCATTGATGTGCAATGGCGCGATGTAGCTAGTGGCGCACGCCAAGATCAATCGACGAACACGCAGCAGCGGTTTGTGGCGTCTTTGAACGGTTCTGTGGGCAAGTGGGACTATTCAACTGGTTTGACCTACAACAAGAATGATGTGGTCAATGCGCTGACGGGTGGTTATACCAACGGAAACTTGATTACGGCGGGTGTTGCCAACGGCACGATCAATCCGTTTGGCGCGCAAACCGCAGCTGGTACTACCGCGTTGAACAATGCTCTGGCGACTGGAACCTTGCTCTCCGGTCATGGTGATGTGTGGTCGGCCGATGCTCACGCCAGCCGTGATCTGGGTGATTGGCTTGGTGCGGGGCGCGCTGCTGCACTGGCCGTAGGTGGCGAGCTGCGTCGGGAGAATTTTTCGTTCAAGGCAAACGCCCCATTCGCCGCCATGGTGATCTCTAGTACCGGCGTGGACCCGGCAACCGATAGTGAGGGTGGCCGAACTGTCTACGCGGGTTATACGGAACTGAACGTGCCGATTACCAAGACTTTCGACGTTACCGGTGCCTTACGCTATGACCATTACAGCGACTTCGGTAGCACCACCAATCCAAAGGTTAGCTTCCGTTTCCAGCCGACCAATACCGTGCTATTCCGTGGTTCGGCATCGACCGGTTTCCGTGCGCCATCTCTGTATGAAATCAACGCGCCGCAAACCTACACAAACACTGCCAACACCTGGGATGATCCGGTGAGATGCCCGAATGGGACACCAAACGCCGGTGTTCCTCCGACTGCCTGCGGTCAGCAATTCATGAGTCTTGCAGGTGGCAATAAAGCGTTGAATCCTGAGAAATCAAAAAATCTTACTTTTGGCGTGATGCTAGAGCCTATGAAGGACTTCAGCGTTGGGGCTGACCTCTGGTGGATTCGTCTGACAGATGCAATCGGGGCGCTGCCTGACACCACCATTTTTGGCGATCCGACCAAATACGCGTATCTCTTTCATCGCGCTCCAGACGGATCCCTATCGACAGATGGTAGCCAATGTCCGGGCGCCAATTGTGGCTACGTGCTCGATACAACGATGAATTTGGGCGGTGTCAACACCAACGGCGTTGATCTGTCCTTGGCCTATCGGATGCGTACGGCAGGTAGCGGAACCTTCAACTTCACAATGAATGGGACCTACGTCAGCAAGTACGAGTATCAAAATGAACCTGGCGGGGCATGGATTCAAAATGTTGGCATTTATTCCGGAGCTGGTCCGATCTTCCGTTGGCAGCAAACCGCCACCGTGCAGTGGCAATATGGTGAATTTGGCCTCGGCCTGACCAACCGTTTCAAGTCTGGCTATTTTGACCAGAACGATCCGACCCAGGTGGATTCCTGCTGTGCGAACAACCAAGTTGGATCGTATTCAGTGTGGGACATCAACGGCACATGGTCGCCAAACAAGTCATTCACACTCGTGGCGGGGGTACGCAACTTGTTTGACACCAATCCGCCGTTCTCCAACCAAGGTGCCACTTTCCAAGTGGGCTACGATCCCCGTTTCACAGATCCAACTGGGCGCGCTTACTACGTGCGCGGGACTTACAATTTTTAAATGGAGCGCTTGAGTGTTTTAGATCGGCTTGATTTGAGTCACTAATACTGAAGGAATCATCCGGTCTGTCCTCAAGTCCAAGAGGAGCAGCGTGCAGGCGTTGCTCCTCTTTTCTTTGGTGGGTGCGTGCCCAGGCAAAAAGAGGCCAGGTTCCAATAGTTCCAATGGCTTTAGGGTTTGTTTCTCAGTGCGAGCCAGGAATGAACGGGCCAATCGCTGCGGTTTTGGCTCTGCGCACCGCCAAATATCACGCCGCCGCTGGTCAGGGTCAATGGGTGGTGGGCGGCAAAGGTTTTCAGGCCTTTGAAATAATCCGGGTTGACGGTGGCGCCGGCTTTGATTTCGATGGCATGCATCTTGGTGCCCACCGGTAGCAATAAGTCAACTTCATTGCCCTCGGCGTTGCGATAGAAATACATCTGGGCGCTTTCACCCGCATTCAAGCGGTCTTTCATGGCTTCCATGATGATGAAGTTTTCGAACAGACTGCCCCACAGCGGGTCGCGCGCCACCTGTTCGGGTGTGCGCAGGCCCAGCAACCAGCAGGCCAGGCCGACATCATAAAAATAGAGTTTGGGTGCTTTGACAAGGCGTTTGCCGGTGTTGGTAAACCAGGGTGGTAGCAGGTGCACGATGTAGCTGGTTTGTAGCAGGTCGATCCATGCCCTGGCGGTAACGTGCGACACGCCGGCATCGTTGCCCAAACTATTCAGGTTAAGAAGTTGCCCGGTGCGCCCTGCACATAAGCGAACAAAACGCTCAAACCGTTGCAGATCATGCACTGCTGCTATCTGCCGCAAATCACGCTCAACATAGGTGGCAAAGTAGTCTGCCAATGCCTGTGAGGGATTAAGACCTTTGTCGTGGATGCGGGGATAGAAACCGGTGAGCAAGCACTGCGCCAGGTCAGGTGGCTCTTTTGTGCTTTGGAAGCGTTGCACTTCAGCCAGTGTCAAGGGTAGCAGACGCAGCACGCCAGTACGCCCGGCAAGCGCTTTGTTTGCTTGTATTGTAGGATTGTTGCGCTACGTAGCAGACGCAGCACGCCAGTACGCCCGGCAAGCGATTGCGAAACTTGGGTCATCAACTCAAATTGCTGGCTACCGGTCAGGATGAAGCGCCCCGGTTGGGGGTCGGCATCCACCATGCCTTGTAAATAGGAGGGTAATTCGGGCGCGCGCTGTACCTCGTCAAATATGGCACCCTGCGCAAAGTCCACCAAAAAGCCACGTGGATCGTTCGTTGCGTGCCGACGAACGTCAGGGTCTTCCAGCGTAACGTAGTGCTTGTCGGGAAAGAGATATTTCACCAGCGTGGTTTTGCCACTTTGCCGAGGTCCAGTGACGGTAACGACCGGGTATTGCCTGGCAAGGTGCTGCAATATCGGCGCGATGTTGCGAGTAATCATGATCGCATCATAGCAAATATCTGCAATTTGAAGATTAAATCTTCAAATTGCAGAGTCAACCGAGTGGTCAGCCCAAAATCGCCACGCCCTTGATCTGGGCAAACAGCGCCAGCCCCGGCACCAGACCGAGCAGGTGGGCCGAGCGGCTGGTGATGCGGGCCAGCAAGGTGCCGCCGCCGACGTCGAGCGCCACCATCATCTGACCTGGACTGTCGGGTGTGAGCGCAGTAACAGTGACGCTCAGGATATTGAGGATGCTGGTACCGGTTTGCTTTTCCAGCGTCAGGCTGACGTCGCGCGCTTGCACCCGGATGCGCAGGCGTTGGTTGATGGCGGCAGGCTGCTTTGGGATAACCAGGGTGCCGCCACTAAAGTTGACTGTGGTGAGGTGGTCGTCTGAATCGTGGCTGAGCACGGTGACGCTCAGCACGGCACCAGCACCGTCGCCATGCGCCAGGGGTAAATCCAGACGCGTCAGCAGTTCCGCAGTGGGGCCACTGGCGCTGACTTTTCCGGCATCAAGCAGCACCAGATGGTCGGCTAGGCGAGCGACTTCATCGATAGCGTGGCTGACATAGATAACCGGGATGTTTAATTCCGCTTGCATGCGTTCCAGGTAGAACAGTATTTCAGTCTTGCGCGGTGCATCGAGCGCAGCCAGCGGTTCATCGAGCAGCAGCAGACGCGGGCTGTTGGCCAGGGCGCGGGCAATCGCCACGCGTTGGCGTTCGCCGCCGGAGAGCTCGTGCGGCCAGCGTTGTAGCAGGTGGCCAATGCCGAGCAATTCGAGCGTATGGTTCCAGGCGTGTTGGCGTTCTGCCAAGGGTACGCGCTTGAAGCCAAACTTCAAGTTGTCTTCGACATTCAGATGATCGAACAGGCTGGCTTCCTGAAACACGTAGCCCAGCGCGCGTTGGTGTACCGGGCGAAAGATTCCTTGCGCATTGTCTTGCCAAACCTCGCCTTGCACGCAGATAAGTCCACGGGCTTGCGACTCCAGTCCGGCCAGCAAGCGCAGGGCAGTGGTTTTGCCCGAACCCGAGGGGCCGAACAGTGCCGTGACGCCTTGGCCTGGCAACGTCAGGTCAAGGTCAAGCGTGAAATTTTTGCGTCGCAGAATTGCTTGCAGGGTCAGGCACGGTGCAGTCGCCTGGTCAGGCCTGCCGTGCTGCCGTGCGCCGGTCATGTGATGCCACCTTTGCGCTGGTTACCGTTGTAAATGTGCAGCGCCAGCAACACCACAAACGAGAAGCCCAGCATCACAGCGGCTAGCCGGTGCGCGTCGGAATATTCCATGGCTTCGACATGGTCGTAAATTTGCACCGAGACCACGCGTGTCACACCGGGAATGTTGCCGCCCACCATCAGCACCACGCCGAACTCGCCCACTGTGTGGGCAAAACACATGATGGCTCCGGCAATGAAGCCAGGTTTGCACAGTGGCACGACGACGCTGAAAAAAGTATCCAGCTTTGATGCGCGCAAACTGGCCGCGACTTCCAGTGGACGCGTTCCGATCGCCTCCATCGCGCTCTGGATCGGCTGCACCATGAAGGGCAGCGAATAGAGCGCCGAGGCGACGACCAGACCCCAGAAAGTAAACGGCAGCAAGCCCAGGCCAAGCGATTGTGTCCACTGACCCAACGGCCCGTGCGGTCCCATCAGCACCAGCAGATAAAAGCCCAGCACTGATGGTGGCAATACCAGCGGCATGGCGACCAACGCGGTCAGCGGCTTCTTCAGCCAGGATCGCGTGCGTGCCACCCACCAGGCCAGCGGCGTGCCCAGCAGCAGCAGGATGATGGTGGTGAGCGCGGCAACCTGGAGCGTCAAGACAATTGCTTGAAGGTCGGACGGGGAGAGCAGTGCCATGGCTGGAGGTGATCTAAATGTCGTAACCGTAGGAGCGGATCAGGTCTTTGATGTCGGTGCTTTTGAGCAAGCTTATCAGCGCAAGTGCCGCCGGGTTGTTGGCGCCGTGATCGAGTATGACGGCATCCTGGTGAATTGGCGGGTACAGCGCTTGCGGAATCAACCACATGGAGCCGCTTTTGAGTTTGCCGCTCTCAAGCACTTGAGACATCGCCACAAAGCCCAGCTCGGCATTGCCGGTAAACACGAAACTGAAAGTCTGGCCAATGCTTTCGCCCTGCACCAGTTTGGGAGTCAGGGCAGGGGTCAAGCCTAGTTGATTCATCACCTGCAATGCCGCCTCTCCATAGGGTGCGGTTTTCGGGTTGGCGTAAGCCAGTTTGCGAAAATTGCCGCTCTTGAGAACGTCGCCGTTGGCATCGATGCGCGTCACATCAGCCGACCACAGCACCAGCTTGCCGGTGGCGTAGGTGAAGCGGCTGCCAGGTAGCGTCAGCTTTTCTTTCTCCAGCGCAGCAGGGGCAACGGTGTTGGCCGCCAGCAGCACGTCAAAGGGCGCTCCGTTCTTGATCTGGGCATAGAGCTTGCCGGTGGCACCCAGCGTGATTTTGAGTTTGTACCCCGTGGTTTTTTCCAGCGTGGCTGCAATGGCCTTGATCGGCTCGGCAAAGTTGGCCGCTACCGCTACCTGGGCTTCTTCAGCCAAACCGGTGACTGACATTGTTAACAGCACGACCGCTTGCGTAATTTTTTTTAAAACTGGCTGCATGGCTTCACCGCCCCAGCGCAAACACGGCGGGTGTGGCATTGTCGAGCGGCGAGGTTTTCTGGCGCCAATTTTTAACGCTGTCGCTGTGGCAAACACCCCGACTCAGGGTCAGCCCGCTGCACACTGCCAGCCGGGTGTTGTGCTGAAGGGTTTGGAGCAGCGTTTGCAGCATCGCCGCGTTGCGGTAGGGCGTTTCAATAAACAGTTGGGTTTGCCCGGTTTTCAACGCCAGTGATTCGAGTTCGCGCACGCGCTGCGCGCGCTCGGCAGAATCTTGCGGCAGGTAGCCGACAAAGGCAAAATTCTGACCATTAAGGCCGCTGGCGGCCAGGGTCAACAGCAGCGACACCGGCCCGGTGAGTGGCATGACTTCAATGCCCAAATCATGAGCGGCCCGCACCACCGAGGAGCCGGGGTCCGCCACGGCGGGCATGCCGGCTTCACTGACCAGGCCCATGTCATGACCGGCAAGGGCTGGTGCCAGCAAATGGCGGGCGTCAAAGTTGCCGCTGTGATCGCCTTTTTTATGCACCTCGCGCGGCAGTTCTTCAATCTGTAGAGTCTGGATCGGACCGCTTAACGGGATGATGTCGTTGACACGCTTCAGGTAGGCGCGGGCTGACTTGGCGTTTTCGCAAACCCAATACTGCAGTTTGGCTGCCACGCTCAGGGTCTCCCACGGCATGGTGTTTTTCAGATTGACGGGCTCGTTGCAGCCGAAATCGAGTGGCGCTGGCACCAAGTAGAGTTTGCCGTGCTGGCTCTGCACAGTACTGGGGAGTGACAGCGTCATGGTTACAACACCTTGATACCGGCGGCTCGGATCATCCGGCAGGTGCGGATCAGCGGCAGACCGACCAGTGCGCTCGGGTCGTCGTTGTCAATGCTTTCCAGCAAGGCGATGCCCATGCCTTCGCTTTTGGCGCTGCCAGTGCAGTCATACGGGGTTTCTGCCAGCAGGTAAGCCTCGATCTCCGCATCAGTGAGTTCGCGAAATTTCACTTTAACCTGCGCCAAATCCATTTGTTCAAACTGAGTGTCCTGGCAGACCACCGCCACGGCGGTTTGAAAAATCACGGTTCTGCCGCGCATTCTTTGCAACTGGGCGGTAGCGCGCGCGTGATTGCCGGGCTTGCCCAGGGACTGGCCGTCCAGTTCGGCGACCTGGTCCGAGCCGATCACCACGCAAGCTGGAAATTGGGCGGCGACGGCGTGCGCCTTGCTCAGGGCCAGCCGGGACGCGAGTTGTTGCGGCGTTTCATTGCTCAACGGCGTTTCATCGACCTCTGGCGCAACCACATCAAATGGAAGGTGCAGGCGCTCAAGCAGTTGACGGCGGTAGGGCGAGGTCGAGCCCAGAATGAGTTTGCGGAAGTTAACTTGAAACATGGGGCGATTCTCTTACACTCTGTGCATGAAACAAGATTTTCCTCCGCTCCATCTCGACATCAAGGCTTTTGTGCAGGCTACCAGTCCGATTGGCGGACACAATTCGCTATCGAAATATAAGCGTTTGATCCAAGAAACGAATGGGCTTGGGGCTGAAAATAAGCTCAATTGGCTTGCGCAGGGGGAATTGCGTGGTGAGGTGGTCGGTAGTGAACAAGTTTGGCTGCATTTGACGGTTGATACCTGCTTGCCCTTGACTTGCCAGCGCTGCCTTGGTCAGGTGGACATTGCGGTAGCAGTTAAACAGTCTTTTCGCTTTGTCGACAGTGAACAAGCGGCGCAAGCGCAGGACGATGCGTCGGAAGAAGACGTGCTGGTTTTGAGCCAGGACTTCAATCTGGTGGAACTGATTGAAGACGAGGTGCTGATGGCCTTGCCGCTGATTGCCCGCCATGAAACTTGTCCGGTTGAGGTTAAGCTGGCCGTCCCTGACCCGGGTTTTGAGACTGAAGCGACCGAGAAACGCCATCCTTTTGCTGTGTTGGCGACGCTTCGCTCTGACAAATCTGACTGAGTCGTCGCAGCCACGCTATAATTCACCGCTTCGCGCGGCAGCTTGCCTCGCGTTTTTACCAACCCCAGGTGTTGCAGCGCTCGCAGCACCCAAGCCCAAGGAGCGGATCATGGCCGTCCAACAAAACAAAAAATCACCTTCCAAGCGCGGCATGCACAGGGCGCACAATGCCCTGGTGGTACCGGGTCTGGCAATTGAAGCGACGACCGGTGAAACCCACCTGCGTCACCATATCAGCCCGACCGGCTTTTACCGTGGCCGCAAAGTGCTCAAAACCAAGTCTGAAGCCTGACCGTTCTCTTCAAACCAAGGCCCGAGGTTGCCATCTTTGTGGCCTCGGGCCTTTGCATTGATGCTTCAGATATTCACTTGCCATTTGTTTTGGTGTCATAGCATTCCATGATCACTATCGCTGTCGATTGCATGGGAGGTGATTACGGCCCGGGCGTTACGCTACCGGCTTGTCGAAAGTTTCTTGATAGCCACGCTGATGCACAGCTGCTGCTGGTCGGTTTACCGCAGAGTTTGAGCGAATTTGTGCATCCGCGCGCCAAAACAGTGGCGGCCAGCGAGGTCGTTGGCATGAGTGATTCGCTCGAGGTGGCACTGCGGCGCAAAAAAAACTCTTCCATGCGAGTGGCCATTGAGCAGGTCAAGTCGGGTGCAGCGCAGGCGGCGGTGTCGGCTGGCAATACCGCTGCGTTGATGGCAATTTCACGTTACCTGCTCAAGACCCTTGATGGCATAGATCGCCCTGCCATTGCCGGGCAAATTCCAAACGCCAAGGGCGAGGCTACGACGGTGCTTGATATGGGTGCCAACGTGGATTGCTCGGCTGAGCATCTGCTCCAGTTCGCGATGATGGGCTCGGCCCTGGTTTCGGTTCTGAGCGGTAACGACAATCCTACGGTGGGTTTGCTCAACATTGGTGAAGAAGCCATAAAAGGCAACGACGTCATCAAAAAAGCCGGTGAATTGCTGCGCGCAGCCGCCAACTCAGGTGATTTGAATTTTTACGGCAACATTGAAGGCAATGATATTTTCAAAGGAACTGTAGACATCGTTGTCTGTGACGGTTTTGTCGGTAATGTGGCCTTGAAAGCCAGTGAAGGCTTGGCGACCATGATTGTCAATTTTCTGAAGGTTGAGTTTTCCAGGAATATAGTTACAAAAACGGCCGCTCTTGCCGCTTATCCCGTGATAGCTGCGTTGAAGAAGCGTATGGATCACCGTCGCTACAACGGGGGTGCCTTACTGGGCTTGCGCGGCCTGGTTTTTAAAAGCCATGGGTCAGCCGACCCAGTGGCATTTGAGTACGCCTTGCTGCGCGCGTATGATGCCGCTAAACACAATTTGCTTGACCGTGTTCAAAGCCGGATTGCTCACGTGGCGTCACTGATCGCTGGCACTGTGTCTTCGTCATAAACATCTAAAGTACAAACCCACAGTATCGCATTCGCTTAATTCCGATGAAAATTTATTCGCGCATTTCTGGAACCGGTAGTTTTCTGCCGCCCCGTCGTCTGACCAATGCTGATTTGGTGCAAGAGCTTGCGGCTCAAGGCGTTGAAACCAATGAAAAATGGATCGTTGAGCGCACTGGCATCCAGGCTCGTCACTTTGCCGCAGTGGGTGTTTGCAGCAGCGATCTGGCGCTGGAGGCGTCCCGTCTGGCCTTGCAAGCTGCTGCTGTTGATGCCAGGGACATTGACCTGATCATTGTTGGCACCTCAACGCCGGACATGGTGTTTCCCTCGACTGCCTGTATTTTGCAAAGCAAGCTCGGCACCAAGGGCGGTGCCGCTTTTGATGTACAGGCGGTGTGCAGCGGATTCATTTATGCCCTGACGCTGGCGGACGCCATGATCCAGACCGGTGCTGCCACCAAAGCGCTGGTGGTGGGCGCTGAGGTGTTTTCCCACATTCTTGATTTCAAGGACCGCAGCACCTGCGTCCTGTTTGGCGATGGTGCCGGTGCGGTGGTGCTGGAAGCCTCCAAAACGCCTGGTATTTTGGCCAGCGACTTGCATGCCGATGGCAGTTTCAGTGATATTTTGTGCGTGCCCGGCCACGTCTCGGGTGGCCAGGTGCTGGGCGAGCCTTTGCTCAAAATGGACGGGCCAGCGGTCTTCAAATTGGCGGTCGGCGTGCTCGATGAAGCCGCTCGTGCGGTCTTGTCCAAAGCCGGTAAAAAGGCCTCGGATATTGACTGGATGATTCCCCATCAAGCCAACATCCGGATCATGCAGAGCGCCGCCAGGAAGCTCAAGATGTCGATGGATAAAGTTGTGGTTACCGTCGATCAGCACGGCAACACCTCGGCGGCGTCCATTCCGCTGGCGCTCGATACGGCGGTACGCAGTGGCCAGGTCAAGCCCGGCGACTTGCTTTTACTGGAAGCGGTAGGTGGCGGCTTCACCTGGGGTGCGGTGCTGCTGAAACTCTAACTGTATGAATCCTTTTGCTTTTGTTTTTCCTGGCCAAGGCTCCCAGTCGGTGGGCATGCTCGATGCCTGGGGTGATCATCCGAAGGTTGTCGAAACGCTCAGGGAAGCCTCCGATGCCTTGGGCGAAGACTTGGGCAAGCTGATCACGCACGGGCCCAGGGAGGCGCTCGCGTTGACCACCAACACCCAGCCGGTGATGCTGGTGGCAGGAGTGGCAGCGTACCGCGTCTGGCTGGCTGAGACGGGTGGCGCACCGGCTGCGGTGGCGGGGCATTCGCTGGGCGAATACTCGGCCTTGATTGCGGCCGGGGTCTTGAGCCTGACCCAGGCCGCACCGTTGGTGCGTTTTCGTGCGCAGGCGATGCAGGAAGCGGTGCCAGTAGGCGTTGGTGCCATGGCCGCGATTCTGGGCATGGATGCGTCAAGCGTGGTGGCCGGTTGTGCTGAGGTGACAGCTTCATTCGGCGCAGGCTCGGCTGAAGTGGTCGAGGCAGTCAACTTCAACGACCCCATGCAAACGGTTATTGCCGGCAGTAAAGCAGCGGTCGAAGCCGCTTGTGCCGCTTTGAAGGCTAAAGGTGCCAAGCGTGCTCTGCCGTTGCCGGTGTCGGCTCCTTTTCATTCAAGTTTGATGAAACCGGCGGCGCAACGGCTCAAGGAAAAACTTGCTTCGGTTGTGTTTTCTTCACCCCGTATTGCGTTGATCAACAACGTTGATGTTACCGTTGAGACGGATGTTGATCGCATACGCGATGCGCTCTACCGGCAGGCTTTTGGGCCGGTGCGTTGGGTCGAGTGTGTGCAAGCTATCAAGGCGCGTGGCCTGACTTCCATCGTGGAGTGTGGCCCTGGCAAGGTGCTGGCGGGTCTGGTCAAGCGCATCGATCCGCAGCTGAACGGCCTGGCGCTGTTCGATCCCGCCAGTCTGACTGACGTAAAAGGTGTACTGGGAGGGGCAGGCGGTGAGTGATATTGATTTCAAAGGGCAACTGGCCCTGGTTACAGGTGCCTCGCGCGGCATTGGCGCCGCTATTGCACTGGCGCTGGCACAACGTGGGTTCAAGGTCATAGGCACCGCCACCAGCGACGACGGGGCAGCAAAAATTGGCCAGACCCTGTCGGCTTTTCCCAGCTGTAGCGGCAAGACCTTGAACGTTAACGATGCCCAGGCGGCCCAAAGCCTGATTGACGCAGCGGTCAAGGAGCACGGTGGGTTACAGGTGTTGGTCAACAACGCCGGCATCACGCATGATAATTTGGCCATGCGCATGAAGGACGAAGAATGGGACGCCGTGCTGGAGACCGACCTCAAAGCGGTGTTTCGCATGAGTCGCGCGGTCATGCGCACCATGATGAAGCAGCGCTATGGCCGCATCATCAGCATCACGTCAGTGGTTGGTGCGGCGGGCAATCCCGGGCAAGCCAACTACGCCGCTGCCAAGGCGGGCGTGGCCGGAATGACGCGCGCGCTGGCGCGCGAGCTGGGGTCGCGCAACATCACGGTCAATTGTGTGGCTCCGGGGTTTATCGAAACCGACATGACGGCAACTCTGCCGCAGGAACAGAAAATTGCCTTGGCGAGCCAAATTCCGCTGGGCCGTTTGGGCTTGCCCGCGGACATCGCACATGCGGTTGTCTACCTGGCATCGCCTCAGGCGGCCTACGTCACCGGACAGGAGTTGCATGTCAATGGTGGCATGTACATGGGTGGTTAGCTGAGGATGGCACCGGTTTGTTTTCACGAAATTGGCGCGAATCGGTCACCTCGGTCACCGTGTCAGGTTGAGAAAAGTATTAAATAAGCCGATTTATCTGCTCGGCAGGCGGGCTTGGGGTTTAGGCTTCAAGCCCGGCTAGAATCGCAGATTGTTTTACAACCCTCTGAGGGAATCCATGAGCGATATCGAAGCACGCGTTAAGAAAATCATTGCCGAGCAACTCGGTGTGGAAGAGTCACAAGTGACTTCTGAAAAGGCCTTTGTGGCCGATCTGGGTGCTGACTCCCTGGACACAGTGGAATTGGTCATGGCACTCGAGGATGAATTTGGAATTGAAATTCCGGACGAAGATGCCGAAAAAATCACGACTGTGCAAAACGCAATCGACTATGCCAATACGCACAAGAAGGCGTAACTAAATTCTTATGTCCCGTCGTCGTGTTGTTGTAACCGGTTTGGGTTGTGTCAGTCCCGTAGGCAATACGGTAGCCGAAACATGGTCCAACCTGCTGGCCGGGAATTCCGGCATAGATCTGATTACCAAGTTTGACGCTTCAAGCTTTGCCTGCAAAATTGCGGGTGAGGTCAAAGGCTTTGAAGTTGGCTCTTACATCAGCGTCAAAGAAGCGCGCACGATGGACAGCTTCATTCATTTCGGCATTGCCGCAGCCAGTCAGGCGGTGGCCGACGCCGGTCTGCCCGTGGGGGATGCCTTGGGTGAAGAATTGTCCACCCGCATTGGCTGTTTGATTGGCTCTGGCATTGGCGGCTTGCCGATGATCGAGGATACGCACAGCGAGTTTCTGAACCGCGGTGCACGTCGTATCTCTCCTTTTTTTGTGCCCTCCACCATTATCAATATGATCGCCGGTCATGTTGCCATTCGCTTTGGTTTCAAAGGCCCCAATCTTGCGATTGTGTCGGCTTGCACCACCGGTTTGCACTGCATTGGCGAAGCCGGTCGCATGATTGAATATGGCGATGCCGATGTGATGGTGGCGGGCGGCTCCGAAGCGGCGGTATCGCCCTTGGGTATTGGCGGTTTTTCCGCCATGCGAGCGTTGAGCACGCGCAACGATGAACCACAGTCGGCTTCGCGCCCGTGGGACCGGGATCGCGATGGATTTATTCTGGGTGAAGGTGCCGGTGTGATGGTGCTCGAAGAATTCGAACACGCCAAGGCACGGGGTGCCAATATTTATGCTGAGCTTGCTGGTTTTGGCATGAGCGCCGATGCCGGCCACATGACGGCACCCAACATGGACGGCCCGCGTCGCGCCATGGCTAATGCGCTGCGCAATGCCGGTGTGAACGCCGATCAGGTGGACTATTTAAATGCCCATGGCACTTCCACCCCGCTTGGCGACGTGAATGAAACCCTTGCCATCAAGGCGGCGTTGGGCTCGCACGCCAACAAGGTGGTGGTCAATTCCACCAAGTCCATGACCGGCCATTTGCTGGGGGGCGCTGGCGGTGTTGAGTCGGTTTTTACCGTACTGGCGTTGCACCACCAGAAGAGCCCGCCGACCATCAATATTTTTAACCAGGATCCCGAGTGCGACCTGGACTATTGCGCCAATACGGCGCGTGACATGAAGATCGACGTCGCTCTGAAAAATAATTTCGGCTTTGGCGGCACCAACGGCTCGCTGCTGTTCAAGCGGACACCCTGAGCTTGCGCCAGCACCGATCCAAACGCTCTCATTCCCTATTGGTTCTGGCATGCACAACGCCCCAGCGGTTAGTTTTCCGGTGGGGCGTTCGCGTTTTCAGGGCTGGCTGCTCGGTTTGATCAGCTTGATTGCTGTGCTGGTTGACTGGCTCTGGTGTTTTCAGACAGACTCAATCGGATGGCGCCAAGGACTGTTTTTATTGATCCTGCTGGCCGCCTTGGTCGATGCGGTCCTGGTTTGGCAGCGCACACCAACTGGCAGCTTGCGCTGGGACGGGCAAGTCTGGAGTTGGATTCGAGTTAATGACCCCGTCAGTGGGGTACTGACAGTTCATTTTGATTTACAGTTCTGCCTGATCTTGAGTTTGCGTCAAGTCAACGGCGTGCGAATCTGGCTGTGGATAGAACGTCGGGCCGATGTAACGCGTTGGGTCGCTTTGCGTCGGGCGGTTTTTGCCCACGTTTCTGGCCGGATATGAACATTCCAGGATTCAAGGACCGATTCAAGCATATTAAAATCTTGACGGACAGTCAGAAGCGTAGCGAAGCGCTGGCCCCAACTGATTATTTTTAGAGAGAGGTCGATGATGGCTTGTGTTGATTGGAAAAAGTTGAACTTTTATATTTTGACGGCCGCTATTGCTTTGAGCATATCGGTCGGACTGGCCCCGCCGTCATTGGCGCAAGCACAGGTTCGGACTTTGCCTGACTTTACCGATCTGGTGGAGCAGGTGGGGCCGTCGGTAGTGAACATCCGAACGCTTGAAAAAGTGACTGAATCGATAAGCACGGGCAACGGTGTCGATGAGCAGATGTTGGAGTTTTTCCGTCGTTTTGGTCTGCCTGTTCCGAACATTCCCAATAGTCCGCATCAAGCACCGCGCAAGGACCAACCGCAGTTGCCCGAAGAGCAGCACCCACGCGGCGTCGGCTCGGGGTTTATTCTCTCGACAGACGGTTTCATCATGACCAATGCGCACGTTGTCGATGGTGCGGATGAAGTGCTGGTCACACTCACCGACAAGCGCGAATTCAAAGCCAGCATCATTGGAGCCGACAAACGCAGCGATATTGCCGTCGTGAAGATAGCAGCCACTGGCCTGCCGGCGGTCAAGGTTGGAGATGTAAGCCGGCTCAAAGTGGGCGAATGGGTGATAGCGATCGGTTCCCCGTTCGGTTTGGATAACACAGTGACGGCGGGCATTGTGAGCGCCAAGCAACGCGATACTGGTGACTATTTGCCTTTCATTCAGACTGATGTGGCGATCAACCCCGGCAACTCGGGTGGCCCCTTGATCAACATGCGTGGCGAGGTCGTTGGCATCAACAGCCAGATCTACTCGCGCTCGGGCGGCTCCATGGGTATTTCGTTTGCCATTCCGATGGACGAAGCCTTTCGCGTCAGTGAACAATTGAGGGCCTCTGGGCATGTCTCGCGCGGTCGCATCGGGGTGCAGATCGATCAGGTCACCAAGGAAGTGGCCGAGTCGATTGGGCTGGGGAAACCCCAGGGTGCGCTGGTGCGCGCGGTTGAGACCGGTTCACCCGCAGAAAAAGCCGGCGTTGAAGCGGGTGACATCATTACCAGGTTTGAAGGCAAGGCGGTCGAGAAGTCCAGCGACTTGCCGCGTATGGTGGGTTCTACCAAACCGGGTACGCACAGCGCGTTGACCGTCTTTCGTCGTGGAAGTCATAAAGAATTGAGTGTCGTGATTGCCGAGATTGAGGCTGACAAGCCGATCAAAAAAGACGATGACAAAGCGGGTAAGCCCCAGGCCTCGTCAGCCGGACAGGCGCTGGGCCTGGTCGTCAGCGAGTTGACTGCTGCTCAAAAGAAAGAGCTCAAGATCAAGGGCGGCGTGAAAGTTGACGCGGCTTCCGATGCGGCCGCTCGTGCTGGCATCCGCGAAGGCGATGTTATTGTGGCTGTCGCCAATAATGCCATCAGTAACGTCAAGGAGTTCGAGTCGTCAGTTTTGAAACTGGATAAAAACAAGCCGGTCAATGTTCTGCTGCGCCGGGGTGATTGGGCGCAATACGCCGTGATTCGACCGGCGCAATAGATTTTTGGTTTTTATTGGATTGGTGTCCAACAGACGGGTTTTAAAAATATTTATTTTTACTTTTGAGGTGAATAAATGTAGGCATTCACTAACTTATCATTTCGATGAATGTAGATTTGGTTAGAATGGAGCCCAATTATTGACTGTTACGGGCATATGAAAACGTTGAAGTCCACGATGTGGGATATATTTCCGAAGCTTACAAGCCGTCCACAGTTGACGCACAAGTTGTCCAAAGGCGCTCCATCTGTGGTGTTGATAAGTTGTGAATAAAGTTTTTGTTGCAGTGTTGCAACGACTCCTGAAGGTGGATTTTTGGACTGTACCTTGCAGGCTTTTTGCCTACAATGAAGTCCCAACTATCGCAGTTGCCAATGATTGTTGGTTCAGGGCGCGTCAGAATTCGACGCGCCCTTTTTTCTTGTCTCGTTGTTTTAATTCAATCACTTAAACGTTCTCCTTGATGAATCACATCAGAAACTTTTCCATCATTGCGCACATTGATCACGGCAAATCTACCTTGGCCGATCGTCTGATTCAGCGCTGCGGTGGTCTGCAAGCGCGCGAGATGCAAGCGCAGGTACTGGACTCCATGGATATTGAGAAAGAGCGTGGGATAACCATCAAGGCGCAGACGGCAGCGCTTCAGTACAAAGCCCTTGATGGGCAAATTTACAACCTCAATTTAATCGACACGCCCGGGCACGTGGACTTCTCCTATGAGGTGAGTCGTTCGCTGTCGGCGTGTGAAGGCGCTCTCTTGGTGGTCGATGCCAGTCAGGGTGTGGAAGCGCAAACGGTGGCCAATTGCTATACCGCGCTGGAGCTCGGCGTTGAAGTGGTGCCGGTCTTGAACAAGATGGATTTGCCAAACGCAGATCCGGACAACGCCAAGGTTGAGATTGAAGATGTGATTGGCATTGATGCCACCGATGCAATTGCCTGTTCTGCCAAAACCGGCATGGGCGTTGACGAAATTCTTGAAGCGGTGGTGGCGCGGATTCCGCCACCCAAAGGCAATCCTGCGGGGGCGCTACGTGCGATGATTGTTGACAGTTGGTTTGATACTTATGTCGGCGTGGTGATGCTGGTGCGCGTTGTTGATGGCAGACTGGTCAAGGGCGAGCGTATCAAGATGATGGCCACTGGAACCACCTACAACGCTGATAGTTTGGGCGTCTTCACGCCCGCCAATGAGTCGCGTGAGTCGCTCGAGGCTGGTCAGGTAGGCTATATCATTGCCGGAATTCGTGAATTACAGGCGGCCAAGGTGGGAGACACCATTACCTTGATCAAGCCGGGCACCGGTGGTGCGGCATTCACGGCGACGCAGGCACTGCCGGGTTTCAAGGAAATTCAGCCGCAGGTGTTTGCCGGTCTTTATCCGACTGAAGCCAGCGAGTATGAAAGTTTGCGCGACAGCCTGGAAAAACTCAAACTCAACGACTCTTCGCTGCACTATGAACCTGAAGTGTCGCAGGCACTCGGGTTTGGGTTTCGCTGCGGCTTTCTCGGGCTGTTGCATATGGAGATTGTGCAGGAGCGTCTGGAGCGGGAATTTGACCAGAACCTGATCACCACCGCGCCGACCGTGGAGTACCAGGTGGTGCAGGTGGACGGTACGGTGAGGATGGTGGAGAACCCGGCCAAGATGCCCGATCAGGGGCGACTTGATGAAGTGCGCGAGCCGATTGTCACGGTGCATTTGTACATGCCGCAAGACTACGTCGGCGGCGTGATGACACTGGCCAACCAGAAGCGTGGCGTGCAGATGAACATGGCCTACCATGGTCGCCAGGTGATGCTCACCTACGAGATGCCGCTGGCAGAAATTGTGCTGGACTTTTTTGACAAGCTCAAGTCGGTCTCGCGGGGGTATGCGTCGATGGATTACGAGTTCAAGGAGTACCGCGCCGCTGACGTGGTGAAGGTCGATATTCTTCTCAACGGCGACAAGGTTGATGCCCTGTCGATCATCGTGCATCGGTCACAGTCACAATTTCGTGGCCGTGCCGTGGTCGCCAAAATGCGCGAGATCATATCGAGGCAGATGTATGACGTGGCCATTCAGGCCGCCATTGGCTCCAACATCATTGCGCGTGAGACAATCAAGGCCATGCGCAAGAACGTGATCGCCAAGTGTTATGGCGGCGATATTTCGCGCAAACACAAGCTCCTGGACAAGCAAAAAGAAGGTAAAAAACGCATGAAACAAATCGGTTCGGTTCAAGTGCCGCAAGAAGCATTTTTGGCAATTTTGCAGGTGGACGGCTAATGCAAGTTCTGACCTCAATTATTCTGGCCGCTTTTGTCGGCTACACCGGAGCCTGGTACTTTGGCCTGCTCGAAGGCAACTTTGCGCTGTTGCTTTTTTTGGCTACGGTTGTGACGGGTGCCTATTGGTTGACCGAGCGTTTTTATTTTTTGCCCGGGCGCCAAAAGGCGGCTGCCTTGCTACAGGCACAGACCGTCCAACGTCGCGAAGAACTTGGCAAGATGGGCATCAGCCGGGTTGATGACAACATCACCGAAGCCAGCAGGCGCCTACTGGCGCAGCCGTGGTGGCTGGACTGGACGGCAGGGCTTTTTCCCGTCATCCTTGCCGTATTTTTTCTGCGCTCGTTCCTGTTTGAGCCTTTCAAGATTCCGTCGGGCTCCATGATTCCCACCCTGCATATTGGCGATCTGATTTTGGTGAACAAGTTTCGTTACGGTTTGCGTTTGCCGGTCATCAATACCAAAATCACCGAGGGCAGAGCGCCCCAGCGCGGTGATGTGATGGTGTTTCGCTATCCGCCCAAGCCAAGCCTGGACTACATCAAGCGCGTGGTCGGTGTCCCGGGCGACGAGGTGGCCTACCTCAACAAACGCTTAACCATCAATGGTGAGGTGATCCAGACGGTGGCGGTGCCGGAATTCTTTGATGAAGACATGATGCGTTATTTCAAGCAGTACGAGGAAACATTAGGTTCGCACAAACACCGCTTGCTTGTCGACGATGATCGCCCGGCGTTTGTGTCGGGTGCGGACGACTTTGCTTTCAAGCAGAATTGCCGTTACAGCGTAGAAGGTGTAGTGTGCAAGGTGCCGCCAGGCCAGTACTTCATGATGGGCGACAACCGTGATAATTCGCTCGATTCGCGCTATTGGGGTTTTGTGCCGGACGCCAACATTGTGGGACAGGCATTTTTTATCTGGATGAACTTTAGCAGCTTGAAGCGTATCGGTTCGTTCAATTGATCAGGAGAGCAGATGATGACTCAGTCTAAATCGAGGCAACGCGGGTTGTCATTTTTGGGACTCTTGTTTATTGGTGGTCTGCTCGCGGTGGGGGGTGTGATCACTGCTCAAGTTGTACCTACGGTGATTGAATACCGAGCGGTTGTCAATGCGGCAAATAAAGCCAGTGGTGGCAATACCATTGCTGAAATACGCAGTATTTTCGACAAGGCTGCTGCCATTGACGATATCAAATCGATCAACGGCAAAGAATTAGAAATCAGCAAAGAGGGTGACAAAATCGTTGTCAGTTTTGCCTACCAGCGTGAAATTCATCTGGTTGGCCCTGGCTACCTGACTCTCAAGTACAGCGGGCGTTCGCTCTGATGCGCCGATGCCAGGGTAGCGTAGCGTGAACCAAGGTATGTTGGCGCTTCAAGTTCGCTTGCAGCATCAATTTTTAAACCCGGGGTTGTTGACGCAGGCGCTGACGCACCGCAGTTTTTCTGCCGATCACAATGAGCGGCTGGAGTTTCTGGGTGACTCGGTGCTGGGGTTGGCCGTGGCTGATTTGTTATACCAACGCTTGAACACGCTGCCAGAGGGCGATTTGTCACGTGTGCGTGCCAATCTGGTCAAGCAGGACACCTTGCATCATCTGGCCGTCGAGTTGGGTTTGCCAGAAGTCATTCGATTGGGTGAGGGCGAAGCTCGCTCGGGGGGCCACAAGCGGCCGTCCATCCTAGCCGACGCGTTAGAAGCGGTGATTGGGGCAGTCTATCTGGATGCTGGTTTCACGCCAGCGCAAGCGCTGGTGCAACGTTTGTTCCAGGCCGTAGAGATCAACCCTGAAATGCAAGCCATTGGCAAGGACCCCAAGACTGAGCTGCAAGAATGGTTGCAAGGCCGCAAAATGAACCTGCCTTTGTATCGCGTGGTTGGCACGCTGGGCGCGGCGCACAAGCAAACCTTTGATGTTGAATGCGAAATCACGGAGCTCAATTTTTCAGAGCGCGGCATTGGCGGTTCGCGCCGTTCTGGCGAGCAGGCGGCGGCGGCGGCAATGTTGCAAACACTCAGGGCAAAGGTAAAAACATGATTGCTCCCAAAATAACCGCAAAGACAGATTCGATTGAGTCTGAAGGTCAAACTGATGTTGAAAGCATGCTCAAAAGCCTGCGCGTGGCAGCTCCGTCAGGCGCGTCCATTGCCGGCCAGCGCTGCGGCTTGATCGCCATTGTTGGCAAACCCAATGTGGGCAAATCGACCCTGCTCAACGCTCTCGTGGGCCAGAAAATCAGCATCACCTCGCGCAAGGCACAAACCACGCGTCACCGCATCACCGGGATGCACACTCAAGGTGCCACGCAGTTTGTGTTTGTGGATACGCCAGGGTTCCAGACCCGCCACAACAACGCGCTGAACCGCTCACTCAATAAAACCGTGTTGGGTGCGGTGGGCGACGTGGATTTGATTTTGTTTGTGGTTGAGGCGGGCATGTTCAACCAGGCCGACGCCAAGGTTCTGAGTGTTTTGGGCAAAGACATTCCTACCTTGTTGGTGGCCAACAAGCTCGACCAGGTCACACGGCGTGCTGACATTGCGCCCTGGTTGCAGGAAATGCAGCAGCGCCATCCGTTCGCCGAGTTTGTGCCGATGTCGGCCAAGAATGCCAAAGACATAGAGCGCCTGCTTGGCATTTGTGAAAAATACCTGCCCGAGCAGGCCTGGTGGTACGCCGAAGATGAGCTGACTGATCGCAGCGAGAAATTCCTGGCCAGCGAGACCGTGCGTGAGAAACTGTTTCGTCTGACAGGTGACGAGTTGCCCTACACCTCTACCGTGGTGATCGACAAATTTGAAGAAGAAGCCGGGCGAGGCAAGCAAAAACGCCTGCTAAAAATTGCCGCCACTATTGTGGTTGAGCGTGATACCCACAAGGCGATGGTGATCGGGGACAAAGGCGAGCGCATCAAGCGCATCGGTACCGAGACCCGAGTTGAGTTGGAGAAGGTGCTCGACGCCAAGGTATTCATCGAGCTGTGGGTCAAGGTGCGCTCCGGCTGGGCTGACGACGAAGCGCGGGTTCGCAGCTTTGGCTACCAGTAAACGCATCTCGGGTGAGCCGGCCTATGTGCTGCACCGCTACGACTGGAGCGAGTCGAGCCTGATTCTCGAAGTATTCACGCGTAACTACGGCCGTATTGCCCTGGTGGCCAAGGGTGTCAAGCGGCCCAGTTCGAGCTTCCGGCCGATTTTGTTGCCGCTACAACCCTTGCAAGTGGCGTTTGGTGGTGAGGCTGAAATCCGCACACTCAAGGCCGCCGAGTGGCAGGGCGGGCACGTGATGCCCAGCGGCGAGGCGCTGCTGTCGGGTTATTACCTCAATGAACTCTTGCTCACCCTGCTGGCGCGCGACGACCCGCATCCGGCATTGTTTGATGTCTATGACAACGTCGTGGAGGTGATTGCCTCGGAGCACGGCGAAGCCCTGCAATCGGCGCTGCGTGCGTTTGAGTTGCTGCTGTTGCGCGAGATTGGTTTGTTGCCCCTGCTCGATGCTCAAACCATGACGCTGCTCACGTTAGAGCCCGAGAGCCGTTACAGCCTGGTACCCGAGGGCGGCTTGCGTCAGGCCAACGCAGCCGATCGGGATAGCCTCAGCGGTGACCAATGGGTTTTATTGCAACAATCCCTGGCTGCTAGCGTTCCATTCACTGTAACCCTGCGCGCCTGTTCGACCGTGATGGCCGAGCTTAAACCACAATTACGCACCCTGTTGAATTACCATTGCGGAGTCGGTACCTTGCGCACGCGGCAAATGATGATTGACCTGCAATCCCTATGAATAAAACCTCGCTCTCCGTCAACCTCAACAAGGTCGCCTTGGTGCGCAACACGCGCCATCTTGGCATCCCCAGCGTTACGCGTGCCGCCACGTTGTGTCTGCAAGCCGGGGCGCATGGCATCACCGTGCATCCGCGCCCGGACGAGCGCCACATTCGCAGCGCTGACGTGCGTGAGCTGGCCGAACTGCTGAAGGCATGGCCCGACCGAGAATTCAACATTGAAGGCAACCCGTTGCACAACCTGATGGCGGTCGCGGGACGTCTGGTGCAGCTTCAATTGCCGGTGCATCAGCTTACATTTGTGCCCGACGGCGAAGGCCAGTTCACCAGCGACCATGGCTGGAGTTTTCCGGCCGATGCCGATCAATTGCGCCCCCTGATCGCCCAAGCCCATGCCTGGGGTTTGCGCGTGAGCTTATTCATGGACGCCGACCCGACCGTCATGGCGGCGGCCAAAGCCGTGGGGGCAGACCGCGTCGAACTCTACACCGAGCCTTACGCCGCTGCCTGGGGTCAACCAGAGCAGGCAGCGCAGCTCAAACGTTTTGCACGGGCGGCCCAAGCCGCGCTGGATGCGGGCTTAGGCGTTAACGCTGGTCACGATTTGAACCGCGACAACCTCAGTGCCTTTCTCCAGGGCGTGCCAGGTGTGGCCGAAGTCTCGATTGGTCACGCGCTGATTGCCGATGCGCTGGAGTTGGGCTACAGCGCTACTGTTAAAGATTACCTGCGCTGCATTGAATGATCTACGGCATCGGCACTGACCTCTGCGATGTGCGCCGCATTCGGGCGAGCCTGGCGCGCCATGGCGAGCGGTTTGCCAAAAAAATCCTCAGCGACGCTGAATTTGTTACCTGGCAAGAGCGTAGCGCGCACAATCCAGAGCGCGGCGTGCGTTACCTGGCGAGCCGCTTTAGTGCCAAAGAAGCCTTCAGCAAAGCCATTGGTCTGGGCATGACCGGTCCCATGAACTGGCGCTTGTGCGAGGTGAGCAAGGCGGCGCAATCGGGCCAACCGATCCTCGTGCTGCATGGCGTTTTGCAGGACTGGTTTGAAGCTCGTGGTTTAAGCGCGCACCTGAGCCTGACCGATGAAACCGATTACGCAGTCGCTTTTTGCGTGGTGGAGATGGCTGCTGAATAGTGTCTGGTGTTTCATTGATCTGCCCAACCGCCTCCCAGCGCTTTGTACAACGCCACCAGTGCCGTCAGACTTTGCCCTTGCGCTTGTGCGAGCTGGTCTTGCTGGTTGTTGAGATTGCGTAGCGCCACAATCAGGTCGAGTCGCGCTACCGCGCCCGCATTGAATTGCGCTTGCGTCAAACGCAGTATTTCCTGCTGTTGCGCTTCAGCCTGCACCAGTTGCGTACGGCGCAATTCATAGCGCGACAGGCGGCTCAAGGCAGCGTCCACATCCGCCACCGCACTCAGTAGCGTTTTGCGGTAACTGGCGCGGGCTGCGTCCAGCGCGGCTTCATTCGCCTTTACCTGATTTGCCAGTCGGCCACTGTTGAACAGAGGCAGGCTGAGCCTGGGCCCCAGACTCCAGAACTCGCTGGCGGCGGTCATCAAATCGTTGCCATGCACCGACTGCCAACCCGCGTTTCCGACCAGTGAAAAGCGTGGATATTGCGCCGCTGTGGCAACGCCCACATCGGCACTCGCCGCAGCCCAATCGCGCTCGGCGGCGCGCACATCGGGTCGGTGTTTCAGTAATTCGACGGGCAGGCCAGCGGCGGGGGCTTCGGGCATGGCGGGCAGGGAGCCGGTGGGTTGCAACAGACTTTGCAATTCAACCATCGAGCTGCCGGTCAATGGCGACAAAGCGGCCAGATTTTGTCGTTCACTGAACGCCAATGCGGGCAGCGTTGCAGCAAAGTTGTCGCGCTGGTTTTGCAGGCGCAGCCAATCCATCTTTGCTGTCTCTCCGTGCTGCACGGCCACTTTTGTAATGGCCAACTGGTCGTCCATCTCCTTCAGTTGCGCTTGGGCCAATTGCAGACGCTGCTGCCACAGGCGCAGCTCCAGGTAGTTGCGCGCTACTTCTGCGGTCAGGGACACACGGGCGTCTTGCGCGCGAACTGCGGCGGCTTCGGTGCGCGCTTTGGCGGCTTCGCTCAGGCGACGCTGGTAGCCAAAGAGGTCAATTTCCCACGACGCATCAAAGCCCGCCTGGGTGTTGATGAACTGCGTTTTCAGGTTCTGAATGGGCGGCACGTTGGAGAACATCTCACCGTTTTTGCTGAGCCTGTCGGAGCTGGCTTGCGTACTGGCGTTGAGCGTCGGGCCGGTAGTGCCTTCCTGCACCGACTGCACGGCGCGGGCCTGACTCAATCGGGCCAGTGCAAGCGCGAGATCGGGGCTGTCGGCCAGGGCGCGTTGTTGCAATTGCTGCAGTGCGGGGTCGGCCAGGAGTATTTGCCAGGTGCTGATCAGGTTGGCGTTTCCGGAAGGTTCCAGGTATTGTGTGGGGACTGATTTTGGTTCCGGTGGGGTGTAGCTGGGGCCTACGGCGCTGCAGCCTGCCAGGGTCAGGATACATAGCGCTAACGGGAGGGCCAGGGGAAGTGACTGTTGTGGATTTTGGCGCATGCACTGCGGGCGTGGAGAAGAGTTCATGATGATGCAGAATTTGTTTTTGTGAGCTTGTTTGCTTGGTGGGGCGAGGGGTTGAGGGAGTGGGGAGTTATAAAATTTGCTGATCAGGCAATATGCCGCCGAAACATCCGCAACGCCACCGTCAGCGTAAAAAACGCGATCCCCAACATCGGCCACAACCGCGGCCAGCAATCCGCCCACTGAAAGTTTTTCAGGAAAACCCCCTTGATGATGGGAACGCAGTAACTCATCGGATCAATCTGTGCCAGCCATTGCAGCACCAGCGGCATATTTTCAATCGGTGCCACATACCCTGACAACATCGTCGCCGGAACCATAAAAGCAAACACCCCCAAAAATGCCTGCTGTTGCGTGCTCGAAATAGAAGAGATAAACAGCCCCACACCCGACAACGCCAACCCATAGCAAAACATGCCGGCAAAAAGCATCGCAATGGACCCGGTAAACGGCACGCGATAGCCAAAATGCGCTACCAGCGCAATGAACGTGCCCTGCACCATTGCAATCAAGATACCCGGAATTGCCTTGCCCGCCATGATGTACGCCGGGGTCAGTGGCGAGACCAGCAGTTGCTCAAACGTGCCCTCCTCGCGCTCCCGAGCCACAGACAGCGCCGTCACCATCAGGCAGCCAATAGTGGTGATGATGACCACCAGGCTAGGCAGCAAATGCCAGCGAAATTCCAGGTTGGGGTTGTACAGGTTGCGCACCTCGGGGCTAAAAGTCAGGGCAGCGTTCTGACCTCCCCTTTGCTCAACCAGATACGTTTGAACGATGTTCGTGATGTAGCCAGCGGCGATCTGCCCACTGTTCGAACGCCTGCCATCAATCACAATCTGCACCCCGGCGCTTTGCTGCGCCTTGAGCTGACGAGAAAAATCCGGCGCGATGCGTATCGCCAGCAAAGCCGTTTGCCCATCAATGGCTTCGGTCAATTCGTGGTCGCTGTGAGCCATGATCAGGTGCGGGAACGACGCGGTTTGTGCCAGCCGTTCAATCAGCTCCTGCGAGGCTTGCCCGCTGTCCTGGTTGAAGATCAGCAGGGTCGCGTTTTTCACCTCCATCGTGGCGGCAAAAGGGAATAGCAGGGTTTGCAAGATCACCGGCATGATCAGCATGCCGCGCCCCTGGCGGCTGCCCAGGATGGCCAGCAACTCTTTGATGATCAGGCGAATCAGGCGTTGCAGCATGAGGGTTCTCAATCCAGTGAGCGTTTGGTTTTCAGCGCGGTCAGGCCGAGCCAGAAAACGGTCAGAAAAAATAGAAAGAATGCATCCGCCCACAGCAGCGAGCCCACTGTGCCGGCCTGAAATTCGGTTTGCAAGGCGTTGGCGAAATAGCGGGCGGGAATGATCCGCGTAAACCACTGCAGCGCCACCGGCATGCTGGCAATTTCATAGATCACGCCCGAGAGCATCAGCGCCGGCAAGAACGCCGAGGTCAGCGCGGCCTGGGCGGCATTGAACTGGTTACGAAACACGGTCGACAGAAACAAACCCATGCCCAGTGCACAACCCAAAAACAGCGAGGTCAATCCCAGCAGCGACAGCACCGAGCCACGAAACGGAACCTGCATGATCCACACCGCCACTCCCAGGCACAACAGCATGGCAATAATGCCGAGCAGGTAGTACGGCAGCACTTTGGACAACAGCAGTTCGGTGCGCGTGACCGGCGTTGCCAGCAGTGCCTCCATGGTGCCGCGCTCCCATTCGCGCGCCACCACCATCGAGGTGAGTAGCGCACCAATGATCGTCATCACCACGGCAATCGAGCCGGGCACCAGATAGTTGCGGCTGACGGTGCTGGGGTTGAACCACGAGCGAAGGCGAATGTCGATGGGCAGCGGGGTGGCGGCCCGCCCCGCAGTGGTCGCGTTGTCTTGCAGCAGTTGTTGCTGCCATTTCACCCAAACGCCCTGCATATATGACGACACAAAACTGGCGGTATTGGGCTCGGCGCCATCGGTCAGCACCTGCACGGCGCTGCCACCCTGGCCCTGCAGCCATTTGGTGGAAAAGTCGCTTTGAATCACCACAATGCCGCGCAGTTGGCCTTGCGCCAGTTGCGCCATCTGCACTTTGAGCGGCGCGCCGGTGTGCACCTCGAAAGCGGTGGTCGATTGCAACGCCTGCGCCAGCTTTTGCGCGGGCAATCCGTTGTCATTCACCTGCAATCCGATGCGCACGGCGGCCGCGTCCAGGTTCACCGCGTAGCCCATGATGAACAACAAAATAATCGGCATGATGAAGGCCACCAGAATGCTGCTCGGGTCGCGCACGATCTGGTACGACTCCTTGCGGCACAGCGCCCACAGGCGACGAAAAGAGAGGGAGCTTTGCTTGCTCATGACGTGGCCTTTTCGGTGAGTTGTTCCTGGCGGTCGGCGGCCAGCACCAGTTCAATAAAAGCATCTTCCATGCTCGGGTTTGGGCGCTCTGTGGTGGCAACGCTGGCCTTCAGCGCATCGGGTGTGCCCAGCGCAATCATGTTGCCACGGTAGATCAGCGCAATACGGTCGCAGTATTCGGCTTCGTCCATGAAGTGGGTTGTGACCATGATGGTGACACCCTTGTCCGCCAGCCCGTTGATGTGGGTCCAGAACTCGCGCCGCGTGACCGGGTCAACGCCCGAGGTCGGTTCATCCAGAAACAGCAACTGCGGGTCGTGCATCACCGCGCAGGCCAGCGCCAGACGCTGCTTGAAACCCAAAGGCAGCGTGTCAGCCAGATCGCCGCGGTGCGGGCCCAGGCCGAACACCGTCACCATCTCTTCAATCTTGGTTTGCTGCGTGCGCCCGGTCATGCCATAGATGCCCGAAAAAAACACCAGGTTTTGCTGCACGGTCAATTGCTTGTAGAGCGAAAACTTTTGCGCCATGTAACCCAGCCGTTGGCGTGCCTTTGTGGGGCTGGTTTTCAGATCAATGCCCATTACCAGCGCCTGGCCTGCAGTGGGTTTGAGCAGGCCGCATTCCATTTTGAAAGTGGTTGATTTGCCCGCGCCGTTGGGCCCGAGCAGGCCGAAAATCTCACCGCGTTTCACCTTGAAACTGATGTCTTTGGTGGCAACAAAGTCGCCAAACTGCTTGGTCAACTGGCGCGCCTCGATCACCGCATCGGGCTGCACATCGGCGCTCAGATGCACTACCGGCGTCACCTGCGCCAGCGCCGAATCACCGCCTGGTCCACCGCCGAGCAGGCTGATAAATGCATCTTCCAGCCGGGGCTGCACCTGAAGCCATTGCGCCTGCGGCCCGGCCTCCAACGTTGCAAGATCAGGGCACTTTGCACCTTCACGCAGCACCAGGCGCACGTTGTGACCCTGAATGGCGCCGTCGATCACGTCGGGCAGGCGCAAGGCCCGCTGTAGCACATCGCGCCGGTGGCCGGCGATTTGCGTGATCTGCCAGCAGCGAGCCTGCATGGCGTCCATCAGTTCGCGTGGCGCACCGCTGGCGATAAAGCGCCCGTTGTTCATCAGCCGCACGTCCTGGCACAGTTCGGCTTCGTCCAGGTAGGCGGTGCTCCAGACCACGGTCATGCCGCCCTGAGCCAGCTCGCTCACCATCTTCCAGAGTTCGCGGCGCGAGATCGGGTCCACCCCGACGCCTGGCTCATCCAGCAACAGCACTTGAGGCGTGCCCAAAAGGGAGCAGGCTAGACCGAGCTTTTGCTTCATGCCGCCGGACAGCTTGCCCGCGTAACGGCCGGTAAAGCGTGTCAGATCGGTGAAGTTCAACAGCCGCTCAAAACTCTCGCGCCGCGCGGTGCCAACCACGTTGCGCAGGTCGGCGTAGAGGGTCAGGTTTTCCATCACCGTCAGGTCTTCATAGAGTCCAAACTTTTGCGGCATGTAGCCAATTTGCATGCGCAGGGCGTCCGCGTCCTGCACCGGGTCGAGGCCCAGCACGCGCACCGTGCCGTGGGTCGGCGTAAGCAAACCCGCGAGCATGCGCAGCAGGGTGGTTTTGCCCGCGCCGTCCGGCCCGACCAGGCCGGTAATGGTGCCGCTGACAATGTTGGTGGTGATGCCGTCAATGGCATTGGAGGGTGCTGCGTCAAACGACTTGACCAGCCCTTCCATCTGAATCGAATGGCGCTCCGCTGGGGTCATCGGTGCAGTGTTCACGGCTGCGTCCGTTCAGGGCGCGAGCTTCACGGTGACCGGCATGCCCTGGCGCAACTGCCCGTCCGGGTCTTGCACCACCACGCGCAGGCGGTACACCAGTGAGGTGCGCAAATCCGTTGTTTCCACTGATTTGGGTGTGAACTCCGCCGTTGGTGAGACGAATCCGACCACACCGTGATAAGGCTTGCCGGGGCGGCTGTCGGTGCTCAAGTCCACCTTCGCTCCACTGTTGAAAAGCCCCAACTGTGGTTCTGGCACATAGACGCGCACCCATACCGGCTGGGTCAGCGACACGCTGAATGCCGGGGTGCCGACTTGCACCATGGCTCCCTTTTCAATCGCCCGCGTCAGCACCATGCCCTCACTGGGGGCCAACAGCACGGCGTCGCTCAGTGCCAGTTTGGCGCTATCCACATTCGCTTGGGCCTGTTGCAGCAGGGCGTCTGATTCGGCGATTTCCTGTTTGCGAAAACCCTGGGTATTCAGCTTCAACGCAGCCTGGGCGCTGTCCCGTTGCGCTTGTGCCTGATCACGGGCCGACAGCGCCGCATCCAGCGCCCGCTGGGCGCTCGCGCCGACCGGGACCAGTGCTTGCTGGCGTGCCAGATCGGCCTCGGTTTGGGTCAGCGCAGCACGGGTGGCTTGCAGTTTGGCGCTGGCCTGGGCAATGTCTTCGCTGCGATAGCCCGCATGCAGCAGCGCGTTGCGGGCGCTGATGGAGGCGAGTTGTGCCTGCGCGGTGTGCAGTGTGTTTTCCAGCGGTGCGGGGTCCAGCCGGGCCAGTATTTGGCCGGGCGTGATGCGGTCGCCTTCGTCCACCTTGACATCGGCTACCCGGCCACCCACGCGAAACGCCAGGCTCACTTCACGGATGTCCACGTTGCCATACAGCGGCGCGGCATCCGATGGATGTTCAAACATCTTCCAATAGGCAATGCCTGCCCCGATGCCGATCAGAATGAGCAGGATGGGAATGATTTTCTTTAGGTTCATGGGTTTTTGCCTGATGCGAGTTGTCATGGGTCAATGGGCTTGGCTGTCAGCCCTCGCAGGCCTTTGCTGCGGACAATGCCAAGACCATGGTCGAGAAGAAGCTGGCGGATCGGGTGCATGTGACGGTTGAAATTTATACATGAATATAAACCATCGCCACAAATTCCGTGATTCTGATATTGGGTGTTGTGGCACAACAGATTACCCAAGGCTTGTATGGGTTATTCCATTTCTAAATCATCCCTGTCGTTGTTGTCTCGCCTTGTCGTGCAATAGCACTGCCTGCGGCTCGACGCCTAGACAGAAATGATTTAGAAATGGAATTACGGTCAAGTTCCAAGTTTGCAGGGGAAATACAATGCTTTCAGCAAACCAACAAAAAACTGTTTTAGTAAAAAAATACGATGCCACAACACGCCCCTCTGATCATCGACATTGCCGGTTTGACGTTGACTCAAGTTGACCGGGAGCGTCTCAAACACCCGCTGGTTGGCGGCCTGATTTTGTTTGCACGCAACTGGCAGAGTCGCGTGCAACTCAGTGCCTTGTGCAGTGACATAAAAAAAGCACGCAAAGACTTGCTTATTTGCGTCGATCACGAAGGCGGCCGGGTGCAACGTTTCAAGACCGATGGTTTTACTCATTTGCCGCCGATGCGCTCACTAGGCCAGATGTGGCTCAATGATGGCAAAACCGGCGTTGGCACTGGTGCCATGCGTGCCTGTAACGCTGCCAGCGCCTGTGGTTTTGTGCTGGGTTCCGAGCTGCGCGCTTGCGGGGTTGATTTGAGTTTCACCCCGGTTTTGGACCTTGACTACGGTGAGAGCTCGGTCATTGGCGATCGCTCCTTCCATCGTGACCCGCGTGTGGCCAGCCTGCTGGCCAAGAGTTTGATGCATGGCCTGCTGCAAAGCGGCATGGCCAATTGCGGCAAACATTTTCCCGGCCATGGTTTCGTCAAGGCTGATTCCCACACTGCAGTCCCGGTTGATAAACGCAGCCTGAAAACCATTTTGACTGACGATGCTGCGCCTTACGGCTGGCTCAATACGACACTGGCGGGGGTGATGCCGGCGCATGTCATTTATCCCCGGGTAGATGCCCGGCCCGCCGGGTTTTCGCATCGGTGGCTGGGTGACATCCTGCGCGGCCAGCTTGGTTTTGGCGGTGCTATTTTTAGCGATGATCTGTCGATGGCTGGCGCCAGACTGATGGACGGGAAAACGCTGAGTTATACCGAAGCTGCGCTGGCTGCGTTGAACGCCGGTTGCGACATGGTGCTGCTGTGCAACCAGTCTCTGGAAGGTGGCGCTGAGCTGGATCAGTTGATTGACGGCTTGACCGAAGCGCAACTTAAAGGTCAATGGCAAATGCAAGAGGCCAGTGCCTACCGTTGCCATGCCTTGTTGCCGCGCAGTGTCAGCCCGTCGTGGGATGAGTTGATGGTGCAGCCGGACTATATGCACGCCTTGGCCTTGATTCCCTGAACATTTGTTGGGCTATGTCAACTCCGCCTTTGCTACCGATCCAGCCGCGCAATCCGTTGCACGGCTTGACGCTTGAGGCGATTCTGATTCAACTGGTAGAGCATTACGGTTGGCCCGGTTTGGGTGAACGCGTCCCGGTGCGCTGTTTCACCAGCGATCCGAGCATCGCCTCGAGCTTGAAGTTTTTGCGCAAAACACCCTGGGCGCGAGACAAAGTGGAAGGTCTTTACCTCTATATGACACGATCCCGCCGGTGAAGGCCTGGACACTCACGCAAGCCATTCGATTTCCAAATCATTCATGTCTAGGCGTCGAGCCGCAGGCAGTGCTTTAGCACGGCAAGGCGAGACAACAACGACAGGGATGATTTGGATATCGAATTACCGTTCGGTGCCTCGCAGGGTCTGCATCACCGGGCGCTGCAAGATCTCGCGCAGGCCCCACCAGCCCGCCGTCAGCGCCAAAAGTGCGCCACTCAATGAGCCCAGCAGGGGCACCCAAAGTGAAACGACCCACTCAAATTCAAACACGTACTTGGCCAGCGCCCAACCCACCCCCATGGCCACCAGCGACGCCAGCAAGCCGGCCAGCAAACCGACCCCGATCAGTTCGGTACTTTGCACCTGGCGCAGCAAGCTGCCCTTGGCACCGAGCGCGCGCATGATGGCAAACTCGCGCTCGCGCTCGTCCCGCGTTGCCGTCACGGCGGTGAACAAGACCACCAGCCCGGCTGCCAACGTGAAGCTGAATAAAAACTCGACGGCGCCTATCACCTGATCGAGCACGCGCTGCACCTGCGCGATGGTGGACGTCAAATCGACACTGGTAATGTTGGGAAATTGACGCACCAGGGCGTTGTCAAAATTGGGCGTGAGCGGGGCTTTGAACGCGCTCATGTAAGTGGCTGGCACGTCGGGCAGCGTGGCCACCGGGTACATGACAAAGAAGTTGGCGCGCATTGAGCCCCAATTAACTTTGCGCAGAGATGTTATTTTTGAGTCGGTCTGCACGCCGCCAACGTCAAAGCGCAAGGTGTCACCAAGTTTGAGTTCCAGGGTTTTGGCGATGCCTTCTTCAACGCTGACGGCAGCCTGTTCATCCTCAATCCAGCGCCCCGCGATCACTTCATTTTGAGCCGGTTTGCTCGCGCTGTAAGAGAGGTTGAACTCGCGCTCAATCATATGCTTGGCGTTCTCGTCGGCGTAGCTGTCAGCGCTCACCGCCTTGGCGTTGATGGCAATCAACCGAGCCCGAATCATGGGGTACCAGTCGTATTTGTCAACACCGGCCACACGCAGCGCCTTGACGAACGCAGCACCTTGCTCGGGCATGATGTTGATGACAAAGCGGTTGGGCGCGTCGGCCGGCGTGGCCTGGCGCCAACTGCTGATCAAATCAGTGCGCAGCAGCACCAACAACACCAGCGCCAGCAAACCCACCGCCAGCGCGCTCACTTGCACCACTGCGTAAGCCGGTCGCGCAGAAAGTTGCCGTGTCGCCAGCACCAGTGCGCGCGGCGCTGTGGCCTCGTTGACGCTGCGGCGCAGCAGGCTGACCGCCAGCCAACTCAGGGCTGCAAACACCAGCGTTGCCGCCGCAAAGCCGCCCACGGCAATCAGACCCAATTTGACATCACTGCTGGCGGCTAGCAGCAAGGTGGCAAAGCCCGCCACACCCACAGCGAGCACCCCGATGGAAGCCGGTTTGAGGTTGCCGACATCGCGGCGGATCACGCGCAACGGTGGCACCTGTGCCAGTTGCAGCACGGGTGGCAGACCAAAGGCCAGCAACAGAGTCAAACCCATGCCGATGCCAAAAATAACCGGCCACAGTCCCGCTGCTGGCAGAGCGGAGTCCACCAAACCCGCCAGCAACAATACAAACACAAAATGAACTGCGTAACCAAAGACCAGCCCCAAGGCGCTGGCCAGCAGACCCACCAGGGTGAACTCAAAAGCGTAACTGGAGGCGATACTGCGCTGGCTCAAGCCCAGCACGCGCAGCATGGCGCAATCGTTGAGGTGCCTGGCCGCAAAGCCGCGCGCCGCCAGTGCCACCGCGACCGCACTCAAGAGCGCTGCCAGCAAAGCGATCAGATTGAGAAACTTCTCAGCGCGCGCCAGCGTTTGCCCCAGCTCCGGGCGGCCGCTATCCAGGGACTCAAGGCGCAGCCCGCGCACCGATTTCACCTCGTTCTGCGCCCAGGCCACAAAGGCGGCCACGGGTTTGTCGGCACCGGCCACCGCCAACCGGTAGCTCAAACGGCTGGCGGGCTGGATCAGTTGGGTGGCTTCTACATCGGCTTGGTTGATCATGACACGCGGTGCAAAGTTCATGAAACCGGCACCCCGATCGGGCTCGTTGACAATGATTTTTGCGATGCGCAGACGGGCCTCGCCGAGCAGCAACTCGTCGCCCATTTGCACGCCGATGGCACCCAGCAGGCCCGCTTCGATCCATGCCTCACCGGGCGCGGGAATGCTGCGGGTCAATGCTTCGGCTGCGCCGGGTTGGTTCGTTACCGTGAGGCTGCCGCGCAGTGGATAGCCCGGTGCTACCACCTTGAGTGAGACCAGCTTCGCGCCGCTGCCCTTGTCATCGCTCGCACGCGCCATGGTCGGAAAGCTCACGCTTTGCACCACATCCAGGCCGAGTGCGCGTGCCTTGGCAGCAAATGTTGCGGGGGTCGGGTTGTTGCTTGAAATTGCCGCGTCGCCGCCGAGCAACTGGTGTGCGTCACGTTGCAAGCCGCTCTTGAGCCGGTCCGCGAAAAAGCCCACTGCCGTCAAAGCTGCCACCGCCAGCGTCACCGCGACGATCAGCAACCGCAATTCGCCCGAGCGCAGATCGCGCCACAAAGAGCGAGCACCCAAGCGCCAAAAAGAGTTGTTCATAATCTCACCTTGGCGCAATTTTGCGCTTGACGACGGAAACACCCTGTTGCGCTCCCGGACTTGCGCATTTATCATTCAAAAAAGTTCATCTCAAACTTGGAGTACATCACTATGAAACACACCCTCAAACATGCCTTGTTAGCCACCGCCTTGCTCAGCAGCGTCAGCCTTGCACAGGCGGCCGGTTTTACCCTCAGCAGTTCCGACATCAAGCCCGGCGTCATGATCGCCAAGAGTTTTGAGTTCAACGGCTTCGGCTGCGCTGGCGACAACAAATCACCGGCGCTCAAATGGAGCGGCGCGCCCAAGGCCACCAAAGCTTTTGCCGTTACCGTTTATGACCCCGATGCGCCCAGTGGTTCTGGCTGGTGGCACTGGATGGTGATCAATATTCCAGCCGATGTAGCTGAGCTTGCTGCCAATGCCGGTGCCGTCGGCAATGCCAATCTGCCCAAGGGGGCCAGTCAGGCACGCATTGACTACGGCGTGGCCGGTTGGGGTGGCCTCTGCCCACCGGCGGGCGACAAACCGCATCGTTATACCTTCACGGTTTATGCATTGAAGGACAAACTCGAAGTTCCGGCTGATGCCACCGCTGCCCTGACCGGATTCATGATTCATGGCAATAGTCTGGGTCAGGCCAGCTTTACCGCCAAATACGGGCGGCCCAAAGCCAAGTAGGCATTGGTTTCATAGCCGCCTTCTCTGAAGGCGTTCGTCACTGCGAGGCCGCAGGCCGCGGCAGTCCATGCCCCCATGACTCCAGTGTGCCGGACCCTGTTTGCAATGGGGCCATAATCCAGCGCAAAGGCTATCGGGGACAAAACACCAACATGGCTACCCTCATTCCAGCGCTTGGCGCCTGCGTATCGCGCATGACTGCGGGCGAGCGTCGAGTGGCCGAGCGGATGGAACAAAAGCTCGACGAAGACCAAGACGACGACGGCGTTTCGCTGCTCAAGCCGATCAGCCACGGGCGCGATGGCGAGGCGCCACCGATCATCCGCCTGCCCACTCTGCGCGACGAGGCCGCCAGGATTGCCGACCTGCTTAACGCTACCCACAAGGAATGCTAAGTCTTGCACAGTATGAGAACGCGCTCTTTGAATGATGCCATTTTGTGTCTCCATTGTTTCAACCCGTCATGCAAAGCTACAAACTCGTTCGTGACAATGTGAGTATCGCCACCTTCGCGCGGGTGCGCAACCTGATCGGGTCCACGAGGCGGACGGTCTGGTGGGCATGCCGAATAGCCAGAACGTTACGCCCGAGCGCTCCGATGCGTTGGCAGCGGTAGCTAGAAAGCGCAGGTTGACCCGCAAAGCATTGAACAGCCATCGATTACCATCCTCACGATTCAACTTCGCCCGGTACCGGGCCCTAACGGAGAAAGCTATGTTCAGTCATGTGATGGTCGGTGTAAACGACCTTGAGGCCTCGAAAAAGTTTTACGATGCGCTGCTCGGCACGCTGGGCATTGGCCCTGGCGTGGCCAACAAGAAACGCTATTTCTACCGCAGCCCGACCGGCACGTTCGGCATCACCACGCCCATCAATGGCGAGCCCGCTACGCACGGCAATGGCAGCACCCTCGGGTTCGCCATGCAGTCGCCGGAGCAAGCCGATGCCTTTCATGCGGCGGGCGTGTCCAATGGCGGCACCACCTGTGAAGACCCACCGGGCTGGCGCGAGGCTGCCGCAGGCAAGCTCTACCTGGCGTATCTGCGCGACCCCGATGGCAATAAGCTCTGCGCGCTGCACCGCCCCGCCAAATAAGAGCAGCAACATGACCCAGGATTTGAATCAACAGATTGAATCGAAGAAGCCGGCGCTTTGCGATTCGTGCGCTGGCATCCAGCGCAATTGGCGCGGTGCCCCCGGCCATGCCGAGCTGATGCAAGGCGTCAATCGCAAAGAACCGCGCAGCCACGGGCAGGTCACCATTACCAGGTACCGCTGTGAACGCTGCGGTACAGAGTGGGAGTACGAGAACAACAAGGTCAACCTGCACGCCGGTTGGTCGGTGGTGGGTCCATAGCTTTCCATCCAGAATGCGCGAATCGGCGCGCTGATCACCCGCTGAGGCACGAGTCAAAAACGGGCCAACTTCTTCAGAGGCTTGGGTACAGCGTCTGCATTTTCAGGGTCATTGCGGGGCTCAGCTTCTTTAAGAGTTGGGCGTTGTAAGAGCCCGTCGGCATGGCCTTGATGCTTGGGTCATTGGTCGGGTTCCAGTTAGTCACGGCACTGGCACCCTTGACGATCTGCTGCGCTGCCACGGCATAGTTTCGCGATTTGGCTGCGGGCGTTCCGTCCAGAACGGCAGGGTCCACATTGGTCGTGACGATTGAAATTGTGTAGTCGCTGTTGAGGTGGATTTCGAAGGTGCGGAACTGCTGCGGGAAATCTCTCAATGACGAGGTTTCAACCTGCCAAAAACCATTCTCGGGCTTGTTGCCGGTGGTGTCGGCAAAGGCCTTGATGGTATTCATGTGGCGATGCCCGGAAAGCCACAATATCAAGTTCGGATGGATTTGCAGTTCAGCCCTCAAATCCGGCAGCGTTACGGCGTTTTGGGAATCGGCCCACCAAGCCATTGCGGTCCCTGGTATTTCAACGTCTATCGGTATGTGGGCGGCGATGATCATGAGTTGGCCTGCCATGTCGCCGGCCGCAAGTTCGGCGCGCAGCCAGGTCCATCGCGCCAGGTCAAGAAAACCATGGCCATGAATGTCGGTGGAGCCATCGTCTTCCCTTTGGGTGTCGTCGAGCACGATGACCTTGATCGGTAGGGACGACTTGGGTACAAAGCTGTAACAGGCAAAGCCTTGGCCGGCGTCGGTCAAGTTGAAGCCGTGGCCGACCGGGTTTGAAGTTGTCGCAAAGAATTCTTGCAACCATTCGTTCCTCGGCAGCGGACGACGCTCCGGATCGGCCGCAACCTGCGGCGGGCTGGTGAAGCTGCTGGCCAGTCCCGCGTATTGGATGTCGCCGTAAGGGGTCGAGCCGTCAATGACGCCCATCGAGTAGGTATGGTCTTGTATGCTGCTGCGCACGGCGAGAACATTTCCGCAGGCGAAGACGGTGCCGCTGGTGTAGGACTCCCGAAGGTCGCTTCGAAGGCTGTGGTCCACCGGAATGGCGCCCATCCAGAAATGATCGTGGTTGCCCAGTGTCTGGTACCAAGGTATCGATTTGTCCAGCCCTGCCGTCTGGTAAGGTTTTTGGTAATCGATGGTGTCGGCGCCCCGATGTGTACCGGAACTTGGCGTGATGACCTTGCCGTCAAGCACATCGATGTACCAGCGCAGCTCGTTGTACTGCGCACTGTTGCAAACGTCGCCCAAGGAGATGCCAAAATCAATCGGATTTTTTTGGTGCAGGGCGTTGATCGTCTGCACGGCGGCATTGAGCACCTGCGTGCTGCACAGCATGACGGGCGAATAGAGCGAAGCCGCAACCGCCACTTGCTGTTCGTACAGTTGCCCCAGGTAGATCAACTGATTGGGAGCTTCCTTGTCGGTGATATGGACGTCGCTGATGGTGAAGAAATTCAGAAGCCTTGCTTTTTTGGTGACGGTCGAGGCGTCGTAAAGAGCCGGCATCAGCTCGGTGCGGGTTTCGGCTTTGAGCGCGTCGCCAAGCGTCCAGTTGCCGTAGCCATACTGTCTGAATTTAGAAACCTCACTGAGATGAATCGCTACCGCAGGTGTTGGCCCCGGCACGACCGTATTCTGTAGTGTTGTAATAACTTCCGAAGCAATCGGATAGGCCGTAATGTGGCCACCGCCGCCGCATCCGACAACTGCAAAACCGCTCACCGCAGGTACTGTCAGAACAGAGTATTTCAGAAAATCACGACGATCAAGCATTTTTAATCTCTCCCAAAAAAGTGACAACTGAAAGAGCCCATGAAACGCCGGGCTGTGCATGAGAAAAGACTGTCCGATACTAGGTGTTTGAATATCTGGCATATTGATTAACATCATCTAAAGCACACATCACCCACAAGTGGCCTGCCCAGCATCCGGATCGCTTGCAGCTCTACTCGCTGCCCACGCCCAATGGTGACCGGGTTGTCTGATTCCGGTCGTCCCCGACCCCAACTGGCCGGGTGGCAAGCCGTTGGCGCTGTTCGAGACCGGCGCGACCCTGATGTACCTGGCCGAGAAAACTCATCTGTCTCTCCCGAAGGCGCTGCGGCCTCGGCCACCGAGGGGCGACAATCTAACATCAGGAAGCCACCCATCACCCACATCAAGAGCAGCCACATGACCCAGGATTTGAATCAACCCAACGAATTGAAAAAGACGGCGCCTTGCGATTCGTGCGCTGGCATTCAGCGCAACTGGCGGCGCGCCGAGCAGCGCACAATCGCCTGAATGAAAGCACCTCCCAGACTCCAATCCCTCCTTGATGAAGGCCTGATCGACACGGTAGTGCGCCAGCTCATGAGCGGCAAGGAGGCCATGGTGTTTGTGGTGCGTTGTGGCGATGAGACTCGCTGCGCCAAGATCTACAAAGAGGCCAATAACCGCAGCTTTCGCCAAGCGGTGGACTACACCGAAAATCGCAAGGTCAAGAACTCGCGCCAGGCCCGCGCCATGGCCAAGGGCACAAGGTTTGGCCGTCAGACGCAAGAGGCGGCCTGGCAAAGCGCCGAGGTCGATGCGCTCTACCGGCTGGCCGCCGCCGGGGTGCGCGTGCCGCAGCCCTATAACTTTCACGACGGTGTGTTGCTGATGGAACTGGTGACCGATACGCACGGCGACGCGGCACCGCGCCTGAACGATGTGGCCTTCACGCCGAGCCAGGCGCTGGCACACCATGCTACGCTGGTTGCCGAGGTGGTGCGCATGCTGTGCGCGGGGGTGGTGCATGGGGATTTGTCGGAGTTCAACATTCTGCTGGCGCACGCTGACGGGATGGACTTTCCCGTGATCATCGACCTGCCCCAGGCGGTGGACGCCGCCGGCAACAACCACGCCCAGCGAATGCTGCTGCGCGATGTGGCCAACCTGCGCGATTTCTTTGGCCAGTTTGCCCCGGAGCTGCTCACTACCCGCTACGGCCCTGAGATGTGGAGTCTGTACCAGGCTGGCTTGCTGAGCAATGAGACCGTGCTGACTGGCCATTTTGAGCCTGCGCCGACCGAGGTGGACATGCAGGGCGTGCTGCGCGAGATTGACGATGCGCGGGCGGAAGACGCAGCGCGCCGGTTGCGCATGGCGGTAACGTCCTAGTGTGATCTTGCCCCTGCTTTGCTACATGCTCAACGGCTGCTTGCGCGCACTCCACAAGCTGTCCGCGCTGTACAGCACCAAAGCCAGCCAGATCAGATAAAAACCGATGGCGCGCGCTGGCTCAAACGCTTCGCCATACAGCCACACGCCCAGCAGCATCTGCAGACTGGGCGAGATGTATTGCAGGATGCCCAAGGTGGCCAAGGGCAGGCGGCGCGCACCGGCGGCAAACAGCAGCAACGGGATGGCGGTCAGCGGCCCGGCCAGCAACAGCCAGCCCAAGGTAGCCGCATCACCTTGCACCAGGGCGCCTTGCCCGTGCCAGGCCCACCACGCCAGCAGCCCCACGGCAAAAGGGGACAGCAGCAGGGTCTCCAGCGTCAGGCCTTCGAGTGCGCCCAGTTTTGCCAGCTTGCGCAGCAGCCCATAGATGCCAAATGTGATCGCCAGCACCAAAGCCACCCAGGGTAGCCGCCCGGCCTGCACCGTGAGCCACAGCACACCCGCTGCCGCCACGGCCACCGCCAGCCACTGCACCGGGCGTGGACGTTCGTTTAAGAAGGCAAAGCCCAGCGCCACATTGACCAACGGCAAAATGAAATAGCCCAAACTGGCATCGAGCACATGGGCGTTTTGCACCGCCCACACGTACACCGTCCAATTGGCGGACAAAAGCAGGGCCGACACCGCAAACGCCACCAGCACCCGCGGCTGGCGGGCAACGCTGCGCAGCCAGGACCAGCGCTTGAGCACGGTCAGCACGCACAGCAAGAAAACAACCGACCACACCATGCGGTGCAGCACAATTTCAAACGCATTGACCTGGATGAGCTGTTTGAAAAAGACCGGGAGAAAGCCCCAAGCCATGTAGGCCAGCGCGGCGTAATACACACCAGGATTCATAGTCGGGAAGGGCTCATGTGATGGATTTTGATGGGTTGGGTACAGTTCAGAGTCTAGACGAAGGCCTGTCCGTGGGGTATGTATCAAGTCTGAATTGGTTCGAACTCGGTTATCATAAAGACGCTAGACCTAGCCCGTTGGCAACGAACCGTCATTAAACCCTGTGTCGTGATTTCGTTCACCCTGTTGCGGGGCTCCAAAACAATTTCAGTAACCGCCATTTCGCAGCTCGATATGAGCTGGCCGAACGTCGGTATTTGGGCCAATTGCGCGTCGGTGCCCATACCAAAGTGATGATTTATAAATGAAACAAGCCTTTCGAGTTGACCGATTAATCCTCGGGCTGACGATTTTCTGCCTGGTGGTTTTGGTCGCGATGCCAGTGGGCTCCCTGCTGGTTTCAAGCTTCTGGGACGAATCTGGACTCACGTTTCGCTATTTCAAAGAGGCTTTTTCCAGTAGTCTTTACCTCTTGCCTTTGTGGCACTCCCTCGAACTGGGAGCGTGGACAGGATTTATGAGCATCTTTATCGGCCTGCCTTTGGCCTGGGCAGTCGCTCGCACCAACATGCCAGGCAAGGGTTTGATTACTGCCACTGCCACGCTTTCTTACCTGGCACCACCCTTTCTGACTGCAATTGCTTTTGTCGATTTATTTAGCCCCAATGCGGGGGTCCTGAACGTCTTCTTCAGGGATGTCCTGGGACTACCTGCACTGACCTTCAACATATTCTCCATGGCAGGGTTGGTCCTGGTCACCGTGCTACACACTTTTCCGTTTGTCTTTTTGCTCGCCCGAAGCGCGCTGGAGTCGGTCGATGCCTCATATGAAGAGGCGGCCCAGATTCTGGGCGCTGGAAAACTTCGCACGGCGCTTAGCATCACCGCGCCGCTGGTCGCCCCGGCAGTTCTGTCTGGAACCTTGCTGGCGTTTGTGAATGCCATTGCCCTTTTCGGCTCGCAGGCCATCATCGGGTTGCCGGCCCGGATCGTGACTCTGCCAACCCGTATCTATTCGCTCTTTGATTACCCGCCCGAGTACGGCCTGGCAGCGGCCTTGTCCCTAGTATTTGTGGTGATCACGATGGCGGCGCTCTACCTGCAGCGCAGTTATCTGGCCAGGCGATCATTTGTTACGTTGGGCGGCAAGGGTTCCCGACCCCAGCTTCTCGATCTGGGTCCCTGGCGCTGGCTGTTGTTTGGCTTTGGCGTTCTGATATTTTTGGTGGCCATCATTGCACCCTTCGGTACCCTGACAGCTGTGTCCTTGTCGGGCTCCTGGGGACTGGATTTCTGGAAGGGGCTCACGCTCAAGCACTACCACTTTATCCTGTTCGAATACGACGTCACACGGCGTGCCATCGTCAACAGTTTATTTCTGGCGACGCTGGCAGCCTCGCTGGCAGTGGTGATTGGTGGGCTGGTCAGCTGGATCGACTTGCGCACCCGGCTGCCGGGGCGCAAAGCGCTGGACTACGCTGCCCTGATTCCGTTGGGGCTGCCGGGAATCGTGATGGCCGTGGCCTTGATCCGGTTCTGGCTTCACATGCCGTTGGCGCTGTACGGAACCTTGAGCATTCTCTTGCTTGCCTATGTGGGTCGTTATATTCCGCTGGCGGTTCGTTCCAGCAATTCTGCTTTGAGACAGATTGATCCATCGCTTGAAGAGAGTGCCCAGATCCTAGGGGCGAAATGGTCCCAGGTTATGCGCCAGATAACTTTCCCGCTGATTCGGCCCGGGCTTTTTGCGGGATGGCTGCTGGTCTTTGTGCCGGTGGTGCAAGAGCTGAGCGCCTCCATTCTTTTGTTCAGCTCAAAAACCATGACCCTGGCCGTGGCGGTCTATAACCTGTATGAAACCGGTTACACCGAACCGGTTGCGGCTTTAGCCATGATCAATATGCTCATCATCAGCTTTGCCATGTGGCTGGCCTACCGCGTTGGCGGTGGCCGTATTCGAAAAATTTAGACGGGAACCCTGACATGGCCGGAATTACCATTCGCAATCTTTCCAAATCCTACGGTGACGCTTCTGACAAGCCCGCCGTCAAGAACGTCAATATTGCCGTACCTGACGGAACCTTTTTGACCCTGCTCGGCCCAAGCGGCTGCGGCAAGACCACAACCCTGCGCTTGATTGCGGGTTACATCACACCCGACCACGGAGAGATTCTGGTGGGTGAGCGCCAAGTCTCCTCGGCGCAGAAGGTTGTCCCTCCGGAGTCACGCGGTATGGGAATGGTCTTTCAGAATTATGCGATTTGGCCGCACAAGACGGTCTATGAAAACGTCGCTTTTGGACTCAATATCAGACGCATGGATGCAGCAACCGTGCGCCAAAAGGTTGAGCAAGCGCTGTCCCAGGTCAATCTGGGCGGTTATGAAAAACGCTTTCCCAATGAACTCAGTGGCGGCCAACAGCAACGGGTGGCACTGGCCAGAAGTCTTGTGGTTGAGCCCGATATTCTTCTGCTTGATGAACCGTTGAGCAACCTTGATGCCAAGCTGCGCGAGAAGATGCGCATTGAGCTCAAGGCGCTGCAACGGCGCACCGGCATCACCTTTGTCTATGTGACCCACGACCAGGCAGAGGCCTTGGCCCTGTCCGATCAAATCGTTGTGATGCACCAGGGCGAGGTTGAGCAGATCGGCACCCCCTTTGAAGTCTATGAGAAGCCGGCCAGCCGCCGAGTGGCTGATTTCATGGGCTTGATGAATGTCTTTAAGGTGCAAGCAACGCCGGTTGAGGGCGGTCAGGCAACTTTGATATTTCCGAGTGGTTTAAGTTTTCAGGTGTCGGCTCCCGCCGGTCTCACTGGTGTTGCCGAAGTGGAGCTTATTGTGCGGCCTGAGAACATTCGCCTGGAGCCAGTCCTAGCAGGCGCTCGGCAGTTGCTCGGGACTGTTGCATCCAAGACCTTTATGGGCAATCTGTCAGAACTTTTCGTGCTATTGTCCTCGGGCGAGGAAATCCGGGTTCAGACGCATCCCATGGATAAAACGAAGGTGGGTGACTCGGTCGCACTGGTCATTGATCCAGACACCATATCGATTTTTTTGCAAGCTTGAATTTCTATGGCCTAAGCATCACCCATTAACCAGGAGACACAATGTTCCAAAATATCCCGACGAATGCCTCAGTTCATGTCAAGTCTCGGCGCAGCATGATTTTTGCTCCCATCGCTGCGCTTGTGCTGGGGGTCACAGCGTTCTCTGCTCCAGTGCTGGCTGCCGACTCGGTAAATGAAGCCGCCGCCAAAAAAGAGGGCAAGGTGATTTGGTATACCTCCACCCCGATCAGGCAGGCGCAGGAGATTGCCAACCTTTTTGAGAAAAAAACAGGAATCAAAGTCGAGCTTTTTCGCTCGGGCGGCTCGGCAATCCTGCGCCGATTCAATCAGGAGATTGAAGCCGGTATGGTGGCCACTGACGTGCTAACCCATTCCGACCCGGCCGCCGCCACCCAGATGGCAGCAAAAGGCCTGTTCGTGTCCTTCAAGCCGCTTGGGATTGACAATTTGCCCGCTTCTGCCAAAGATACCAAGGGTTTCTTTGTCGCTCAGCGCCTCAATGTCATGACCATTTACCTGCGCGCCGACAAGGTTGCGGCGGCTGATCGACCCAAAACCTGGAGCGATCTCCTTAATCCAAAATACAAGGGCAAGATGGTCATGACTGACCCCTCTTTCACGTCACTACAGGTTTCTGTTGTGGGCATGATGTCAAAAGAGCGGGGTTGGTCTTTTTACCAAGGTCTGCGCAAGAATGACATCATGGTCGTTCAGGGCAATGAGCAGGTATCGGACATGATCAAGAAAGGCGAGCGGCTGATTGCGGTGGGGGCACTGGACTCTTACGCCGCTGACGACCGCGCGGCTGGCCATGATGTGCTCACCCTCTATCCTGCTGATGGCGTCTTTGTGATACCGTCACCGACTTCTGTGGTCAAGGGTTCACCCCATCCCAATGCTGCCAAGCTATTTGCGACCTTCATGCTGACCAAGGAAGTTCAAGAGATATTTCCCAAGTCTGGTGGCTATGCAGCTCGCTCGGATGTGGCTGCGCCCAAGGGTAGCCCGGACTTTAATAGTCTGAAAGTCATCGAGGTTGATTACGACTATATTCAGGCTCAGGGTAATAGCATCAAGAAGAAATTCAACGAAGCACTCCAATAGTCAGCCGATGGGCGTTCGATGGGCATCACCGAACGCCGGACTTACCTGGCCACTGACAAGACCGGTTTCTCCAGACCACCGGTTCTGGCAACCTGCATGGCACCGAACTGGATTTCACCAGTGAGCTGACCGCCCTCTTCGATCACTATCTTGCCGTAGCGAATCTTGCCTGTGACTTTGCCGGTGGCATAGATCGTCAATTTCTGGCGCACCGTCAGGTTGCCATCGAACTGGCCATGAATCTCGGCAATGTCGATCTCGGCTGAACCCTTGAAAGCACCCCGTTCCGAAATCTGGATCACCCGAGAATCCATGGTCGCCTCCACCAGGCCTTCGACCAGCAGGGTGTCGCAATCGGTAATTTCCACTCCTTTGAGTTTGATATTGGGCCCCACCGTCAGCTTGCTGCCACCTTGCGTCTCCAGCGGGATGACATGGACGGGAATGGCCACCGTCGGCACTGCGCTCGGCTCGATGCCTGGCGCGGGAATGGTGCGGCGTGCCGAGGAGAGTTCGGTTTCGCGCTTGTTGAAGAAGTGAGGAGAGATGGCCATGTGAGTCCTTAAAAAAGTTCATGGTACGGACTCGGTCTCAAAAAGTCTCCACCAGTTTTGCAAAACCGGTAACAAAATAAATCCCGCCCCGCGCCTTGATCTGCTTACCGAAAGCGCATCGGGTCACGGCGTCGCTCGTTCGCTCTCTGGGGCGCAATTGTCGTCGCGGTGGCACCTGATTCTGGATCATGCCAGTGAAAGAACGTGCAGACTTCAGCGCGCTGTCGCATTGCATCGGCATAGCCCAGCGCCATCAGTTCCTGTGTGTAGCCGTTTTCAAACAGCAAATAGCTCGCCAGTGCGCCGCCTTTGACGTCGGCTTTAGCGGACGACACACCAACGCCGCCGAGCATGGTTCGCACGGCCGGCGGTAACTCATCGACATGACGCGCGGCAATGGCGTCGAGCCGCTGCGAGGGCGCTATCATCAGCAACTCCACCGGCCGCAGCGTACTGGCGTCGCGGTACTCGGGCGGCACCAGTGTGAGAGTGTGGTTGATGCGGCGCAGCCGTTCCACATCCACCGCCAAGGCGTCCAGAAAGATATTGGAGAGGGTGTGCCCGGCGATCTGCGCCAGCGATGGATAGTGGCCATTGCCGTCCGGAGGGGGTTCGCCTTTGGGCTCATGCATGCGCCCAGCGCCAACCACCAAAATCCGCGTCGCCCCTAAATGAATCGCGCCCGCCACCGGTGCCGAATGCCGCATCGAGCCGTCCCCGAAATACTGGGTCTGTCCGTCGAGCTTGAGCGCCATCGCCGGAAAGACAAAGGGAATCGCCGAGGATGCCAACAGGTGGGCGCGTGTGATGTGATCGCGCACCGAACGGCGCTGCGAACGAACCCAGGGCAGGATGCGCTTGTTGCCTTGAAAAAAAGTGATGTGCTCGCCCGTGTTGTAGTTTGAGGCGGTGATCGCCAGCGCTTGCAAGTGGCCTTTGCGGATCAGATAAGGCAAGCGCTTGAGCGGGACGATTTGACTGAGCAACTCACCCAGCGGCGCATTGTCCAGTAACGATTTTGGCTTTTTGTGACGCCAACTTGCCATCAGCCAACCCAGCGCCAGCAGGCCAACCAGGGTCGCGCCCGAGCGCAGCATGCTGAAAGAATCAGATCGATAGACTTGATCGGCATGAATATTTTTCCAGACCTTGGCAATGCGTCGCACGGTGGCATCAAAATCATCGGCGCCACAGGCCAAGGCGGCGGCGTTGACAGCCCCCGCCGAGGTGCCGGTGATAATGGGAAATGGGTTGGGTTGGTTCAGCGCACCGGCTGCTTTACGGATGTCGGCAATGGCTTCGAGCACGCCGACCTGGTAAGCGGCACGGGCCCCGCCGCCAGTGAGCAAGAGCGCGGTGCTGTGCGGTGAGGGTGCTGCGGTTGGCATGCGAACATTATCAACCGGCGATGGCACTTCCGGTGACGGTGGAAACCCTGATTCACCCTTGCCGGCAAGGTTAAAACAGTCGCCGCTAAACTAGCCCCTTAAGGAGAAATAAATGACAGTGACAGAACAGACTTTGATGGATGCACTCAAGAGTGTGGTTGATCCCAATACCGGGCGCGATTTCGTCGCGTCCAAAGCCATCAGAAACTTGACCCTCACGGGGGGTGATGTGGCTTTTGACATTGAGCTGGGCTACCCCGCCAAAAGCCAGATTCCCGGTTTTCGCAAGGCGCTGATCGCCGCCGCCAAGGGCGTTGCCGGTGTCGGTAATGTGTCGGTCAACGTGAACATGAAAATCACAGCGCACGCGGTGCAGCGCGGCGTGCAACTGCTGCCCAAGGTAAAGAACATTGTGGCGGTGGCCTCCGGCAAGGGCGGCGTTGGCAAGAGCACCACCGCCGTCAATCTGGCGCTGGCGCTGGCCGCCGAGGGCGCCAGTGTGGGCCTGCTCGATGCCGATATTTACGGCCCGAGCATTCCTATGATGATGGGCATCAATGGCAGACCGGAGAGTACCGACGGGAAAACCATGGATCCGCTGGAGAACTACGGTGTGCAGGTCATGTCGATCGGTTTTTTGGTGGCGCAAGATGAAGCGATGATCTGGCGCGGCCCGATGGCAACGCAGGCGCTTGAACAGTTGCTGCGCCAGACCAACTGGCGCGATCTGGATTACCTGATCGTCGATCTGCCGCCCGGCACCGGAGACATTCAACTCACGCTTAGTCAGCGCGTGCCAATGACCGGCGCGGTGATCGTGACGACGCCGCAGGATATCGCGCTGCTGGACGCCAGGAAAGGCATCAAGATGTTCGAGAAAGTGGGCGTGCCGATTTTGGGCATTGTGGAAAATATGGCCGTGCATGTGTGCAGCAACTGCGGCCATGTCGAGCACATTTTTGGCGCTGATGGCGGCAAGAAGATGGCCGCTGAATACGCCATGGATTACCTGGGTGCCTTGCCGCTGGACATGCAGATTCGCTTGCAGGCTGATACTGGCAAACCGACCGTGGTGTCGGCTCCCGACAGCGAGGTGGCGGGCATTTACCGTGCGGTGGCGCGCAAGGTGGCGGTGTCGATTGCGGCCAAAAATAAAGACTTTTCTTCCAAGTTTCCGGCCATCAAGATTTCAAAAGAGACTTGAGTAGAACGCAATCGGGGCCGACAAAAGGTAGCTGCGACCTGGCGCGTTGACGCTGAGTGCGCTCGCGCACGGACGATGAGCATGGCGCGGCATAGGCGTGGGCCACGCTATTGCAACAGAACGTAATGGGTGCTGTCGAATCGGGCATGTGCCGCGTTAAGGCTGCATCGCAACCGGTGTCTGCTGCGTTTTTTCATAAGGAATCGTCATGCCAATGAAATCTTTGGGTCTTCGGATTTTTGCTTTCGTTGTGGCTGTTGCTGGCTTGGCCTTCAGCGGCACAGCCAGCGCCGACCCACCGGCACGCGTGGCACGGCTGGCTTATGCCGCGGGCGCAGTGAGTTTTTCACCGGCAGGCGAGAATGATTGGGTTCAGGCCACAGTCAATCGACCCCTGACCAACGGCGACCGGCTGTGGGTGGAGTCGGGTGCGCGTGCTGAAATCCAGGACGGTGGTGCCATGATCCGTCTGAGCGCCAACACCAGCGTCTCGCTGCTCAATCTCGACGACCAAATCACCCAATTGCAATTGACGCAGGGCAGCTTGAACGTGCGTCTGCGTTATCTCGCGCCCAATCACGTGTTTGAAATCGATACACCCAACCTCGCCCTGACGCTACGCCAGGCAGGCAGCTATCGCATTGAGGTGGAGCCAGACGGCGCTGCCACCGATGTCATGGTTAGCCAGGGCCAGGCCGAGGCGCTCGGAGAAGGTGTCACTTATGTGGTCACAGCTCAACAGCGCTATCGCTTCCGGGGCAGTGATTTGCGCGACCATGAGTTTTCTGTACTACCGGCTCCGGATGAATTTGATCGATGGGCCACCGAGCGCGACCACGCTTTTGACAACTCGATTTCTGCGCGTTATGTCTCGCGCGACGTGGTGGGTTACCAGGATCTGGATGCCAACGGTACCTGGCGCGTTGACGCGAGCTACGGTAACGTCTGGGTTCCGAGTTACGTGGCCGCCGATTGGGCTCCTTACCGCGACGGTCATTGGGCCTGGATCGATCCTTGGGGCTGGACCTGGATCGATGACGCACCCTGGGGCTTTGCCGTGTCGCATTACGGCCGTTGGACCAATATGCGCGGCACTTGGGGCTGGGTACCGGGACCGCTGCGCAGCCGGGCTTATTACGCCCCGGCACTGGTGGCGTTCGTCGGAGGCGACAATTTCCGCTTGACCATTGCCAGCGGCAATGTCGGCGGTATCGCCTGGTTCCCGCTGGCACCGCGCGAGGTTTATCGCCCCTCCTATGCGGCCAGTCGCAGCTATTTCGAGAACGTCAACCACAGCAACACGGTGATCGATAAAACCGTCATCAACAATTTTTACAACAGAACGAACGTGACCGATGTGGTGTACACCAACCGGCACGTACCCGGTGCCGTGGTGGCCGTGCCGACCAGCACATTTGTTCAGTCGCAACCGGTGTCTCGCGCCGCGGTGCGGGTCGGCGGCGAAATGCTTGGCAGCGCACCGATGGCGGTGGCCCCGCACCTGGCGCCGACCGCGCAAAGCGTGCGCGGCGCAGCAACTCCAGGTGATCGTCCTCCCGCTCACGTGTTTGAGCGGCCGGTCGTCGCCCGCACTGCGCCGCCTGTGGCGCACGTTGGTTTTGCGGCGCAACAACGCCAACTCACGCAGAGTCCCGGCAAACCACTCGATGACGCTGCTCGTCGGGACTTGAAACCGGCAGCGACGGCGCCGACACCGGTGGTCAAAGTGCTTAACCCTGCCTCCGTAGCGCCGCCAACGCTGCGCCCGGCAGCGCCCCAAGTCGTGACGCAGCCTCAGCCTGTCGTGCGGCCGCTTACACCAGGGGCAGCGTTAACGCCGCCGGAGCAGCGCGGCAGGCCGGATCAACGCTGGCCTGCTCAGCAGCGCGCACAACCCATCGCAGCGCCCTTACCTGCACCCGTGCCGCGCGTGGCCGAACCCAAAGCCATTGCGCCGCAACGCTTCAGGCAGGACAAGCCGCCTCTGCCCGCGCAAGTCGCACCGCCCGCGCCGCACATCCCGCCACCAGCGAGAGTTGCACCGGAACCGGCCGTTCAACGACTCGAACCGCGCGCACCTGCGGCTGTGGCTAAACCAATGCCACCACTCCAATCAGCACCCAAGGCGGAGCCACCTGAGAAAAATGCAAGGCCTGCCCCTCATAAGCCAATTGACGGTGAAAATGACCGCAACGCGCCCAATCAACCGGATGAAAACCGCAGACAATTCAGATAACTTGAGACCGGAGCCGATTGCCGTTTCCCCATTCGGTAAGCGCCGCTACCACGCCTGGAACGAGCAGGTGAAAGTGCGCCGGGGTGGACGGGTACAGAAGGTCTCGGTGATTGCCGGCTTTACTTGTCCCAACCGCGATGGGCTGGTCGGTTGGGGCGGCTGCACTTTTTGCAACAACGAGGGCTTTACGCCGGGCTATCTGGAGCGCAGCCAGAGCATCACAGAGCAGATCGATGCGGGTCTGGATTTTTTGCACCGGCGCTATCCCACGACCACGCGCTTCATTGCCTATTTTCAGAGCTACAGCAACACCTACGGCGAGTTTGAGCGGTTGCGCGCCTGCTACCAGGAAGCGCTGTCTCATCCGCAGATCTGCGGTCTGGCGCTGGGCACCCGCCCTGACTGTTTGCCCGACGACGTGCTGGACTACCTCGCAGAACTCGCGCGCGAGCACATCATCGAACTTGAAATTGGCGTTGAATCCTGCAACGATGCGGTGCTGGCGCGGGTTAACCGGGGTCATGACTTTGCTGCCAGCGTCGACGCCATCCAGCGCGCGGCAGCGCGAGGCCTGGAAGTCACCGCGCACGTCATGCTCGGTCTGCCGGGCGAGTCGTTCCAGAGCATGCTTGACGGTGCTGGAGAGCTCTCGGCGCTGCCGATTCATGCGCTCAAAATTCATCAGTTGCAACTGGTGCGCGGCACTGCGCTGGCGCGTCAGTGGCAGCGTGATCCGGCTAGTGTGCCGCTGCTCGGCGAACAAGCCTGCATCGAGCTGCTGGCTGATTTTATTGAGTGCCTGTCGCCCGCCATCCTGCTGCAGCGCGTCGGCAGCGAAGTGCCGCCGTCACTGAAATTGGCACCGGAGTGGAACCTGCGCCTGTCCGAACTGGCGCCCCGGATCTCGGCCGAACTGGCACGGCGTGGTAGTTGGCAGGGCTGCCGATATTTGCCTCGGGGGTATATTGCAGCTTGCCATGAGCACCGCCCACCCCACCATTGAAGTCGCCGTCGTCATGCGCCGTGAGCGCATCGCGGGTCCTATGAGCCGCTGGCAGACCTGGCGCTGGGTGCTGGCCGAGGTCGTCTTGCATGAGGAAGGCTTTGGCACCGAGCCGCGTCGGCTGTACAAAAACGATGATGAGGAGCGCTGGCTGCATCCGGGCTTGCCGGTGCAGTTGTTTGCCGATGATGCCGAAGGTTATGTCCTCAACCTCACGACACTCGCGCCTTGCTGGTTTGTTTTATGGCGCATGGAGGAAGAGGCTGCTTTGACTGAGGAACCAATAGCCCGACCGGTGATGGTGAGTCTGAGTTACCACGATGCCGGGCGTTGGCTTGACGCGCAGGAAATGGTTGAACAGGTGGCGGCACCTGTGGCTGTGATTGAATGGTTGCAGGCGTTTGTTGATGAACATCATGTGCTGGAGCCCAAACGTCGCCAACGACCGCAGAGTTTCAGGCCTTTGACGGATCGCTTTGGCCAGCCAGCGTTTATCAGTGTCGAAAAAAAATCAGGGGGCGAGCATGGCTGAGGGTTTTTTGGACCGCTGGTCGCAGCGCAAGCAAGCCGTGCGTGAGGGCAGGGCGGTGGTGGAGCCCTCACCCCCTGAGGCAGAAAGCGGGGGTGAGGGGCTGACACCCGCATCCGAACCGATACCGATACCGGCACCGACACTGGAAGATGTCAAGGCGCTTACCCTTGATTCCAATTTCGCCCCCTTTGTTGCGCGCGATTTGGCCCCAGAAGTGCGCAATGCCGCCATGAAAAAGCTCTTTGCCGACCCGCATTACAACGTAATGGACCGACTCGACATTTACATTGACGATTATTCCAAACCCGACCCTTTGCCTGAAACTATGCTTCGCACAATGGTCAGCGCCCAGTTTCTCAATCTGTTTGAAGAAGAAAAAACGCCTGAGGCGCAACTACGGGATGATCCCCATACCCCGAGCGTCGATTCCGTGGCACAGTCGGGTCAACCTTCCAATCCCGACGTGGAACCCTACTCCCAGAACCAGCCCCCAGCGCAAAGCCTAGAACATGACCACCCTGATTTGCGATTGCAACCAAACCATGCCTCTGGATGCCCGGGGTCTGGGGGCAGCGCTCAATGAAAAGCTGACGCTGCACAGCGCGCTGTGCCGACGCGAAGTGGGCGCTTTTGTGCAAGCCGTCGCCAGCGGCGAGGAATTGGTGGTGGCTTGTACCCAGGAAAAACGACTGTTTACCGAACTGGCAGGGCAGTCGGCTGGGGCCGAGCGCGCTGCCCCTGACTGCGCACCGGTTCGCTTCGTCAATATCCGTGAAATGGCGGGTTGGAGCAAGGATGCCGCCCAAGCTGGTCCCAAGATCGCAGCCCTGCTCGCCGTAACCCATCTGCCGGAGCCCGACCCGGTGGCCACGGTGACCTACAAGAGTGCCGGGCGCCTGCTGATTATTGGCGAGCTGGGGGCTGCCGAGCACGCCGCTGAACTCTTGGGGGACGAGTTGGACATCACTTTGTTCACACTCGGTGCGGGCGATACGCTCGGCTATGGCGCTGCCATGCAGGAGCGGCGTTATCTTGTGCTGGGAGGCCAGATTCAGGCGCTTACCGGTTGGTTCGGGGCTTTTGAGCTGAAGTGGCTGCAGAACAACCCGATTGATCTGGACTTGTGTACGCGTTGTAACGCCTGTTTGCGAGTCTGCCCCGAGGATGCGATCGGGCTGGATTATCAAATTGACCTGAAGTTGTGCAAGTCGCATCGGGCTTGCCTTAAAGTCTGTCAGGTGGCGGGCGCGATTGATTTCAGCCGCGCGCTCATCACCCCAAGCGATACCTTCGACCTGGTGCTTGATTTGCGCGCTACCCCCGCGTTTAGCCAGCATGCGCTGCCACAGGGTTATCTGCGTTGGGATGGCCGTGCGATCAAGCCTTTGATGCAACTGCGTGCCTTGGTGGGGGAGTTTGAAAAGCCGCGCTTCTCCAGTTACCAGCAAAAGCTCTGCGCGCACAGCCGCAACGAGAAGACCGGTTGCCAGGCCTGCATTGATGTTTGCTCAGCGTCGGCCATCAGCAGCGATCAGCATCGGCAGCAGGTCCTGGTCAACCCTTATCTGTGCGTGGGCTGTGGTACTTGCAGCACGGTTTGCCCCAGTGGTGCGATGAGTTTTGCCTACCCGCGCGCCGATGACCTGGGCCGCAAGATCAAGACGATGCTTAACACCTATGCGCGCAGTGGCGGTCACGCTGCGGCCTTGTTGTTTCACAGCCAGGAAGCCGGGACGCGCTTGCTGGGTGATCTGGGCCGGGCGGCGCAACTCGATGCGATGACGCAGGGTGTTCCGGCGCGGGTGTTGCCGCTGGCGCTTTGGCACACTTCGTCGGTCGGGCTGGAACTTCTGCTGTCTGCCATTTGCTATGGTGCTTCGCAGGTCTGGGTCTTGATGACCAACGAGGAAGCACCGCAATACCACGAGGCTGTGGCCAAGCAGATGGCGCTGGCGCAGACCATTCTCACGGGGCTGGGCTATGCGGGTGAGCACTTGCGCTTGTTGTACGCCAAGGACGCACGAGATCTGGCCGACCTGGACCACGCTTTGCAGGCTGCACCGGCCCAGTGCGTTGCTCGCAGCGCTGGCTTTGCGGTGCAGGTCGACAAACGTAGCACTCTGGAATTGGCGCTGGATCATTTGATTGAATACGCGCCGGTCAAGGTTGAGGTGATTGCGTTGCCGACGGGTTCTGCGCTGGGTGCGCTAACCATCAACAAGGAAGACTGCACCCTGTGCCTGAGCTGCGTCAGCGCCTGTCCATTGAGCGCCCTGCAAGACAACCTGCAGGCGCTGCAACTCAGGTTCATTGAGAAGAACTGTGTGCAGTGCGGCTTGTGCGTGAAGACCTGCCCGGAACACGCGCTCGCGCTGCTGCCGCGTTTGAACCTGGGCCCGTTGCGCCAACAAAGCGTGGTGCTGCATGAAATGCAGCCCTACGCTTGCGTGCGCTGCGGCAAACCCTTTGGCACGCTCAAAGCCATCGAAGCGATGCTGGGCAAATTGACTGGGCACAGCATGTTCCAGGGGGCGGGGCTGGAACGCCTGAAAATGTGCGCCGACTGCCGCGTCATCGATATTTATTCGGCCCGCGATGAAACCCAAATAACGGATCTCTGAACATGATGTCAACACCCGTATTAGTGTCTGGCAGCGCGCTCGACGAAGAAACCGCCCGCGCCGAGCTGTATGGTTTGCTCGCCACTTTGTACTACGCACCGCCAACGGCTCCATTGTTGGCGCAGTTGCGCGTTGCCGTCACTGATGCCCCGGCTGCTGGTGCTTTTCTGGAAGCGCCCTGGCGGGCTTTGGTGGGGGTGGCCAGAACGATGACTGACCAGGAAATTGACGGTGAATACCAAGCCTTGTTTGGTGGCGTTGGCAAGCCCGAGGTTTACCTTTATGCATCGTATTACCTGAGCGGGTTTTTAAATGAAAAACCACTGGCCCGACTGCGCGACGAACTGCGCAAGCTGGGCCTGGTGCGCGATCTGGCCATGTCAGAATCGGAGGACCATATTGCTTATCTTTGCGAGGTGATGCGCTACTTGATTGCGGCCGAGGATGTGACGTCGGCCAATCTCGCAAGCCAGCGAGCCTTCTTTACCAGCCAGCTTCAGCCGTGGGTGGCGACGATGTGCAAAGACCTGCAATGCCACCCCAAAGCACATTTTTACCGCTTTCTGGCTGAGCTTACCGCTGCCTTTGTGAGTGTTGAAACCGAAGGCTTTGAACTGCTGGCTTGACTGCCAAACAGGAAGGTTTTCCCTCTAGACCAATGTGCCGGTTTGTGATAGAAATTCGCCTGGACAGCTCTTTTTTTGTACTACAATCATCGACGGAGCAAAAAGAACTCGAGTCATTTTTGCTTGGTTTTTGCAGTTTTTCTGCATGGACAATTTCCGGAAATTGTTTTTTGTTTTAACTTACTAGGTGAATTTTCAAATGAATAAAACGCTCGTTTTGGCCGCAATTATTGCCGCCACCGCTTTGGTTGCTTGTGGTAAAAAAGAAGAAGCACCTGCTCCCGCACCTGCACCTGTTGTGGCACCTGCACCCGCACCCGCAGCCGATGCTTCTGCCCCGGTTGCTGCCGCCTCCGATGCTGCTCCTGCTGCTGCAGCAGCACCTGCTGACGACGCTGCCAAGAAAGCGGCTGATGATGCTGCCGCTGCGGCCAAGAAGTAAGCTCTGGTTTTTAACTTCGACAATAAAAAAGCCACCCTCGGGTGGCTTTTTTATTGTCGGCTGACACTGCCCGGATTCATCGTCTGAGATAATCCGCCTCATGAGCGGCAACACCTTTGGCAATTTATTCGCTGTCACCAACTTTGGTGAATCCCATGGTCCGGCTATTGGCTGCGTGATTGACGGCTGCCCGCCGGGCATGCGCTTGAGCGCGGCTGACATCCAACCGGACCTGGATCGGCGTCGCCCCGGCACTTCCAAATTTGTGACGCAACGCAATGAGCCTGATGCGGTGGAAATTCTGAGTGGCGTCTATGAAGGCCAAACCACCGGCACGCCGATTTGCCTGCTGATCAAGAACGTTGATCAGCGCAGCAAAGACTACGCCAACATCGTGCAAACTTTTCGGCCAGGCCACGCTGATTACACCTATTTTCAAAAATACGACATTCGCGATCCACGGGGTGGTGGCCGTTCCAGCGCGCGCTTGACGGCGCCGACGGTGGCGGCGGGTGCCGTCGCCAAGAAATGGCTGTTTGAGAAATACGGGACACAGTTTCGCGCTTGCATGACGCAGATGGGTGAGTTGCCAATTGCTTTTGAGTCGTGGGACTTTGTGCCGAACAATCCATTCTTTGCACCGGTTGCAGATGTGTCGGCGCTGGCCGCTTATCTGGAGGCGTTGCGCAAGGCCGGTGATTCCTGCGGTGCCCGCATTCGCGTTTGTGCTTCCAACGTGCCGGTCGGTCTGGGAGAGCCGTTGTTTGACAAGCTCGACGCAGATATTGCCTATGCCATGATGGGCATCAACGCCGTCAAAGGGGTGGAGATTGGTGCTGGTTTTGCCTGCGTGAATGCGCGTGGCAGCAATCATGGCGACGAACTCTCGCCGCAGGGTTTTCGCTCCAACAACGCCGGTGGCGTATTGGGAGGCATCAGCAGTGGGCAAGACCTCGAGCTGTCGATTGCCGTCAAACCGACCAGCTCTATCCTCACGCCGCGCGAGTCGATTGACATTCATGGCCAATCAACGCAAGTCAGTACCCCCGGCCGACACGACCCCTGTGTCGGCATTCGCGCTACGCCGATTGCCGAAGCCTTGCTGGCGTTGGTGGTGATGGAGCACGCACTGCGCCAGCGCGCCCAGTGTGGTGATGTAGTATGCGAATTGAAGCCGATCAAGGCATCGGTTTAGTTGAATTGGAACCCCGATTCAGCGGGCAAAGCCGATAATCGGCACATGGCTCTGAGAACTCCTGAACTGCTGGCCCCGGCCGGTTCAATGGCGATGCTGGAAACCGCATTTGCCTTTGGTGCCGCGGCGGTTTATGCCGGTCAGCCGCGCTACAGCTTACGTGTGCGCAACAACGATTTCGGCGATATCGAGGTGTTGCAGCAAGGCATCGAACGTGCGCATGCGATTGACCACAAGTTTTACCTGGTCTCCAACATCTTTGCGCACGACAACAAGATCAAACACTATGTGCAAAACATGGCGCCAGTGATTGCCTTGAAGCCCGACGCCATGATCATGTCCGACCCCGGCTTGATCATGCTGGTGCGCGAGACCTGGCCCGAGATGGAAATTCACCTCTCGGTGCAGGCCAATACCGTTAACTCTGCAGCGGTTCATTTTTGGAAAAGTGTCGGGGTTCACCGCGTGATTTTGTCGCGCGAGCTCTCGCTCGATCAGGTGGCGCAAATCAGGCAGGAGTGCCCGGATACCGAACTCGAAGTGTTTGTGCACGGCGCGCTGTGCATCGCTTATTCAGGGCGCTGCCTTCTGTCGGGCTACTTCAACCACCGCGACGCCAACCAGGGCAGTTGCACCAATTCGTGTCGCTGGGATTACAAAACGCTGTCCGGTGTGGTGGAGGCTTCGGGTGATGTGCTGGCCCCGCTTGCTGCCGTTGAACGAGCGCGCGAGCAGGGGCAACGTGGCGCTGGTGCCGATCAGGTTTATCTGCTGGAAGAGGGGCAACGAGCGGGCAGTTACATGCCGATCGAAGAAGACGAGCACGGTACCTATGTGATGAACTCAAAAGACTTGCGCGCCATCGAGCACGTCCAGCGCTTGGTGGAAATTGGTGTTGATTCGCTCAAGATCGAGGGCCGCACCAAAAGCCCGTATTACGTGGCGCGCACAGTGCAAAGCTACCGTTGCGCCATTGACGATGCGCTGGCCGGACGCGAGCTCGATCCCGCATTGCTCGGGCAGCTCGAAGGGCTGGCGAACCGGGGTTACACCTCGGGATTTTTTCAGCGCCACACGCCCGAGGAAACGCAAAATTATCTGCGTGGCTATTCCGAATCGGGCCGCAGCCTGTATGTGGGTCATGTGGACGCGTTCGATACTGAGCGTGGCCTGGCCCAGGTCACGGTGAAGAACCGTTTTGCCGTGGGTGACCGGCTTGAGATCATTCATCCGGGTGGCAACTTTGATATCCAGCTTGACCGCATGGAGGGCGCCGATGGCCAGGCCGTGACGGTGGCGCCAGGCAGCGGCCATGTGGTCTGGTTGCCTTTGCCCGAGACGGCAGTCGGCGCTTTTGTGGCACGCTATGTGGCGCTGTCGGAGAAGCTTGTTCATGGCTGAAATGAATCCTCCACAGTTGCTACAAATCAACGAGTCCGAGGTCACGGTGACGGCGATTCGCTCGCAGGGCGCGGGTGGGCAAAACGTCAACAAGGTTTCCAGCGCGATTCACTTGCGCTTCGACATTGGCGCTTCATCGCTGCCGGGTGACGTGAAAGAGCGGCTGCTGGCGCTGCGAGACAGCCGCATCAACAAGACCGGGGTGCTGGTGATCAAGGCGCAGCAGCAGCGCACGCAGGAGATGAACCGACTCGACGCTTTCATGCGGCTGCACGAGCTGGTCAACAGCGTGGCGCTGCCACCTAAAGTGCGGCGCGCCACGCGGCCGAGCCGGGCTTCACGGCTACGACTGCGCGAGGCCAAAAGCCAGCGCTCCGAGATCAAGGCGCAGCGCGCTCGCGTTGCCGAGTAAGCGGGAATACAGAAATGGCGATTCAGTGGTTCCCGGGTCATATGCACCTGACCAAAAAAGCAATTCAGGAGCGCATCAAAAATATCGATGTGGTGATTGAGTTGCTGGACGCGCGTCTGCCCGGCTCCAGCGCCAACCCGATGCTGGCCACGCTCACAGCGGGCAAGCCGACGCTAAAAGTTCTCAACAAACAAGACCTGGCCGACCCGCAGCGCACCGTGCAGTGGCTGGCCCATTACAACGCGCAGAGCGGCACCTGCGCCATCGCGCTCGACGCCAGTGTCAGCACGCCCGCCAAGGCGCTCGTCAAGGCCTGCTTTGAGCTCGCGCCGAACCGCGGCGGCATGGTCAAGCCGATGCGGGTGTTGATTTGCGGCATCCCCAACGTCGGCAAGTCCACCCTCATCAACACCCTTACCGGCAAACGCGCCACCAAGACCGGTGATGAGGCGGGCATCACCAAACTGGAGCAACGCATCTCATTGGCTGACGACTTTTATTTGTACGACACGCCCGGCATGCTGTGGCCGCGCATCATCGTTGCCAAGAGCGGCTACAACCTGGCCGCCAGCGGGGCCATTGGCCGCAATGCATTCAATGAAGAAGAAGTGGCGCTGGAATTACTGGGCTATTTGAAAACTCATTACGCCGCAATGCTGGCGGCGCGCTACAAACTTGCAGGTACAGCGCCGCCTGCCGACTTGCAAGACGAGGAACTGCTGGAAGCGATTGGCCGCCAACGCGGCGCTCTGCAATCGGGCAGGGGTGTCAATCTGCAAAAATCGGCCGAGATCGTGATATATGACTTTCGCGCCGCTTCGCTGGGGCGCATCACGCTCGAAACTCCGGGTGAATTTGCCCAGTGGCTGGCGAGCGGGCAACAGCTCGACGCCGAGCGTCAGATCAAGAAGGATGCCATCGAGCTTGACCGAGCCATTCGCTTCAAGAAAATCAAACGTCCGCCGTAACGGTATGATTCGCCATGATGAAAAGTTTGCCCCTGAGCCTCTTGATTAAACCTGCCAAAAACGACCCGAAACCTTTAATTCTTTACCATGGCCACAACTGCCCCGATGGCTTTGCTGCCGCGCTGGCGGCCTGGCTTTATTTTGACGGCAAGGCTGAGTTTTTGGGGCTGGATCACGGTGACATCAATTCGGTCAGTGACTTGCCAGCACCGCAAGGTCGGGCGGTCTATATTCTCGATTTTTCCTTTGCGACCGAGATCATGCAACGCATTGACGAGCGTGCGGCCAAGCTGGTGCTGCTCGACCATCACAAGAGCGCGGCCGACAAACTGGGCAGCTTTGTTTGCCGTAACGGTATCGTGCATTTTGATATGCACAAGTCGGGTGCCCGGCTGGCCTGGGAGTATTTTTTACCCGAGCAGGCAATCCCCGATCTGGTGCGTTTTGTGGAAGACCGAGACATCTGGGTTTGGCAGTATCCGCAGAGTGCCGGTTTCTTGTCGGCGCTCGACATGGAGGCGTTCGAGTTTGAGCGCTGGCGGGAAATCGCTGCGTTTGACGCCGCGCAGTTGGCAGCTTACGTTGAGCGCGGTTGCGCGATGGACGAGAAATACAAAAAACTTGCCAGCCTGGTCGCCGAGAGCGCGCAAACCCTCACCTTCAATGGTCAGGCTGGCTTGATGGTCAATGCGCCCGGCATTTTTCACAGTCTGGTTGGCCATATGCTCTCCGAAAAAAGCGGCACTTTTGCCTTGATGTGGAGCATCGATAAAACTGGTGTGGTCAAAATTGGCTTGCGCTCACAACCGGGCTTTGACTGCATTCCTCTGGCCGAGAGCATGCACGGTGGCGGTCACGCCCAGGCCTGCGGCTTCAAGATGGGGCCGCAACGCCTGCCGGAACTACTCAGCGGCCGCTTTGACGCCAAGGCCTGAGCTGGGCCGCCACCTTCACCTTCAGCCGCCAGGCTCGCATCCAATAAAAAACGCATCCATGCAGGGCCAGTTATTCACCCAGGACTTCTTGACGCGCGGCGTGACTGAGACGCCGCCGTACCAGGCGCTTACCGATTCAGCCTTTGCGGTGTTTCGCCAGGCGCTGCAAAGCGTCTTCAGCGGTTTGGACAGTGCATCGACCATCAACGAAGCGCAAACCGAGCAGGTGATCATTGAGAAGGTGCTGGCGCAGCTCGGCTGGGGTGATGACTACTTGCCGCAGGTCAACCTTTCAGGCAAGCGCCGTGAGGACGTGCCTGATGTTTTGTTGTTTCCCAACAGTCAGAGCAAAGCCGCCGCACTGACTGAGGCCAAAGACGACCGCCGTTACCGCCATGGTCTGGCCATTCTGGAAGCCAAGCGCTGGCTGCGCCCGCTGGACCGGGGCGACAGTACCGAAGCGTTTGACCCGGACGCGCCGTCGTCGCAAATGCTGCGCTACCTGAGCCGTGCCGATGTGGCGTCGGACCGCGCCGTCAAATGGGGCCTGCTGACCAATGGCGCGGTGTGGCGCCTTTACTGGCAAGACGCCCGCTCCCGAGCGGAGTAATTTTTTGAAGTTGATCTGGCTGGCGCACTCAACGTGCCCGGCATCCAGCATGAGCTGGACGAAGTAGAGCCTGATCACGCGCTCAAGCTCTTTTTCCTGTTTTTCCAACGCAGTGCCTTTTTGCCTCAAAGCTGGGACGGCGCAGAGCGCACCTTTCACGCCTACGCCCTCAACGAAGCGCGGCTGTACGAAGAGAAGGTCTCGCAAGACCTGGGCGCACGCGTGTTTGGCGAAGTTTTTCCGCAACTGGCCGACGCACTGGCTCGTGGCGACTTGCACGCCGTTACGCAAACCGTGGGCTACGGCCAGTTCAAACGCCAGCAATTCACCCGTGAGTATCTGGACGAAGTACGCGAATCGGCGCTGGTGCTGCTGTACCGCTTGTTGTTTCTCTTCTACGCCGAAGACCGCAACCTGCTGCCCGTGCGCGATGCGCGCTACGCCCCGTACAGCGTGCGCCGCCTGCGCGAGCGCGTGCGCGATGCCGTGGACAAAGGCGAGGTGTTTTCCACCAAACTCGACAACATCTGGCGCGACTTGCAGGGCGCGTTCCTGCTGATTGACGAGGGCGACGACGCGGTAGGCATGCCCGCCTACAACGGCGGCCTGTTTGACCGCGCCCGCGCGCCGCTGCTGGAGCGCACCCGCGTGCCCGACGCGGTGATGGCGCCCATCATCGATGCGTTGTCACGCCGCACTGAAGACCTTTTGCGCGGTTGGATCAACTACCGCGACTTGTCGGTGTCTCATCTGGGCGGCATTTACGAACGCCTGCTGGAATACACGCTGGTGCACGAGGTGCAAGCCAAGGACGACTACAAAGACAAGCCCGAGGTCAACCGCATCACCGCCCAGCCGGCCAGCTTTGCACGCAAGGTCTCGGGCAGCTACTACACGCATGATGATCTGGTGCGGCTGATCCTGCGCGAGTCGGTGGGGCTGCTGGCGCGCGAGCGCATCGAAGCCTTTGAAAAGCAAATCAAAGCGTGGAAGGGCAAACAAAGTCTCACCACAGCGCAGTGGACGGTTCTGGATGGCACGTCCGACAAGAACCAGACCGATTCACTTGATCCTGCCGTTCAGATGCTGGAACTCAAGATTTGCGACCCCGCCATGGGCAGCGGCCACTTCCTCGTGGCGCTGGTGGACGATCTGGCCGACCGCGTTCTTGAAGCCGTCACGGTAGCTACCCATCTGGTCAACGAACAGCCTTGGGCCGCGCATCTGGTGGAAGCGGGCCGCCCGTGGCAAAGCCCGATTTTGCAGCGCATTGCATCCATCCGTGCCAGCATCAAGACCACGGCCAAAGACCACGGCTGGGCCGTGACCGATGCGCAACTGGACGATCGGCACATCGTGCGCCGCATGATTTTGAAGAAAACCATCTTCGGCGTGGACAAGAACCCCATGGCTGTGGAGCTGGCCAAGACCGCGCTGTGGCTGCACACCTTTACTGTCGGCGCGCCCTTGAGTTTTCTGGACCATCACCTCAAGGTCGGCGACAGCTTGCACGGCGAGAGGCTCGATGGCGTGCAACGCAACCTGCAGGAGTTGGGTGCGCTGCTGCTGCAAAGCGAGTTCGACCGTCTGGCCCGCGCAGCAAAAAACATTGCCCAGGTTGCCGACTTGACCGATGTGGATATTGCCGAAGCGCAACTCTCCAAGCAACTCGCGGCCGAGGCCGCCGCCAACGTGGCCCCCATGCACGCCGTGTTGGACTTCTGGCGTGCGCTGCGCTGGCTGGTGCCAGGATGGCCAGTGGAGAAGATCAGCCAACTGACGCGCCTGCTCAAGTTGCCTGCAGACGACAAGCAGCGCGAAGCAGAGCTGCTGGCGGGTAAGCACCCGGAATCAGCAGGGCTGCTGCGCCTGCTAGACCCCAACCACAACCTGGTGTCCGTGCTGGCCGCTGGCCAGATCGATGGAGACGACGACGCCACCCGCGCAGCCAACGACTGGATGGTTCGCGCCCGCGCACTTGCAGCTAGAGAAACCTTTTTTCACTGGTGGACCAGTTTCCCAACCGTCTTCGGCCAGGGATCGGCCAGTGGCTTCGATGCCGTTATTGGCAACCCGCCGTGGGACCGCATCAAACTACAAGAAGTGGAATGGTTTGCCGAACGCGACCTCAACATTGCCGCCCAGCCCCGCGCCGCCGACCGCAAGCGTTTGATCGGTGAGCTACAGAAGAAAAAAGCCCCGCTGTGGGACAGCTACATAGAAGCCACTGAACGTGCCGAAACCAACGCGCGCGTGCTGGGCAACGGCAAGCTGGGCAGTGGCGACTACCCGCTGCTCGGTGGTGGTGATGTCAACCTCTACAGCCTGTTTGTCGAACGTGCACAGGCGCTGACCGCGCCCGGCGGCTTGGTGGCTCTGCTCACGCCCAGCGGCATCGCGGCCGACAAAGGCGCGGCCGAGTTCTTCCGCAGTATCAGCAGCACCGGGCGGCTCGGGGCGTTGTTTGACTTTGAGAATCGCAAGGTCTTCTTCCCCGACGTTCACGCCAGTTTCAAGTTCTGCGCACTGGTGTTCGGTGGCCCGGCGCGGACGTTCAAACAAACCCGTTGCGCCTTCTTCCTGCACCAACTGGCCGAGCTGGACGACCCGGCACGCGTGCTCACACTGACGGCCGATGACTTCCTGCGCGTGAACCCCAACACCGGCGCCGCACCTATCTTCCGCAGCAGGCGTGACGCCGACATCACGCTTGGGCTCTACACACGGCATCCGGTGCTGGTCAGGCATGGCGGTGTCAGCACAACCCGGGGCAAACTGGACGACGTAAAGACATGGCCAGTCAAGTACCTGCGCATGTTTGACATGACCAACGATTCGGGGTTGTTCCTGAAAACCGATGAGTTGAAGAAGCAGGGCTACAAGCCAGCGGCGCTGAACCGCTGGGAGAAGGATGGCGCGCAAGCAGTGCCACTGTATGAAGGCAAGATGGTGCAGATGTACGACCACCGCGCTGCAGATGTGGTGGTCAATGTCACCAACCTCAAGCGCGCAGCGCAGCAGGAAACTATTGACGTCAGTGAAAAGATTGCACCCGCCCGCTATCCAACACCGCAGTATTGGGTGAGGGTTTCGGATGTGAATGAAAGCTGGAGCGGCGACTGGTGCATTGCCTACAAATCAGTCACCGCGCCGAGCAACATGCGGACCATGATTGACGCGATTGTTCCCAAATGCGGCGTCGGCAACAGCATGGCCATGCTCGTTCCCGAGCCAGGTCATGAAGCCAGTTATGCAACGTGGGCACCACTGCTGATGGCCAATATCAGTTCCATGGCGTTTGACTTTGCCTTGCGCCAAAAGGTGCAGGGTCAGAACCTCAACTGGTTCATCATCGAGCAGTCGGTCGTCATCGCCCCCGAGCGCTTCGAGCAATCCATCGGCAGCGTGAAGATCGCCGACTTCATCCGCGAGCAGGTGCTGGCCCTGACCTACACCGCCCACGACATGGCCCCGTTTGCGCGCGACATGGGCTATATGCAGGAGAGCGGCAAGCATAAAGGTGAGGTCAAACCACCCTTCGTGTGGGACGAAGAAGACCGCCGCACCCGCCTGGCCGCGCTCGACGCGCTGTTCTTCCACCTCTACGGTATCAACGATGCCGATGCCGCCTACATCATGGACACCTTCCCCATCGTGCGCGAGCACGATACCAAAGCTTTTGGGCGCTACCGCACCAGGGACGATGTATTGGCGCAACTGAGGCAGATTGAAAAAGGGGTCTTGGCTATTGCCAGCGCTCCCCCCGCAGTTATGATGCTTGCACTCTCCCAAAACCCCGCCTGAAAGACACTTGAATGCAAGCCCTGTACACCATTGGATATGAACAAGCCTCGCTTGAGGATTTCATTGCAACACTCAAGACGAAAGGTGTCACGACATTGTTGGACGTTCGAGAATTTCCGCTCTCTCGCAAACCCGGTTTCTCGAAACGTGCACTGGCGCAAGCTGTTGAATCCGAAGGCATGGCGTACCGGCACGAGCGTGGTCTTGGCTCGCCCAAAGTCATCCGCCAGCAGTTACACAGTGACGGTGACTACAAGCAGTTCTTCAGCTCATTCACAAAATACCTTCGCTCACAACAGCCATTACTGGCAGAGTTGGCTAGATCCCTGGAAGGCAAAGTCGCTTTGATGTGCTTTGAGCGTGACCCGGCTACCTGCCACCGTAGCGTAGTGGCGCGCCAGCTCGAATTCCTTGCAGGATTAAGAACACAACATCTGGGAGTTGTCCATGGTGGTAGCAAAGCAAGAACAAGCATTGATACTGGTGAAGGCGTTTCCGCAACCTAGCCAGAAGTACGAGGAAACGGTCTGCTGCGCTGGGGTGAATGCGCAGGGCGAGTTCGTCCGGTTGTATCCCATTCGCTACAGGCACCTTCCGCCAGAAAAACGGTTTGAGCGCTGGGATGTGCTTGAATACGAGGCTACCCGCCCTACCGACGATTGGCGCCCTGAGAGTCGCCACGTCAATGAAAACTCCATACGAATAGTTCAATCCAAAGCCCAGACCAACGACGAGCAGCGTGTTCGTCTGTGGGCACCGCATGTTTCCGAATCATTGTCCGCTCTGAAGGAAGAGAACAAGGCTACCGAAAAAAGTCTTGGCATCATCCGGCCCGATCCGGGCACCATCAAGTTCAAAGCTCGCAGGCTTTCCCCAACCTCCGAAGACGACGTGCAGCTACAAGCCGCCTTCAAGCAAGTCTCCCTCATTGAACAAAATGTTTTGTCGGAGCTGTCTGTGGAGTACGATTTTTCTTATCACTTCACCAGTGCCGGGCATCCACACGTGATGAAAATTCATGATTGGGAAGTGCAAGCGGCGTATTTCGCGTACAAGCGCCGTTATGCCCACAGGGCACTGGACATGCTGCGCCAAGAGTACGAGGAAAGAATTCCGCAGCGCAATCTGCACTTTGTTATGGGCACCATGAAGGCGCATCCGAGGCAATTCATCATTATTGGCCTCCTGCGCTCATCCATCAGCCCTGAAGACGCTATGCGACAAGGCGCTTTGTTGTAGTTTGTACTGGGTTCGAAGAAGTTGCTGAAGCTACTTGAATTTGGCGAGGGCTTCAGGCTCAGCAACTTGCGGAACTTTCGGCAGTTTTACATGAGCTTCACTGAGCAGGAGATTCGCCACACAGTGTGTAGCGCATAGAACTGGAGCGTGATCGTGCCTTGCTGGAAAACGCGAGATCAATTCACGGCGCCATTTTTCTGCGCACACGCCGCACAAATGCAGGCCACGCCGCGAGCCTCCTCGGAAACGCTTGACAGCAGCGCCGCGTCGAACGTGACCTGCGTGCACCAGCAGGGCGGCTGCTTCACGCCGGTTTCACGCTCAACTTCCATCGCGCACTGATTGGGCTTGCCGCACAACGGGCAGCGGTTGGGGTCGATACTCCGGATGGTTTGGCTCAAGCCGCCGCCTTCACCTTCCGCCGCCAGGCATGCAGCAGTGGCTCGGTGTAGCCACTCGGTTGCTCCAAGCCTTTGAACACCAGATCGCACGCCGCCTGATAAGCCATGGAGGTGTCGAAGTGTCCGGCCATCGGTTTGTACAGCGGGTCACCGGCATTTTGCTGGTCCACCACGGCGGCCATGCGCTCAAAAGTTTCTTTGATCTGAGCCGCTTTCGCAACGCCATGAAGCAGCCAGTTGGCCATGTGCTGGCTGCTGATGCGCAGCGTGGCGCGGTCTTCCATCAGGGCGACGTTGTGGATGTCGGGCACCTTGGAGCAGCCTATGCCCTGATCGACCCAACGCACCACGTAACCCAATATGCCTTGGGCGTTGTTGTCGAGCTCCTGCTGGATCTGCGCGGCACTCCAGTTGTGCGTAGCCGCCAGCGGCACTTGCAGCAAGCCATTGAGCAGGGCATCGTGCTCCTGTTGCGGGTCGCGCTTGAAGTGAATCTTTTCCAACTCTTTTTGCACGTCACTGACTAGCACCTGGTGGTAGTGCAGCGCGTGCAGCGTGGCACCGGTCGGGCTGGGTACCCAGGCAGTGTTGGCACCGGCCCTGGGGTGCGCAATCTTTTGCTCCAGCATGGCTTTCATCAAGTCCGGCATCGCCCACATGCCTTTGCCGATCTGCGCCTTGCCGCGCAAGCCGCAGGCCAGGCCCACCAGCACGTTGTTGTGCTCATAGGCGTGGATCCAGGCGCTGGCCTTCATGTCGCCCTTGCGGATCATGGCGCCGCCCTGCATGGCGCTGCACATCTCGTCGCCGGTGCGGTCCAGAAAGCCGGTGTTGATGAAGGCGACGCGGCTGCTGGCAGCAGCGATGCAGGCTTTGAGGTTGACGCTGGTGCGACGCTCTTCGTCCATGATACCGAGCTTGACGGTGTTCTCTGGCAAGCCCAGAACTTTCTCGATCCGGCCAAACAAGGCATTGACAAAAGACACTTCCGCCGGGCCGTGCAGCTTGGGTATGACGATATAGACCGAGCCTTTGCGCGAATTGCGTATACCATCTTGGGCGCTGCGCTTCAAGTCGTGCAGGGCAATCGTGACGGTGAGCATGGCGTCCAGAATGCACTCGGGGATTTCGTGCGCCACGCCTTGAGAATCCGTGTAGCGGATGGCCGGGTTGGTCATCAACAGGCCGGCAATGCGAACGAAGAGCAGGGCGCGGCCGTGCAACCGGACTTTGCTCTTGCCGTTGGCGCCGGTGTAAATGCGGTCAGGATTCAAGCTGCGGGTAAAGGTTTGCTGGCCCTTGGTAAGTGTTTCGGACAAGTTGCCTTGCAGGATGCCGAGCCAGTTGCTGTAGGCCAGCACTTTGTCGTCGGCATCGACGGCGGCGATCGAGTCTACCAGATCGACGATGGTGGACAGCGCCGCTTCGAGCACCAGGTCGCAAACACCCGCCGGGTCGCTTGCGCCAATCCGGGTTGAGCGGTCGATGATCAGATCCAGATGCAAGCCGTTGTGCTGCAACAGCACCGATGTTGGCGCTTTGGCTTCGCCTTGGTAGCCTACCAGTTGCGCCGGGCTGTGCAGACTGGTGTTGCTGCCGTCTTTCAGCCTGACCGCGAGCTTGCCGTCCTTGATGCGGTAGCCGACCGAGTCAAGGTGCGAGCCCTTGCGCAGGGGTGCGGTGCGGTCGAGCACATGGCGGGCATATTCGATCACCTTGGCGCCGCGCTTGGGGTTGTAACCTTTGCCTTTTTGGCAGCCGTTGGTCTCGCTGATCACGTCGGTGCCGTAGAGCGCGTCGTACAAACTGCCCCAACGCGAATTGACCGCATTCAAGGCATAGCGGGCGTTGAGGATGGGCACCACCAACTGCGGACCGGCCTGCACAGCCAGTTCGGCATCGACCTTGCTGGTCGTGATGCGGGTCTTTTTTGGAACTGGCAGCAGATAGCCAATTTGCTCCAGAAAGGCGCGGTAGGCAGGCAAGTCCTGAATCGGTCCGGGATGCGCTGTGTGCCAGGTGTCAAGCTCGGCTTGCAGACGCGCACGCTCAGCCAGCAAGGCGGTATCTTGGGGTGCCATGTCCGCTACCAGGGTGTCAAAACCTTGCCAGAATGCGCTGCTGCTCAGGCCGGTGCCGGGCAGGACTTCGTTTTCAATAAACTGGTGTAAAACGCTGGCCACTCGCAGGCGGTGATGGGAAATGTAGTCTGTCATGGTGTGAGCTGGGAAGTTAAAAAATCAGTTTGGGAAAAAATAGGGTACGCACGCAGACTGCTCCGGAGAACAGTTGCCCGGCACGGGGTGTGTCGTGCTGGCTTGGCGTGGTTTTCATGGTTCGGGTACTTTATTCGATTCTTAAGTACGCGCGGCAGCATCTTTCTAAAGACCTCGCCAGAGCGGTGTCCTTTTTGCCACAAAAGCGGCGACGCCTTCGTGAAAGTCGGAGCTTGCATAACAGCGCCGGATCAGGTCTTCGTCCTCGGGCAAAGCGTGGCTGATGAGACGCCGCATCGCCTCCTTGGTCACACTTTGGGTGACCGGCGCCAGCGCGGCAAGCATACCGGAGAGTTTCAATGCAGCCGCCGTGATCTCAGCGGCCTCGCAGACCTGCAACAGGAAGCCGCAGGCCAGTGCTTCTTCTGCGCCCAGCAGCTCGGCTAGCAGCAGCATGCGCTTGACACGCGCACTGCCGAACACGCTGGTCAAACGCGCCAGATTGTGGATTGACAGGCAGTTGCCCAGGGTTTTGGCAATCGGAACGCCGAAGCGCGAACCCGGTGTAGCAATCCGGAAGTCGCAAGCGGTGGCAATGGCCAGGCCGCCGCCCACCGCCCAGCCCTCGACCGCCGCCAGCGTAGGCATGGGCAGGCGTTCAAGCTGCTCGATGCAAGCGTCGATGCGGCGCTCGTAGGCCACGCCGTCGTCGCCATTTTGAAAGGTCTGGAACTGCTCGATGTCGGTGCCGGCAACGAAGGCCTGGCCGCCGGCGCCGCGAAAGATCACGACGCGAACGCTGGGGTCGTTGTGGAGCTGGCTGCAAATGCGGCCCAGCTGCTCATACATGGCCCAGGTCATGGCGTTGCGCGCCTGGGGCCGGTCGAATAGCACAGAGGCGATGTTGCCTTCAACGCTGAGGCGAACTGTGCCTTCACTCATGCCGAGAACGCCCCTTCGGCTTCGAGCTCAGCCTGCTGGCCGGCGTCAAAGCCCAGCTCGGCCAGCACCGCAGCGGTGTGCTCGCCGAGCAGCGGTGGCGGTAGGCGCACCTGCGCTGGCGTGCCGGAAAACTTCACGGGAAAGCCGATGTTGGGCACTTTGCCCTCAATCGGATGGTCAATCTCAATGCGCATTTTTCGGTTGCGTCCATGTTCGCTCTCGAACGCTTGCGGATACGAGAGGATGGGACCCGCCGGAATGCCCACTGCCAGCATTTCGTCAATCCAGCTTGCGCAATTACGCGCGGCAAACGATTGTTCCAGCACCGCAATCAACTCCGGCCGGTTGGCCAGGCGCAGCGACACGGTGGCAAAACGTGGATCGTCGATCAGCTCCGGGCGGCCCAGCAAGTTGCACAGTTGCTTCCACAGCTTCTGGCTGGTGGCGCCCATCACAAAGTAGCCGTCCGCCGCCTTCACCGCCTGGTAGGGCGCGCTCATGCGGTTGGCCGTGCCCAACGGCACGGGCGGCTCTCCGGTGCCCCAGTATTGGGAAATATCCCAGATCGAAAACGCCAGTGCGCTATCAAAAAGTGAAGCATCAATGTACTGACCCTTGCCGGTGGCCTTGGCACCAATATAGGCACTCAAGACACCGTAAATGGCAAACAGCCCGCAGCCGATGTCGGCCACCGGGACACCCGCCTTGACCGGCGGGCCACCCGGATAGCCGGTGACGCTCATGATGCCCGACATAGCCTGCGCCATCAGATCGAAACCGGGGCGGTCGGCCCAGGGGCCGGTCTGGCCGAAGCCCGAAATGCTGGCGTAAACCAAGGCCGGGTTCACCGCACTCAAGCGCTCATAGTCAATGCCCAAACGCTTCATCACGCCAGGGCGGTAATTCTCGATCAGGATGTCGGCTTGCTCCGCCAGCTTGAACAGCACCTTGCGCCCAGCCTCGGTTTTGAGGTTGAGCGCAATGCTGCGTTTATTGCGGTTCATGTTCAAAAAGCCCATGCTGTCGTTGCCCTTGAGCTTGAACCCCATGGCGCCGCGCGATTGATCGCCAACTCCAGGCGGCTCCACCTTGATCACGTCAGCCCCCATGTCGGCCAGCAGCATGCAGGCAAAGGGCCCGGCCATCACCTGGCTCACATCGAGCACGCGCACACCAGTCAGCGGCAGCGGTCGCCTGGTTACCGCGTTTTCCATTACTTCTGGGCAGCGGCGGATAGCACATCTGCGCCCGCCATGGCAACCTGTTCATCCTGCGTCGGCAGCACCCCCGAGACACCGATGGCACCAATGATTTGTCCATCGTAAATGAGCGGAACGGCGCCTTGCAAAGGCGTGATGCCTTGCACCGCTATCAGTGAAGTGCGCCCCCCGACGACGGCTTCTTCCAGCAAACGCGACGCGCGCTGGTAGCGCATCGCTGTTCTGGCTTTGCCTTGGGCGACTTCGGAGCTGGAGATTTGCGCGCCGTCAAGGCGCTCCAGGTACAGCAGATTGGCACCGTCATCGACAATGGCAATGCTGACCTTCCAATGGTTTTGGAGCGCCAGTGCACTGGCCTTGGCGGCAATCAACTTCACCACTTCCAGGGTCAGGCACGGCTTGACAGGCAAGCGGAGAGCGGCATCTTTTTCAGTCATTTTATTTTCCAAGTAGCTTCGTTGTTCATGCGGCGGGCGCTGTCGTACCCGCGTCGAACTTGGCTTCGGGCCTCATACGAAACGCCAGAAGAACGCCGATCGCCATCAGGAACATGCTGCCGAAGAAAGGCAACTCCCAGCTTCCGAATTTGTCGATCAACATGCCACCGACGACCGGAGAGAGAATGGCGGCCAGGGCTGAGCCGGTGTTCATCATGCCGCTGGCGGTACCTGAAAACTCGGGGGCAATGTCCATCGGAATCGACCACATCGGCCCGATCGTCATCTCGGCAAAGAAGAAGCCAGCAGACAGGCAGACCAGTGAGACATACAGGTCATGCGTGAAGGTCAGCGGAACCAGCGAGAGCAGGGTGAGCCCCATGCAAACGGCCACCATCCCGCTGCGCGCTTTTTGCAAGCTGCCAGTGCGCTCGTAAATCTTGTCGGTCACGATGCCACCCAACGTATCGCCCACCACGCCGGCAAAGAATACGCTGGCCGCGAAGAGCGCAGACTTTCCCAAATTCAGGTTGTAACTGTGCAGGAAGTATTGCGGAATCCAGCTCAGGAACAGCCACAGGGTCCAACCGTAGCAAAAGTAGACGATAGTCACCGGCGCCATGCGCTTGAACAAGGGTCCCCAAGGAACATTGGTTGCTTTGGGCTTTGGTGCCGGCAGGAGCGCCGTCTCCTCAGGCGTGATGCGCGGGTGGTCTTTGGGGTATTCGGTAAAAGTCAGTGCCCAAAGGACAACCCATACGAAACTGATGCCAGCACACACAAAAAAGGATGTGCGCCAGCCCTGCGTGGCCATGACTGCCACGATCACGGGTGGTGCCACGGCGTTGCCGATACGTGCCGCAGCGTGCGTGATGCCTTGCGCGAAACCCCGCTTCTCTTTTGCCACCCAGCGCGCCATGGCCGAGGTTGCTGCAGGAAACGTTGCCCCTTCACCGAAGCCGAGCAACACGCGTGCAATCAGCATTGAAACGAGGCCGCCAGCCATGCCGGTCAGCACGGTGGCCGCGGCCCACACCAAGCCGCAGGCGATCAAGGTGCGCTTCGCGCCGAAGCGGTCGCTAACCCATCCGCCGATGACCTGGAACAAGAGGTACGGGTAAGCAAAGGCTGAGAACACCAGGCCGATCTGCGTCTTGGAGAGTCCGAATTCGGGCCCGAAACCTGCGGCCGCAGTGCTGACGTTGACGCGATCCAGGTAAGTGATGAAGTACATCAGGCACAGCAGAATCAGCACAACGTTGCTGGCACTGAAGATTCGTTTTAGTTTCATGATCTTGTCTCCGTAAAGATTCCAGGGTTGCAAAAGATAGGTGGATAAAAACTTCTCAGCCCGCTGCCTTTGGGACTTCCGCCGGGTGGCTGGAAAAGTAATCCATAGCAGCCTGTATACCGCTGCCGGCCAGCTTCACGCCCGCGAGCTTGAGCCCCATTTCAACGCCTGCGACGGTGGCCAGCAAAGTCAGATCGTTGCTGTCGCCCAGATGGCCAATACGGAACATGCGCCCTTTGACCTTCCCCAGTCCCGTGCCCAAAGACAGATCAAAGCGTTGGTGGATCAGACGGCGCAATGCATCGGCATCCACCCCCACGGGGGTGATAACGCCAGTCAGCACGGGTGAATAAAGTGCCGGGTCCGCACATTGAATCGGAAGCCCCCAGGCCGTGACGGCCGCACGTACACCGGCAGCCCAGCGCTGATGACGTGCGAAAACCTGCGGCAGTCCTTCTGCCAGAATCATCTCAAGCGCCTCTGACAAGCCATACAGCAGGTTGGTGTTGGGCGTGTAAGGCCAGTAGCCACCCTTGTTCATTTCAATGATCTCGTCCCAAGCCCAGAAGGCGCGCGGCAGCTTGGCGCTCTTCATGGCCTCAAGCGCGCGTGGCGAGACGGCATTGAAGCTGATGCCCGGCGGCAGCATCAAACCTTTTTGAGATCCGCTGATGGTCACGTCCACGCCCCACTCCTGGTGCCGGTAGTCAGCGCAGGCCAGACCGGAAATGGAGTCGACCATCAGCAGCGCTGGGTGGGCAGCGTTATCGATCGCCTGACGCACAGCAGGAATGTCAGAGGTCACACCCGTGGAGGTTTCGTTGTGCACAACGCATACAGCCTTGATCCTATGTTCGCTGTCCCGGCGCAGACGCGCTTCGATCAGATCTGCTTGCACGCCGCGGCGCCAGCTCGGCGCGTCGGGCAACTCTGCATCGGTGCCAGTCCAGGACAGAAATTCCGTCGAAAGTCCCAGGCGTGTGGCCATCTTGGCCCACAGCGATGCGAAATGCCCAGTTTCGTACATCACGATGTGATCGCCTGGACTCAAGGTGTTGGTTAGCGCAGCTTCCCATGCACCCGTGCCGGAGGCCGGATAAATGATGACAGGGTAAGTTGTCTTGAATATCTCTTGGATGCCGGACAAAATTTTCAAACCGAGCGCGCCGAACTCAGGTCCACGGTGGTCTATGGTGGGCAGGCTTATCGCACGCAGTATGCGATCAGGCACAGGGCTGGGGCCAGGGATCTGCAGGAAGTGCCGGCCAGTGGGATGAGAGTCAAGTTTCAACATAAATCATGGTTTCCGTGAATAGAGGTATTTATTGCATGCAAAACCTCGTGGTTGGTTTTCTGCTTTGAAGAGGTCGGTTGATGAGCTTGCCTATTTCGACTTGACAGCAGCAGCGATGTTCTTGCGGTTGAGCTCCAGTTGGGCGTCCACCAGCTTGACGACTTCGTCGATCGCCGGGTTGTGCAGGCCTTTTTGCGCGGCAATGGTCTGCACCAGCTTGTCCACTCGCTCGATGTTGGCCGCCCCGGCGTACAAAGCCCGTGCGGCCGAGGACGGGCTGGCCAGTCCCTGTGCCGCTGCGGCGTATTTTTCAAACGGCACCAGATCGGCCTCCGCGGCACCGAGGATTTTGCACAGCGCAGCGACCCAGTTGTAGACGGCGCGCGTTGCCTCGATGTCTGAATGGACCGCCTCTTTGATGGAGCGAATACCTTGCGGGGTGACGCAACGGTAGTTGCCGGCCAGCAGCATGCACCATTTGGCCAGTGGCACAAACACCGAGTCGTGCACCTTGAGTTTGACCGGCAGTTCAATTTTTTCAGTACCGGTGTCCAGGCGGGCCGCTTCGATGTCTGCCTGCAGTTGACGCAGGATGGCGGTGTGTGCGTCGGATTCAAAACGGGCCGCCTTGAAGTTGGTGGGCAGGCGGACCTGTAGCACATTCACTTTTTCTTCCGGCGGGCGAAACGCCTGCGGGTCGGGGCTGCACAGCGTCATGAGCGCGGGGTCAAAAGAGTCCCAAACGCTGGGGTCGGTAAAACTGCTGCGGCAGGCCTGCGCCGAGACGCTTGGCAGGCGTGCCAGGTAGGGCAGCGGTGGCATGTTCATGATAGACATGCAGGGCACTTTGGCTTTGGCCACCGCATCCAGCAGCTCGCGCACACCCGGCGAGCGGTATTGGGGCTCCTGCATGGCCAAGCACACCAAATCGAAATTCGCGGGGTTGACATCGGCCGGAGCGGCGGCCGAGAGCTTGCCCGGCAGTTTGCGCGAATCGACTTCAACCAGACCTTCGCGGCCTTTGACGGGCATACGTACGCGAAAACCTTCCTGGTTGATCAGCTCAACCTCGACCGGCAGGCAGACCAGTGTGACGTTGTGGCCGGCCATCAGCATTTTGGTGGCCAGCAAGGAGCCGTAAGAAGCGCCCATGATGAGAATGTTGTAGGTTTTGCTCATGAAAAATCTCCGCGTTAATTGCAAAAAGGGTTAGTGCGTATGAATTGATTTTTGCATACAAAAATGAATTGTCAAGTGGTTTATCCCTTAAATTCCGTTTTAAAGTTACTTTTTTGCATACAATGAAGATATGAGTGACGAAATCCTCCCTGTTCCACGCGCCGCCCTGCATCAGCAGGTAGTGCAGCGCCTGCGCCAGATGCTGGTAGAAAACCGCATTGTTCCGGGGGCCAAACTCAATGAGCGCGAGCTCAGCGCAGTTCTCAATGTCTCACGCACGCCGCTGCGCGAGGCGATCAAGATGCTGGCTGCCGAAGGCCTGGTCGAACTGTTGCCCAATCGCGGCGCGGTGGCGGTGGCGCTCTCCGACGACGATGTGCTCAACACCTTTGAGGTAATAGCTGGCCTGGAGGCGCTGTCGGGCGAGCTGGCCGCGCAGCGCATCACGAGTGCCGAACTGGCCGAGATCAAGGCCATGCATTACGAGATGCTGGCCAGCTACACGCGCCGCGATCTGCCTGCCTACTATCGCTTGAACGCTGCGATCCACAGCGCGATCAACGCCGCCGCCAAGAACCCGACACTCACTGCGGTCTATAAGCAGGTCAATGCCCGGCTGCAAGCCTTGCGCTTTCGCTCCAATCAGGATGGCGATAAATGGCGCGCCGCAGTAGCGGAGCACGAGCAGATGATAGAAGCGCTGAGCACCCGCAACGCAGCGGCCATGCGCTCCCTGTTGTTGACCCACATGAACAACAAGCGCGATGCCGTGATCAAGCAACTGCGCATGGCCAGCCAGACGGCCCCTGATTCGGCGCCTGTTTCCAGCAAGGCATGAACCGGCTGTGAACACGCCCTTGCCCCTGAAAGTGACGCCTGAAACTGCCGCACAGGCTTACGACAAGGTGGCGCGGGTGAGCAACGAAGTGGCTGGCCGACTGGCGGCCAGGCTGGCCAGCGAAACCCAGGGCGAAGTACTTTTTTCTCCGGCTGACCGTGGCCGCTACGCCACCGACGCCTCGATTTATCAGGTGCTGCCGGTGGGTGTTTTCGTGCCGCGCAGCGCGTCCGAGATTCCCATTGTTATCGACATTTGCCGCGATCTGGGCGTACCCATCGTGGCGCGCGGCGGCGGTACCAGCCAGTGCGGCCAGACGGTCGGTGCAGGCCTGGTGATCGATCACTCAAAATACGTTCGCGCCATCATCGAAGTCGATGTCAAAGAGCGTGTCGCAACCGTTGAGCCAGGTCTGGTGCTCGACCACCTGAACGCAGCGTTGAAAACGCACGGCCTGTGCTACCCGGTGGATGTCTCCACCAGCGCGCAGGCCACGCTGGGCGGCATGGCTGGCAACAATTCGTGCGGCAGTCGCAGCATTGCTTACGGCAACATGGTGCACAACGTGCTGGGCGCGCAGGTGTGGACATCGGCCAGCGAGTTGCTGCAGCTGGGCCCGTTCGCCAGCAGCAGCGGCAAAGCCCGCGCGCTGGGCGAGTACGTCCGCACGCTGGCGGCGCAGTTGCAACCGGTCATCCGGGAGCTCTGGCCCAAGGTACTGCGCCGCGTCGGCGGCTATAACCTGGATATTTTTGATCCCCAAAGCGAACGGCCCTATACGGCCGACGGTTCAGTCAATCTGGCGCACTTGGTGATCGGTAGCGAAGGCACTTTGGCACTGACCCAATCGCTGACGCTGCACTTAAGCGAATTACCCCAGGCCAAAGTGCTGGGGGCGATCAGCTTTCCCACTTTTCACCGGGCCATGGAGGTGGTGCAACACATCGTCAAACTGGGCGACGGCAGCCTCACGGCAGTGGAGCTGGTGGATCGCACCATGATTGATCTGGCGCTGCAAAATCCGGCTTTTGCGCCGACCATTCGCAGCGCGCTGATCGGCCAGCCCGAAGCTGTTTTGCTGGTGGAGTTCTCGGGTGCCAGCAAGACTGAATTGCTGCCACAGCTCAAACGCCTGACGGAATTGATGGGCGATCTGGCGTTGCCCGGTTCGGTTGTGGAACTGCTGGACGATGCGCCGCAGAAAAATCTGTGGAACGTGCGCAAAGCCGGGCTCAACATCATGATGAGCCTCAAGGGCGACGGCAAGCCGGTAAGCTTTATTGAAGACTGCGCCGTGCCGCTGGCGCACCTGGCCGAGTACACGGACGCCTTGACGGAGGTCTTCAAAAAACACGGCACCAAAGGCACCTGGTATGCGCACGCCTCGGTCGGCACGCTGCATGTGCGGCCGATTCTGGACCTGCGCCGCGACGGGGTCGTCAAAATGCGTGCGATTGCCGAAGAAGCTGCCGCGCTGGTGCGCAAGTTCAAAGGCGCCTACAGCGGCGAACATGGCGACGGCCTGAGCCGCGGCGAGTGGGTCGCCTGGCAGTTCGGCCCGCAGATCAACCAGGCTTTTGCCAAGATCAAGCAGTTTATGGATCCTTTGGACTTGCTGAGTCCGGGGCGCATCATCAACCCGCCCAAAATGGACGAGGCGCACCTACTGCGTTTTGCGCCGGGATACAAGATCATCCCCATTCAAACCGCGCTCGATTGGCGCGCCTGGGACGTGCAGAGCGACCCGTTCACCGAACAAACCAGCGCGCCGGGCAGCGGCGGTGACCCGGCGCAGGGTCTGGCCAAGGCGCTGGAGATGTGCAACAACAACGGCCACTGCCGCAAGTTCGACGCCGACACCATGTGCCCGAGCTACCGCGTGACGCGCGACGAAATGCATTCCACGCGCGGTCGTGCCAACACGCTACGGCTGGCGCTGTCGGGTCAGCTTGAAGGCCTGACGGCCGACGACGCTTTCACCAGTGAAGCGGTGCGGGAAGCGATGGAGCTGTGCGTGGTCTGCAAGGGCTGCAAGCGCGACTGCCCCACCGGTGTCGATATGGCCCGGATGAAGGTGGAATTCTTGCACCATTACAAGACCCGACACGGCTACACACTCAAGGACAAGCTGGTGGCCTATCTGCCCGAATATGCCCACTGGGCCAGTTACATTGCACCGCTGCTGAATTTGCGCGACCAAGTTCCCGGCATGGCGCGCGTGGGCGAGCAACTCACCGGTTTTTCGGCCAAGCGCAGCCTGCCGAAGTGGCAGCGGCAAACCTTCTTCAACAAACCACCACGCAGTGCCACACAAGAAGAAGTTCTGCTTGCAAGCAAGCCGGTCGTTTTGTTTGTCGATACCTTCAACGGCACGTTTGAGTCAGCCAACGCTCACGCGGCATTCAAAGTGTTGCAAGCCGCTGGTTATACCGTTCACGTCGCCAGCAAAACAACGCCCGACGGCAAGCATTTGTGCTGCGGCCGCACCTACCTGGCCAGCGGCATGGTGGAGCAGGCCAAAGCCAAGGCACGCGAATTGATCGATGCGCTGCTGCCCTTCGCCGAACGCGGCATCGCCGTCGTCGGGCTGGAGCCATCCTGCCTCCTGACGCTGCGTGACGAAACGCTGGTGATGGGTTTGGGTGAGGCCGCCCAAACGGTCGCCCTGTACGCCCTGCTGTTTGAAGAGTTTCTGGCACGCGAAGCCGCTGCCGGCAAGCTGGGCGAACTCAAGGCCAGGCTCAAACCGGTGGCGCAGCCCATTTTGCTGCATGGCCATTGCCACCAAAAGGCATTTGGCGCGGTGAGCCCCATCATCGATGTGCTCAGGCTCATTCCCGGTGCCAAGCCGGAGCTGATCGAATCGAGCTGCTGCGGCATGGCGGGCAGCTTCGGCTTTGAGGCCAGTCATCACACGGTGTCGATGCAGATGGCCGAGCTCAGTCTGTTGCCCGCCATTCGCCAGAAGCCCGATGCCATTGTCGTCGCCGACGGTACCAGTTGCCGCCACCAGATCCGCGATGGTGCCCAGCGCGAGGCGATTCATGTGGCCTTGCTGCTGGCGCGCCAGTTGCGGGCTTGAAGCGCTCCGGCTGGCGTAAACTGCTCCTAAAAGAATCCCGTCATTGCGCTCGCAATGACGACACCTGGGACCATCCATCAAGTGAACACACCCTCATCCCCTACCACTCACCCGTTGCCCCTGAGCGGCCTGCGCGTGGTCGAATTCACCCACATGGTGATGGGGCCGACCTGCGGCATGGTGCTGGCCGACATGGGAGCCGACGTGGTCAAGGTCGAGCCGATCGAGGGCGACCGCACGCGCCATTTGCTCGGCGCTGGCACCGGCTTTTTCCCGATGTTCAATCGCAACAAGAAAAGCATTGCGCTCGACTTGCATCACAGCAAGGGGGCCGACGTGGCGCGCAAACTGGCGGCCAGCGCCGATATCGTGCTGGAGAATTTCAAGCCCGGCACGATGGGCAAATATGGCCTGGACTACGCCGCGCTTTCCAAGGTCAACAAGCGCCTGATTTACGTCAGTCACAAGGGCTTTTTGCCGGGACCCTACGAGCACCGTACCGCCCTGGATGAAGTGGTGCAGATGATGGGCGGCCTGGCATACATGACCGGGCGTCCGGGTGATCCGCTGCGCGCTGGCACCAGTGTCAACGACATCATGGGCGGTCTGTTTGGTGCCATTGGGGCGCTGGGCGCCCTGGTCCAGCGCGGCATCACCGGCAAAGGGCAGGAGGTGCAAAGCGCGCTGTTTGAGAACAATGTTTTTCTGGTCGGTCAGCACATGCTGCAATACGCCATGACCGGCATACCGGCAGCGCCGATGCCAGCGCGCATTTCGCCCTGGGCGGTGTATGACGTCTTCACGGTGAAAGACGGCGAGCAGATTTTTCTGGCGGCCGTGAGCGATGCGCAGTGGTTGACGTTTTGTGATGCGCTGGGGCTGGATGACCTCAAGCTTGACCCGCGCTACGCCAGCAACAACGATCGCGTGCGCGAGCGTGCCACGTTGCTGCCGCTGCTTCAATCTCGCTTGGCCAGCCGCAGCGCGGCCGAGCTGGCCGCGTTGTTTGAAACGCATAGATTGCCATTTGCACCGATCCGCAAACCCGAAGAGCTCTTTGACGACGAGCACTTGCTGGCCACGGGTGGCCTGGCCGACATCACGCTGCCCGATGGCGCGCGCGCGGGCCAAACCGTGCAAGCCACGTTATTCCCCTTCACCATGGATGGCCAGCGCCTGGGCGTGTGCCTGAACCCGCCGAGGCTGGGTGAACATACGACCCAATTGCTGGCCGAATTGGGCTACAACGATGCTGCCATCACGCAGCTGCGCGCCAACCACGCGGTGGGGTGAGAGAATTGCAACCATGAATCTGAACAACCTTCCAAAGCGTGTCAAATTGGTCGAAGTCGGTCCGCGCGACGGCCTGCAAAATGAAAAGCAAGCGGTTCCCGCTGCCGTTAAGATTGAACTGGTGCAGCGGTTGCAAGCGGCTGGCCTGAAAGAGATCGAGGTCACCAGCTTTGTGAGCCCCAAATGGGTGCCGCAAATGGCCGATGCGGCCGAGGTGATGGCGGGTATCACGCGCGTCCCCGGCGTGCGCTACTCGGTGCTGACGCCCAACCTCAAAGGCTTCGAGGCAGCACGACCGTTCAAGCCAGACGAGATCGTCGTCTTCGCCGCCGCCAGCGAGGCCTTCAGCCAGAAGAACATCAACTGCTCCATCACTGAGAGCATCGAGCGTTTTGCGCCGGTGGTGGCAGCGGCTCGTGCGGCGGGTATCTACGTGCGCGGTGCCATGTCGTGCGCCGTGGGCTGTCCTTATGAAGGCGAGATTGCGCCCGAGCGGGTGAGTTATCTGGCGGGCCTGATGAAGGGCATCGGCGTGCAGCACATTGGTGTGGCCGACACCATCGGTGTGGGCACGCCGCTCAAGGTGCAGCGTGCCATCGAGGCCACGCTCAAACACTTCGACCTCAACGATGTGTCAGGCCACTTTCACGACACCTATGGCCAGGCCCTGGCCAATATGCTGGCCAGTCTGCAACTGGGAGTTTGGCATTTTGACGCCTCGGTGGCGGGGTTGGGGGGTTGCCCTTATGCCAGGGGTGCGACCGGCAATGTGGCAACGGAAGATGTGGTCTATCTGCTGCATGGCATGGGCATTGAGACCGGCATTGATCTGGACCAGCTGATTGACGCGGGTCAGTTCATCAGCGACTTTCTGAGCCGCGCAACGCAATCGCGCGCCGGCAAGGCGCTGTTCAACAAGCGCCAGGGTTGAGATCAACGAAATGAGTGAGCCGTTAAAACCCATGTCGGCCGGTGTGCAACGGGTTGCTGCCGCTTTGCAGGCGCTGGGCCATGCCCATGCGCCGCTGCTGCTGAGCGATGCCGCACGTACTGCGCAGCAAGCGGCAGACGCACTAGGGATAGTGGTCGGGCAGATTGCCAAAAGCATCATTTTCAGGCGCATCACGGACGACGCAGCGGTGCTGGTGGTGACCGCCGGCGATAGGCGTGTGGACGAGGCCAAGGTTGCTGCCCTGGTCGGACCGCTGGGCCGTGCCGATGCTGCTTTTGTCAAAGCCAAAACCGGCTATTCCATTGGCGGTGTGCCGCCGATTGCTCACGCCAGTGCTTCTGTCACGTTAATCGACCAGACCTTGTTTCGCTTTGAAGAAATCTGGGCGGCAGCGGGCCACCCGCATGCCGTGTTCAAGTTGCGACCGCAGGATCTGGTGCGCCTGTCAGGCGCACCCGTGGCCGACGTGGTGCAAGCCGCCACACTCGAATAGCCACCCACCGAAAAACCGCGAGGCAGCGTTCTGTCTGCCTCGTGGTCTGAAGGTATTGATCAACCCAAACGCACCGGCACGAAGATATTGTTGCCGTCACGCTGAATCAGCAATGCCACTGATTTGGTGGCCTTGGCAACGATGGCGCGAACTTGGTCAACGCTCGCGATCGGCGTGCCGTTCACTGCCAGCAGCACGTCGCCCGGCTGCACGCCCGCCAGGGCGGCCGGACCAGCGGCATCCTCAACCAGCAAGCCTTGGCTCACCCCGGCTTGGCGCTTCTCCTGCGGCTGCAAGGCGCGCAGTGCCAGCCCGAGCTTGCCCTTGCCGGCACCGTCGTCAGCTTTGGCAAGCTTCTCCGCCTTGCTATTGGCGTCGCCCAGCTTGGCGGAAAATTCTTCACGTTTGCCCTGACGCCAGACTTCCAGACTGACCTTGTCGCCGGGTGCGGCCGCGCCAATCAGGGCCGGCAAATCGCTGGAGGCCACGATCGCTTGCCCATTGACCTTCAGGATCACGTCGCCGCTCTTGAGGCCGGCCTGGTCTGCGGGGCCGCCCTTGTCAACGTTGGATACGAGCGCGCCCTCCGGTTTGTCGAGATGGAAGGAGTCGGCAAAGGTTTGGTTCACCTCCTGAATCGCAACACCCAGACGGGCGTGGCTGGCCTGGCCGGTGGCGACGATCTGATCCCGGACCCTGCTTGCGAGTTCAATCGGGATGGCAAACGACAAGCCCTGATAGCCACCGCTTCGACTGTAAATCTGCGAGTTGATGCCGACCACCTCGCCACGTGTATTGAACAGCGGCCCGCCCGAGTTGCCGGGATTGACGGCCACATCGGTCTGAATGAAAGGCACGAAATTGTCGTCCGGCAGTGAGCGGCCCTTGGCGCTCACCACCCCGGCGCTGACGCTGTTTTCGAAGCCGAACGGCGAGCCGATGGCAAGCACCCATTCACCAACTCTGAGGTCGCGTGTGTTGCCCAGTGACACGGTGGGCAGATTCCTGGCGTCAATCTTGAGCACTGCTACATCGGTTTTCGGGTCGGCGCCCAACACCTTGGCCCGGAACTCGCGTCGATCAGTCAGTTTGACGGTGACCTCTTTGGCGTCTTGCACCACGTGGGCATTGGTCAGTATGACGCCATCGGCGCTCACAATGAAGCCTGAGCCTTGGGCTCGCATTGGCATCTGGGGTTGGCCCCGCGGGCTGCCGCCCTGGCCCTGGAAGTGTTTGAAGAACTCAAAGAACGGGTCGTTTGGATCCATACCTGGCAGTCCCTGATGCGTTCCATTGCCAGCATCGGCGTTGTCCTCGGTGGAGGTTTTGATCATTCCAGTGACGCTGATGTTGACCACTGCCGCGCCGTTGCGCGCCGTAATCTGGGCGAAATCGGGCACGGCCATCAGGGGTGCAGCGGTCGCTGTGGCGGTCATTGGTGCCGTGGGAATGGCCGCCTGTGCGTGAGAAAAACTCAAGGCGCCAACACCTGCGGCACCGATGACACCGACTGAAACCAGTGCCAGCACGATTCGCCGCGGCGTAAGAAGATGTGTATGCATGAGAGGTCCTTTCAAACTGTTGATGAAAACCACAAGTTGATTGTGATGACCTCAACTTAGACCAGACTTAAACGGCACCGTTGCTGAAGATGACCGTGACACACAAACCGCCCAGACTCTCGGAGCGGTCGATCGACAGCGTTGCCTGGTGCAAATCCGCAATCGTCTTGACGATGGCCAACCCCAGGCCACTGCCGCTCCCCTCGGCACCGGCAACGCGGTAAAAACGATCGAGCACACGCTTGCGGTCTTCGGCTGCAATGCCAGGGCCGCTGTCGTCAATGCTCAGCACGGTTTGGACCGCATCGCGACGAATGGCGAGGTTGACCGTGCCTCCCGCCGGGGTGTACTTGATCGCGTTATCGAGCAGGTTACGGATCAAAATGCGAAGTGCTTCCTCGTGGCCCGGCAGCACGCTCTGATCAGCCAGCACCAGGCCGAGGTCAATTTGCCGGGACAGTGCCGCTAGCGCTGCATCCGCCAGCGCGAGCCGCGCCAGGCGGGTCAAGTCAACCGGTTCAGCTTTGACACCGATCGCCGAGTTCGACTGTTGTCGCGCCAATACCAGGAGTTGCTCCACCAGCCGGGTGGCACGGTCAATGCCCGCGTTGAGTCGGTTGACAGCCACATTGCGCCCGGCATCGTCAGTGGCCCGGTGCAAGCCTTGCACTTGCAGCTTGAGCGCCGCCAGGGGTGAGCGCAACTCGTGGGCGGCATCCGCCACAAAACTCTTTTGCGCATCGAACGCCTGGCGCACCCGGTGGAACAGAAGGTTCAGTTCATGAACCAGCGGGAGAATCTCATCGGGCAAATCAGCCTCGCTCAATTCACTGAGCTCATCGGCCTGGCGCGTCGCCACTTGCTGGCGCACGCGCGCCACCGGGGCCAGCGAGGCACTGATAACCCACCAAACCACCAACATCAGCAGTGGCACCAGCACCAGCATCGGGCTGACGGTACGCAAGGCCAAAGTACCTGCCATTTCGCGGCGGGCGGCCAGATCCTGTGCCACTTGAATCACTTGCGTGCCGGTGGCAACCGAAAACAGGCGATAAGTGGTGCCGCGGGCGAAAACGGTGGAGAACCCCAGCACTGCGCGCTGCGGCAACTCAGCGCGCCGCGTTGACTGAAAGACTCGAACACCGTCAGCGCTCCAGACCTGGATCACGAAATCAAAGTTTTCATCGTCATTTTTATCAAACGTCTCAGCCAGTTCGCCTTTGACCGACAAGCCGGGCCGCAGCGACAGGGCCATCTGCTGCATCTGGTAATCAAAAATGACATCCGCCTCCGCCAGCGCGGTGCGGTAGGCGATGATGGCTTGTGCTCCGGCCGTGAAAATAATGGCAACCAGCAGCAGCCAAAGCAAACGCCCGCGCAGCGAATGCGACAGCGGCAAGCTCACGCCGCAGCCTTCGGGATCAAGTAACCGACCCCGCGTACATTCTGGATGATGTGTGGCCCCAATTTTTTGCGCAGCCCGTGGATATACACCTCGACCGCATTGCTTGAGAGATCGTCTTTCCAGCTGTAAAGCTTCTCTTCAAGTTGCTTGCGCGACAGCACCATGCCCGGGCGTGCCAGCAGCAGCTCCAGGACTGACCATTCACGTGCCGACAGCAACACCGGCTGCTCATCAACCGTCACTTCATGGGTGACCGGATTGATGCTGATGCCCAGGTGTTCATAAACGGGTTCGGCGCGACCGGCGGCACGGCGGATCAGCGCCCGGATGCGCGCCAGCAGCTCATCGAGTTCATAGGGCTTGACGATGTAGTCATCCGCTCCCAGGTTCAAACCTTCAACCCGCTGCGCCACCGCGTCGCGCGCAGTTGCGATGAGCACCGGTGTGCGGTCTTTGCGCGCGCGCAGCCGCTGCAACACGGCCAGCCCATCGCGGCGCGGTAGCCCGAGGTCGAGCAGCATCAGGTCGTAATTTTGAGCGTCGAGCGCAGTGTCGGCCATCTCCCCGTCCTTGACCCAATCCACCGCGTAGCCCTCGTCCCGGAGCAAGTCCAGCACTGATTCGCCAATCATCAAGTCGTCCTCTACCAAAAGCAAACGCATGAGATTGGCCTGGAGCTTTATTATTTGCCGCTTTGCTCATTCATGAGTTTCAGTACCTTGTCGGTGACGTCGTGCTTGGGATTGACATAAACCGCATCCTGCAATACCAGGTCGAATTTTTCTGCTTCAGCCAGCTGCTTGACGACCCGGTTGGCAGTTGCGATCAATTGTTGCAGCTCTTCGTTCTTGCGCGCATTGAGGTCTTCCTCGAAACTGCGACGCTTGCGTTGCAATTCACGATCCTGCTCGGCCAACTGTTTCTGGCGCGTAACGCGCTGCGCCTCTGACAGGGTTGGTGCGTCCACCTGCAACTGGTCGGTCGTGGATTTCAATAGGGCGGTCTGATCGGCGATATCCTTCTCGCGCTTGGAAAATTCCTGCTCCAGCTTGGTCTGAGCTATTTTGGCAGCATTTGACTCTTTGAAAATCCGGTCGGTCTTGACAAACCCAAAGTGAAATTCCTGGGCCTGAGCGCCAACCAGCAGACCAGCGCAAAAAAGTCCGGTGCAACACCGGCGTAAAAAATGGTTCATTTGAAAGTTGTTCCGATCTGTTGTTGCGTGGTCCCTATTTTCGTCCCGTTTTGCACCCTTGGCCCAGGACTCTTTCACCTTGATGCAGCGCAGAATCCGACTATTACTCAGACACAGAAATATCGAAACATGAAAGCGCGTCTTCGCACCCATGCCGTCCTCGTTCGGCCACGCCAGTGGCTGGGCGACAATGCAAATCCTCGCCATAGCCACCGCTATGTCTGCGCTTTGCGCCTAGGCCTGAGCGCGAATCCATCACTTTCATTTAGTTCCGATACCTCTGTGTCTGAGTAGGCGGTATTGTTGTCCGCCGAGACTTAAGCGAATCTTAAACCTGTGGGGGAATTAAGACTGATCTAAGTCTGATCGGTGACAGTCAGGCCTCCTTTTCTTAATAAGAATTCAATACGGAACGCAACCCATGAACACTGATTCAAGTACCACTTCATCAAAATACGGAAGCGTCGCGCAAGCCTTTCACTGGGTGACGGCAATCGCCGTTTTGGCGGCTTTCATGCTGGGCCCTGGAGGTTCGGAGCAGCATGTGTACGCCGCCTCAAAAGATTTTGGGAGACAGCTGCATGAGACGCTGGGTTTGATCGTATTTGCACTTTCGCTGTTGCGCATGCTGTGGCGCACGGTTGATACACACCCGCAGCCGGTACCGCTCGCGCCCCTGATGGCTTTCACCGCCAAGGCGGTTCAGGCGGCTCTTTATTGCTTACTCTTCGCCGTGCCCTTGACGGCCATTTTGGGCGCCTGGTTTGAAGGGCATCCCTTGACGTTTCTCGCCGGGTTGCAAGTTTCTGCGCCGTTTGGAGCGGCTCACCCGGTTGGCGTTGCCCTGGCAGCTATTCATACCTGGCTGGGTGACGGCATTCTTTGGCTTGCCGGATTTCACGCGCTCGCCGCCATTTTTCACCACGTGTTTCTGCAAGACGGCGTGCTCAGCGCAATGCTGCCCACGAGGATTGCGCGTGCCATCGAGTTGCGCAGCGGCCGAACCCGAATGAAGCGGCCGTTGGGTCGCGCGAGTCGGACATAAATGGAGGCGGGCAGTTTTGGCAAGGGAATCCCAAAGCACCTGGGCATGATGAGGCCCGTGTTTCTGCTAGCATCGAAAGCAGCAAAGCATGAAACACATTACCTTCTACCTCGATTTCATTTCGCCCTACTCCTACCTGGCTTTTGAAAAACTGCCGCAGGCGCTGATGGGGCACAGCTACAGCGTCACCTACAAGCCGGTGCTATTTGCCGCGCTGCTCAAGCATCATGGGCAACTCGGTCCGGCCGAGATTGCGCCCAAGCGTGAGTGGACGTACCGCCAGGTGCTGTGGCTAGCGCGCCAGCATGGCGTTGCGTTGCAGTTGCCAGCCAGTCACCCGTTTAATCCACTGGCTCTGCTTCGCCTGGCCGTGGCCTGCAACGCCCAGGGCTTGCCGAACCGCTATGTCTGTGAAACGCTGTTCCGCCATGTCTGGCAGGGCGGCCTGGAGGCCACCGATGGGCAGCGCTTGCAGGCGGTGACGCAGCAATTGGCACCGTCGCGCAAACCTGGCAGCGAGGCGGTCAAGCTACAGCTCAAGGCGCATACCGACGAGGCGATTGCGGCCAGTGTTTTTGGTGTGCCGACTTATGAAGTTGATGGCAAGTTGTTCTGGGGCTTTGATGCCTTGCCGATGTTGCGGGCCTATCTGGCGGGCGATGCCTGGTTTGAGGGCGCATGGAATGGCGTCGCCAATAGGCCAGCCGGTTTGCGGCGTTGAATCTACTCCCTCGGGCTTGCCAAAAATATTGAAAGAAGAAAGCATGATTTCATGTTGAAGTTCACTTGTTGCGATGCGGTTCAGCAATTCTCGGAGCACGGCGCGGCCCAGGTCTTGCGCGGCATCACGCGGGGTTACGAGCGCGAATGTCTGCGCGTCGATCGTGCTGGCAAGCTGGCCCGGACGCCGCATCCGGCGTCGCTGGGTGCCAAATTGACGCACCCCTGGATCACCACCGATTATTCCGAAGCGTTGCTCGAATTCATCACGCCGCCGTCGCAAGACCCGGAGTTTCCGCTCACATTTTTGCGCCACATTCATCGCTTCAGTGCGCAGCAATTGCAGGGTGAATACCTGTGGGCATCCTCCATGCCCTGTGTGCTGGGGGCTGATGCAGACATCCCGATTGCCGACTACGGCAGCTCCAACACGGCGCGCTTCAAAGCGGTCTATCGCGAGGGCCTGGGTCTGCGCTATGGCCGCCAAATGCAAACCATCGCGGGTGCCCATTACAACTGGTCGCTGTCGGCTGATTTCTGGCTGGCGCTCAAGGATTGTTGTTGTGCCAAGGGCACTGGGCAAGATTTTGTGAGCGAACGCTATTTCGGTCTGGTCCGCAATTTTTTGCGCTATGGCTGGTTGATTCCCTACCTGTTTGGTGCCTCACCCGCCATCTGTGAAACGTTCCTGCAAGGCCGCGCGTCCGAACTGCCCCAGCTGGTGCCGGGTACCCGTTATGGTCCCTATGCCACCAGCTTGCGCATGAGCGATCTAGGCTACCAGAATCGGGCCCAGGCCAGTTTGCGCATCAGCGTCAATTCGCTGGCGGAGTACACGCAGGCGCTGGAGACCGCTATCCGCACGTCCGATCCGTTTTACCAGGAACTCGGCGTGCGCGAGGGCCAGCATTGGAAGCAGCTCAACGCTAATTTGCTGCAAACCGAAAGCGAGTATTACGCGGGCATTCGCCCCAAACGCATTGGTAAATTCGGTGAGCGTCCGGCCAAAGCGCTCTCGACCTATGGTGTGCAATACATTGAAATGCGCCTGTTTGACTTGAATCCATTTGTCGATATTGGCATCGCGCCCGAGCAGAGCATTTTTGCCGACGTGCTGCTCTTGATGTGTTTGTTCCGGGACAGCCCGCCGATTACCAGTCGCGAGCAAAGCGAGAACGACGAGAACAAGCGCCGTATTGTCAACCGGGGTCGTCAGAGCGATTTGCAACTGCTGGTGCACAACCGCGAGCAGCCGTTTCGGCCACTGGCGCATGAGCTGTTTGACGACATGCAGCCCTTTGCCGAGATGCTCGATGCGGCCTACGGTGGGCGCCGTTATCACAACACAATGCAGGAGCTGCGCCAGCGCATCGATCAGCCCGACTGCACGCCGTCAGCGCAGGTGATTGCGGGCGCGCTTGAGCAGGGCAGTTTTTTCAACTTCACCATGGCGTTGTCGCAGCAGCACACGCAAAGCCTGCAAGCCAGCGCATTGGATGAAGCAACGCAGGCCAGGTTTGTCGCCAGCGTAGAAGCTTCGCGCAGTGAGCTACAGCAAATTGAAGCCGCCGAGCAGTGCAGCTTTGAAGATTTCGTGGCGCAGTATTACGCTTGACGGCTGTCATTGCGGACTCGATCCGCAATCTATTGCAGTTGAATGCATGGATGCTGGATTAGATGCGGCATGACAAAGGTATTTTGGTAATTTCTATCTCCCTTAATGTGCCAGCCGAAAACGCGTGCCCCTGAAGCTGAAAACTGAACTCTTGGCCCGGATTTCTTCCAGAGTCAATTCGGGCGCGGCCAGACTGCCCTGCGTCAGGACCTGGTTGTTGACCAGCAGCAGCCGTTGCGCCGGGTTGGCCGAATAGACCGCACCGGTGATGACGAGCGCTGGAATTTGGCGGCGCAGTTCTTGCGGCAGTTCACTCAGCAGCGGCAGGGCTGCCGACTCGGTTTGACTGACGCTGGCTGGGGTGCCTGGAATCGGCGTTGGCGGCTTTATCGTTGCCCTGGCGGATGTTGCCAGCGTCTTGGCAGACAGTTCAGATTCAGGCTTTGACGGCAGCGGTGCGACCGTCTGGCGTGCTGCGATTTCAGTGGTCGTAGCTGGTTTGGCCGACTGCATTGCCGACGTTGCCGGGGTTGCGGCGACTGCCGATTTGGTTGTCACCATGGCTGGCGGCTGAACTTGTCCAGTGTTCACGGGAGCTTTCGTGGCGGCGGACGGCACGGCTGCCAGTTGCAACTCTCTGCCCGGCATGGGCCAGAGCCACCAGAGCGCTGCACTGGTACCTAGCGCCAAAGCGGCGACGGCGGGCCAGAGGTAGCGGCCTGTTCTGGTGGCGGCTGGCAAGGCTGGCGTGGCAAGTTGGCGCGTGTGCAGGCCGGGCACGCCGCCGTGCGTGCGCTGGGCATCGGCCCGTTTGAGTGCATCGAGGATGTAGGACATGGGCTTAGAACACGGTATTAGTGCGGCGCGCTTGGCTGCTGCGGCACTGGCGCAGCCGTCGCGCTGGCCAACTGCATGAAGGTCATTGGGCCGGGCAACCCGTCCGGTTTGATGCCTTGGGCGCGCTGAAACGTGCGCAAGCGCTCACGCAGGGAACTGTCCAGAATTTGCCCGCCCGCAGCAGAGGGCGCTGCCGCTGCGCCGTCGAGTTGACCCAGTTGACGTGCCAGCAGCTCAATGGCCGGCCCGCTGCTGCCCTCGCGCAGGTTGGCCTGGTACCCCGCTGGCGCTTGCCAGTAGGTGGCAAAGTCGCCGCTCCAGAGCTGGGCCAGTGCGACCAGTCTGACGCGGTGCAGGCCGGAGCCGATCTGCAAGGTGGCGCTCTGGTCGTCCAGGCTCACCAGCACCGCGTAGAGTGGTGCCGCATGGCCCTCCTGCAAGGTCAGGATGCCGGGGCGCTTGAGCTGGCGCAGCAGTGGCACGCTGAGCTTGCTGGTGCGGTAACACTGCCACTGCAGCGCGACGGCGGCTAGGCATGGGTCGGCGTCGCTGGCACTCAAAGTGGCGGGCAACTTCGCGTTGTTGGCGAGCGCGCGCCAGGCGGTGTTCAGGTCACCCGGCAGTTGCGGCAACAAGGCGTCGAGCGCTTCGACCTTGCTTTGAACCGGCGGTTCAGGCCGAGGTGGCGTTGCAGCGCTGGCGGGTCGGGCTGGCAGCGCGGCTGGTAGTGCGGGTGATGTTTTTAATTTGGGGTTCCATTGCAGCAAACCGATCACCAGTGCGCCCAGCAACAAAACCAGGCCGCCCAGCAGGTAGGCGGTTCGCTTTGGGTTGATGGACGAGCCCGGCGCGTGGTCCGGTCCAAAGACTTCGGCCGCAGCCTTGTCCACCACGCTGCGATCCACCCGCAGCAAGCCGTTGGCCCAGGCCCCCAGCAGGGCGCGTCCACACAGCAGGTTGATGCGTCGCGGTACGCCGCGCGCCAGGCGCTGGATGCGCTCTAACGACTTCCGGTCAAACGGCAGTGGGCCGCTGTGGCCTGCCACCGCCAGACGGTGCGTGATGTACTGCATTGCTTCGGCGTCGCTCAGCGCGTCCAGGTGAAAGCGTGCGATCACGCGCTGGGCCAGTTGTTCCAGCTCTGGTCGCGCCAGCATGCTGCGCAGCTCGGGCTGGCCGATCAGCACAATTTGCAATAGCTTGCGCTCGTTGGTTTCCAGGTTGGTGAGCAGGCGCAATTGCTCCAGCACGTCGGCGCTCAGGTTCTGCGCTTCGTCGATGATGAGGACGCTGCTTTCGCCTGCGGCGTGACTTTGCAGCAAAAAAGTATTGAGCGCATCGATGTAGGTTTTGACCGTGGGCGCTTCAGCGCCGAGGGGCACCGCCGTGATATGGAATTCCTCGCAGATCGACTGCAGCAACTCGGTGACGGTGAGCTTGGGATTGAAAATGTAGGCCACATGGCAACCTGGCGGAATCTGCTCCAGAAAGCAACGGCAGATGGTGGTTTTGCCGGTGCCGATGTCGCCGGTGAGCAGCACAAAGCCACCACCCGTGCCGCCCGCCGCCCGCTGCGGATCGGTCACGCCATAGAGTAGATGCGCCAGCGCCTCGCGGTGGCGCTCACTCATGAACAGGTAGCGCGGATCAGGCGCGATCGAAAACGGGTCTTGCGTCAGGCCGAAATGGTGCGAGTACATAGGTTCTTAGCATAGCAGCATGGCCAACGCAAAAAGCGCAGGCTCTGCGTTGCCAGCTCCGCATTTGTTGCCACAGAGCGACGCAGCGGTGAGAGCCTGCCGACGGCTTCAGGGCGTTGAGGCACGCGTGATGATTTTTGTCCTGACATGCCGTGATGGATGCTTTCTTGATTTGGCGTTTGAATAAGGGTTAACCCTTTATTAATTGGGTTGTACCTGAATTAGACTACTCGTAGTTTATTTTCTAAAAGGTGCAACCATGGCGGCAGTCACGCTTGGAATCAAGGTCGATGAAATCCTGCGCTCCCGTATCAAGGAAGCGGCCACGGCGCAGGGGAAAACGCCACATTGGTTGATCAAACAAGCGGTTATCCAGTACGTGGAGAACCTTGAACGTGGATGCGTGCCTCAAGTTGCAACTACAGGTGCAACCGACAAGCTTGAAATCGCCGAAGCCGAAGACGCGGCTGATTTGACGCTGGTGGATAGAGCGCGGTCTTCAGTGCCGCAGCCGTTCCTCGACTGGGCGCAAAACGTGTTGCCGCAAACGGCGCTGCGTGCGGCCATCACGTCCGCCTGGACTCGTCCCGAGCCCGAATGCCTGCCGCTGCTGGTGCAACTGGCCCAGGTGACGGACCCGCTGCAACGTGCTGCGATTGAAGCAGTGGCCACCCGTCTGGTGCAAGGCTTGCGCAACAACAAGGACAGCGGCGGCGTTGAGGCACTGGTGCAGGAGTTTTCGCTCTCCAGCCAGGAAGGCGTGGCGCTGATGTGCATGGCCGAGGCGCTGCTGCGTATCCCCGACAACGCGACTCGCGACGCGCTGATCCGCGACAAGATCAGCCATGGCGACTGGCATTCGCACCTGGGAAACTCAGCTTCGCTGTTTGTCAATGCCGCGGTCTGGGGCCTGATGCTCACCGGCAAGCTCACCGCTACCGCCAGCGAGAAGGGACTGGCCAGCGCGCTGACCCGGATGATTGGCAAAGGTGGCGAGCCATTGATCCGCCAGGGTGTGCACCGCGCCATGAAGCTGATGGGCGAACAATTTGTCACCGGCCAAACCATCGCCGAAGCGCTGGGTAACAGCCGTGCGCTGGAGAAAAAGGGCTTTCGCTATTCCTACGACATGTTGGGCGAAGCGGCCACCACCGAGCTTGATGCCGAGCGCTACGTGGCCTCTTATGAGCGGTCGATCCGGGCCATCGGCATGGCCTCCAATGGGCGCGGCATTCATGAAGGCCCCGGCATTTCGGTCAAACTCTCGGCCTTGCACACGCGCTACAGCCGGGCCCAGCGTGAACGCGTCATGGGCGAACTTTTGCCGCGTCTGACCAAACTGGCGCTGCTGGCGCGTCAGTACGACATCGGCATCAACATCGACGCCGAGGAGTCGGACCGGCTGGAGCTCTCGCTCGACCTGCTCGAGAGCCTGTGTTTTGAGCCGGCACTCAAAGGCTGGAATGGCATTGGCTTCGTGGTGCAGACCTACCTCAAGCGCTGCCCTTATGTGATCGACCATGTGATCGACCTAGCACGGCGCAGCGGTCACCGGCTGATGATCCGCCTGGTCAAGGGCGCCTACTGGGACGCGGAAATCAAGCGCGCCCAGATTGACGGCCTGGACGGCTACCCGGTCTATACGCGCAAGGTGCACACTGATGTGTCGTACCTGGCCTGTGCGCGCAAGCTACTGGCGGTGCCCGATGCGGTCTATCCGCAGTTTGCCACGCACAACGCGCAAACTGTGGCCTCGATTTACCAGATGGCGGGCCAAAATTACTATGCCGGTCAATACGAATTCCAGTGCCTTCACGGCATGGGCGAGCCGCTCTACGAACAGGTCACGGGTCTTGTGGCCGATGGCAAACTGGGCCGCCCCTGTCGCATATACGCCCCGGTGGGAACGCATGAGACGCTGCTGGCCTACCTGGTGCGGCGCCTGTTGGAGAATGGCTCCAACTCCTCGTTTGTCAACCGCATCGGCGACCCCAAGGTGAAAGTGCAAGACCTGGTGACCGACCCGGTGTTGCTGGCGCAAGCCATTGAAACGCAGGCGGGCCAACTCGGCGCGCCGCACTCGAAGATTGCGCTGCCACGTCAGCTATTTGCCAGCCTGGGCGTACAGTCGCGTCAGAATTCCTCGGGGCTGAATCTGTCCAACGAACAACAACTGGCCTCGCTTGCCGCAGGTCTGCTGCGCAGCACGCAAGAGCATTACGTGGCGGCCACCAGCGTGGCTGAGGTGTCCTGGCTGAACCCCTCTAGCGCTGACGGTTGGCAGCCGGTGCGTAATCCGGCCGATACACGCGACCAGGTTGGTTGGGTGCGACCGACGACGCTGGCCGAGGTGGAACTGGCCGTCAACCGCGCCGAGCACGCCACCCAAATCTGGCAAGTCACGCCGGCGCCAGAACGTGCCGCTTGCCTGAAACGCGCTGCCGACCTGCTGGAGCAGCGCACGCAAAGTCTGCTGGGCCTGATCGTGCGCGAAGCCGGCAAGTCGTTGCCCAACGCCATTGCAGAAGTGCGCGAGGCGGTGGATTTTCTGCGCTATTACGCGAGCCAGACAGAGGCTACTTTTGACAACCCGGCGCAGCGTGCGCTCGGCGTGGTGCTGTGCATCAGCCCGTGGAACTTTCCGCTCGCCATCTTCACGGGCCAGGTCACTGCTGCCTTGGCCAGCGGCAATTGCGTGCTGGCCAAACCGGCTGAGCAGACACCTTTGATTGCTGCCATGATGGTGAACATTTTGCATGAAGCGGGTGTGCCGCTGGATGCTGTGCAACTGGTTCCCGGTGACGGCGAAACCATTGGTGCCGCGCTGGTGGCACAACGCCAGGTGGCGGGCGTGCTGTTTACCGGCTCCACCGAAGTCGCGCGTCTGATCAATCAAACCCTGGCACAACGCCTGAGTGCGCAAGGCCGCTGCATCCCTTTAATCGCCGAAACTGGCGGGCAAAACGCGATGGTGGTCGATTCGTCGGCACTGGCCGAACAAGTGGTGGCCGACGTGCTCGCCTCTGCTTTCGACTCGGCCGGCCAGCGCTGTTCGGCGCTGCGCTTGTTGTGTCTACAGGAAGACGTGGCGGAGCGCATCATCGGCATGATCAAGGAGGCAATGCGCGAGTGGGTCATGGGCAACCCGGATCGCATGCTTACCGACGTCGGCCCGGTGATTGACGAGGCAGCGCGCGACCAGATTGAACAGCACGTTAGCCAGATGCAGGCGGCCGGTCAAACCGTCACGCGCATGGCACGCGATGAGAGCGCGGGTCAAGGCCACTTCGTGCTGCCCACATTGATCGAGATTGACAGCATCGATCATTTGCAGCGCGAGGTTTTCGGCCCGGTGCTGCATGTGCTGCGTTACCGACGCGACGCGCTTGACTCGGTGCTGGCTGCCATCAACGCCAGCGGCTACGGTCTGACCTTTGGCGTGCACAGTCGCATCGATGAAACCATCAATCAGGTCACGCAAAAGGTGCGCGCGGGCAACATTTACGTCAACCGCAATGTCATCGGTGCGGTGGTCGGGGTGCAGCCTTTTGGCGGCATGGGCTTGTCGGGCACCGGCCCTAAAGCCGGTGGGCCGCTCTACCTGTACCGCTTGCTGCAGGCGGGCGACGCGCAAAGCAACCCGGCGCTGGCGGCGCTGCTGGTTTCGCCTGCCAGTCGCGCCACGCTCAGCGCCGAGGACCGCCTGGTCAAGCAGCCCGGCCTGCAGGCTTTGCAAAACCTGAGCGCGGCCCTGCAAAAACCGGCGCTGGCGCAGCTCGGTTGCTGGCAAGGCAGCAGCGGCACAGCACAGGCGCTGGCCGCCTGCCAGGCCTATCTGGCCAGCAGTGTGCTCGGTCAAATCTTTATCCTGCCCGGCCCGACCGGTGAGACCAATCGCTACCAGTTGTTGCCGCGCGGCGTCGTCCGGGCCCTGCCGCAAACGGCGCTCGGGTTGATTCACCAGGTGGCTGCAAGCTTGGCCAGTGGCAACACCTGCTGCATCGAGACGCCTGCCAGCGCCAGCGCGGTGGCGCAAGTGCTTGCCGTGCTGCCGCCGGATGTGCAGAAATGTATCCAGCAACGCAGCGCCGAGCAATGGCACAGTGCGCTGCACGCGAGCGCCCTGCTGTTCGAGGGCGATGCCGATGCCTTGCAAGCCTTGACATCGCAGGTCGCGCAGCAAGCCGGTGCCATCGTGCGCATCGAGAGTTTGGCCCCCGCGCAACTGTCCGCCGTTGCCTGCTATGACCTGAGCGCCTTGATGCACGAGCAAAGTATCAGCACCAACACCGCTGCCGCCGGTGGCAACGCGCAGCTTATGACGATGGATTGACCCCTGATGGCACTCTAATCGCAGGAAGATTTCGGTTTAAACTGAATTCGTCGTAGCAGAATATTGTCCTCATCATTTAAAACGAAGGCTTCAAATGAGCATCGCATCTGACTTCAAAGAGTTTGCCATGAGAGGTAACGTCGTCGACCTCGCGGTTGGTGTCATTGTCGGTGCCGCTTTTGGCAAGATCGTCGATTCGATCGTCAAAGATCTCATCATGCCGCTGGTCGGCAGGGTCGTGGGTGGTCTTGACTTCTCCAACTATTTTGTACTGCTTTCCGACCCGCCGGCTGCATTCAAGGGTCCGATGACCTATGAGGCGCTGACCAAGGCTGGCGTCCCAGTCTTCGCCTACGGAAACTTTATCACTGTGGCGGTCAACTTCTTGATCCTGGCTTTCATCATCTTCATGATGATTCGCCAGATCAACCGCATCAAGAAAAGGACGCCCCCTGCACCACCACCTGCCACGCCGGAAGACATTGTTCTGTTGCGGCAAATTCGCGACGCGCTCTCAAAGTAAGCCAGCAAAGCACAAATATGCGGCGCAGGAACTCACCAGCGTGTCGGCAACAGTCGACACAAAACTTAAACGATGGGGGCAAAATCGCCTGTTGATTGGACACCATGGAACGAATCACAATCTCAATTGATACCGCGTTGGCCATCGAATTTGACCAACTGATCGCAGCGCGTGGCTACAAGAACCGCTCGGAGGCTGTGCGCGACCTGGTTCGCTCGCATCTGGAAGCCGCGCGCACAGTGGGCGAGCAGGGTGGGCATTGCGTGGCCAATCTGTCGTATGTTTATAACCACTATGAGCGCGATCTGGCCGAGCGCCTGACCACCCTTCAGCATGAGCAACACGATCTGACGCTGGCTACTTTGCACGCGCACCTGGACCACGACAGTTGCATCGAAAGCGTCATTCTTCGCGGGGCCACAGCATCGGTGCGCGCTTTTTCTGATGCCTTGATGGCCGAGCGTGGCGTGCGTCATGGCCAGCTCAATTTGGTGGCGGTAGATTTCAATGGCGGGCAGAAAAAGCCACACGAACACCACCATGACCCTGTACCCGGCGAAGCAGAGCACACCCACTTTCATCTGAAACCCAAGACCTGATGGCTCGTGCTTTTTTCCAAGGCCTTATTCCGTTTCCAGTTCAATGCGAGATTAGGCGCACCGACGCAGACAGCACTTCAGGTGCGGCCAGGAGGTGCAACGACATATCGCATTGAACTGGAAATGGAATTAGCGCCTTTGCAAGCTCAGTGGCAACTCAAGATGACAGCGTTTCAGTAATTCTGCATCGGCAAAGATGGCTTCTGGCGAACCATCGGCCTCAATGCGGCCTTCGCGCATCACCAGCACGCGCGAGCAGAGGTCAAGCACCAGGTCCAGGTCATGCGTGGCAATAATTTTTGTGTGGTTAAACCCCTTGAGCAAGTTGATCAGTCGGCGACGAGCCGCCGGGTCCAGGCCAGCGCTGGGTTCGTCCATGACCAGAATCGACGGTGACATCGCCAGCACTGCGGCAATTGCCACTGCACGTTTCTCGCCTCCCGAGAGCCGATAAGGTGGGCGCTGCGCCAAATAACCAGCACCGACAGTGGCCAATGCGTGCACAACCAGTGCGTTCACTTCAGTAGCGGGCAAACCCATGTTGATGGGGCCAAAAGCCACATCGTCATATACGGTGGGCATAAATAGCTGGTCATCCGGGTCTTGAAACACCAGCCCCACGGTGCGCCTAACCTCAGTCAGGGTGGCCTTGCAAACAGGAAAATCACCGATCCTGACTTCTCCGGCCGTGGGCTTGAGCACACCATTGAGGTGCAGTAGCAGCGTCGATTTGCCAGCGCCGTTGCTGCCAATTACGCCCACTGATTCACCGTGGTGGATGCTGAAGTTCAGGTTTTGCAAGGCCTGTTGCCCATCCGGGTAAGCATAGGACAGCTCGCGTGCCTGGACAATGTGGTGGCTCACGACAAGTGCCCCAATAACAGCAGACCTAGCAGATGCGTCACGTCAAGCTGGCGCGCCAACAAAAAACCGCCCCAGCAGACGAGTAAAAATAGCGAGTCCAAACCACGCCAGGCAAGCACTTGACGGGATCGCAATTCGCCGTCGAAACCGCGTGCGACCATCGCCTGGTAAATGCGTTGGGCGCGCTCCATGGCGCGCAAAAGCAAGTGCCCCAGCAAGGAGCCGAAGACTGCCAGGGGCAAAGCGCCGCGAGCGCCCGAGCGCAGTTCGCGTGCCAGGCTCATGCGCCCGGCTTCGCCTGCCAGTACCAGGGCATAACGATGCAAAAACAGCAACTGCGTGGTAAACACTTGCGGCAGTCCCAAACGCCTCAAACCGACGCAGACCTGGTGAAATCCGGTGCTGGCCACCAGAATCAGCGCGGCGGCAACAGTCAGGCAGAAACGAATCAAGATGGAGGCAAATGACACCCAGCCACCAGCGATGGGGTAACCCAGCAATTGCAGCACAGGCTGTTGATCCAGCCAAGGGTTAAACAGCCCGACCATCACTGCAAAAGGCGAGGCGATCAGCAGCTTGCGCGCAATCATGCGCAGTGAAATTTCACCCAGTCCAGCCATGGCGACCGGAAACAGGGCAAACGGCAACAAGGCAGCCACCACATAGCGGTCAAATGACACCACCGTGATGATGAAACCCAGTGTTGCCAAAATTTTGGCGCGCGGGTCGATGGCCGACAAACGTGTGGGCCGGGTTGCCAATGCGTCCAGCGAATCGAAGTCGCGCAACGCGGTGTTGATACTGCTCACAAGGCGGCACGGACTTTGCGCCGCCTGAGCACGTAGCCAACGCCCATCACCAAGGTCAGCGTTGCCGCGCCGCCAATGATGCCTGCCAGTGAGGTGCCCGCGTCAACCGCTGGCCATACTTGTTTCGCAACCTTGCCAGAGCCAGACCTTGTCGCGATATCTGGCGTATCCGGTTTGGCAGCCAGGGGGAACTTGTAATTGACAAATAGCGCCAACTTCTTTTGTACTGCGGACAGGCTGGCGTGCAGCGCCGACTCTGTGGTCTGTAGCTCGGGGTGACCCGTGGTGCGGGTAATAGACCATTCAAGACCATCGGGTTGGACCGAGGCAAACCATGAGAATACGCCTGCGACCAGCAGCGCCAGCGCCCCCAGGCCAGCGATTAACCGGGTCGGAAAGGGTACACGTTTTGGAGCAACCGGTAACGCCAGAACTGACGTGGCAAACAGGTCGGGGCGCGCCTGGCGCATAAACAAAATCAAGGCGGCGCTGGCCACGCCTTCTACCAGACCAATGGCCAAATGAATCGGCTGCATCAGCAACAGAAAAGTGCTCAAGGGCAGGCTGCTGATACCCGAGAGCTGGGTTTCGGTCACCACCCCCAGAGCACCCAATTGCAAACCAACCACAGCCGCGAGCACCGTGATCGCGCCCAGCCGACGCGGTGAGGGCGATGCGCCGGCGAAAGCAAGCAGTGGCCGGTAAAGCAAGGGGTAGGCCACCAGGCAGGTACACACGCCGACGTTGAAAATATTGGCTCCCAAGGCCAGAATGCCACCATCGGCAAAAAACAAGGCCTGCACCGTCAGCACCGAGGCAATCACAATTAATGCGGCATGCGGCCCGATCAGAATGGACAGCAGCAGTCCGCCACCGATATGCCCGCTTGAGCCGGTTCCCGGTATGGTGAAATTGATCATCATTGCTGCAAACACAAAAGCCCCCAGCACGCCCATCAGGGGCACCAGATGGGCGCGATCATCATGGCGTACTTTTCGTGCGCTCCAGGCCAGGGCGGTACCGGATGCGAGCCAGAAAGTGACTCCAACGGCGGGGGAAAGCAATGCATCGGCCATGTGCATGGTGAAGTCTCCTAAAGAAAATATTGATTGTGTGATGATTTATTTTATCGTATTATTTATCCAGAACGCAGGGCGAAGGCAATGCCGATGCAAACGAATCGGCTGGCTTGCTGCACGCCAGGATGCTCTGCATAACTCAACGCGAGTGGGTGCAGTGCGGATCGGGATGGGATGCTAGGCGCATTTTGCGGCCAATAGCGCGTGCTATTGGCAATAAATGCAACGCCGCAGACCGCCCGAGGCCGCGCTAGCACACGCCGTGTGGAGTTATGCAGAGCATCCTCAGGACAAGCGATAAGTTTCAAGGTGGATGCTGGGCTCGGAGTCGGTGTGCGGCGCTGATATAGTGACGACCGTGACCGCCGACAAAACCAACGCCACTCTCCTCACGCCTGCCATGATTGCGCTTGACGTCAGCGTGGCCGGCTGCGGCGTCAGCCTGATCGGCGCGCCAACCGACATCGGTGCCGGCATGCTCGGCGCCCGCATGGGTCCGGAGGCGCTACGCGTGGCTGGTATCGCGCAGGCGATTGCCCATTCTGGCCTGGATGTCAAAGACTGCGGCAATCTGGTGGGTCCCGCGAATCCGTGGCAAGTGGCCGTCAATGGCTTTCGCCATTTAAGGGAAGTAGTGCAATGGAACCAGTTGCTGCACGACGCCACTTACGCCGAACTCAAAACGGGTCGCTTGCCGATCACGCTTGGCGGCGACCACAGTCTGGCGATTGGCTCCATCAGCGCAGTGGCGCGCCACTGCCGCGAGCAAGGCAAAAAGCTGCGCGTGCTGTGGTTTGACGCGCACGCGGATTTCAACACAGCCACGCTCACGCCGAGCGGCAACATTCATGGCATGCCGGTAGCCTGCCTGTGCGGCCACGGCCCGCAAGCGCTGATTGAAATGTCCGGGCAGGTGCCGGCTTTGAGTCCCAAAGAGATTCGCCAGATCGGCATCCGTAGCGTTGACGCCGGCGAGAAACGCCTTGTGCACGATATCGGCATTGAAGTTTTCGATATGCGTTACATCGACGAGATGGGCATGCGCGCTGCGATGGAGCTGGCGTTGGCGCTGGTCGGTGCCGACACCCATTTGCACGTGAGCCTGGACGTTGACTTTCTCGACCCCGATATTGCGCCTGGCGTGGGCACCACGGTGCGCGGCGGTCCGACTTACCGCGAGGCCCAGTTGTGCATGGAGATGATTGCCGATACCGGTCGTCTGGCTTCGCTCGATCTGGTCGAACTCAATCCGGCGCTCGACCTGCGCAACCAGACCGCCGAGCTGGCAGTCGATTTGATTGAGAGCCTGTTTGGCAAGAGCACGCTGATGCGCAAGCAAAGTGCTTGCTTATGAGAACGCCTTTGCCAAGCAGGTGATTACGGCGAAATTGTCGCGTCCCATTGCTTATTTTCTCGAACGCATCCAGAATTAAATTTTGGGGGTCACCATGCGTCAAATCCGTCAAGCCGCCGTTGCCGGCGCTTTCTATCCGGGGCAGGCTCAGACTTTGTCGAGCGCGGTGCTGGCCATGTTGGACAAGGCGCGCTCGGGCATGGGCTCAGACGTCGAGGTGCCCAAGGCCATCATCGTGCCGCATGCCGGCTACATCTATTCCGGCGCAACGGCGGCGCGGGCTTATGCGCGCCTGGCCAACGGACGCAACACGATCCGGCGCGTGGTTTTGCTGGGCCCGGTACACCGGGTGCCAGTGCGCGGTTTGGCGCTGCCGGGCGCGGATGTCTTTGCCACCCCCTTGGGCAGGATTGAAATCGATCAGGCGGGGGTGGACGCCATCAACCATTTGCCCCAAGTCGTCGTGAGCCCGGCGGCCCACGCGCAGGAACACTCGCTGGAGGTGCAACTGCCATTCCTGCAAATGGTTCTGACTGATTTCAAACTGGTGCCGCTGGCGGTGGGTGATGCCACGGCGGCTGAGGTGGCCCAAGTGCTGGAAGCGCTCTGGGGCGGAGCCGAGACGCTGATCGTCATCAGCTCTGACCTGTCTCATTTTTTGTCGTACCGATCGGCGCAGGCGCTTGATCGTCAGACGGTGCAATGCGTCATGGACCTGAGCGGCCCAATCAGCCACGAACAGGCTTGCGGTGCGACCCCGGTCAACGGTCTGTTGCTGGCGGCGCAACACCATCACCTACAGCCTGAGCTACTTGAGCTTTGCAACTCAGGCGACACAGCCGGTGACAAGGACCGCGTCGTCGGTTACGCGGCGTTGGTCTTGGCTTAACGTGAAATAACTTCGTCATTGCGAGCGTAGCCTCGGTGGCAGCCACGCGGCTGACAGCGACATGGCAATCCATGCCCCCGATTTCATGGATTGCCGCGTCGCTGCGCTCCTCGCAATGACGATACGTTTTATGAATTGGGGTCTGAGAACCAGCTTGCTACATCATTCCCAACGTGCGCGGTAGCCAGATCGACAGCGTAGGCCAGTAAGTCACCACCATCAGGAAACCCAGCATCGCCAGCAACCAGGGCCAGACGGCGACCGTCAATTCGGTAATGCCCATTTTGGTAATGCCCGATGCAACATACAAGTTCAAGCCCACCGGCGGGTGGCACATGCCGACTTCCATGTTCACCACCATGATGATGCCAAAGTGCACCGGGTCAATGCCCAGTTTCATCGCCACCGGAAAGAGGATCGGCGCGAAGATCAGCACGATGCTGGAGGGCTCCATGAAATTCCCGGCGAGCAGCAGCATCACGTTGACTGCCAGCAAGAAGCTGACCATGCCCAGGCCATTGCCCAGCATCCAGTCGGCCAGTGCCTGCGGAATATTCTCATTGGCCATGATGAAGGAGAACATCACGGCGTTGGTGATGATGTAGAGCAACATCGCCGACATATTGGCCGAATTGAGAAGCACCCGCGGCACGTCCTTGAGCTTCATATCCTTATAGACAAATACCGCCACCACGAAGGCATAGACCGCGCTCATGGCCGCCGCTTCGGTCGGTGTGAACAGGCCGGTGTAGATGCCGCCCATCACGATCACGATCAGCAGCAAGCCCCAGGCCGAGGTCTTGAAGGCTGTGAAGCGTTCGGCCCAAGTCGCTTTGGGCAGGCGCGGGTAGTTGAACTTGCGCGCCCGGTACCAGGTGACGCCGCCCAGCACGCAGGCCAGTGCGAAGCCAGGCACGACACCGGCCATGAACAAGGAGCCGACCGAAGTATTGGTGGCCACCGAGTACATCACCATCACGATCGAGGGCGGAATCAAAATGCCCAAAGCGCCCGAGGTGGTGATAACGCCGGCACCAAAGCTTTTCGGAAAGCCGGCCCTGACCATGGCGGGCATCAGGATCGAGCCAATCGCCACCACCGTTGCTGGTGATGAGCCCGACACCGCCGCAAATAGGGCGCAGGCCAGCACACCGGCCAAACCCAGGCCGCCGTACCAATGACCGACCATGCTGGAGGCAAAGTTGATCATGCGTTTAGCGACGCCGCCGTGGGTCAGAAAATTACCTGCCAGGATGAAGAACGGGATCGCCATGATCTCGAACTTTTCGATGCCGGTAAACAGCTTGAGTGCCACCGACTCCAGAGGCACCTGGGTAAAGCCAAACAGAAAGGTCAGAACCGTCAGACCCAGAGAAATGGAGATCGGCATGCCCGTGAGCATGAGCACGATCAACAGCACGAAGATGATGGAGGCGTTCATTTTGCGTCTCCTTGGCTCTCGGGTGTCTCATCCGGGTGCAGGTTGTCTTTCATGGCGTAGGGATTGTTGATGTCAAGCGGCGGTGCCACTGCTTCCAGGCCATCAACGTGGCCCTGGTCATGATGGGGCAGCTCGCCGGTCTTGATAAAACCGACCATTACTTGCAGGAATCGAAAACACATCAGGCAGCTACCCAGCGGCACCGCGCTGTAAACCATCCAGGTAGGCCACTCCAAGTCGGGTGTGGTGGGCCCCTCGGGTATACCGTCCAGCGGCAAGCCGAGCAGGTTGAACCAGGCGTGATGCGCGCCGTTGTCCCAGACAAAGCCGGTTGCCAGGACCACCACAATGCCGGTAAACAGGGCACCCGCGCCCAAGCCGAAAATGATGAACTTGGCGCGCATCTTGTCGTTCAAACGGTTGATCAAGACGTCAACACCAACGTGAATACCGGTGCGCACACCGTAGGCGGCACCAAACTTGCACATCCAGACAAACATGATGATGGTCAGCTCCTGCGCCCAACCGAAGTTGAGTGTCAAAAGCCAGTCTTGCACGCCGGGTATGGCCAACCCGGCGGCGTAACGATGCACCACTGCAACAAAGATGATCAGCGTCGCAGCCGCCATCAGGAAGGTGACCAGCCACTCCTCCAAGTGATCAAGAAACTTCATGATTGGAACTCCGACACAGTGTCAGGGAAAATGGAAATTACGAAGATATTGGACGCGGACCAAATCTCGTCATTGCGAGCGTAGCGCGGCAATCCATGGCCCCGGACTTGGTGGATTGCCACGTCGTTACTCTCCTCGCAATGACGGTGAAACTTAAAGCTTGGTGGGGTCAAAACCGGTGGCCTTGTAGAACTCCTGGAGTGTTTCCTTGCCGACACGGTCTGCCATCTTGATGTGCACCGAGGCCATGGCCTTTTTCAGGGCAAAACGTTCTTCCTTGCTGGGCACGTAAACCGTGGTCTTGCCGCTGGCTTTTACGCCGGCCAGAGATTTATCATTTTCTTCTTGTGCAATCTGGTTGGCATAAACAGTGGCTTCCTTCATCGCCTGTTCCAACTGGCTACGCACGTCAGCTGGCAAGCTGTCCCAGAATTTCTTGTTGGCTATGACGGCATAGCCGAGGTAGCCGTGGTTGGTGATCGAGAGGTACTTTTGCACTTCATGCATTTTCTGGGTGTAGAAGTTGGAGATCGGGTTCTCGGTGCCATCGACCACGCCGGTTTGCAGTGCTTGATAAACTTCGGAGAAAGCCATTACCTGCGGAATACCGCCGACCGAGCGAATTTGCTCTTCCAGCACCTTGGAGGATTGGATACGGAACTTTTTGCCCTTGTAGTCGGCAGGCATCTTGAGTGGTGTGTTGGCCGAGAACGACTTGAAGCCGTTATCCCAGTAAGCCAGACCTTTGATGCCCTTGGGCTCCAGCTTGGCCAGCATGGCTGCACCGACCGGGCCCATCGTGATTTTGTGCAACTCGGCCGTGTCGTCAAATATGAAGGGGAAGTCAAAAGCTTCGAACTCTTTCACACCGAGCGGGCCAAACTTGGCCAGCGAGGGTGCCAGCATCTGCACGGAACCCATCTGCAAGGCAGACATCTCTTCGCCGTCCTTGTACAAGGAACTGTTGGCATAGACCTCGACCTTGACCTTACCCTTGGTCAGTTCGCCCGCCCTTTTGGCAAAGAATAAAGCGGCTTGTCCCTTGGGCGTGTCCACCGCCACCACGTGGCTGAACTTGATGATGGTCTGGGCGCTGGCCGACAAGGCCGCGCAACTGACCAGCAAACCTAGAAATAGTCTGGAAATCTTCATCTGATATCTCCTAATTAAAGTAAAAGAAACTCTGCGGTACAACAGTCTGCTCAAGCTCAACTCTATTTACTACGAGTCTAGTTCTCAAAAATCTGCACGAAACCCATCTGCAAGGCAGACGCGTCCAAATACTCCTGTCGCCCAAACTCCTGGTAACAATTTCAGTTTCATAAATGCCTCCAAAACGAGGAGGTTCAATCCAACAATTAATAGAAGGTTAGAGGACCTTCGCCAACGTGACAACTGTGGCGTTCAACAGCTCGGGTTAACCCTAGTACTAGGTATGTTGATTCAGGGCATCCCGCATGGCGTTTATCCAGGACAGGCCGATTCGACTTGCGAGCGCCTTGTGCACTGGCTCAACAGCGTGGCGCAGGCGCTCACGCTGGGCCTCGCTTAAAACATGGATACGGGTGGTGCCAGCTTGACGCAACGCCGCCAGTGCCTTGTCGTTTTGCGCGTCCGCAATTTTGTTGCCATAGGCCAGCGCCTCGCGTAAGGCCTGCTCCAGCAGTTCACGGTCATCCAGGGAGAGGCTAAGCCAGAAACGCTGATTGACCACCACCGCATAGCCCAGATAGCCATGCTCGGTCAGGCTGAGATCGGTTTGCACTTCGTCCATGCGCTGGGTCCAAAAGTTGGAGATCGGGTTCTCGGTGCCATCGACCACTCCTGCCTCCAGTGCCTGGCGTGTTTCACTGAAAGGCAGGCTCACTGGTTGCGCGCCGAGCGCGCGCATTTGCGCTGCAATCACTCGTGAGGCCTGTATCCGCATTCGCAGACCGACGAAGTCGGCGGGACTGAGCAGCGGGCGGTTAGCGCTCATTTGTTTGAAACCGTTGTCAAAGTAGCCCAGTCCAATCATCCCATGGCGTTTCAGGCGCTCCAGCAAACGCTGCCCCAATGGACCCTGGGTGATGCGGCGCACATCGGCTACCTGGCCAAACAAGAACGGCAGGTCAAACATCTCGAATTCTGGAAACCCGATGGGCCCGAATTTTGACAAAGACGGCGCCAGCATGTCCACCGCACCGAGTTGCAGGGCTTGCATCTCGTCGGCGTCGCCGTAGAGTTGGGTGTCAGGGTAAATCAGTACCCGGATGCGTCCGCCAGAGCGTTGTTCGACCAGCACCTTGAATCGATTTGCGGCCAGTCCTTTCGGGGTCTCCTCGGCGACCACATGGGAAAACCGCAGTGTGACGCCCTTGCCTGACGCTGCCAGGGCAGAGCGGGGTACCAGCGAAGATATCAGGGCTGGCGCCAAAACGGATGCCGTAACACCGCGCAAGTACTGACGGCGACGAATAAGGGCAGATAAGTCAAGAGCGGACATGCTGGCTATTATGCGGGGACTTGTCTCAATAACAATGCTTAAAACTCAATCCACTCCTGCTAATCAGTCACTCGACTTTGCCCTGTTGCAACAAGCGATGCCCAGTCACACCAGTCGCAACCGGCGTACTTTGTTGTGGTTACTGGGTTTGTTGCTGTTGTTGGTGGCATCGGTTGTCACGTTGGTGTTGTACCTTAACACCTTTGAGGCGGACGAGGAGGCTCGAAGTCGCGCGGCTGACGCTCAGTGGCTTGAGCAGAGTGTGCAGTTTCATTTCAGGCGGATTGAGGATGATTTGCTGGTGCTGGCCCGTCAAACCGTGCTGGGTGCGGGCGAGAACAACACCGCAACGATGCAGGGTGGGCTGTTGTGGCGTGAGCCCGGCGTAGTGCTCTCACATGGTTGGCTGGCAGCGGGCCTGAGTAATGATGCCAGAGTGGGCACGCAGCGTTGGCAACTCGACTGGGCCGCACAAGCGGCCAATGCACAAGCGCTAGCCATCATGCAAGAGACGACACGGGGTTTGCGGCGTTCTGCTTATGCGGGTTTGATGCAGCGCTCTGATGGTGCGCTCACCGATGTAGTCTGGCTGGCCGTGCCATTTTTTGATCGAGGGCAATTCGTCGGCAATTACCTGGCCGCCTTGTCACTGAATCGGGCGATTGCGGCTTTGGTGCCGACCTGGTTTGCGCAAGAACATGTGGTTCGCCTCGTGACCGATGAGGTGAAGGGGCCACCCGACGATGAAAGGATCAACAAATCTTACCGTGTTGCAATGAACTTGCCAGGTGCCGACCTTTTTCTGGAAGTGACTCCCGTTGGCTCCCCACCAGCCACTGTGCCGCGTATATTTTTTCTGGTGGCGCTGTTGTTTTTGTCGGGCATGCTGGTCAGCTTATGGGCGTTGCGGCGCGACTTTGTCAAGCGCCAACAGGTGCAGGCTCTGTTCCAGACTCAGGTGGTTTTGCGCACAGCCATGGAAAATTCGGTAACCATAGGTCTGCGGGCATGGGATCGCAGCGGAAAAATTCTTTATGTCAATGAGGCATTTTGCAGCTTGGTCGGCTACACGCCGCCCGAACTGGTGGGCCAATCGACGCCCCTGCCTTACTGGCCGGCGGACCAGTCCCATGAACTCAAACTGCTGCACCACGACATCATTGCCCAAGGCACGCATGACGGCGGAGTCGAGGTGCAATTTCAGCACCGCGATGGACACCTGTTGGACGTTTTGATTCACGAGGCCCCTTTGAACACGGCCAGCGGCGAACAAATCGGGTGGATGAGTTCGGTGCTGGATATCAGCGAACGCAAGCGCGCCGCGCGCATGGCGGCGCGCCAGCAAGAGCGGCTGCAAGCCTCGGGTCGGCTGGTGGCTGTGGGCGAAGTGGCATCGACCCTGGCGCACGAGCTCAACCAGCCGCTGGGCGCGCTCAGCAGTTTTGCCAACGGCTTGCTCAACCGACTGCGCGGTGGGCGCATCTCACTGGCAGAGGTGATGCCTGTAGTCGAACGGATGGAGCGGTTAGCAGACAAATCCGGACGCATCATCAAACGTGTCAACGCCTTTGCCAGGCGGCGTGAAATGTCGCGTCAACCCCTGGATCTTGTGGCATTCATGCGCGGGACGATGACCCCGTACCAGACGCAGAGCCAGGTCAGCCTTGAGCTTGCATTGGACCAGGGGCCGGTGTGGGTCGATGCCGATGCCTTGTTGCTGGAGCATGCGGTGCACAACGTGCTGGCCAATGCCTTGCAGTGGGCACCACTGAGTGGTTCGCCAGCGCGGGTACGGGTGCACATCGAAGAGGACAAGACCCTGGTCGGGATCGCGGTGGGTGACAGTGGGCCGGGGGTAAACGAGGAGCAGCAGGAGCAGATATTTGCTGCGTTTTTCAGTACCTCGGCAGGGGGTATGGGCATGGGTTTGGCCATTTGCCGGTCGGTGCTTGAGGCACATCATGGCCGCATCGATGTGGGACGTGACCCGGTTCTGGGCGGTGCCCAGTTCACGTTGTGGCTCCCGCTGTCCGGGCAGAGTGCAAACTCACAGCCAGAGCAGGACAATAGCGCATGATTCCCGCAATTCACATTGTTGACGACGACGCCGATTTTCGTGATGGCCTGGCCTGGCTGTTCGACTCGCGCGGTCACCAAGCCGGGACCTGGGCAGGGGGGGACGTTTTCCTGGAAGCGGTGCGCGCGCGCATGCCCCACTGGGGTCATGCCGTAGTGCTGCTGGACATCCGAATGGAACCGCTGTCAGGTCTGAGCACTTTTGAGGAGCTCAAAGCCCTGGGTTGCCCCTGGCCAATACTGTTTTTGACCGGACACGGCGATGTCAGCATGGCCGTGGCGGCTGTCAAAAACGGGGCTTGGGACTTTCTGGAAAAACCTTTTCAGAACAATGTGTTGGTGGACAAGGTAGAGCAGGCTCTGGCTGCGGCGTCGGTACTGAGTGATGAGACGCGCCAGGCTCACCACCTACAGCAAGCGCTGGCCAGCCTGAGCCCGCGCGAACGCGAGGTGCTGGACGAGTTGATCAAAGGGCACTACAACAAAACGACCGCTCACCACCTGGGCATTACCCAGCGCACGGTGGAGTTTCATCGCGCCAACATTTTTAAAAAAATGGAAGTGACATCGGCAATTGAGCTGGCGCACAAACTTGGTCGTTATAAGATCTAGGGATGCTCTGTATAACTCCTTACGGCATCTGATAGCTCGGTCTCGGGCGGTCGGCGGCGTTGCGCTTTTTGCTAATCGCAAGCGCTATTTCGGATTGTTTTTCTTGCCAGGTTAACGGGTTTGAATCGTCGAACCGAAAGGCTAAAAGCCCAAATAAGCCTGCTGAACTACCGGGTCATCGATCAAGTCTTTGGCGAGCCCGCTGTGCATAATACGACCGGTTTCCATCACGTAGCCACGGTCTGCGCCGGACAACGCCAGTTGTACGTCCTGCTCAACCAGCAAAACGGTTACGCCGTCACGTTGAATGGCAGCGAGCACATCCATCAGCTGCTCCACCACGACGGGCGCCAACCCCAGGCTCATTTCATCGACCATCATCAGCACCGGTGCGGCCATCAAGGCGCGCGCCATCGCACACATCTGTTGCTCGCCACCCGACATGCTGCCAGCCAGTTGACTGCGCCGTTCCGACAGGCGCGGGAACAAGGCGTACATCTTGTCCAAATCGCGCGTGACGGCCGCTTTGTTCTGGCGCCGGTAGCCACCCATCAGCAAATTGTCCTGCACGGTCATGCGATCAAACAACTGGCGACCTTCCGGCACTTGCACCAGACCCAGGCCGAATGCCTGATCCGGCGTCAGGCCGGCCAGCTCGTGCCCATTCATGACAATGCTGCCAGTGCAGGGCAGCAAGCGCGACAGTGCTCGCAACAGGGTCGTCTTGCCGGCACCATTGCTGCCGACGAGTGCCACCATTTCGGCCGGGTAGACTTCCAGCGACACCTCATGCAGGACGGGCATCTCTCCGTAGCCAGCGCCCAGATTTTCGACTTTTAGCAAAGGCGTGCGATCGGTCGAGCCGCTCATGTGCGTTTCTTTCCCAGATAAGCCTGCACCACGGCGGGATTCGACAGCACGGCATCGGGTGTGCCGTCGGCGATTTTTTCCCCGTGGTGCAGCACCAGCAAGCGATCCGACAGACTTTTGATGGCCTTGATGACGTGCTCAATCACCAGAACGCTGATGCCCTGATCGCGCACTTTGCGAATGACATCAATGACTTCTTCGATCTCGACGTGATTCAAGCCAGCCATGACCTCATCGCACAGCAACACCTTGGGCTGCATCGCCAGTGCCTTGGCCAGTTCCAGGCGTTTACGGCCCGGGCCACCCAGTTCGTCGGCCCGCTGGTCGATATATTTGCCCAACCCGACGAAATCGAGAGAAACACGCGCCTGCTCGCGTGCCTGCGCCATGTTGGTTTGGCCGCCGTCGCGTCCGAACAGGGCACCCACGGCCACGTTATCAAGCACCGATAAGCCGGGAAACGGCCGCATGATCTGGAACGTGCGGCCAATGCCCAGGCGAGCGCGGCGGAATGCCGGCAGTCGATTGATTGATTCTCCCTGAAACAGCACCTCGCCTTCGCTCGGTGCGAGCGTCCCGCTGATCAGGCTGATCAGTGTCGTCTTGCCGGCGCCGTTGGGGCCAATGAGCCCAAGAATTTCACCCGGTGCCAACGTGAAGCTGACATCATTGATGGCAATCAGCCCAGCGAAACGCCGGGTCGCATGACTGACTTCCAGCAGCGCGCTCATAGCCGGTGGGCCCGGATGTTTTCGATGAAATAGTGCCAGCCCGTTTTGCGAAAACGCCGCAGCATATCGGCCAGGCCGCGCGGCATCAGCACCACCGCCGCGACGATGACGATGCCAAAAAACAGACCGGCGATGCTGGTCACTTCGCTCGACAGGAACTCGGAGATGGCTGACAGCGAGAGCGCACCGACGATCGGGCCCAGCACCGTGCCCGGACCACCAAACACGGCCATGATGATCATCTTGACGTTGAGGCTGATGTCAAAGGCGCTTTCCGGATCCAGAAACGTTATCCAGTAGGCGTGGATGCCACCGGCCAAGGCGCTGAAAATACCCGAAAGTGCGAATGCGAGCACCTTGTACAGCGTGGTGTTCACTCCCATGACGGCGGCACCTTCCTCGTTTTCGCGGATGGCGATCAGCCCGAAGCCGAAACGGCTGCGCGTCAGCCAGAAGATCGTCAGTGTCGCGATCACCAGCAGGCCCAGCGATAACTCATAAAACAGCGGATCATTGTTCAGTGGTGGCAAGACCAAACCGATGTTTTGGCCGGCCACGCTTATGTTGGAGACGATGGCCATCATGACTTGCGACAGTGCCAGCGTGGCAATGGCGAAGTAGTGGCCCTTGAGCCGCAGCACGGGAAGACCCAGCAGCACAGCAAAGACAACCGCCATCACTACACCGAAGGCCAGGCCAACGCCGAACGGCAATTGCCACTGCACCATGGCGATGGCCACGCCGTAGCTGCCCAGTCCGTAAAAAACGGAATTGCCGAACGAAGCATAGCCGGTGTAACCGCCAATGATGTTCCAGCCCTGCGCCAACACCGCCAGCAGCAGCGCGTTGATGCCGAACTGGATGAGCACGTCCGATCCGTACCAGGGCACGCCAGCGAGCACCAACAGTGCAGCCAGAATCAGGCCAATGTGCCACGCCTTCATGCTGTCTTGCCCAGTAAGCCAGTCGGACGAACTATCAGCACAAGCACCAGGATGCCAAAGCTGGCGACGTCCGCGAAGGTGGGGCCGATGTACAAAGTGGTCAGGGACTCCACGATCCCCAGGATCAGTCCGCCCACAATGACACCCAGCGGATTATCCAGCCCGCCAATGATCGAGATGGCAAACGATTTGGCGGTGAGCGACGCCCCGATGTAGGGGTTGATCTGCGACACCGTGCCATAGAGCCCACCCGCCGCACCTGCCAGCGCGATGCCCAGGGCAAACGTCATGGCGTAAAGGTGTCGCGGCTCGACCCCGTACAGGCGCGCTGCCACCAGGTTCTGGGCCGTGGCGCGAATCGCGCGCCCGAGCCGCGTGTGCAGCAGAAACAGCCACATGCCGATGGTCAGAATAATGGCTACGCCGAACGCGGCCAGCCGCACCAACGGCAGCACCACGGGCCCCCAGGCCAGGCTGTTGCCCGCATAGGGCGGATTGATGGTGCGAAAGTCTGCCGAAAACATCAGTTGGGCCAGATAGGTAAACACCACCTCCAGCCCGAAGGTAATCAGCAGCGTGTTGAACATCGGCGCCCGGATCACCAGGTTCAGCAGACCGCGCTGTAGTGCGTAGCCCAGAGCGAACATGACGACGGCGGTAATGGGCAGCCCAAGAAACGGATCAATGTGCGCGTAAGTGTAGAGGTACCAAGACGCATAGGCGCCCAGCATGATGAAGGCGCCATGCGCCAGATTGACGATGTTGAGCACCCCCCAGACCAAGGCCAGACCGAGCGCCATGACAGCGTACAGTCCCCCCAGAAGGATGCCGTTGACGAGAATTTGTGCGAGCAGGCCCACCTGAAGTCCGGATCGGCCAGTGACTTAACGCGCGTTCCAGGCCGGCATCGGATACTTCGGTTGTTTGGCAAACCCCTTGGCCCCGTAGATTTCAGCCAGGTCATTGCCCTGCACCTGGATCACCACCTGTGGCAAATCAATCTGTCCCTGCGCATTGAACGCGATCGGGCCGTACAGGCTGTCGAATTTGACCTTGGCCAGCGCATCGCGCACCTTCTGCGGGTCGGCGCTGCCGACGTCTTCCATGGCCTGCACCAGCGCTTCCACGTCGGCCACGCCGGAGGCCGCGTGGTAGTCGGGGTCATAACCGAATTTGGCCTTGTACTCCTTGGCGAACTGCTGGGCATCGCCGAACCAGCGGTCTTTCAGGGCGGGGGTCGGCAGCCACGCCGTCATGCCGAATGCATAGTCGGCATCCTTGCCCAAGGCTTTGCGAAAGTCTTCACTCGGCACGCCCACCGTGAACGAATACAGCTTGGGCGCCACCGCCAGACTCTTGGCTTGGCGCACGAAATTCAGAATCTCGGTTTCGTGGCCAGCCACCAGTACGACGTCGACGTTCTTGCTCTTGATCTGGGACAGCAGCGAGTTGAAGTCGGTGGCGTTGGTGCTGTAGCGTTCATCCATAACGACGTTCAAACCCGCCTGCTTCAATTTTGGTCGCGTGCCGTCGGCCACCGACACATCGAAGGCATCGTCGGCATACAGCAGGGCCACGGATTGCGGCGCGGGTTTGAGCGACTTGAGCATCTCGATGGTGCTGCCAAAGTAATTGCTCGCCGGTGCCAGCGTGCCGAAAATGTATTTGAATTTGCGCGCAAAAATCTGGTCCGAGGCGCCGCCGCCCTGCACCATCGGCACCTTGTATTTTTCCGAAACGGCCGAGTCGGCCAGCGCAAAATTGCTGGCGAACGGGCCGAGCAGCAGACTGATCTTGTCTTGCGACACCAGTTGGGTGTACTGGCGCACGCTCAGATTCACGTCGGACTGGTTGTCATAGACTTTGAGCGCCAATTTATGCGATTGCCCACCAAACTTTGCGCCCCCCGCAGCGTTGATTTTGTCGATCGCAAATTGATAGGCATCGCGGTAATAGCGGCCGGTGTTGGCGACTGGCCCGGTCAATTGCACCGAAGCGCCCAGAACGACATCCTGGGCCAGCGCGGCACCGGCGGGAGCCACAGTAACAAAGGCGGTAAGCAGGGCAGATAACAGACGAGAATGAGTGAGCGGCATAGTGCAAGTTTTCTTATAAAGGGTTGTAAAAAAAGCGACTCGTGGCACTTCAAGTAAATTAATCTTACCCCTAAATGAGCCCCCTGCAAAAAAATTTTCTCTATGGGCTCAACTGTTTCTATAGCATCAATGGCATCAGACGTGGCACTCAGGTTGTGTGCTTCATATTTACAGTGTGCGCATGTATCAATACCGCCAGCGCACAGGACGCAATGCGTCTGGTTGCCGTATGATCAATGCGCCGGTGCTTCGACTCGCGCAGCAAACCTGGCACAAAGCAGATAAAGGAGTGCATTTGATGAACCTGCCCCTGATAGCCGACGAACTTGATTTGCTGCAAGCGCTGGTCGATCTGGACTAGCACCAGGTGATTGTTGAATTGGGCTGCGGTGCGGCACAACTTTCGCGTCAGTTGCTTGTTCGCTACCCAAGCTGCGAGGTGACCGGTCTGGAAGTGGACCAGCGTCAGCATGCCAAGAATTTGCAAAACCCGCAGCAGCGCCTGCACTTTGTTGCGGCCGGTGCGCAGGCGATTCCTTTTGAGGCCGGGTGTTTCGAGCTGGCACTGATGCTCAAGTCCTTGCACCATGTCCCTGTGGATCAAATGCACTTGGCGCTAACCGAGGTGCATCGTGTGCTCAAGCCCAAAGGCCTGCTGTATATCTCCGAGCCGGTGTTTGCCGGTGTATACAACGAGGTCATCCGCCTGTTCAACGACGAGGAGCGTGTGCGCGACGCAGCGTTGCGCGAAGTACAGCAGGCGGTTGCCTCGGGTGTCTGGGAGCAAGTTTCCGAGACGCTTTTTGAGATGCCGGTTCATTACCGCGACTTTGCCGACTTTGCGCAGCGCATGATTGGCGTTACCTACGCTGATCACCAGCTCGACACTGTCACTTTGCAAGCGGTGCGCGCACGCTTTGAGCTGCATATGACGGCAGACGGCGCTCACTTCGTGCGACCAATGCGAGTCAACTTGCTGCGTAAACATTAGACAAAAACCTGGCACCTTGATGCCCGCGAAGACGGTCCGGGGCGATGGCTGGCCGGCTGTTAGCGGTAGTGCTCCCGGCGCCGTTCATCCGAAACGAATTCTTCCAGGTCGGGATCCATTGCGTTGCGCGACGAGATGATGCCAATGGCGCGACCATTTTCAACGACCGGGACATGACGAAAACCATTCTCTTGCATCAGCAGCAGGGCGTGTCCGTATGATGTGCCCGGACCCAGCGTCTTGGGCGCGGCGGTCATAACCTGACTGAGTTGTGTGGTTTTGGCATCCAATCCCTTGGCGATGACGCGGAACACCACGTCGCGCTCGGTAAAAATGCCGACTAGACAATCGTTGGCTAGGACCAGGACGGCACCTGCGTTCTTGCCTGCCATCAGTCTGGCAGCATCGCTGACCGTGGTTTGGGGCGAAGCAGTCAAAAATTTCTTCTGCTCCATGACGTTTCTGATAGGCTGATCGAACATTGTTGTCTCCTGCGCCAATGCTAGCCGCCTTTTGAACTATGCTGTTGACGTAAATCAACTCTTGTTTGCATTCCTGGGTAGGTTCTGGTTTTTTGTTCGGAGACTGGCATTGCGCCAATCGTCTGCGAGTTGCCGGTTGTGCTGCGCTTATTTTGATGGTTTTACCGTGAATCCTATTTATTTCCATTTTCGCCGGCGTCTTGCTCTTTATCTGGCGCTGATTCGCTGGAATCGTCCGGCCGGTTGGCTGTTGCTGTTGTGGCCCTCCTTGAGCGCGCTATGGCTTGCCGCAGGGGGTTTTCCCGGCTGGCATTTACTGCTTGTGTTCACGCTGGGCACGATCCTGATGCGCAGCGCGGGCTGCTGCATCAACGACGTCGCCGACCGGGACTTTGATCGGCACGTCAAACGCACAGCGCTGCGTCCTGTGACCACCGGAGCACTGTCGGTCAAAGAAGCGCTGGCGTTGGGTGCGCTGTTGGCGCTGCTGGCCTTTGCCCTGGTGCTGACCACCAATGCAGCGACCATTGCCTGGTCGTTCCTGGCGCTGGTGATCACACTGGTTTACCCTTATGCCAAACGTTTCGTCTCGATGCCGCAGGCGGTGCTGGGCGTTGCCTTCAGCTTTGGCATTCCGATGGCTTTTTCGGCCGTGCGCGGCGCCGATTCACTCAGCTTCTCGGCCATGCAAGACAGCGTGCCGCCGCTGGCCTGGGTCTTGTTGCTGGGTAACTTGTTTTGGGTGTTTGCCTATGACACCGAGTACGCCATGGTCGATCGCGATGATGATTTGCGGCTGGGCATGAAAACCTCGGCCATCACGCTCGGGCGTTTGGATGTACCGGTGATTCTGCTCAGCTATTTTTCTTATGTTGTCATCTGGGATGCGGTCCTTGTGCAGCAGGTGCAAGGGACTCTGATTTCTATCGCCATGACGCTGGCCTTTGGCCAGGTGGCGTGGCATTACAGCTTGATCCGCAGCCGTTCGCGCGAAGGCTGCTTCAAGGCTTTTCGCTTGAACCACTGGCTCGGCTTTACCCTGTTTGCGGGTATTGCAGCGAGCTACGCCGTTAAGTAAAAAGCGTTTGCTTAGGGATGCTCTGCATAACTCAGCGCGAGTGGGTGGAGTGCGGATCGGGATGGGATGCAAGGCGCATTTATTGCCAATAGCGCGTGCTATTGGCAATAAATGCAACGCCGCAGACCGCCCGAGCCCGCGCTATCACACACCGTGATGAGTTATGCAGAGCAACCCTAGGCGCTACCAAACTCCTCGCTCAATTCCTTGGCCCGTTTGCGGGCGGCGTACATGGCGTTGATCAGCAGGGCTTGCATGTCGTCGTCTTCCATCGACGCAATGGCGGCCAGCGTGGTGCCGCCTTTGGAGCAGACGCGCTGGCGCAAGACTTTGGGAGGCTCATCGGAACTCTTAGCCAGTTCTCCGGCACCGATAAAGGTTGCGACTGTCAACTGGTGCGCTTGCTCGTGTGTCAGGCCCATTTCGGTGCCCGCCGTGGTCATGGCTTCCATCAAGTAAAACAGGTAGGCCGGGCCGGAGCCTGAGATGGCAATCACAGCATCCAATAAGTCTTCAGTGGCGAGCCAAAGAAATTCGCCAGTGGTGGCCATCACCTGAGCGATCCAGTCTTTGTCTGCGCTGGTGGTGCCGGAACGCGCAAACAGGCCTGTAATGCCTTTGCCAATCAGCGCGGGTGTGTTGGGCATGGCGCGTACCACGCGCTCAGTCCCGAGCCAGTGCGCGATGCTGGTGCTGGGAATACCGGCCGCCACACTCAGATGCAAAGCGTTGGCGGTAAAGGGTGCAACAGCCAGCGTGGCTTGTTTGAAAGTTTGCGGCTTGACCGCCCAAACCACCAAGTCTGCTTGCGTCAAAAAGGGTCCGGCTTCAGAACGGGGTTGCAGGCCGAAGGTACTTTGCAATTTGTCGCGGGCCTCGGCCAATGGCTCTACCACGTCAATTTGGCTGGGTAAGATATCATTTTCAATGAGTCCGCCGATGATGGCGCTGGCCATGTTGCCGCCGCCGATGAACGCAATGCGATGAGTCATGGGTATTCCTGTGGAAAAGAAGCAGAGTTTAATCACGCCACAGTCTGGCGTACCGCGTGTTCCCATCGTGTCATCAATTCCTGGGCGCGGTTGGTCGTCAGCGTGGGCAAGAAACGGCGTTCGACCCGCCACAGACGGCTCAATTCGTCGGTGCTTTGGTACACCCCGGTGGCCAGTCCGGCCAGATAGGCTGCGCCGAGTGCAGTGGTCTCGATCACTTTGGGTCGCAACACTGGGATGCCTAACAAATCGGCCTGAAACTGCATCAGCAAGTCGTTGACGCAGGCACCACCGTCGACGCGCAGCTCACCCACCGCCAGGCTACCGGCTTGCACAGCATCACGGCTCATGGCTTGCAGCAGGGCGGCACTCTGGAATGCGATGCTCTCCAGCGCTGCGCGCGCGATGTGCGCCACGGTGCTGCCACGGGTGAGTCCGGTGATGGAGCCGCGCGCGTCGGGTTTCCAGTAAGGAGCACCCAAGCCGGTAAAAGCCGGCACCACCATCACGCCGGCGCTATCGGATACGCTTTGAGCCAAAGTTTGGACTTCTGAACTGCTGCTAATCGCGTGCAGGCCGTCACGCAGCCATTGCACCACGGCACCGCCGATAAACACGCTACCTTCAATGGCAAATTCGGTTTGTGTTGTAGTTTGCGCAGCGCTGGTGCTGATCAGGCCATTGCTCGAAGTATTGAATTTATGCCCGGTATGCATCAGCATGAAACAACCGGTACCGTAGGTGTTTTTCACCATGCCTGCCTTGAAACAAGCCTGGCCAAACAGAGCGCTTTGCTGGTCACCGGCGACACCGCCAATCGGAAGGGCCGCGCCCAGTAAATCGGGGTCGACTTCACCGAATAGCGCGCTGGAGGGATTGACGCAAGGCAACAGGTTGGCAGGAATGTCGAGCGCTTGCAGCAGCTCGTCGTCCCACTGGTTGCTGTGCACATTGAACAGCAGCGTGCGCGAGGCGTTGCTCACGTCGGTAGCATGTACCCGGCCTTTTGTGAGCTGCCAGATCAGCCAACTATCGACCGTGCCAAAGGCCAGCTCGCCGTTGCTTGCTTGCGCTCGTGCGCCCGGTACATTGTCCAGAATCCACTTGAGCTTGGTGCCGGAGAAATAGGCATCTACTAGCAGGCCCGTTTTGGCCTGGATCGTTTCCGTCAGACCGCGCTCGCGCAATGCAGCGCAAGTGGGCTCGGCGCGCCGGTCTTGCCAGACGATCGCGTTGTGGATCGGCATCCCCGTCTTGCGGTTCCAAACTACGGTAGTTTCACGTTGGTTGGTGATGCCAACGGCAATTACGTTGCGCGCCCCAATGCCGGCTTTGGCCAGCGCTTGGCGTGCGGAAGTGAGCTGGGTGCGCCAGATTTCCATGGGGTCGTGCTCGACCCAGCCAGGTTTCGGATAAATTTGTGCGAGTTCCTGCTGCGCCAATGCAACAACCTGGCCGTCGGCGTTGAACACGACGCAGCGCGAGCTGGATGTACCCTGATCAAGAGCGAGTAAATAGGTCATGGGGCCTCTTGAAGTAGCCAATAATGCTCGTATTCGTTCTTAGTCTAAATAAAAATTTGGGACGAGTGTGAAAAAGTAAGGCATAATCCAACGCTTCGCTTGAAAAAGTATGAAGTATCTGCCTAACGAATGCAATGTGAGTGGTTCATATCGCAAACGACAGGCCCAAGACTGACTGGAAAATTATCGGCTTTCGGCCCAGGGGGCGGCTTGATATTTCCGGTGCAAGTTGGGAATAATTGAAATGATCCAAGTTGAATCTCGATTAGAAGTCGCTGACAACACCGGCGCCAAGTCTGTCCTTTGCATCAAGGTGCTGGGCGGTTCCAAACGCCGTTACGCCAGTGTTGGCGACGTCATCAAAGTCAGTATTAAAGAAGCTGCACCGCGTGGCCGCGTCAAAAAAGGCGAGGTTTATAGCGCGGTGGTGGTTCGCACCGCCAAGGGGATTCGTCGTAGCGACGGTTCCCTGGTTAAATTCGACGGCAACGCAGCGGTATTGCTCAATGCCAAATTGGAGCCGATTGGCACCCGTATCTTCGGCCCGGTGACGCGTGAGTTGCGTACCGAGAAGTTCATGAAGATCGTGTCTTTGGCCCCTGAAGTTTTGTAAGGACCGCCATGAACAAGATTCGCAAAGGCGACGAAATCATCGTGCTCACTGGGCGCGACAAAGGCAAGCGCGGCAAAATTGCGCTGCGCAAGGACGATTCTCACTTGCTCGTTGAGGGTGTCAATCTGGTGAAAAAACACACCAAACCCAATCCTCTAAAAGGTACAACCGGCGGTATCGTTGAAAAAGCGATGCCAATCCATCAGTCCAATGTGGCAATTTTTAACGCTGCCACGGGCAAGGCGGATCGGGTTGGCATCAAGCTGTTGGCTGACGGTAAGCGCGTTCGCGTTTACAAGTCCAGCGGTGAAGAAATCAAGGTGGCATAAACATGGCTCGTTTGCAACAACACTATCGCGAAAAAGTAGCGCCGGAGCTAATGGCCAAGTTTGGCTATACCTCCGTGATGCAGGTTCCACGGCTTACCAAAATCACCTTGAATATGGGCGTGAGTGAGGCGGTCGCCGACAAGAAGGTGATGGATCACGCCGTCAGTGACATGAGCAAGATTGCCGGTCAAAAACCGGTTGTCACCATGTCCAAGAAAGCGATTGCCGGTTTCAAGATTCGTGAAAATCAGGCAATTGGCTGCATGGTCACCTTGCGGGGCGTGCAAATGTATGAGTTTCTTGACCGCTTTGTCACTGTAGCGCTGCCACGGGTGCGCGACTTCCGCGGCATTTCGGTGCGGGCTTTTGATGGCCGGGGTAATTACAACATCGGCGTTAAAGAGCAGATTATTTTCCCTGAAATTGAATATGACAAGGTCGATGCCTTGCGTGGGCTCAATATCAGTATCACCACAACGGCCAAGACCGACGAGGAGTGCAAGGCGCTTCTTACGGGCTTCCGTTTTCCCTTTAAGACTGAGGTGACCCGTGGCTAAGATGGCTTTAATCGAGCGTGAGCTCAAGCGCGACAAACTGGTTGCCAAGTACGCGAAAAAACACGCTGAACTCAAGGCAACTTCACGCGATGTCAAACGCAGCGACGAGGATCGCGCTGCCGCTCGCCTTGGTTTGCAAAAACTTCCGCGCAATGCAAATCCGACCCGTCAGCGCAACCGTTGCGCGATCACCGGTCGACCTCGTGGCACGTTCCAGCATTTTGGTTTGGCACGGGCAAAAATTCGTGAAATGGCTTTTGCCGGGGAAATCCCTGGCGTAGTCAAGGCCAGTTGGTAAGCGGCAGGAGACATAGATATGAGCATGAGTGATCCCATCGCCGACTTGTTGACACGCATTCGAAATGCCCAAATGGTGGCTAAAACCACCGTTGACATACCCTCTTCCAAAGTGAAGGTGGCGATTGCGCAGGTGTTGCAAGACGAAGGCTACATTGACGGTTTCAAGGTTAAAACAGAAGGCGGCAAGTCCGAGCTTCAAATCGCCTTGAAATATTACGCCGGTCGACCCGTGATTGAGCGCATCGAGCGCGTCAGTCGCCCAGGCCTGCGCGTTTACCGTGGCAGCGATGCCATTCCCCAAGTTCAAAACGGCCTGGGTGTGGCGATTGTCACTACCTCCAAGGGCGTCATGACTGATCGCAAAGCGCGCGCTACCGGCATCGGTGGTGAAGTGCTCTGCTACGTCGCCTAAAGCGTGACATTGAGGAGAAACTGAAAATGTCCCGTATTGGAAAAATGCCCGTCGCCATCCCGGCTGGCGTGGACGTGTCGATCAAAGAAGACCAGATCAGTGTCAAAGGCGCTGCGAGCGTTTTGTATTTGACACAAAATGCCCTGGTCAAGATTACCAGTGACGCTGGCAAACTGAGTTTTGTCCCTGCCAACGATTCTCGCCAAGCGGATGCCATGAGTGGCACGATGCGTCAATTGGTCAATAACATGGTGATTGGCGTGACCAAGGGTTTTGAGAAAAAACTCAATCTGGTTGGCGTCGGTTTCAAAGCCCAGGCGCAAGGCACCAAGTTGAATTTGACGGTTGGGTATTCCCATCCGGTTGATAAAGACATGCCCGCCGGCATCACGGTGACCACCCCCACACCCACAGAAATTGTGATCAAGGGGGCTGATCGCCAACGCGTTGGTCAAGTGGCTGCCGAGATTCGTTTGATTCGTCCACCTGAGCCCTACAAAGGTAAGGGTATCCGTTACTCGGACGAAAAAATAACGATCAAAGAAACCAAGAAGAAATAAGGAGCTGCACCATGTTGACCAAAAAAGAACAGCGTCTTCGCCGTGCTCGTCAGACCCGCATCCGGATCGCCACCCAAGGTGTCGCCCGGTTGACGGTCAACCGGACCAACCTGCATATTTATGCCAGCGTCATTTCGGGCGATGGTTGCAAGGTTTTGACCACTGCTTCAACCGCAGAAGCCGAAGTGCGCAAGGCCTTGGGTGCTTCAGGCAGAGGTGGCAACGTTGCCGCTGCCCAAGTGGTTGGCAAGCGTGTGGCGGAAAAAGCCAAGGCGCTGGGTGTTGAAAAAGTTGCCTTTGATCGTGCTGGTTTTGCGTACCACGGCCGCGTTAAGGCGTTGGCAGATGCGGCACGTGAAGCTGGCTTGCAGTTTTAAGCAGATCGGAAATAAAAGTGGCTAAAGTTCAAGCAAAAATGCAGGGTAAGGCCGTCGGGCCTGAAGATGGTCTGCGCGAAAAAATGATCGCGATCAATCGCGTTACCAAGGTGGTCAAAGGTGGGCGAATTCTTGGTTTTGCCGCATTGACCGTGGTTGGTGATGGCGATGGCAGCGTCGGCATGGGCAAAGGCAAATCCAAAGAAGTGCCGGCAGCCGTGCAAAAAGCGATGGAAGAAGCGCGTCGCAACATGACCAAGATGACGCTCAAGAATGGCTCGATTCATCACAAGGTGATGGGTCAGCATGGTGCCGCCGCAGTCATGATGGCACCCGCGCCAAAAGGCACCGGCATTATTGCCGGTGGTCCGATGCGCGCCGTTTTCGAGGTTCTCGGTGTTACCGATATCGTGGCCAAGAGCCACGGTTCAACCAATCCGTACAACATGGTTCGCGCCACGCTCAATGCACTGTCGCATGACCGTACACCGTCTGAAATTGCTGCCAAGCGCGGCAAGACGATTGAAGAACTCTTTGTATAAGCGGGAGTCTTGAAAATGACAACACAACAAACAGTCAAAGTGCAACTGATTCGCAGCCCGATTGGTTGCCAGGAATCGCATCGAGCCACTGTCCGTGGTTTGGGTCTTCGTAAGATTCGCAGTGTCAGCGAGTTGGTCGATACACCCGAGGTTCGCGGCATGATTAACAAGATCAGTTACCTGGTCAAAGTGCTTTAAGAGGAAAGATGATGGAACTCAATGGCATCAAGCCCGCTGATGGGGCGAAGCACTACAAGCGTCGTGTCGGTCGTGGCATTGGCTCCGGTATTGGCAAAACCGCAGGGCGTGGCCACAAAGGCCAAAAATCTCGTGCGGGTGGTTATCACAAAGTGGGCTTTGAAGGCGGCCAAATGCCGATGCAACGGCGTCTGCCCAAGCGTGGTTTCAAATCCCATCTGTTGCAGTTCAATGCTGAGGTTACGTTGGGCGCTTTGCAGCGGCTCGGTGCGGCTGAGGTTGATCTGGTGAGCCTCAAACAAGCTGGCTTGGTCGGTGAGTTGGCCCGGGTGGTCAAAGTCATCAAAACTGGTGAACTCAGCTTGGCGGTTAAATTGACCGGTATTGCTGCCACAGCCGGTGCCAAAGCGGCCATTGAAGCCGCTGGCGGAAGTCTGGCTTAAGCGCCAGTATTTGAAAGATTCAGCAGTGGCAACTAACGCAGCTCAACTGGCGAAAACCGGCAAATTTGGCGACCTGCGTCGGCGACTTATTTTTTTGCTGTTGGCGCTGGTGGTGTACCGGGTCGGTGCGCACATACCTGTGCCTGGTATTGATCCAGCACAATTGGCAAAGTTTTTCAAAGACCAGCAGGGTGGTATTTTGGGCATGTTCAACATGTTCTCCGGTGGTGCCCTGTCGCGGTTTACCGTGTTTGCTCTGGGAATCATGCCCTATATATCGGCTTCGATCATCTTGCAGTTGCTCACCTATGTGCTTCCTGCATTTGAGCAGATCAAGAAAGAAGGCGAGGCCGGGCGGCGCAAAATTACGCAGTACACGCGTTACGCCACGCTCGGGCTTGCCCTGTTTCAGTCCATGGGTATTGCGCTGGCGCTGGAAAGCTCGCCTGGGCTGGTGATTGCGCCGGGCTTTGGCTTTCGCATGACCGCCATTGTGACCTTGACGGCAGGTACTTTGTTTTTGATGTGGCTGGGTGAGCAGATCACCGAGCGCGGTTTGGGCAACGGGATTTCGATCCTGATTTTTGGCGGCATAGCAGCTGGACTTCCCAATGCCATTGGCGGCTTGCTCGAACTGGTTCGTACCGGTGCCATGAGCATCATCATTTCTCTGTTTATTCTTGTTTTGGTGATGTTGGTGACGTACTTTGTGGTGTTCGTGGAGCGCGGTCAGCGCAAGATTCTGGTGAATTACGCCCGGCGTCAAGTGGGCAGCAAAGTTTATGGCGGCCAATCTTCTCATCTGCCCTTGAAGCTCAATATGGCGGGTGTAATCCCACCCATTTTTGCCTCAAGCATTATTTTGTTGCCAGCCACTGTGGTGGGTTGGTTCAGCACCGGTGAATCGATGCGCTGGCTAAAGGATATTGCGGGTTCCCTGACGCCTGGGCAACCCATCTATGTGATGCTTTACGCTGGCGCGATTATATTTTTCTGTTTTTTCTATACAGCCTTAGTGTTCAATAGTCGTGAAACTGCTGACAACCTGAAAAAGAGTGGCGCTTTTATTCCGGGCATTCGTCCGGGTGATCAAACCGCCAAGTACATTGACAAGATTTTGCTGCGCCTGACTTTTGCCGGTGCTATTTATATTACGGCGGTGTGTTTGCTGCCTGAGTTCCTGATCCTGAAGTACAACGTACCATTTTATTTTGGTGGAACTTCCCTGTTGATTATCGTGGTGGTGACCATGGATTTCATGGCACAGGTGCAGAACTACTTGATGTCGCAGCAATATGAATCGCTGTTAAAGAAGGCTAATTTCAAGTCCTCTTAAGGCGATTGATAAATATGTCAAAAGACGATGTCATTCAGATGCAGGGTGAAGTGGTTGAAAACCTGCCGAACGCGACGTTTCGCGTCAAGCTGGAAAATGGCCATGTGGTCCTCGGACATATTTCAGGAAAAATGCGGATGCACTATATACGTATTCTTCCAGGAGATAAAGTCACGGTTGAATTGACGCCCTACGATTTGAGTCGGGCGCGGATTGTATTCAGGGCTAAGTAACAGTAATGGTATTAGGAGAATGAAATGAAGGTTTCGGCTTCGGTCAAGAAAATTTGCCGCAACTGCAAGGTTATTCGGCGCAAGGGCGTGGTGCGTGTGATCTGTTCTGATCCACGGCACAAACAACGCCAGGGTTAATTGCAAGAGTTTTAGAGGATCAAAATGGCACGTATCGCTGGCATCAATATTCCGCCGCAACAACATTCTGAAATTGGCTTGACGGCCATCTTCGGGGTTGGACGCAGTCGCGCACGCAAAATTTGCGACGCTTGTGGCATCGCTTACTCCAAGAAGGTCAAGGATCTGACCGACGCCGACCTGGAAAAGGTTCGTGAACAAGTCGGCCTGATCACGATTGAAGGTGATCTGCGCCGGGAAACCACCATGAACATCAAACGTTTGATGGACATTGGTTGTTACCGGGGCTTTCGCCATCGCCGCGGTCTGCCCGTGCGTGGCCAGCGCACGCGCACCAACGCTCGTACCCGCAAAGGCCCGCGCAAGGCTGCACAGTCATTGAAGAAATAACAGGGATTGAAAGACCACCATGGCAAAAGCTCCCACCAATAACGCGGCCCAACGGGTGCGCAAAAAAATTCGCAAAAATGTTGCCGATGGCATTGCGCACGTGCATGCTTCGTTCAACAACACCATCATTACGATTACTGATCGCCAGGGCAATTCTTTAGCTTGGGCATCCTCGGGTGGACAAGGTTTCAAGGGTTCACGCAAATCGACTCCATTCGCAGCCCAGGTGGCTTCTGAAGTGGCTGGCCGTGCAGCGGTTGAGCAGGGTATCAAGAATCTTGATGTTGAAATCAAAGGCCCCGGCCCAGGTCGTGAGTCTTCGGTTCGCGCGTTGGCAGCTCTGGGTATTCGCATCAATTTGATTGCAGATGTGACACCGGTGCCGCACAATGGTTGCCGCCCACAAAAACGCCGTCGTATTTAATTTTTTAAACAAGCCCACCGCCACTGGCTGTTAGCCAGCGGCTCCCGCAAGCAATTGCGGCAGATGACATAAAAGGAAGTTCAAGTGGCACGTTATCTAGGCCCCAAGGCCAAATTATCCCGCCGAGAAGGCACGGACCTGTTTCTAAAGAGCGCCCGACGCTCCATTGGAGACAAGGCTAAATTCGACTCCAAGCCAGGCCAACACGGTCGTACTTCAGGTGCTCGTACTTCTGATTTTGGCTTGCAACTGCGTGAGAAGCAAAAAGTCAAGCGCATGTACGGCATACTCGAAAAGCAGTTCCGACGCTACTTTGAAGAAGCGGATCGTCGCAAAGGCAATACCGGCGCCAACTTGTTGTCGCTGCTGGAGTCGCGTTTTGACAATGTGGTCTATCGCATGGGTTTTGGTTCTACGCGCGCTGAAGCGCGCCAACTGGTGTCTCACAAAGCCATGACGGTGAACGGCAAGTCCGTCAATATTCCCTCTTTCATGGTGAAAGCTGGTGATTTGATCGCCGTTCGCGATAAATCAAAAACGCAAGTCCGCGTTGCGGAAGCTTTGCAATTGGCGCAACAAGTTGGAATGCCATCGTGGGTTGAGGTGAGCATCGAGAAGGTTCAAGGAACTTTCAAGTCGGTGCCGGATCGTGATCAGTTCGCTGCCGATGTCAATGAGTCGTTGATCGTTGAGCTGTATTCGCGTTGAGCGTTAGCGTTTTTGATCAAAATCGTTCCTTGGGTGCGCTGCACAGCGTCTCAGGGTGCTTCGTCAGCCTTACCGGTGTAACGAGCCGGGGGTATTGAGAGGAAGTCTGTATGCAAAATAGTTTACTGAAACCAAAAACCATTAATGTTGAGCCTTTGAGCGCCAATCGGGCCAAGGTGTCGCTTGAGCCGTTTGAGCGGGGCTACGGCCATACGCTGGGCAACGCACTGCGCCGGGTGTTGCTGGCCTCGATGCCGGGCTACGCAGCAACCGAAGTCACCATTGCTGGCGTCCTGCATGAGTACTCTTCGATCGATGGTGTGCAAGAAGACGTGGTCAATATTTTATTGAATCTCAAAGGCGTGGTTTTCAAACTGCACAATCGCGACGATGTGACACTGAGTCTGCGTAAAGAGGGTGAAGGCGCGGTTACTGCCGCTGATATTCAAACGCCGCATGATGTTGAAATCATCAATCCTGATCACGTGATTGCGAACATGTCGCAAGGCGGCAAGCTCGACATGCAGATCAAAATTGAAAAAGGTCGCGGCTATGTTCCGGGTACCATGCGCCGTCATGGTGATGAGCCTACCAAGTCGATTGGCCGCATCGTGCTCGACGCTTCTTTTTCACCCGTCAAGCGGGTCAGCTACACGGTTGAGAGCGCGCGGGTGGAGCAGCGTACCGACCTTGACAAGCTGGTGCTTGATATTGAGACTAATGGTGCTATTTCGGCCGAAGAGGCCGTGCGCGCATCGGCTAAAATTCTCGTAGAACAACTGGCGGTGTTTGCCCAGTTGGAAGGCAGTGAGCTGGCAGCGTTTGATGCACCTTCGCCGCGCAGTGGCGCCCAATTCGACCCGATCTTGTTGCGCCCGGTCGATGAGCTCGAGCTCACCGTTCGCTCGGCCAACTGCCTGAAAGCTGAGAATATCTATTACATCGGTGATCTGATTCAGCGCACTGAAAACGAGTTGCTTAAAACGCCGAATCTGGGCCGTAAATCACTGAATGAAATCAAGGAAGTGCTGGCATCGCGTGGTCTGACTTTGGGCATGAAGCTCGAAAGCTGGCCGCCTGCCACGCTCGAAAAACGATAATCTTTTGAGCTCCACAAGAGGGGGGCTCAGTGCCACGGGCAGTACCTGATACGGCTGCCTGTTATATAACTCAAGGAAAGCACCATGCGCCACGGATATGGACTACGTAAACTCAATCGCACCAGCGAGCACCGCTTGGCTATGTTGCGCAACATGATGAATTCGCTCATCGAGCATGAAGTCATCAAAACCACGCTGCCCAAAGCCAAGGAGCTGCGCCGCGTGATCGAACCGATGATCACCCTGGCCAAAGAGGCCACCGTAGCCAACCGCCGTTTGGCATTTGACCGTTTGCGCGAACGCGACAGTGTCGTCAAGCTGTTCAACGACCTGGGTCCGCGTTTCAAGACCCGTCCGGGCGGCTACACCCGCATCCTGAAAATGGGTTTTCGCATCGGCGACAACGCACCTATGGCGTTGGTTGAATTGGTTGATCGCCCTGAAGTGCTGGAAGTTGCGGCTGGCGAGACAGACAAGCCTTAATCGGTTACAATGCAAACATGACGCGCGATGGAGCAGCCTGGTAGCTCGTTGGGCTCATAACCCAAAGGTCGTAGGTTCAAATCCTACTCGCGCAACCAATAGATACGGGGCTGTCCCCGTAAGCAAACGCCAACTTGATGTTGGCGTTTTGCTTTCGGGACTGACTTTGTCCCGTAGATATTCCAGCCTTCAGCGATTGACCATTGGACACGGGTGACTAGTTCACGGTTGGCACACGCAAAGCTCAACCCGTTACTTTGCGCACCATGGCTCGGCCCAGCGCACGGGCTTTTTGCTTGAGCGTAAAGCGCTGGAAGTTGGTCTTGACCACGCCTTCGGTAAACGCCGTGCGTTTGCTGTAGTCGATGTTCACTTCCACAATCACTGGCTGGCCGGTCTTGGCCATGGCGCTCGCTGCGGCAACCTGCTGGGTCAGGTCGGCATCAGTGGCAATCTTGAAATATCCGGCACCCACCGCGCGGGCCACCCCATCGATGGCGATGCTGCTAAGCACCGTACACGGTTTGCGGTTGTACGGAATTTCCTGCGCTTGCGAAATCTGCGATAGCTCGCCATCGCAAAACACGTAATACACGATGCCCAGCCGGTAATGCGTGGCGGTGATGATTTCCATGCAGGTCATGCGAAAGCACCCGTCACCGACGATGCAGTTCACCGGCACGTCTGGGCGTGCCAGCTTGGCACCAATGGCTGCGGGAATGGAATAGCCCATGGCGTTGAAATCGCTTGGAAGGATGCCCGACTTCGCCGTCAAAATGGGCCAAAGTTCAGCGGTCAGGTAGGTATGGTTGCCATCATCTACAACGGTTACGGCATCTGCCGACGTGGCAGCTCGCAGCGCGTCAAAAAAGCGCGCCGGGTTGACACGGCCTTGTGCGTCGTGGTCGTACCAGGTTTGGCGGTAGGCTTTTTTGTCGGCAGCAATGCGGCCTGCCAATCCCGCGTCAGCACGCGGTGCAGGCTGGGCCTTGCGCAAAGCAGCCAAAAGTTGTGGCACCACCACCCTGGCGTCACCCTCAATGGCCACTTGGGCTGGGTAGTTGGCGTTAAAGACACGGGAGCAAATGTCAACGTGAATCAACTGCGCTGGCACCGTCAGACCAAAACTTCCCGAGGCAATTTCAGCAAACCGGGTGCCAACCGCCAGCAGCACATCGCAATCGGCAAACGCGTTGCGTGCGGCCGGCACTGCTGACGGCCCAAAGCTGAACCCCGCGTGCAGTGGGTGGCTCGCAGGGAACACCGAGAATCCTTGCAAGGTAGTGGCCACCGGGGCCTGTAGGTGGTCGGCCAAGGCCATTAATTCTGTAGAGCAGTCGCGTGCGCCCCAGCCCACGAAGAAGCCCGGTTTCTTGGCGTTTTTTAGCAAAGCGATGGCGGCATCAATCTGACTGGCTGCGGCCGGTGCCGGCAGGGCCGGTGCCGTCCAACGCGGCAGTTCACCCACCTCACCAGGGAACATTTGTACGTTCATCGGCAACTCGATAAACACCGGGCCGGGTTCTCCATTGGTGGCAATGCGATATGCTTCAAACAGCGTGGACACCACATCGCGGGTGTGTTCAATCTTGTAGGTGGCTTTGGTGATGCCCTTCATGAACTGGTGCAAATCCATTTCGTGCAATTGGAACTTCCAGTTAATGTCGGTGCGAATGCCGCCACAAATCACCAGCATGGGAACGCCATCCAAAAAGGCTTCGCCAATGCCGCTGGCCGCATGGGTCAAGCCCGCTGCCGGCACTACCACCAGCGTACCTACCGAATTAGACAGGCGGCTCAAGCCATCGGCCATAAAGGAAGCACCACCTTCATGACTTACCAGTATGGGAGTGATCAGCTCCGAGTTGTTAAGCTCGTCATAGAGCTCGGTGTTGTGCACTCCGGGAATGCCAAAGGTGTAGCGGATGCCCAGTTGCTCCAGAGCGTAACGTGCCAGCCATGCGCCAGTTTTTTTCATGGGACTGCCTCAAAAAGTAGTGGTTAAGGTTCCGACCTGTCAGGCCCGCGACAGACCGCGCCCGGCGACGATGGATCGTGCGGCAGAACGTGCCGTCAGAATGCAACCAGGAAGAAAGGTTCCCTCCAAAGAGCGTTTTCCGCAAGCGCCGCCGCCGCCGAAGCCTGCGGCTTCTCCGACACAGTACAAGCCTTCCATGGCTTGACCTCTGGCATCGAGCACCCGGCTTTGCAGGTCGGTTTGCAAGCCCCCCAAACTCTTGCGCGTGATGAGCTGCGTCTGGATGGCCATGAAAGGGCCGGCCCCCCGCGCCTGCAGCGGGGCCGGCTTGCAGGTGCGCAACTTGTCCGCTCCCCAGTGACGCGCGTGTTCGATACGGCGGATCTGCTCGTCGTTGTAAAGCTTGTCTCCCAGAACAAAGTTGGCATCAAACGCATCCGCAGTTTGCTGCAAGACATCAGCGCGAACGTCATCGGTTCCGGCCAGTGCGTTCATCTTGGCGGCCAATCCGGCCAGAGTATCGTCCACCAGAAAATGACGGCTCTCAGAGATCATCTGTTTCACCAACCGGTGATTGCCGAACAGCGTTTCCTTCAGGAACAGTAACGTCTGGTGGTCGCGAATGCGCTGGTTGTGTTCGGCACCCGACAACGCCAATTCCTTGATCGCGATGCGCCAGTTCAGCAGGTGCCAGACATAGGGCTTCTCCTGCGCCGCAACACGCTGGCAAAGTGTGTGCGTGTCAAAGCCAACCACCAAAGGTTCCGGCCCGATGCGTTGCCCTCGGTGGTTCAGCCACAGGGCTGATTTACAGGGAATAAGGGACAAGCCGTGGCCTTCAAAGTGAGGTTCCGGATGGGGCACACCGGCAGCGTAGTTCCACATTTCTCCGGCATGGGTAATTTGCCCTCCCAACTCGGCAACAAGGTGATGGAGTTTTCCGCTGGCATACGGATGGGCACCGTTGAGCATGGTTGCCGGCATGGGGCGGTCTTGGACCCAATTGGCTCGGGTTTGTTCCAGGCTGCCATTGATACCCCCCATGGCCAGCACTACCGCTTGTGCTGCCATTTGCACATTTTGGCCGGTCACGTGATCGATTGCATTTGCGCCAACCACCACGCCATGGGTCGATTCCAACGTCAACACTTCGTGGTTGTGCAGGACGGTCAAACGATTGCCGGAGCCGGCTTGGCGCATCAACTCGATCATGCGAAGAGTAAGCCCCCGCCCAGTTCCCCATACCACGTGGTAGCGGGGCAGGGTGTTGCCATTGCCCTGCATGCCGCGTTCGACCCAATTCACCGCCGGCATGAAGGAGAGACCACTCTCGGTCAGCCAGTCATACACTTGCCTGCGGGAGTGCTCCACATAGTAGGACGCCCACCTGCGGGGCAATAGATCTTGCTCGCCCAACTCACCAAAGCGCAACCAGTCTTTGAGCGCAATTTCAGGCGAATCCTTGAGCTTCATGCGCCGCTGCACCGGGGTATCGACAAGGGCCATGCCGCCGAATGCCCACAAGGCCAAACCCCCCAACCGCACCGACGTGTCGCGGTCCACCAGGGTTACGCTTTTGCCAGCGCGCAGGCACTCTATCGCTGTCACGATGCCGGCCAGGCCACCGCCAATCACCAGCACGTCAGATTGAATAGCTTTTTGCATTGCTTCAACCATTATCAATGTATCGGTAACTGGGAAAACGGGTTGATTTCTGGATGGAACGCAAGGTTCTGCAAAAGCAGATCAAGGGTGCGCCAGTTTGGGCAGTTCCAGTGTCAATGTTATAGGTCCATCAAGACTGGCGGCCAATGCTGCGCTGCGAGCGCTTAGCGAATGCAGCACCAACTCGTCATTGACCTGATTGCCAACCCGAAAAGGCTTAGCGGCTTTGCCATCAACCGCAATTAAGGCATAGCCCCCTTTGGCGCGGTTGGCGATCACGCCAAAGAGCTTGAAATGACTTGCCGCACGCGCCAGTGGCGCATTTGCCGTACCCCCTTTGGCACCCCCGAACAAACGTGCCAGCGCTTGTGGGTCAAATTGGGCTGGCTCAGAAAAGGCAATCGTGGCGGGCCGACTCGGGCTCACGCTGGCACGCCATTTGAGTACCCAATAAGCGGCGCTGGCAGTGGCCAGTGCAGCCAACAAAAACGTGGCAATTCGTAGCCACCAGATGTTGTGGGAATGAGTTTGCATGGGTCGATTATCATAGAAGTGATCGATCCACAAAGTAAACCTGCACCATGAAACAAAATATTCCCTCCTTGCGCCAGCGGTTTCAGCGCGGCTTCACCCTGATAGAGTTGATGGTGGTACTCTTGATCATTGGTGTACTGGCGGCGCTGATCGTGCCCAACGTGTTGGACCGCGCCGACGATGCCCGCGTGACGGCGGCCAAGACCGATGTCAATAACTTGATGCAGGCGCTCAAGCTCTACAAGCTTGATAACCAGCGCTACCCCACAGCCGAGCAAGGACTGCAGGCCTTGCTGACCAAACCGACCACCGCCCCGGTGCCGCCCAACTGGAAGCCCTACCTCGACCTGTTGCCCAACGACCCTTGGGGCAAGCCCTATGTTTATCTTAACCCGGGTGTCAAGGGCGAAATTGATGTGATGTCTTTTGGTGCCGACGGCCAAGCTGGCGGCGAAGGCAAAAATGCGGATATTGGCAGTTGGCAGCCGTAGTGTGCGCTTGGCTCTGAAGCGTCCTGGTCAACGCCACAGCATTGGTTTTACGCTGATTGAGTTGCTGGTGGTGGTAGCGATCGTGGCCATGGCCTCGGCGGGTGTGGGCTTTGCCCTGCGGGACAGTTCGCAGGTGCAACTTGAGCGCGACGCTGAGCGACTGGCTGCCTTGCTCGAATCAGCACGCGCACGCTCGCGAGTCAGCGGCCTGCCGGTACGCTGGCACGCCACACCTGACGGCTTTCAGTTTGAGGGGTTGCCGCCCTCAGGGCAGGCCGACTCGGATTTGCCCGAGCACTGGCTTGATAACGGCACCCACGTGGTTGAAGGTGAAGGAACCACCCAGGCGACCATTTTGCTGCTTGGACCGGAGCCCATCATCGAGCCACAATCGGTGCTGCTGGAATCAAGCACGCAGCCGGGCAAAACGGTGCGCGTGGCCACCGACGGTGTACGCCCTTTTGCACTGCAAGCGATGCTGCCATGAGCCAGCGCGGTTTCACCTTGATCGAAGTGCTGGTGGCCTTGGGCATCGTGGCGATTGCCTTGATGGCCGGTTTGCAGGCCACTGCGGCGTTGACGCGTAATGCTCAGCGCCAGACGGATGCATTGTTGGCACAGACCTGTGCTGAAAATGAACTCATCAAAATTCGCCTGGCCAAGCAGATGCCCGATGTAGGTGAGAGCAGCGTTGCCTGTGAGCAGGCGGGTCAAATTTATACCGTGCTACTGGGAGTGCAGCCCACGCCAAACCCCAACTTTTATCGCGTTGATGCGCAGGTCAGCAAAGATGAGGTCACCGTGGTCCGACTTTCCACCGTGGTGGGGCGCTACTGATGAAGTCGCGTCCGCTGCCGCAGCGTTGGTATGGCTTCACTCTGATTGAACTGCTGGTGGCGATTGGCTTGATGGCGTTGATGGCGGCCTTGAGCTGGCGCGGCATTGACGGCATGACGCGCGCGCAAACGCAAATGCGCCAACATGCCGATGATGTGCTGGCTTTGCAGGCGGCGCTGGCGCAGTGGGGTGCCGATCTGGACGCTCTGGCGACGCAGCCCAATACAGTGAGCCTGGACTGGGATGGCCGCGCCCTGCGCATCTTGCGCCGTGGCAACGTCCCGGGCGAGGGCTTGCGCGTGGTGGCTTGGGCCTGGCGCAGCGTGGAAGGCACGGGTCAGTGGCTGCGCTGGCAGTCGCTGCCTTTGACGCAGCGCAGCGAATTGCAATTGGCCTGGCAACAAGCTGCCTTGTGGGCACAAAACCCAAGCGAGCAAGAGCGCCAGCGCGAGGTGCGCATTGTGCCGCTCGACCAGTGGCAAATTTTTTATTACCGTGACGATGCCTGGAGCAACCCGCTCTCCAGCGCAGGTATCAACAGCGCGGCACCAGCGGCCAATGCGGCTTTGATTCCGGATGGTGTGCGGCTGGTGTTGACACTCTCGCTCGGCCAAGCCATCAGCGGTGTCGTCACGCGCGACTGGGTGAACGCCACCGTCGGGGGCGGCAAATGAAGTTGCAACGCGGTGCCGCCCTTTTGATGGCGATGCTGACTGTGGCCTTGGTCGCCACGCTGGCGTCGGCCACGCTCTGGCAGCAGTGGCGTGCGGTTGAGGTCGAGGCGGCTGAGCGCAGTCGCTTGCAGTCGGCCTGGGTGTTGATCGGTGCGCTCGATTGGGCACGTTTGATTTTGCGCGAGGATGCCCGCCAAGGGGGTGCCGACTATCTAGCCGAACCCTGGGCGGTGCCGTTGGAGTCGGCCCGTTTGTCAACCTTTTTGGCGGCTGACCGCAGCGACACCTTGGAAGCCGACGCCACGCAAGAGGCTTTTTTGTCGGGCCAGATCACTGATTTGCAGTCGCGCCTGAACCTGGCGAACCTGGTGCAAAACGGAAAAGTTGACGAACCCAGTCAAGTCGCTTTTGCCCGTCTCTTTGAACTGCTCGGTCTGGCACCGACCGAACTTGCGGTCATGACAGAAAATCTGCGCCTGGCGCAAGGCGCAATACTGGGTGGCGCACCCGCTGCGCCCGCCGCCACGCCTGCTTCAACCGGGATCGCTAGCGGGCCGCTGTGGCCGCAGACGATTGACCAGTTGGCCTGGGTGGGCCTGTCAGCGCAAACCATCGCCGCTTTGCGGCCTTTCGTCACGATTTTGCCGGTCGTCACGCCGGTCAATCTCAACACTGCGCCAGTAGAAGTTATTTATGCCTGTGTTGCCGCCTTTGAACTGGCCGATGCCCAGGCACTCGTGAGCGCGCGCGCTGTCAGCCACCTGGAAACGCTCGCCGATGCCAGCAAATTGACCGGCAACGCTGACGCCAAATTCAACGCGGCGCAGCACAGCGTGTCTTCGCGCTTCTTTGAAGTCAATGGTCAACTGCGCTTGGAGCAGTCAATCGTGCAAGAGCAATCGGTGCTGCAGCGCGACGGTATGAACGTGAAAACCCTCTGGCGTCAACGTGGCGTAGGCGCAGTGGCGGCCCCTTTACAATAAACCGCGCATGAGTACTTTGATTGTTACCCTTCCTAATGAACCGGCCGATGCGGCTGCTTTGTACGACTACGTGTTGACGCCCGATGGCACGTTGCTGGGCGAACAGTCGCGCGCACCCCTGGCACTGCTGCCCAATGGTACCAAGGACGACGCCGAGGTGGTGGCGCTGGTGGCGGCGCAGCACCTGTCCTGGCATCAGGTGCAATTGCCCAAGGGCACATTGAACAAGGGATTTTTTCAGGAAGTCGGGGCTTTGCGCGTTCGCGCCGTGCTCGAAGGCCTCCTTGAAGACCGCCTGCTTGACGATACCCAACAACTGCACTTTGCGCTCGAACCTGCTCCCCTGGCGGATGCGCCGATATGGGTGGCGGTGTGCGATCTGGTCTGGTTGCGCGCAGCATTGCAGGCGCTGGAGTTGGCCGGGCGGCCGGTCAGCCGCATAGTGCCCGAATTCACCCCCGAGGCGCTCGTCGATACGCTCTATGTACTAGGCCAACCCGAAGATGCCCAGATGGTGTTCGCCGAGCGTGGTGGCATCGCGGTCTGGCCGCTGTCGGCCGCTACGCTGGCATTGTTGAACTGGCCCGAGGGCAATACGGTGGTTGCTGAGCCGGCCGTGGTGGCGCTGGCCGAGCAGTTGTTCAAGCGCACGGTAACGCTTGAGCCTGGTGCCCAACGCCAGTTGCGGGCGGCCGCCTCCAACTGGGACCTGGCACAATTTGAGTTGGTCAATTCAAATCGCGCCCGCGCCTGGAAACGCTGGTCCGAGCTGCTGGGCAGCTTTGCCAAAGCGCCGCGCTGGCGTGCCGCACGCGTCGCCTTGCTGGCAACGCTCGTCATCAATGTGGCAGGGCTTAACGCCTGGGCCTGGAAAGAGCAAGCCGCCATCAAGGCTCAACGTCAGGCCATCGACGCCGTATTGACCAGTACCTTTCCCAAGGTGCAGGTGGTGGTGGATGCACAGGTGCAGATGGGCAAAGAGGTGGCAGCGCTGGTGCAGGCGAGCGGCGTACCATCAAGTCGCGACCTCGACCGCATGTTGGGGGCTTTTGGCAGCGTAGCGCCAGCGGCGACGCTGCCAACAGCGATTGAATTTGTCGCCGGTGAAGTTCGCCTGAAGGGGCTCAAGCTCCAGGCGCAGGATATCACCTCGTTCTCTTTCAAACTCAAACCGCTGGGCTACGCTTTGAGCGCCGAAGGTGATACTGTCTTGATGCAACAGGTGTCTGGCCTATGAAATTTTTAACGCTTTTGCAGGAGCGCTGGCAGGCAGTGTCGCGGCGTGAACAACGTCTGTTACTGGGTGCCTTGGTGCTGGTGTTTTGTGCGGCATTGTGGTGGTTGGCACTCGCACCTGCGCTGGCAACGCTCAAGAGCGCTGACCGGCAACGCGGCGTGCTTGACGCGCAACTGCAACAAATGCTGCGTCTGCAAGCGCAGGCCCAAACATTGCAAGCGCAACCCCGCATCACACTGGACGAAGCGCGTCGTCTGCTCGAAGCCTCAGTCAAGCCCTTGGGTGCCAGTGCGCAACTGGTGATGAGCGGTGAGCATGTAAGTGTGACTTTCAAAGGCGTTTCAGCTGACGCCTTGGCACAATGGCTGACCCAAGTGCGCCAGAATGTGCGCAGCGTGCCAACGCAAGCGCGGCTGGTACGCGGTGCGGCAACGGGTGCAGCGGGTAGCACCACCTGGGACGGCACCCTCGTACTTAACCTGAACCTGCGCTAAATCGCAATGAGTTTCCTGATGCCTGCACCTGCTCTGGAATTGCCAGGAACCAAGCTCGCCAGCGCACCGAAGCAGCGCAGGCTTGGCTTTGCCCGCAACCGCACCCGTGCCGCTGGCAAAAGGCGCTCCGGCACAGCGTCACCTTGGGCTTGGGCACTGGCCGGGGCGCTGCTCGGTTTGCTGCTGGCTGTGCTGGTGAATGCGCCAGCACGCTGGCTGACGGCGGGGGTGCAGCAGGGTTTGAGTGGGCGTCTCATGTTTGAAGATGTACGCGGCACTGTCTGGAGCGGCTCGGCCCGGTTGCGGCTCACCGGTGGTGCGGGCAGCACCGATGCGGCCACTTTGCCCGGACGTTTTACCTGGTTGCTGCGGCCCAGCTGGACTGGTCTGCAGGCCGACCTGAACGCTGACTGCTGTTTGCAGCAAGCCTGGCGTTGGCTCTTGCAGCCGCGTTGGGCGGGTTTCAAACTGACGCTCTCCGACAGCCGTTCGCAGTGGCCGGCACAGTTGCTCGCCGGACTGGGCACGCCCTGGAATACGGTGCAGGTCGAAGGCCAGTTGAACTTGTCAACGCAGGCGCTGGTGATCGAAAGCACGGCTGGGCGAACCTGGGTGACGGGACACGTCGAACTTGATGCACAGCGTATTTCTTCGCGCCTTTCCACCCTCAAGCCCATGGGCAGCTACCGCGTTACGTTGATCGGCGGCGCGACCCCCACGTTAGACCTGACCACACTGGAGGGAGCCCTACAATTGTCGGGCCACGGTCAATGGGTGGCTAACAAATTGCATTTTGAAGGCGTTGCCAGCGCCATACCGGAGCGGCTTGATGCCCTGTCCAATCTGCTCAACATCCTCGGTCGACGCGACGGCGTGCGCTCCATCATCAAAATAGGTTGAATCTGTATGCCATATCGCCTCTTCCCGTGTTCCAGAAAGCTTGTTTACTCAGTGATTGCCACAGTTTTACTGACGGCAGCAGCGGGCTTGTTGCCGCTCCAGTTGCAGGCCCAGACCAAGGCATCTGCCAAGTCGGGCGAGCCGGTCACGTTGAACTTTGCCGCTGCCGAGATAGATGCCGTGGCGCGCACGATGGCCAGCATCACGGGCTTTAACGTGGTGGTGGACCCACGCGTTAAAGGCACGCTCACGCTCATTACCGACAGGCCGGTCAGCCCGCGCGTTGCCATGAACCAGTTTCTGGCGGCGCTTCGTCTGCAGGGCTACACCATGGTGGAGTCGGCTGGGCTGTACAAGGTGGTGCCAGAGGCTGATGCCAAGCTGCAAAGCGGCGTGGTCAGCGTCAGTGAGGCCGACAGTCCGGGCACAGGCGTTGGTACGAACAACCAGATCATTACGCAGATCTTCAAGCTCAATTTTGAGTCGGCCAATAACCTGGTGGCGGTGCTGCGGCCGCTGATCAGCCCGAACAACACCATCAACGTCAACCCCAGCACCAATTCGCTGGTCATCACAGACTATGCCGACAACCTGCGCCGTATTGCCCAAATCATTGCGGCTGCCGACGTGGCCAATGCCACCAATGTGGAAATCCTGCCGCTTAAACACGCGATTGCAGTTGATCTGGCACCGCTGGTGCTGCGGCTGATTGAGTCCTCAGCGAGCGGCGCACCAGCCGGGCAAGCTGACACCTCATTCAAGACCGTTTTGGTGGCCGAACCACGCTCCAATACCTTGATTTTGCGCGCCGCCAACCCGGCCCGGGTGGCCCTGGTGAAGTCTTTGGTGGATAAGCTCGATCAGCCGACCGACAGCGGCGACAACGGTGCGGCCGGCAATATTCATGTGGTTTACCTGAAGAATGCTGACGCCACCAAACTGGCGGCGACATTGCGCGCTGCCATGACCGGACAGGCCCCGACGGCGGTTGCGCCGACACCCACCGGGGCGGGCGCAGCGGCTGGCGCAGCGGCCAGCGCCTCTACTACCGGGGGTCAGGTGCAAGCTGATACGGCCACCAATTCGCTCATCATCAGCGCGCCCGAGCCGCAATACCGGCAGTTGCGCGCCGTCATCGACCGGCTCGATGGACGACGTGCCCAGGTCCTGGTGGAGAGCCTGATTGCCGAAGTCAGCACCGACAAGCAAGCGCAGTTTGGCATTCAATGGCAGGCGTTACTAGGCAACAGCAGCGGCAGCACGGTCGGTGTGCTGGGGAGTAATTTCAGCATCGGCGGCACCAACATTTTTTCGCTCGCCTCGTCCATAGCGGCCGGTAACCCGTCTATCGCCAATGGTGCCAATGCCGGATTTGTCCGCCAGACGGCCAGCGGTTTCGTGTTGGGCGCGCTGGCAAACCTGCTGCAAAGCACGGGCGACGGCAATGTGCTGTCCACGCCTACGCTGCTGACGCTGGATAATGAAGAAGCCAAGATCGTGATTGGTCAGAATGTACCTTTTGTGACCGGCCAATTCACAAATACCGGCGTTACGAGCAGTACCGGTTCGGTCAATCCGTTTACAACTGTCGACCGCAAGGATGTGGGAATCACGCTCAAGGTCAAGCCGCAAATCAGTGAAGACGGCAGCGTCAAGCTGGTGATCTACCAGGAAGTGTCTTCCATACAGGCTGGCACGCTGCTTAACCTGAATGGCCCCACCACCAACAAGCGATCCATTGAATCGACGGTGTTGGTGAACGACGGAGACATCGTGGTGCTAGGCGGGCTGTTGGAGGACGACTTTTCCGGCAACCAGCAAAAAGTGCCCGTGCTGGGCGATGTGCCGGTGTTCGGAGCGCTGTTTCGAAGCGATACTCGTGGGCGCAAGAAGACCAATCTGATGGTATTTTTGCGTCCGGTCATCGTGCGCAGTGCCGCCGACAGCAACGCCTTGTCATTTGACCGCTACGACGCCATGCGCGGCGTGCAGCAAAGTGCGCAACCGACCGACAGTGCAACCGTACCCGTGAATCAGGCGCCCGTGATGGCGCCCTTACCGAAGCCGCAATACCAGCGGCCGGTGCCGGCGCCACTGTTGGTGCCGGGCATGTCAGGCACCTGGGGCAGCGCACCCGCGTCAGCAACCCAGCAGGACGTGACCGGTTCATCCAAACCTGCTGCCCAATAAGATCGTAACCATGCGTTACCCGCTGCCCTACGCCTTTGCCCGCACCCACCAGTTGTTGCTGGAAGAAGATCAGCCGGGTGAAATCACGTTGTGCCTGCACAGCGCTTCGGAGTTAAGCGCTGTGAGCGAAGTGATGCGCAAATACCCGGTGCGTGAGTTGCAGACGCTCGATACGCAGGTTTTGATCCAGCGTATCAGCGCCGCTTACGCGCAGGGTGAATCGAGCGCGGCAGCGGTGGTGAGCGAGGTTGAGAGTGATGCCGATTTGTCACGCATGATGCAGGACCTGCCGGCGATTGAAGACTTGCTGGAGACCTCCGACGACGCACCCATCATCCGCATGCTCAACGCGCTCTTGACGCAAGCCGCGCGCGACGGGGCCAGCGACATCCACATTGAGCCCTACGAGCGCCACTCGGTGGTGCGCTTTCGCGTTGATGGCTCGTTGCGTGAAGTGGTGCAGCCGAACCGGGCGCTGCATGCCGCGCTGATTTCACGCCTGAAAATCATGGCCGACCTGGACATTGCTGAGCGCCGCTTGCCGCAAGACGGGCGCATCTCGCTGCGCATCGGCACGCGCGCGGTCGATGTGCGCGTGAGCACACTGCCCAGCGCCCATGGTGAACGCGCGGTGCTGCGCTTGCTCGACAAATCCGAAGGCCGCCTGAGCCTGGAAGCGCTCGGTATGCAAGGCGAAGTGCTCAAGCGCTTTGAGCATCTGGTGACGCAACCGCACGGCATCATTCTGGTGACCGGTCCCACCGGCTCGGGCAAAACCACCACCCTGTATGCGGCTTTGAGCCGACTCGATGCGGCCGGCAGCAACATCATGACGGTCGAAGACCCGATTGAATACGAGCTGCCGGGCGTCGGGCAAACGCAGGTCAACGCCAAGATCGAACTCACTTTCGCCAAGGCTTTGCGAGCCATATTGCGGCAAGACCCGGACGTCATCATGATCGGAGAAATCCGGGACTTCGAGACCGCGCAGATTGCGATTCAAGCCTCGCTCACCGGCCACCTGGTGCTCGCCACGCTGCACACTAACGACGCTTCCAGTGCGGTCACGCGCCTGACCGACATGGGCGTCGAGCCGTTCCTGCTCAGTTCCTCACTGCTGGGCGTGCTGGCACAACGCTTGCTGCGCAAGCTTTGCCCGCATTGCAAATTGGGGTCTGATCCCAATTTGCAGCCAGCGGCGTACCACCCCGTTGGCTGCGAGCACTGCGGTCAGACTGGCTACTCAGGCCGCTCCGGTGTCTTCGAGCTCCTGATTACCGACGACGCGATCCGCGCCCAGATTCACAACCGCGCTTCCGAGGCCGACATTCGTGCCGCCGCCCTGAATGGGGGCATGACGCTGATGCGCGACGACGGCGAGCGGCTGGTTCTGCAAGGTGTGACCTCGCGCGAAGAACTACTGCGCGTGACACGGGATTGACCGGTATAGCGCCATGCCAGTCTATTCGTTTGAAGCCCTAAGCGCTGAAGGGCAAACCCGCAAAGGTGTGATGGAGGCCGACTCGGCCAAGTCCGCGCGTACTCTGTTGCGCGCGCAGGCACTGGTGCCGATCAAGGTCGAAGTCGGCACGGCCGAGGGTGAGCAGACCTCAGGCCGCACAGGTATCGGGCGCAAGCGGCGCGTCTTCAATGCCACGGGCCTGGCGATCTGGACGCGTCAACTCGCGGGCCTGGTGTCGTCGGGCCTGCCGCTGGAGCGCGCGCTGACCTCGCTCAGTGACGAGGCCGAGCGCGAGAATGAACATCATCTGGTGGCCACGCTGCGCGCCGAGGTCAATGGCGGCTCGACCTTTGCCAAGGCGCTGGCGCAGCATCCGCGCGAGTTCTCGGCCATTTTCATCGCCGTTATTGGTGCCGGTGAGCAAAGCGGTGATTTGGGCCTGGTGCTCGATCGCCTGGCTGACGACCTCGAAGAGCAGCAAGCGCTCAAGTCCAAGCTGATTGGTGCGGCGCTCTACCCGGCCATCGTCTCGCTGGTGGCGATTGTCATCGTGCTGTTTTTGGTGACCTATGTGGTGCCGCAGGTGGCGCATGTGTTTGCCGGTGCCAAGCACGCGCTGCCGCTGTTGACGGTGATCATGATTGGCACAAGCAACTTTGTGCGGGCTTATGGCTGGCTCATGCTGGTGGCGCTGGTGCTGCTGGTTTTTGCTGCCCGCCTGGCTTTGGCCAGACCGCTGTTGAGAGAAAAATTTGACGCTGCCTGGCTGAATCTGCCGATCCTGGGCAAGCTTGCCCGCAGCTACAACACGGCGCGTTTTGCAAGCACGCTGGCGATGTTGTCCGCCGCTGGCGTGCCGATCCTGAAAGCCTTGCAAGCCGCAGCTGAAACACTTTCCAACCGGGCCATGCGCAGTGACGCGCTCGACGCGCTGGTGCTGGTGCGCGAAGGCGCGCCGCTGGCCTCGGCGCTGGCGCAAAAGAAGCGTTTTCCGGGCTTGCTGGCGATGTTTGCCCGCCTGGGTGAGCAGACCGGCCAGTTGCCCATCATGTTGCAGCGCGCCGCCAAGCAGCTCAGTGTAGAAGTGCAGCGTCGCGCCATGCAACTTGCCACTCTGTTGGAGCCGCTCCTGATTGTGGCTATGGGCGTGGTGGTGATGCTGATCGTGCTGGCGGTGCTGATGCCCATCATCCAGCTCAATCAGTTGGTCAAGTAACGAGCTCGGTGGAAAGGCTCCTGCTGTGATTTCTGAATCGGAATTCAATTGCCTTGGCGCTCAAGGCTACAACCGCATCCCGTTACTGGCTGAGGCTTTTGCCGACCTGGAGACGCCTTTGTCGTTGTATCTGAAACTAGCGCGGGATCAGGCCTACAGTTTTTTGCTTGAATCGGTGGTGGGTGGCGAGCGTTTTGGTCGCTACAGCTTCATCGGCCTGCCCGCGCGCACGCTGCTGCGTGCCAGCGGCTTTGGTGCGGATGTGCGCACCGAAGTTGTCACCGATGGCGGAGTGGTAGAAACGTCCAGCGCCAATCCGCTGGACTTTATTACCGATTATCAAAAGCGCTTCAAGGTCGCACTACGAGAGGGTTTGCCACGTTTTTGTGGTGGTCTGGCGGGCTACTTTGGTTACGACACGGTGCGCTACATCGAGAAGAAACTGACAAAATCCTGCCCGCCTGACACCCTGGGCTGCCCCGATATTTTGCTGATGCAATGCGAAGAGCTGGCGGTGATCGACAATCTTTCTGGCAAGCTGTATTTGATGGTCTATGCCGATCCGGCGCGGCCCGAGGCCTATGCCAACGCCAGGAAACGCCTGAGCGATTTGAAGCAACAGCTCAAGTACTCAGTCAGCGCCCCATCGGTGTTGCCGACGCAAAGCTACCCAGTCGAACGCGACTTTGCCAAGACCGACTTTATTGCCGCTGTCGAGCGGGCCAAGGCGCTGATAGCCGGTGGCGACGTGATGCAGGTGCAAGTGGGCCAGCGCATCAAGAAGCGCTACACCGAGTCGCCGCTGAGTTTGTACCGCTCGCTGCGCTCGCTCAACCCGTCGCCCTACATGTATTACTACCACTTTGGCGACTTCCATGTCGTGGGTGCGTCGCCGGAGATTCTGGTGCGTCAGGAGCAAATCAGCACCGAGGGTCAGTCCGAACAAAAGATTACGATTCGTCCACTGGCGGGCACGCGCCCGCGCGGCGCCACGCCTGAGAAAGACAAAGCGGCTGAAGTGGAGTTGCTGGCGGACCCGAAAGAGCGTGCCGAGCATGTGATGCTGATTGACCTGGCGCGCAACGATATTGGCCGCATTGCCAAAATCGGCAGTGTCAAGGTCACCGAAGCCTTCAGCGTCGAACGCTATAGCCATGTGATGCACATTGTCAGCAACGTGGAAGGTACTCTGATCGACGGCCCGCAGGGTCAGAGCCTGAGTAGTATGGACGTGCTGCGCGCTACTTTCCCTGCTGGCACGCTGACCGGTGCGCCTAAGGTTCACGCGATGGAGTTGATCGACCAGCTGGAGCCGACCAAGCGCGGTCCATACGGTGGTGCCTGTGGTTATCTGAGCTACGCCGGTGACATGGATGTGGCGATAGCGATCCGCACCGGCATCATCAAGGATCAGGTGCTGTACGTGCAGGCAGCAGCCGGCATCGTGGCCGACTCGGTGCCCGAGACCGAATGGCGCGAGACTGAAGCCAAGGCGCGCGCGCTCTTGCGGGCGGCGGAACTGGTGGAAGAAGGGCTGGAGTGAAACGGTTTTTAATTCGCTGGCGGCATTGGTGGCTATTGGCATTGGGACTGGCTGCCGTGGGCGCTTATCTCGCTTTTAACCTACAGCTTGAGCAGGGGCGCATGGAAGCGGTGGAACTGGAACGGTTGAGCACGCAATCGAAGGTGATCGAAGACAATCTGACGCGCCAATTGACCGCTATCAACCTAAGCCTGGAGTCCATCATGACCGAGCTGCCAGGCTGGCAAAATCGACCCAACGCCTTTTTTGAGGGCATGAATCACTTGAAAAGTCTGGGGGTCGCTATGACCTCGGTGCGTACTTTGCTGGTGCTCGATGCCCACGGCACCGTTATTCTGTCAAACCTTGATGAGCTGATGGGGCGCAACTTTTACCAGCGCGACTACTTTCAGGCACCCTTGCAGTCGCTGAACCCAAAAATGCTGTACGTCAGCCCGCCCTTCAAGTCGGTGCTGAACAACTATTTGATTAGTCTGAGCCGTGCCGTGCTTGACGGAAAGGGCCAGTTTGTCGGCGTGGTTTCCGCAGCAATTGATCCAGTGGATATGCAGAGTTTGCTCAATTCAGTGCGTTATGCCGACGACATGCGCGTTATGCTGGTTCACGGCGCGGGCCAAGTGTTTGTGAGTGCGCCCGCTCTGAACAATTTCATGGCGCGGGATTTATCAGATCCAAGTTCTTTTTTCAGCCAACACCTGCAAAGCCAGCGCGCCGTCAGCCATTTCAGAGGTGTCGATTATTTCGCTGACGCGCCGCACTTGGCCGTGTTACGCACCTTTGCGCCAACGACCCTGGTCATGGACAAACCACTGGTGCTGATCGTCAGCCGTGCGCTGAACGTCGTGATTGCGCCGTGGCAGCGGGACCTGGGACGTCAGGCAGTGGCTTACTTACTGTTGGTTGTACTGAGCGCAGTTGGTCTGTTCCTTTACCAGCGCCAAAAATCGTACCAACGCGTCAGCGCTCAGCGACTCAAGCTGGCGACCCAGGCCAGCGGCGTTGGCATCTGGGAGTACGAGCTGTCTAACAGGCGTTACCACTGGGATGCGGCCATGTTTGCTCTGTTTGGGCTGAACCCGAAAAAGGTCAATGTCCTCAATAACGACTGGCGGGCGCTTCTCTTGCCGGGTGAGGAGCACCGCATGAAAGACGCGACTCGCGCCACCATCAATCAAGGCCAGGCGTTTGACCTGATGTTCCAGATTCGGCGTCAGGACGGGCAGCTGCGCTTTATGCACAATCGCGCAGCGCTTTACAGTGACGCTCTGGGTGTACCCAATCGCCTGATTGGAGCGACTGAAGACATCACTGAGCGCAAGCTACAGGAGATCGATTTGCGCCTTGCAGCGACAGTTTTTGACTGCCAGGAAAGCATGATCATCACTGACCTGAACCAGGTCATTCTGCGGGTTAATCGGGCCTTTACTGCAATGTTTGGCTATACGGCAGACGAAGTCTTTGGGAAGACGCCACGGTTGTTGCAATCAGGTCGGCAAGATCGGCAGTTTTATGCTGCCATGTGGGAGCGCGTCAACCATGACGGAACCTGGCAAGGTGAAATCTGGAACCGGAAAAAAAACGGCGATATTTTCCCGAATTTGCTCAGTATCACTGTCGTGCATGACGACGGTGGTACCGTGACCCATTACGTCGGCACCCACGCCGACATTACCCAACGCAAGGCGACTGAGGAAGAGATCAAACAGCTCGCTTTTTACGATCCGCTGACCGGCTTGCCGAACCGACGTTTGCTGCAAGACCGATTGCAGCAGGGCTTAAGCAAAGCCCGGCGCGACCAAAAACGCCTGGCCCTGTTGTTTATCGACCTGGATAAGTTCAAGCCGGTCAATGACGACTTCGGGCATGCGGTGGGCGATGAACTGTTGCTGGCGGTGGCCCAGCGCTTGCAGACTTGCGTGCGTGAGTCCGACACCGTGGCGCGCGTGGGCGGAGACGAGTTTGTGGTGTTGTTGCCGGTCATCGAGGCGGCACCCAATGCGCTGAGGGTAGCGCAGAAGATTCACGACGCACTGGTTCAGCCTTTCACCTTGTCCGCCGGGCAAACGGTCAGCATCTCGTCGAGCACAGGTATTGCCATCTACCCCGAGCACGGCAGCAATGAAGCCGAGTTGACGCAGAACGCCGATACGGCGATGTACCAGGCCAAGGCGGCGGGGCGGGACCGGTTTGTGGTGTTTGAGGCAGCCCTATGAAACTCTTGATGATTGATAACTACGTCAACTTTACTTACAACATCGTGCAGTACCTGGGCGAGTTGGGGTCGGCGGAACTGGTGGAAGAGGGGCCGGAGTGAACGAGCCGACCTCCCCACTGACGCCGCAACAGGCCGAGCTGGTCGCACGGCAGGCCGAGCGCTGGAACGATCCGCGAACGCAGGACGACGCTCGTGCACGGTTGGCATTGGCCAACGTGCGGGCAAAGGCCAATGAGCCGCGCCTGACCTCGCAGCTTAAGCATCTGAACAAAGCGCCGACGATCAAACACAAGATCTATTGGTTGCGCCAGATGGCGGAAACCTTCGCCGATGCCGCCGCGCCGCAAGCGGCCTGCCGCGATGCATGCGACGGCTGCTGCTATCAGTCGGTGGCGGTGACGCAGCAGGAGGCCGAAGTGATCTCCAGGGAAATCGGCATGCCGCTGCAAGCGCCCACCGAGTGGAGCACCCTCCCGGTGATGAAGTACGCCGGACAGCCCTGCTCTTTCCTGAGGGACTCGCGCTGCACTATCTACCAGCACCGGCCGATCATCTGCCGTCTGATTTTCAACATGGACGCGGATGCGCTCCTGTGCCAGGTGACCTCGGGCGTGCGATCGCAGGCGCCCTATGCCGACAACAGCCTTTACAAAGAGCTCTACATTCGTGCCCACCTGGGAAAGGTGAAGGGCCAGGAGGAAATGCAAGCGGCGTTGAAATCCTTGCTCATGGCCGACTTGCGCGAGTTCTTCCCGCACGGGCTGGGCAAGACGAAGCAGGGAGAAACCGCATGAAGCTGTTGATGATCGATAACTACGACAGTTTTACCTACAACATTGTGCAGTACCTGGGCGAACTAGGCGCGCAGGTGACGGTGGCGCGCAACGACGAGATCACGCTCGATGAGATCGATAAGCGCTTGGCTGCGGGTGAGCTGGAACGGTTGGTTATTTCGCCGGGGCCATGCTCGCCGACTGAGGCAGGTATTTCGGTGGCGGCAATTCAACACTTTGCGGGAAAGCTGCCCATTTTGGGCGTCTGCCTGGGGCATCAGGCCATCGGCGCTGCCTTTGGCGGCCACGTTATCCGAGCGCAACAACTGATGCACGGGAAAACCAGCGTTATTACAACGACTCAAGAAGGTGTGTTCGCTGGCTTGCCCGCGCAGTTCACGGTCAATCGTTATCACTCACTCTCGATCGAACGCGCCACTTGCCCGGCCTGTCTGAAGGTGACAGCATGGAGCGATGACGGCGAGATCATGGGCATCAAGCACACCAGCCTCGACATTGAAGGCGTGCAATTTCACCCCGAGAGCATCCTCACTGAGCATGGGCACGCGCTGCTGAAAAACTTTCTGAGACCTCGCGGGACAGACCGCAGTTACATGCGCAATCGGCATCCGCCGATTGCGGGGCAGTGAACAAGCTCTGACCTCGCGGGATCGATCGTATCAAAATAGTTGGAGATGAAAATGGCTTATAAGATTAGTGAAAAAACAGTCGACCTGCGCAGCGACACGGTGACGCAGCCGACGCCTGCCATGCGCGCGGCGATGATGGCTGCGCCGGTGGGTGACGACGTGTTTGGCGATGACCCCAGTGTCAACGCCTTGCAGGACCAACTGGCGGCCATGCTGGGCTTTGAGGCGGCGCTGTTTGTACCCACCGGCACGCAAAGCAATCTGTGCGCGATTTTGAGCCACTGCCAGCGCGGCGACGAGTACATCGTGGGGCAAATGGCACACACCTACCGATGGGAGGGCGGCGGTGCGGCGGTGTTTGGCAGCGTGCAGCCGCAGCCTTTGAATCATCAAGCTGACGGCACGTTGGCATTGGCCGACATTGAGGCCGCCATCAAACCCGACGATGCCCACTTTGCCAAAACCCGGCTGCTGGCGTTGGAGAACACGTTTGGCGGCAAGTTGTTGCCGTTTGACTATGTGCAGCGGGCAACCAAGCTGGCGGCCAGCCGCGGGTTGGCGACACATCTGGACGGCGCGCGCTTGTTTAATGCCGCCGTGGCGCAGGCGCAGCAAGCCTTGCCAGCCGTCTCCCAAGGGGCGAGGGAGCAGGGCGGCACTGCGCCATTGCTTCAGGAGCGCGTTGTGCAAGAGGCGCGCCGCATTGCCCGGTGTTTTGACAGTGTCTCGGTCTGCCTGAGCAAGGGGCTGGGTGCGCCGGTCGGGTCGGTCTTATGTGGCAGCGCGGACTTCATCAAGCGCGCGCACCGCATCCGCAAAATGGCCGGTGGCGGCATGCGCCAGTCTGGCATCCTGGCCGCAGCCGGGTCTTATGCGCTGGAGCATCACGTGGTGCGTTTGGCCGATGACCACGCGCTGGCGCAGCGTCTGGCTGCGGGCTTGGTAGATTTGCCGGGCGTGCGGGTGGAACCGCCGCAAACCAATATGGTGTTTGTTGATCTAGAGGGCAACGCCAAGGCGCGTGCGGCTGAACTGCTGCCTTACTTGACCGCACACGGCGTGCTCGCCGTTGGCCTGTACCGTCTGCGTTTTGTCACACACCTGGATGTTGACGCAGCGGGCATTGACCGTGCCGTGGTGGCACTCAGGGCGTTTTTTAATCACTCGGATAAATAGGGTTCATCATGCCGTCAACGATCAAAATCACCCCACAAGAAGCGCTTTTGCGCACTATTGAGCATCGCGAAATTTTCCACGATGAGATGCTGCACGTTGTGCGCCAGATCATGAACGGCGAGTGGTCGCCCGTCATGATTGCAGCTTTGATCACCGGCTTGCGCGTCAAGAAAGAAACCATTGGCGAGATCACTGCGGCAGCTCAAGTGATGCGCGAGTTCTCGACCAAGGTGAACGTCGCCGATAAAACCCATTTGGTGGACATCGTCGGCACCGGCGGCGACGGCACACACACTTTCAATATCTCGACTTGCGCGATGTTTGTGGCGGCAGCGGCCGGTGCCAGGGTCAGCAAGCACGGCGGCAGAAGTGTCTCAAGCAAGAGCGGCAGCGCCGACGTGATGGAGTCGCTTGGCATCAACATCAACCTGTCGCCAGCGGCCATTGCCCAATGCATCAGCGAAGTCGGCGTCGGTTTCATGTTTGCGCCCAATCATCATCCGGCCATGAAAAACGTGGCGCCGGTGCGCAAAGAGCTGGGCATCAAGACCATCTTCAATCTACTCGGGCCGTTGACCAACCCCGCCGATGCGCCGAATATTTTGATGGGCGTCTTTCATCCTGACTTGGTGGGGATTCAGGTGCGTGCCTTGCAGCGACTGGGCACTGAGCACGCGTTGGTCGTCTTCGGCAAGGACGGCATGGATGAAGTGTCACTGGGCGCTGCCACGCTGGTGGGAGAACTGAAAAACGGTGAAATCACCGAGTATGAAATTCACCCGGAAGATTTCAACATGGTGATGGCCAGCAACCGCGCGCTCAAGGTGCAAACGCCCGAAGAGTCCAAAGCGATGTTGCTTGGAGTGCTTGATAACGTGGCGGGTGCGGCGCGTGACATCGTAATTCTTAACGCGGGTGTGGCACTCTATGCGGCGAACGTGGTGGAGTCGGTACCCGCTGGCATCCACTCGGCGCGAGCAGCGATTGACTCAGGCGCAGCAAAGGTCAAACTGGTGCAACTTGTGGCATTGTCCCAACGACTCAAAGGATCGGCACAGTGAGCGATATTCTGACCAAAATCCTGACTGTCAAGCGCGAAGAAGTTACCGCCGCCATCAGGTGCAAGTCTTTTCCCACAGTGCGTCTGGATGCCGAGTCGCGCGTGTTAACGCGGGATTTCGTGGGGGCGATGCATGCCAAAATCACCGCCGGGAAGCCCGCTGTCATTGCCGAAATCAAAAAAGCCAGCCCGTCTCAAGGCGTGCTGCGCGAGGACTTTATTCCAGCAGACATTGCACAAACCTACACAGAAAATGGTGCCGCCTGCCTATCGGTGCTCACTGACCAGCAGTTTTTTCAGGGTGGTGTCGATTACCTCAAGCAAGCGCGTGCTTCCTGCCCGCTGCCGGTGCTGCGCAAGGATTTCATGATTGATGCCTACCAAATCTATGAGTCGCGCGCGATCGGCGCTGACGCGGTGCTGCTGATCGCTGCGATTCTGGATGACGCGCAGTTGAAAGAGTTTGAAGCCATTGCGCGCAGCCTGGACATGGCGGTGCTGGTCGAAGTGCATGACGCAAGTGAGTTGGCACGGGCGCTAAAGCTGAAAACGCCACTGATTGGCGTCAACAACCGCAATCTCAAGACTTTTGAGGTATCGCTCGACACCACCCTCGCCCTGCTGCAGGAAATGCCCAAAGACCGCCTGCTGGTCTGCGAGAGCGGCATCCATCGCCGCGATGATGTGCTGCGTTTGGCCGCAGCCGGGGTGAATGCGTTTTTGGTGGGAGAGGCTTTCATGCGCGCGGACGATCCGGGCCAGGCGTTGGCGGCGTTGTTTGGCTTGACCCATGCCTGAGAAGTTCCCGACGCAGCAGGAGGGCGCGCCACCGATTGACCAGTTGTTGCTGGCCGACCCGTCGCTCTGGCCGGTGGCACCGGGCTGGCAGTCGTTGATGGCGGAGTTTTTCAGTTCTCCCGCTGGCTGCGGCCTGCTCTGCTTCCTGCAACAGCGGTTGCAAGCTGGGGCCGTTGTATTTCCACCGCAGCCTTTGCGGGCGCTGTGCCTGACGCCGCCTGAAGCAGTGCGGGTGGTGATTTTGGGGCAAGACCCCTACCACGCGCGCGGTCAGGCTGAGGGACTGGCCTTTTCCGTGGCACCGGGTGTGGCCTTGCCGCCGTCATTACAAAATATTTTCAAGGAATTGCGGCGCGACCTGGGCACACCTTTCCCGCCATTTCCCGTGCCAGGGGGCAGCTTGGTGAACTGGGCGCGTCACGGCGTGCTGTTGCTCAACACTTGTTTGACGGTGGAGGAGGGCCAGCCTGCCAGTCATTCTGGGCGTGGTTGGGAGGCGCTGACTGATGCTGTGATTTGCAAGGTCTCAAAGGGCGCCAAGCCGGTAGTTTTCATGCTGTGGGGTGCACACGCGCAAGGCAAACGCTCCCTGATTGATGCGTCGCGCCATTTGGTGTTGATGGCCAATCACCCTTCACCATTTTCGGCATTGCGCCCCCCGGCACCCTTCATTGGTTGTGGGCATTTCTCGCAAGCGCGAGCCTGGCGCACACAACACGGCGTAGCCGTAAGCACCGAGTCGTGCCTATAAGAACGGTTTTTAAAAATTGCCAATATTCTCAATTGCTGTGCAGATTGGGTCATGGCGAAGGGAGAACTTCGTGGCATAATCTGCGGTTCACCGAGGAGAGGTGGCCGAGTGGTTAATGGCAGCAGACTGTAAATCTGCCCTCTTACGAGTACGATGGTTCGAATCCATCCCTCTCCACCAGTGGATTGAATTTTTGGATTTAGATGCGGTAATTGACATAGAGAGCGAGCCCTGGGGCGTTTTGGGGTTGACTGGTTCAGCTTCAATGCGGGAGTAGTTCAATGGTAGAACCCTAGCCTTCCAAGCTAATGACGCGGGTTCGATTCCCGTCTCCCGCTCCAGTTGTCAATGGTTTGCCGTGAACGGATGACGGTTCAATGAGACAGTTTCGCCCATTTGGCTCAGTGGCAGAGCACTCCCTTGGTAAGGGAGAGGTCCCGGGTCCGATTCCCGGAATGGGCACCAGTTATTGGGTGTGCGAATGCTTTGCCACCCGGTGTTTTGAGTTGTTGAAAAATTAGCCTTTTGCAGTCCGTCTGGAGAATTGAAAATGGGAAAAGAAAAATTCGCACGCACCAAGCCGCACGTCAACGTCGGCACCATTGGCCACGTGGACCATGGCAAGACCACCTTGACGGCGGCCATCACCACTGTGCTGGCAGCCAAATTTGGCGGCCAGGCCAAAGCCTACGACCAGATTGACGCAGCACCGGAAGAAAAAGCGCGCGGCATCACCATCAACACCGCCCACGTCGAATACGAGACGGCCAAGCGCCACTACGCCCACGTCGACTGCCCCGGCCACG
>PKWM01000033.1 GCA_003133245.1 Rhodoferax sp. | reverse complement strand
AAACGTTGGGACACTACTGATGAAATGTCTAAAACGACGTTTTAAGTGGATTTAATAAAACATGGCGTCCAGACTCGACATCCTCCGCTGGCTGGCAGACGAGCGTCGTTGGGAAAAGGTGGATTTAATAAAACATGGCGTCCAGACTCGACATCCCTTTGCACGAAGTTCAGCGTCGCTTCAACCTGGACAACCCCTGGTGGCGCGCCGGGCAGGTCTGATGCCTCGCACAGAGCGTCGGTTTTCATGCGCCAGACATCGAGGGTCTGAACGCCGAGTTTGTCAATTACCTCAATTATGGCGGTTTCCCCGAGGCTGTCATGAACCCGTCCGTGCGCGCCAACCCGGCGCGTTTTTTGCGCCAGGACATTGTTGACAAGGTGCTGCTCAAAGATCTGCCCAGCCTGTACGGCATTGGCGATACGCAAGAGCTCAACCGCTTTTTCAACGTGCTGGCCTTCAACACCGGCAACGAGGTCAGCCTGGAAGAACTCAGCAAACACGCTGGCATCACCAAGGCGCGGCTGGCAGACTACCTGGAATACATGGAGGCAGCCTACCTGATACGGCGCGTGCACCGCATTGACGACAACGCCCTGCGCCTGCTGCGTGCACGTACCTTCAAAGTCTATCTGACCAACCCCTCCATGCGCGCAGAGCTATTTGGCATGGCACTGCCAGCGACGAGGCCATGGGCCGACTGGCTGAAACCGCCGTCTGGAGCCAGTGGCTGCACAGCGCGACGATGAGTAGCGCGCTGCACTACGCCCGCTGGCGCGAAGGCCGCCAAGACCTGGAGGTTGATCTGGTGGCGCTAGACCCCAGCACCCAAAAACCCAGCTTTGCCGTCGAGGTCAAATGGTCCGACCGCACCCCCCAGGCATTGGGCGACTTGCGCGGCCTGCAGACGCTGGCACTCAAACACCCGTTGACTCGCACCCCGCTGGTCACCACGCGCAGTTACACCGGTCGTGCCGAGCTCGACGGATTGGCCATTGACTTCATGCCGGTGGCGCTGTACTGCTACACCATTGCCCGCCAAGTGCTGGTTTCTTAGGCATTTTCATAAATACAGTCACGTATGGCATATGCCACGTGCAGTTCCGAACGACGATTAAAGACACTTACCGGTAGTAGCCATTTGCGAGCTGCCTCATCCAAACCGGGCATTGGTTTATACAGAGCGACAGTCAATTGTCGGGCGACCAGGAGCCGCTATTTGGTATTTGTACTTGAAAGCAGACGTCCGACGAGCCGAATTCTCGATACCGGACATTCGTCGGAAAAGTCCGTCCATGCTCGTGGACTGCTCTTATGCAGCGGAACTTGAAGTTCACACCAGCCGTGGCGACGAGCGCCTGTTAGCCGGCGATCAGACTTGGCAGCGACAACTCATGCCGCGAGCGAACCGGAGATCTGAATCCATAGCAGCCGCCTGTGTCCGAAGTCTCCCCGCGAAATTTGCGTCCGCATGCCGGCCCGATATATGCGATCACTGGCATGGTTGGCGCTGGCCTGCCAGCGTTCACTTTCCGAGCAACTTGGCCATGTGCTGCCACGTGCGCAGCAGCAGGCCCGCACGTTCCACATCGGCCTGAGCGACGAGCGGGGCTTCGCCCACTGGCTTGCCGTTCGAGGTCGCAACCACCTTGCCGATCACAGAGCCCTTGGTCACCGGCGCCTCCAGGCCCGCCTTGAGCTCCACCGAGGTCTGCACTTGCTGGCCGCGCGGCACGGTCAACATCCACGGTGCTCCCAGTCCCGCGGCGACTGTGTCTGCCTTGCCGAAGCTGACCTTAGCCGTCGTGACCACCGTGTTCGGCTGAATCGGGGTGGCCTTCTCGAAGTTGCCGAAGCCCCAACCTAGCAGCGCTCGCGTCTCGTCAGCACGCGCCTGAACGCTGTTGGTGTTGAGGATGACCGTGATCAGGCGCATCCCGTTGCGCTTGGATGAGGTGACCAGGCAGTAGCCGGCCGCTTCGGTGTGGCCAGTCTTCAGTCCGTCAACCGTGGGATCGGTGTAGAGCAGGGCATTGCGGTTCCCTTGCTTGATACCGTTGTACTTGAACTCGCGTTCCGCGTAGATCGGGTAATAGTCAACGCTGTCGTGGATGATTGCGCGCGCCAGGATGGCGAGGTCACGCGCAGACGACTTGTGCTCCGGGTCGGGCAGGCCCGTGGGATTCGCGAAATGCGTGTGCATCATTCCAAGGCGCAGGGCTTCGGCATTCATCAGCTTGGCAAAGCCCTCTTCGGAGCCGGCCATGTGCTCGGCAATCGCCTTGGACGCGTCGTTGCCCGACTGGATGATGATGCCTCGCAGGATGTCGATCACCGTGGCTTGGCTGTTCAGCGGCAGATACATGCACGACTCGGTGCTCGACCCTCGGCACCAAGCGTTCTGACTGACCGAGACCAGGTCGGTTTGTTTGAGCTTGCCGGAGCGCAGCGCTTGCTCGACCAGGAAGCTGGTCATCATCTTGGTTAGCGACGCCGGCGGCAGCGGTTCGTCAGCGTTGGCCGAGGCGAGCACCTCGCCGGAGTCGAAATCCATCAGCAGCCACGCCTTGGCGGGCAGCGCCGGCGGAGTGCCCGCCAAGGCGGTCTGAGCAGCAAGTGGCGGCGGGGCGTTCACGGTGGCCGCGGCCTTCTTGTGAGCCGCGGGCTTGGTTGCGTGGTGTCTACCCGCGAAGGCCACCGAGCTGGGAACCAGAGCGCCCGCAGCGATTATGAAGAGGACAGGGAGGATGGAGTAAGTCTTGGTTTGCATGGTTTTTTTTCGGGCAGAGTGCCGATTGTCGCGCATCGGCGTCGATTTTCTATCGAGCGATGTTGCCGATCGGACTGGAAATGACCCACACGATCGGTAAAGTCTGACCGCAAGGCTACGCTCAACATACTCGACCGGCTTGTCGATGCCCGGTCGTCGCTCGAATTCCAGCTTCGCGACTACTTTGTGACTTTGCCTACAGCGACTATCGAGCACCGCTAGTACCAATGCTTGACGTTGCGAGTCACTTTGACTTCGTCGCCTTAGGGCGTAAGCGAGTCGCCTCCGATAAGTCACCAGACTCAACGACAGCTCAGCGGCTTTCAGCTTGAGCACGCCAGTGGTGACTGAAGGACTGCAAACGATGCACTTGCGCCGCATAGTCGTCGGTCAGGCGGTCAACGGATCGAATGACAGCTTTTCAATTTTCGTGGAGTTAGTTAGCGACTGCATGGCTCACCGGCGAAGGACAGCAATGGGCACGTAAAAGTCCGCCACGACTAGCGGCTGAACAGCCTCGAAAATCATGAAACTGGCTTGCCCGGAAACGGGCACTGGTGGCCGTCGGGTAACGCTGCGTTGCGGACGGTCAAACCACAAGCATCCAACGGCAGCAAAGGTCGAAATGTCGACCGTTCAGTAGTGCAATCCTTGAGTTTCGTTAGAGTCTCTTGCTGGTCGAATTGAGTCAGTGGGTGTCGGGCACTCGGCCCGGAACTCGGCGAAAGTTTCCGGCACCAGCTGTGCACTTTCTTCCGCCCCATGCATTTGTCTACCCGCCATCGGGCAGGCGCTCGCCGCGCACTTGTTCTACCTTCACTTCTTCGATTACCGCGTCGCGCGAGGCGTTGCGCGCTTGGCCGCTCAGTACCAGCTCGCGTAACTGTGCGATCCGGTCGCGGTGGGTTTTGGCGAGCGGCACCATGTCGCCCGCAGCGGCCAACAGATCGGCGGTCTCGATCTCGCGCTTGCCGTCCATGAACGCCGGGAACATTGCATCATTGACCACCGCCTCCAACTCCGCTCCCACGAACCCCTCGGTGGCGTGCGCTATCTTCTGTAGGTCAAAGCGTTGCCGGATCATGGTGATGCCCTTGCGCTCCAGGTGCACCTGCAAGATCTGCTGACGCTCCTGTTCGGTTGGCAAGTCGAGGAAGAAAACTTCGTTGAAGCGCCCCTTGCGCAGGAATTCCGGCGGCAGCCGCTCAATCGAGTTCGCGGTGGCGAACACGAAAACCGGAGCTTGTTTTTCCTGCATCCAGGTAAGGAAGGTTGCGAGCACCCGGCTTGAAGTACCACTGTCGCCGGTGGACCCTGCGAAAGCTTTCTCGATCTCGTCCACCCACAGCACGCAGGGTGCGATCACCTCGGCGATCTGCATCGCTTCACGAATGTTTTTCTCAGAAGCCCCAACCAGCCCGCCGAACACCGCGCCCATATCCAGGCGCAGGAGCGGCAGCTTCCACATACCGGCGGCGACCTTGGCGCACAGACTCTTGCCGGTGCCTGGTATGCCGATCAGCGCCACACCGCGCGGCGCGTCCAGGCCGAACTCGCGCGCCTCTTCGGCGAAAGCGAGCTGACGCTGTTCGAGCCATGCCTTGAGCGCATCCAGGCCGCCGATGCGGTCGGCGCTCTCAACGCGTGGATAGAGTTCGAGGGCACCGCTTTCGCGGATGATGGAGCGTTTTTCAGCGGTGATGAGGTCGATGCAGCGCTCGTCGAGCTGTCCGCCACTGCTCGAGACGACCGCTTTCTGAAACACCCAGCGTGCCTGAGTGCTGGTGAGACCGAGGGCCGCCTCAACCAGCTTGTCGCGCAGGGCGGGGCTCACACCGCGTAGCGCACCGGCACTCCCCACCGTGCGCGCTATCAAAGCGTCCATCTCCCAGGCATCGGGTTTGGCGAGCTCAAGCACGGGTACATCGTGCTTGAGCTCGACCGGCAGACAGTGCTCGGGCGTGGTGATCACGATGTTCTTGCGCGGCGTGCTCTGCGGCAGGCGCGCGGCCAGGTTGCGAATGCCGCGCAGCACGCCTGGCTGCGCTTGCCACACCTGATGGAAATCCTTGAGCACAAACGTTGCGCCGCCGGCAAAGTCCTCGATCATGCGCAGGACCGTTTCCGGCGTTGCCTCGCGCTGGGTGTCGAAGGAATCCTTGGCCGACTTGAGGCACTGGAACTGGTCGGCGACATCCCAGGTATACAACCCCTCGCCCTGCGGCCAACCGGGCGTACCGGCCAGCTCAGTGAGTTCCTGCAGCACGCGTGCCTCTTCGCTCGTGACCACATTGACCACCGCGATGCGCGCATCAAAATGAAGCTTCAGTTCGTCCTTGAATGCCATGTGATCTCCATGCTCTGAGTCATCCCATTATCCGGGAATCTTTTCATCGTGCAGCATCTACAGCTTCACGATCGGCAGATCCCGCACCGGCAGAGGCACAAGCTCTCCGCTTGAGAGTTGAACGCAGGATCGATTGCCCTTGTGCAGATCCTTGAGAGACAGCGTCAGCCGCCGATTCCCATCGACCCCGAAGCCCGCGAGGAAGCGCCTCTCACCGACGCTACAGGGCGGATCCGCGTGGATGAATTCGCGGTCTGCTGGATTGAGCTCACGCAGCGAAACGTCTTCGTGCCGGATGGTCTCGCGCCGCTGGAGTCGGCCGCCCACGACTTCCCACACGTCCTGCGGTCGCAACATCGCGGAGCGTTCCACTACCACCAGTCCGAGCCTTGTGGCACCTTCGCAGGCGGCGTTCACGTACTTGGTCGAGACCGACCCCGGCGTGGGATAGTGCGTTCCCTTGGGCACGACCGGGACCAGCACGTAGTCCTTCTTGGCCGGATCCCAGGCGCGCAGACAGTACTCATGCACCAGGGCGAGATTGATGTCTTCGCCTGCGTAGCGACAGGCGCCACGCGCAATCGCCTCAAACGGATCCTCGCAGCGCACCGCGCAGCCGGGAAACAGATTTGACACCACGTCGGCCACACCCAGTAACAGGCTGGAGCCGCCGGCCATGAACACCGCTTTTACTTCGGATTTGCGTGTGCCGTATTTGCCCTGCGCGACATCGAGCGCGCGCTCGACAGTGCGCGCCACCAGCCGGTACAGGCTCAAACCGGACAGATCCGGCCGCCCCGAGGCGAGCGTGCGGCGCAACCCCTCAGCGCTGAAGGTGTAGCTGATCGGGCGCGCAGTGAGGTCATTCAACTGGGTGACCTCCACGTGCGCCTCACCGCCGGAAAGCCGCAGCTTGGCTTGCTCCACCGCGCCCAGCAGCGCGGTGCCCATATCGGCCATGTCCTGCTCGCTGAGCTTCTCGCTTTGTTGCAACTCGCTAAGCATCCACTGATCCACCAGCGAACCGCCGATCTCCTCGCCCGCGCGGCCGAGCACGTCACACGGCCGCGTGTCGCCGCCAGCCAGATCGCGCATTTTCACCACTGATACGTCGAGCGTGCCGCCGCCGAAGTCGAACACCACGTACACCTCTCCCTCGCGCACCTGAGTGTCGTAGCCGAGGATGCAGGCAGTGGCCTCGTCGAGCATGCGCACCGTGCCGCGAAAGGTCTTCAAGACCGCTCCCTGTAGCCAATCGACGTAATGATCGAAGGCCTCCACCGGCAACGTGACCACCAGGTCCTCGTCCGCCTGTAGCCCGGCCGAGAGCAGCACCCGGCCAATCAGGTCGTCGGCCGCCTGACGCGGGGTGATCAGGTCGCCGTTGATGCGACGGGCGCGGTTGTTGTTGCGCAGGATGTCGAGCTTGATCCACCGAAAGGTGCCACGGTCGCTGGCAAGTCCGGCATTCTCCACCTGCGCACCGATGCTCAGCGCATTGTCTTGCCCGTAGTGCACGAGAGAGGGAATGAGGGCGGATTCCCGCTCATTTTCGGAACCCGGCGCGCGGTAGCGATAAGTCTTGCCGATTTCATCCAGGCGCAGCGTGTCCACACGCCGTGTGGTGGCATTCCAGCGTGCGATCACCGTATTGCAGGTGCCGAAGTCGATGGCCATGGTCATGGCGCAGTTCCCTGCATCCTACTACTCACTCACGAAGCCTCCCGCACCAGGCGCAAACCCAGGCCACCGCCGCGGCTGGCGGGGTCGTACCAGGTGCGGTACGCGGCCCGGAAAAAACCCGGGTCAACGTACCTCCAGCTGCCACCGCGAAACACCCGGCACGGGCCTTGCTGCGGCCCCTTGGGGTCTTCCTTCAATGAACTCGCGTAATAGTTCTCGTCGTACCAGTCCGCACACCACTCCCACACGTTGCCGCTCTGGTTGTAGGTTCCCCAACCGCTGACCCCCTTGGCATACCCATACACCACCTCGGTCAGCTCGTTGCCCTTGTTCTTGTCGTTGCGGCACTTCGTCTCGTCCCAGCCCTCGCCCCACGGATACGCCAGCCCCAGCGGCCCGTGGCAAGCACGCTCCCACTGCGCTTCGCTCGCCAGCGCACAGCCCGCCCAGTTGGCATACGCCAAGCTGTCATCCCACGAAACATCTGTCACCGGATGATCCACCAGCCCCGTCTCAAGGTGGCGTGTATTGTCCGGCGTACGGTGCCCGGTTGCCTGCACAAATCTCAAGTACTGCGCATTCGTCACCGCGTAAACCCCAATCCAGTAAGCCGACAGTTCGACCCGGTGACGCGGATGTTCATTCACATTGCCTTCGCTCTCGTTTGAGCCCATCTCGAACGCTCCAGCGCTCACCTGCACCAGCACCGAACCGTCCTTCGCGTTGACCACCAGCGGGTGCTCGACGCGCAAACGCCCCGGCTCGACCTGCCGCAACATGCCACCCCGTGATTCACCCGGTTTGAGTCGGGTCTCTCCATGCCCTGCCATGGCAGTTCCTTTGTTCATGGTTGATTATGCCCGTGCCTCAGAAATCCACGTGCGGCGCGTCCTCAATCTCCACGGCGCCAGGATCGACCGTCTCGGTACTTTCGTCGATCACAATCCCGCTCGCCACAAACACGCTCTGGAATGCGCAGAGGATCTCCAGAAAAGCGCGTGAACGCGATCCGATCGGACTGCGCCCCTGACCGAGAAGCGCAGTGTGACGCGCGTAGTCTTCCGGCGTGCCGTCGATCGGCGCAAGCAGCAGGGCAGCATCGCCCGCGCACGCGTTGACCCATAAGACGTGATCCGGCACCGCTTCGGAGAAGAGCTCGGGTTCCAGCAAGCGGGCCACCAGCCGCTCCGGCCAGTGTTCACTCGCAGCTGCGCCGCGCAGGCGAGCATCATCCACCAGAGCACCCTCGCGCCCGAGGTACAGAGCCCGGGCTCTCAGGAATGGGTCGCTCGCGTCGAGATCGCAGCGAAGTTGCTGATCTGAAGGTTTCTCATGGCACCACCACTCGAAGATATCCACCAAGCCTTCGGGTAAAGGCGCAGAGTCCTCAACCTGGAAAGTGCCCAACGTGCGATAGGCGGCGAGAGAGCGCTCGACGGCGGCGCGCTGCTGGGTGCCGCCGGGCCGGCCCGCGCTTGCCGACCAGCGTTCGCACAGATCGAGCACCTCGAGAAGACGCAGCGAGCGGGTCACTTCGAACAGCCCGTCTTCGTCACCCACCAGCTTTAGATTCTCGACGTTGCTCGCGGCATCGGCGGTGACGCTCGACAGGGCGCGGCGATAGTTTTCCAGCAGGCCACGATCGGAGCTGGCACCGACCGTTCTGGCGATGCTCTGGCGAAACGGTTCCGGTGCCATGTTGAACGCGTGAACCAGCAGCATGCCGTCGGCGTCACCCAGTTCGAAGTAGCGTTCCAGCCTGCCGGTGACCAGAGCGTGTAGCGCTTCCAACGCCGGGCTGCTGGCCTGACGGGCCTGCTCATCGATGAGTTTCTCAAATTCCGCCGACTGGCAGCGGATCCAGGCAGCGTAGATAGCGTCGTTGGAAGACTCATCCTTAACCGGCAGGGCACGGGCGAACACCGCCACCGCCTGCAGGGTCTCGGGTGCTGCTGCCGAAGTCGCTGCCGCGAGGACCGCACGTACGAATCTCGCATCTTGCGTGTACCCAGATGGGCAGCCCAGAGTCGACAGAATTTTGGCGAGTTCGGGGTCGGGCGCTTGAGCCCATTGGGCCCACAAAGCGGCGATCTTATGATCATCGCGCAGCGCTGAAAGCTGCCGCAGAACGCGTCGGATTCGCTTGTGATCGGGATGCCTCTCTTGAAGCGCCTGCGCAAGCGCGACCACGCCGGCCGAGTCAGACCCCTCGGCGAGCGCCTTGATGGCGGCCCGACGCCGGAATGCACCGATGAAAAAAGTTGTGTCGTAGAGCCGCCCCTTAACCTCGTCCTTTGTCACAAGCGCCTCCCCGCCCTGGCCGGTAAGCCTTCTTTGCGCAGGTCTGGATTGCCATATCCATCTACCAGTTGATAGTCATTACAAAGAAACGTTTGCATCTTGATCATCACAGTCTGGCTGAAATCCTATAAAGTCAGAGCTTGTCCTTGTTTGAAACTATCCCGCTAAATCAGATCGCTTGCACCAACCTCGACAAATTCAGAACCGGATTTCGAACCCAATCAGCTTGTTCTCCTCTGCAGAACGTTGGGACATACTGTTGCATCATAAAGGAACAAGTGCCGATGATTGATCAGTGCTGGCTTGTGCCATGAATCGCAATGGGCACGCGTCTGCTGCCAAAGTTGCCTGCTTTTGCACCAAAGCGGCCAGCTATGGCAGAACCACAGTCCGGACAATGGCCGCTGGCGTCAAGCCGGTAGGCTTTGATCTCGTACCAGTCGCGATCAATCAGCGGCACATGGCAGGCCGGGCAATAGGTGGTGTCGCCCTCGACGTTATGCACGTTGCCGGTATAGACATAGTGCAGCCCCGCCTTGAGGCCGATGTCGCGGGCACGCACCAGGGTGGCAATTGGCGTGGCGGGCACATCCGGCATTTTGAAGTCAGGATGAAAAGCCGAAAAGTGCAGCGGCACGTCGGGGCCAAGCTTCTGCATGATCCATTGGCACAGCGCTGTGATCTCCTCGCTGGTATCGTTGTGGCCCGGGATCAACAGAGTGGTGATCTCGAACCAGACTTTGGTTTCATGCTTGAGGTAAACCAGCGTGTCGAGCACTGGTTGCAGATGCGAGCCGGTGAGCTTGAAATAAAAATCGTCGGTAAAGGCCTTCAGATCGACATTGGCTGCATCGATGTGGGCGTAGAACTCCTGGCGTGCCTGGGCGTGCATATAGCCCGCCGTCACGGCCACGGTCTGCACGCCGTGCGCATGGCAGGCGACGGCGGTGTCCATCGCGTACTCGGCAAAAATCACCGGGTCGTTGTAAGTGAAGGCGACACTCTGACAGCCGTACTTCACAGCGGCGATCGCGATGGCTTCGGGCGAGGCCTGATCCATCAGCCGATCCATGTCACGCGACTTGCTGATGTCCCAGTTCTGGCAAAACTTGCAGGCCAGGTTGCAGCCCGCCGTGCCAAAAGACAGCACACTGGAGCCTGGGTAAAAGTGATTCAACGGTTTCTTCTCGATCGGGTCGATGCAAAAACCCGACGAGCGGCCATAGGTGGTCAGGATCATCTGCTGGCCCTGACGCATGCGCACAAAGCAGGCACCGCGCTGGCCCTCATGCAGCCTGCAGTCACGCGGGCAAAGGTCGCACTGCATGCGGCCGTCGTCAAGCCAGTGCCAATAGCGGGCCAGGTAGTTGGATTCAATCATCACGTTTCCTGAGCTTCCTTGTATTTACTCACCGTATAACGTTGCAGCCGCACTGCCGGGTCCCAAAAATCAGCTGGCAGACCGGCCTTGTTTTTCAGATGCGCCATGAATTCACGCACGCTCGGCAACTGCTCCCAAACCTGCGGCAAAAAGGTGCTGCGGTAACGCTCAAACTCAAACACCACACCATCAATGCCGGCTCGCAACTGGGCCAGCGCTTCGGATTCGCTGTCAAAGTGCAGCGCCTGCGTCGGTGACAGCAGCGAGACTTCAATCCCGGTCTGTGCCAGTTCCGCCAGGCTCAAAGGCAGGAAGCGGGAGTCGTGCAGGGCGGCGGCGAGCGCATTGGCTTTTACATCGGCCAGCAGTGTGCGGTGCGCCTGCAGCGAGCCAATGCAGCCGCGCAGTTGTCCGCGTTGGGTCAAGGTGACGAAGCTGGCACCCGGTTGTTGCAGCCAGAGCGCATCTTCGGCGGCGATCAAAGGCTGGCCCAAGGCCGTGGAGATGGCAGCGCGGGCAATCGGTAACAGCGTTTTACCGGCATCGACTGGCAGCGAACTGCGGCCCGGGTTGGTTGCGTCGGTTGAATCAGTGGCCATGGGTTATCTCCTATCAGTGCAAACCTTGGGATGCTCTGCCTCCCTTGCGGGAGTGAATGTTCAAAACATGATAGCCCACCCAAAAAATGCCTACTTGCTTATGGTCAAGTTCGCACGTTGGTTAACGTGAAAAACACCGTCATTGCGAACGCAGTGAAGCAATCCATGGCCCCGGAATTCATGGCTCTTTTAAAAATTAGAATGACAGGTCTTCAGAAAACACTAGATATTCTTATTTGATTGGATTCAATGAGCACCTTTGATCCGGATGCCCTGGAATGTCTCGCCGCCATCGTCGAAGAAGGCGGATTTGAGCGAGCCGCTGTGCGCCTTTCCATCACCCAGTCGGCGGTGTCGCAGCGCCTGCGTTCTCTTGAAGAGCAGGTGGGTACAGTGCTGATCGTGCGCAGCCGTCCACTCAAACCGACGACGGCCGGTCGTCTGTTGCTCAAACACGCTTTGCAGATGCGGCTGTTGCGGGCCGACCTGGAGCGCGACCTGAGTGAACTGACCCCCGCTGCCGTTGGCAGTGGACAGGACGAGGAGCGGATATCCATTGCCGTCAATGCCGACAGCATTGCCAGTTGGGCTTTACCGGCCTTGAGCGCTTTGGCACAACAGGGTTTGGGGCTGGAGATCATCACCGATGACCAGGATTTCACCATTGAATGGTTGCGTGAAGGTCGCGTATTGGGTTGCGTGACGACTCTCAAGCAAGCCTTGCGCAGTTGCAAGATGACGCCGCTCGGTGCCATGCGCTATGTAGCGGTGGCTGAGGCGCTCTATGCCACCGAGCATTGCCCGCAGGGCTTGTCGCCGCATAACTTTCGCAGCGTGCCATTTATCGCCTTTAACCGCAAAGACGATTTGCAATCCGAGTTCGTCGGGCGTGCTTTGGGGCTCCAACGGGTCGCCTTGAGACAGTTGTACGTGCCCAGCTCCGAGGGCCAGGTGCGCGCCGTGCTGGCCGGTTGGGGCGTCAGTGTGGTACCAGAGCTGCAGGTGCGTGAGCATCTGCAAAGTGGTCGTTTGGTGGATATCGCTGCGGGGCATGCTTTGCCGGTAAAACTTTACTGGCACTGCTGGAACCTGGATTCAGCGGTGCTCGATGCGTTGACTCGAAGTCTGACCACGGCAGCTGCCGCGGCTCTGGCGCCAGGTTGACCGGCTAGGACGCAGGCTTCAGATGCGCCTGTGCTAGACACAAATCAGCCCAGACGCGGGCCTTGTGTTGAGGTGAACGTAACAAGTAGTCGGGGTGGTAAGTTACTACTACCGGGATGCCCCGGTAGTAGTGGATTTGCCCGCGCAGTTGGCCCAGCGGGGTGCCGACGACCTCCGGTGTGATGCCCTGCAACAGCGCCTGGGCAGCAAAACGTCCCAGCGCCAAAATTATTTTGGGTTGCACCAAGGCGATCTCGCGGCGCAGGTAGTGCTCACAGGTGGCGAGCTCCAGTGGGGCAGGGTTGCGCGGCGTGGACGGGCGGCATTTCACAACGTTGGTGACGTAGGCGGCGGCTGATCGTGCCAGCGTGCTGCCGTGTCGGCTCAGTTTCACCGCTTTGAGCATATTGTCCAGCAGTTGACCCGCCTGACCAGTGAAGGGCTCACCGGCTTGCTCCTGCGTCTCATCGGGCGGCTCTCCCACCACCATCCAGTCGGCCTCGCGCGGGATGTCGGTTGCGCCGAATACTGTTGCGCGTCGGCCGTTGCAGAGCTGGCAAGCCTGACAGGTGGCGATGCTTCTGCCCAGCGTCGGCCAGTCCATCGTGGCAATGGTATCGACCAGCGCGCCGACGTGTGCCGGATCGTTGGCTGGCAGCTCGCGCCTTGACTCCTGGCGGGCTTGCGTTTTTGTTGGGACTGATGGCGCAGCCTGACCTTCAGACGCCGCTGCCGTCTGCGTCGGTGTTTGCACCCGTGCCACGGGCGACCAGACGCGCAGCCCCATCTCCTGCAACATGGCGCGCTGGCGGGGGTCGAGATCAAGGCTCATGATGCTCTTATTGTCCCAGACGCAGGCTCATCACCACTGCATCTTCGCGCTGGCCCTGCACGGCTGGGTAATAGTTTTTGCGCAAACCGACGCGGCGGTAACCGTGCGCTTCATAGACCTCGATGGCGCGCACGTTGCCAGTGCGCACTTCCAGCCAGAGCCACTGGGCGCCGCCCTGTCCCCTGGCCCACAGCGTGAGCGCGTCCAGCAGCATCTGCGCCCAGCCCTGGCGCTGGTAGTCAGGAGCCACGGTGATATTGAGCAAGTGCACTTCATCGACGCCTTTCATGGCGACAAAATAACCTAGCAGGGTGTTCCCGGCCAACAGCAGTTGGATTTGATAACCCGCCGCCAGCGAGTCGTCAAAGTTGCGGCGCACCCAGGGATGAGCGTAGGCCTGTTGTTCCACCTGTAGCACCGCGTCCAGCCGATCCGGCGTCAGCGTTTCAAAGCGGACTTCAATCGGCTTGAGGACGGCATTCATGGCAATAGAGGGGCATGGTGCGACGAGAATAACAGCTCATCATCCGAGCGCCTTTTCCGCCGCCCGTTCAACCGTGGTTTTGGCTACTTTGTCACGAATGTAGAGCGGCAGCGCCTGCTCAGCGGCGAGCGCGCCACCCGCCGCAAGCAAAGCTGGGGCAAGCCGCAGCAGGGCCGTGGCCGTGGGCCAGGCGTCAATGCGCGGCAGCGCCGGCGTGCCCAGGCGCGCGCCGTAGGCTGCAAAAACATTACCGGCCAGTGCACAGTCTGGCTCACATACCAGATTCTCCGGCCGAAGCAGACAATAATCCTTGACCTGCTGCCATTGGCCCTGATTGAAAACATAGCCGGCCGCATACATTTCATCCATCCTGGCGTCCAGCAGTGCCATGACTTGCCAGCGGGGCAGGGCGCCGGCCCGCTGAAAGCGCGCTTCTTCAGCCACGGCCAGCAAGGTGTCAACCGGCAGCACTTTCAGCTTGGCACCAAAGGCCAGCCCCTGCGCTACCGAACAGGCGGTGCGCAAACCGGTGAAAGAACCGGGTCCCTTGCCAAAAACGATGGCATCCAGATCGCTGAACTGGAGCTCCGCCTGCGCCAGCAGCCGCTCGATAGTTGGAATCAGACTGGCCGAAGTCTGCGCGCCACCGGCACCGCTGTGCTGCCAGATCGGACTCGCTACAGCCGAGTCGCCAGCGCTCACCTCGCCGCGTTGCACGGCCACCGACATCAACTCAGTGCTGGTGTCAAAAGCAAGCAGATTCATTTTCAGGTGCCTCTCGTGGCGCGCGCCGTTGCCGCACGCACGCCAAACAAAATCCCCAGCGTCACCAGCACCAGTCCGACCGACAGATTCCAGGTCAGCGGCTCGCCCAACAGCAGCACCGCCGCCAGGGCCGACAGGCCCGGCACCAGCGCCGTGATCATGGTCGAGCGCACCGGGCCAAAATACTGGATCATTTTGGTGAACGAGATGCCTGAGATCACGACCGAACCCCAACCCTGAAAGCCAGCCTGAAATAGCAGTTCCTGCCAGGGTGCCGTGAACAACTGTCCCGTTAACACGTGGCTAAGCAACAGAAGGGAGTAAATCGGCACATAAATCACAAAAGCAAAAGCCGTGATGGCAATGGTGGCGCGCACCGCGTCCAACCGGTAGTGGCGTGCCAGCACGCTGTAGGTCGCCCAGCAGGTGGCGCCCAGCATGAAGAGCAGGTCGCCCTTCCAGACCTCGCCACCGTCCAGGGCGCGCAACAAGCTGGCCCCGCCCACCATCAAATCGCCCAGCACAATCAACCCCAGGCCGAGCGCGCGCACTGCTGTGATGTGATCGTGCAAGATCAGCGCGGCCAGCAGTGCCGTCCACAGCGGCATGCTGCCCGGCAACAGCACCGAGGCGTGCGCCGCCGGGGCAAAAACAAAGCCGTTGTAAGCCACCAATGCATAGAGCAGCCCGCCAAACAAACCGACGCTGGTGGTGACGCGCAACGACAGCGGCGACAGGCCCAACAAAGACGACTGATTGAGGCCGCGTGCGCGGTCGCGATAAGCCAGCACGCTGCCCCACGGCAGCAGCACCAGGCTGGCACCGACGATGCGGCAAAAAACAATGTCAAAAGAAGTGAGGGTGCCCCCGCGCGTCGGGTCCGCCGAGGCGCGCGCGATGACGATGAACAACGTCCATACCAATACCGTGACTACAGCGGCGGCGATGCCCACGGTGCGGTCCGGGAACCCCATTGAAGTGTGCTGTGAGGAAGAAGGCATGGCCCGATTATCCATGGCGCGCTTTTGTCATTGCCAGGAGTGCAACGCGATAATCACGCCATGTGGTTCCGAAATAATTTGCTGGGTGCCGTTGTTGCGTTGGCCTGCGGCCTGGTGTTGGCACAAGCCTTGCCGCGCGAAGTTGATGCTGCCCTGATTCGCGCCAAAGTGCCGCGCCAGGCTGTCACCCTGCTGGTGGTGGATGCCGAGGGCAAATTGCCAGCCCGACTGAATCATCAGGCCAACGTTCTTATGAATCCGGCCTCGGTGATGAAGCTGGTGACAACCTACGCTGCGCTTGATTTGTTGGGGCCGGCCTATACCTGGCGCACGCCGGTCTATGTGGAAGGCGTCGTGCAAGGGGGCACCTTGCTGGGCAATCTCTACATCTTGGGCCAGGGCGACCCCAAGCTGACGGTCGAGCGACTGTGGCTGCTACTGCGCCGGGTGCAAGGCCTTGGCATCGACAAGATAGCGGGCGACATCGTGCTCGACCAGAGCGCGTTCGAAACCGAGGCGGCTGACCCGGCCAGTTTTGATGGCGAGCCGCTGCGCCCCTATAACGCCGCGCCGGATGCGCTGCTGATCAATTTCAAATCGGTGGTCATGACCTTTGTGCCCGACCTTGGTACCAACATTGCGCACGTCCACTTTGAGCCACCGCTGCGGGCGGTACAAATGCAAACCAGCGTGCCTTTGTCGAACCCCCCGGGGGGCATCTGTGGCGACTACCGGGCGGCGCTTAAGGCCGATTTCTCTGACCCGATGCGCATCACCTTTGCCGGCGCCTACCCGGGCGCCTGTCTGGAAAAAGTTTGGTCGGTGGCCTATGCCGATCCCAAGCGCTTCAATGCACGTGCTGTTGCAGGTCTGTGGCACGAAATGGGAGGGCAACTCAGTGGCAGCGTGCATGAAGGACGCACACCTGCGCTTGAGTCGAAGTTTGAGATGGTCTCGCCACCCTTAGCCGAGGTCATCCGTGACATCAACAAGTACAGCAACAATCTGATGGCAAGACAACTGTTCCTTACGCTCAGTCTGCCCAGCCAAAACCATCATCCGGACGACAGTCTGGGGAGCGCTGAAATCGCCCCGAATGAAGCAACGACAGCATCACGCGCTGCTTCGCGAGAAATCGTGCGCCATTGGTGGAGTAAACGCATCGGCTTAGACACCGCCCCGCTGCTTGACAACGGCGCGGGTCTGTCGCGCGATGAGCGCATCACTGCACAGGCACTGGCCCAATTGCTGCAAAGCGCTTATCACTCGCCCTGGATGCCCGAACTGATGGCCTCTCTGCCGATCGTCGGCGTCGATGGCACGCTTAAGCGCAGTCAAGCCGCAGCCCGCGGCAGCGCCCACCTGAAAACCGGCAGCCTGCGCGATGTGGCGGCACTGGCGGGTTATGTGCAGGGTGCCAGCGGCAAATACTACGTGTTGGTGGCGATTGTCAATCACCCCAATGCCAGCGCCGCTCGCCCGGCTTTTGACGCACTGCTGGACTGGGCCGTACAAGACAATTGAGCCTATCATTGCTTGCACTGCTGCGAAATCACCGGCCAGCGCGCCGCCGTCGGTACGGGTTTACCCCAGTTCCCCCGACTTGAATTGAGTCATATGATCAAACTGAAAAATAGCACGCTCGTTCTATTTGTTTGTTGCCACGTTCGCACTCAACAGTTTTGGAGAAAACGAATGACTTATTTCAAGGCTTCATGGTCCGCATTGGGTGCGACGCTACTGGTCGCAGCCTGCGGTGGTGGTGACGGTGGTCCACTTGGGACTCAAAACACCAACCCGGCGCGCGGCGCGCTCATGCAAAACCCACCGCCGCGCATCACCGCGTTGACTGCGGCTGATTTCACTGCCTCGTTACAGGCGAGTCCAAGTGGTCAGGGTTTGCAGCAGCTTGCTGGTACCCCGGTGTGCGGCGTCGATGTTCAATACATCAAATACGGTACCGTCGGCGGCGCGGGTGAGGCGACCGATGCTTCGGGTGCCTTGATGGTGCCCACAGGCAGCGACGCCAAGTGCACAGGTGCACGCCCGATTGTGTTGTATGCCCACGGCACCACCATCACCAAACGCTACAACCTGGCGGACTTTACTGACAATACAAATCCGGCTTACTCGGAAGCCCTGTTGCTTGCCGCCATGTACGCGGCCCAAGGCTATATTGTGGTGGCCCCCAATTACGCCGGGTACGACAGCTCCTCATTGAGTTACCACCCCTACCTCAATGCTGATCAGCAATCCAAGGAGATGATTGATATCTTGGCGGCGGCCAAAACTGCGCTACCCACGCTGATGTCGCCCACCACCGCGAGTGCCAAACTGTTCATCACCGGCTACTCGCAAGGCGGTTTTGTGGCGATGGCAACGCATCGTGCCATGCAGGCGGCTGGCATACCCGTCACTGCATCGGCGCCGATGTCGGGCCCCTACGCGCTGGCCGCCCTCAATGACGCCGTCTTCTATGGCAACGTGAATGCGGGCAGTACGATTTTTACGCCCATGATCACAACCAGTTTTCAGAAAGCTTATGGCAATTTGTATACCTCTCCGTCTGACATTTATGAAGCGGCCTACGCCACCGGCATCGAGACCTTGATACCCGGCAGCTACGACTTCACAACGATCGTCAGCAGCGGCAAACTGCCGCAGTTGGCGCTCTTTAGCAACACGCCACCGGCCCCGGCCTTTGCCAGCATCACGCCGCCGACGGGTACCGGTGCCACCGATGCCTTGTTCGCCATGGGCTTCGGTCTCAGCAACCTGATCAAGAACAGCGTCCGTTTGAGCTACCTGATGGATGCGATGGCCAATCCTGATGGCGTGGTGCCGGCATTCACGAATGGTGCGGCAGCGGTCAATCCGCAAAATCCGCTGCGCATCGCGGCAAAAAAGAACGACCTGCGTGGCTGGACACCGCAGGTGCCAGTGCTGCTGTGCGCCGGCAGTGGCGACCCCACCGTCTTCTACAGCCTGGACACTGGGTTGATGGCTGCATTGTGGGCGCCCCAGGTAGCGGCGCACCTGGTCACCGTGCTCGACGTTGACTCGCCCGTCACCGGCGCCACCGATCCGTTCGCTGCTGCCAAGGTGGGCTTTGCCAATGCCAAGGCGGCGACTGCCGCCGCCGCCGGGGCGAACGCCGCCAGCGCCGTCACCGCTGCCTACCATGGCGGCCTGGTGCCACCTTACTGCAATGCAGCAGCGCGTGGCTTCTTCTCGCAGTTTTAATTCGACGGAGCAAACCCCATGAAACATACCCTTCTCTCCGCTGCCGTCATCGCATTGGCTTTGGGTGCCTCCAGCAATGCGCTCGCCCAAGCGACCACCATCAAGCTTGGCTTTGCCAACATCGCACCGAACTCTTCCGCCTCCGCCATGTCCGGCCCATTTACACCGGTGGACGCTCTGAGTTTGAAAGTCCAGGATCGATCAACGCTTTTTTTCAGTGTGGCCAGGGAAATCGACCAGCACTGGGAAGCGGAGTTGGCGCTCGGTGCGCCGCCCACGCATGATGTGACGGTGGTGGTTCTCAATCCGGCTGCGGTGCCTGGCAGCGTTGCTGCTCTGGATGGTGCGATTGGCGCCAGAGTGCGTCAAGTCGCGCCCACACTGTTTGCCAACTACCGGTTTGGTGACAGCAACAGCCAGATTCGTCCCTTTGCAGGTTTGGGCGTGAACTACACCGTCTTTGACAAAACTGAATCTACAGCGGTCAACGACGCCATCAACGGCGGGCCGACCACGCTCAAGCTGAAAGACTCGGTGGGTCTGGCCTTGCAACTGGGTGTGACCGCCAAGCTGGGCGGTCCGTGGTCCGTCACCGGCGCCTGGTCAACCGCGCAGGTCAAGACCAAGTTGACCACCAACACCTATGGCATCGAGCGTACGGCTGACATAACATTCCACCCTTCGGTGTTCACGCTTGCGGTGGGCTACAGTTTCTAAGCTGCCGTTCGGGCATAAAACCGGCGGCGGCTCTTTGCAAGCGATCCCGCACGCCGTCCCACTCGGGAGTAGCGGGTGGTGCCTCGATCCAGATCAGTTGAACGCCCTTGTCATCGAACCCACGCAGCACCGAAAACAGTTCCTGCGCGGCGGCAACGGCGTCATCGGGCATACGTTTGAGCAGCACTTTAGCGCTGCCGGTTTTAAGCTGGACGCGGGAATAAATGGCAATTAGCGGCTCGACTCCCGCACTGGAATTCTGATTGCTCAACCCTGGCCCCGGCAGGTTCAGCTCAGCCTGAAGCGTCTGCGCATCCATCAGGCATACCGGAGCCTTGGGCGCGTAGTGCGAAGCAAGCGTGCCAGAAGCCCGTGGCGCTGAGGTATCCGCTGGCGTCAGCTCTCCTTTTGATAGCACACTCAAACCGCATCGTGCTTGCACCTGCTCCGGCGTGATGGCGCCAGGGCGCAGCAGCGCCGGCGCACCACGGGTGCAGTCGATGATGGTGGACTCGATGCCGACCACGCAGGCGCCGCCGTCGAGGATCATCAAGTCATTGCCAAATTCAGCTTGCACGTGCTCAGCGGTGGTTGGGCTGACGCGGCCAAACTGATTGGCGCTGGGGGCAGCCAGGCCCCAGACTAAATGGGGATCAGATTCCAATTCTTTTTTATTTGATCTGACGGTTGAGCAACTAATTGGAATCTGCCCCCCATTTAGTGCTCGCAGCAGCGCTTGTGCTACCGGGTGCGAGGGACAACGCAGGCCGATGGAGTTTTGTCCACCGGCAGCGGCACTGGTCACGCCCGCTCGGCGTTGCAAAATAAGCGTCAACGGCCCCGGCCAAAATGCCTTCATGAGCTGCTGTGCAAAGTCGGGTACCTCGACGGCAAAGTGCGCCACGCATGCTGCATCAGCAACATGCACAATCAACGGGTGGTCGGCAGGGCGGCCTTTGGCCTGGAAGATCTGCGCTATGGCAGCGTCGTTTTCGGCGTCTGCGGCCAGACCATAGACCGTCTCGGTGGGCAAACCTACCAGGCCACCGGATCTGATGACCTCGGCAGCAGAGACGATGGAGCTGGCGGCGAAGCCATCAAAAATCATGGTGTCGTTAACCGACTCACAGCACCGGCGGCAGGGTCGTGTTGCGGGCAGTCTCAGTTTGCTCGGCGCGAAAAGCTTCCAGTTTGGCCAGCAGGGCAGCGTCTTCATTGGCCAGCATCGCCACCGCAAACAGCGCCGCATTGGCGGCACCCGCTACGCCGATGGCAAAAGTGGCCACCGGAATGCCTTTGGGCATTTGCACGATGCTGTACAGCGAATCAAGCCCTGCAAGATGTTTGCTGGCCATGGGCACACCCAACACCGGCACCGTTGTCAGGGCGGCCAGCATGCCGGCCACATGGGCCGCGCCACCGGCCCCGGCGATAATGGCTTTAAGGCCGCGCGCACGCGCCGCCTTGGCATAGGTGAACATATCCTCGGGCATGCGGTGCGCCGAGACCACGCGCGTCTCGTGCGTGATGCCAAATTGTTGGAGAATGTGAACTGCGTGCTGCATCGTGTCCCAGTCGGAACTGGAACCCATGACAACGCCGATTTGAATATTTTTCATCATGCCTGATTATTACTCACCCACCCTGGACACCCCAAAATGATAAATGTGACTGTTGCCAACTTTGATGCCGAGGTCGTGGCCGCCTCGATGCAAACTCCGGTGCTGGTGGATTTTTGGGCGCCCTGGTGCGGCCCGTGCAAAGTGGTTGGCCCACTGCTGGAAAAACTCGAAATCGACTACGCTGGCCGCTTCAAGCTGGTCAAGATTGACTCTGACGAGCAGCAGGAACTCAGCCAGGCTTTTGGCATTCGCAGCATTCCGACCTGCGTGCTCATGAGTGGCGGCAAACCGGTGGACGGCTTCATGGGTGCATTGCCCGAGGGCGAAATAAAAGCCTTTCTGGACAAGAATTTACCCGCTGGAGAGGTACTTGAAGCCGAGGTGACCGGCGAGACGGTGTCAGACGCGCCTGCCGCCGATGACCCCGTTGCACGGCACGAAGCCTTGCAGCAAGCGCTGCTGAAAAACCCGGACGACGAAGACGCCCGTTTCAATTTTGTTAAGTTGTTGCTGCAAGAGGGGCGTATCGAAGATGCCAAGGCGGCTTTCGCCCCGGTGATCGCCAAGACCAAGCTGGTGCGGCGCTTTGATTCGCTGCAACGCTGGATGAATGCGATCGACTTTACGACTGACCGTATAGACCTGACAGACGTTACCACCGGGTTCGATGCGAAAATTGCCGCCAACAAGCGCGACTTCGATGCCCGCTTCGGCAAGACGCAAACGCTGATGACAGCGCAGGAATGGACTGCCGCGATGGACGAACTGCTGGAAATCCTGATGCGCGACAAGAGCTGGGCCGAAGACCTCGCGCGCAAGACCTATATCGCTATCCTGGACATCATCGAGCCACCGAAAGTGAAAGTCGCCGATGGCCAGATTCCCCCGGTGGACCCAACGGTGGCGACTTATCGGCGTCGCTTGAGCAGCGTGGTGCTGAGCTGAATTTGGCGCGGTTTAACCCATCAGCCTTGTGAGCGCTTCCTGGTATTTGGCGGCGGTTTTGGCAATCACCTCATTGGGCACGCGCGGCGCCGGTGGGGTTTTGTTCCAGGGGTGGCCATTTACTTTGACCTGCTCTAGCCAGTCACGCACAAACTGTTTGTCATAACTGGGCGGGTTGCTGCCCTCAATGTAGCTCTCGGCCGGCCAGAATCGCGATGAGTCGGGCGTCAACACTTCATCCATCAAGGTGAGCGTGCCATCCTTGTCCAGACCAAACTCGAACTTGGTGTCGGCGATGATGATGCCTTTGGCAAGCGCGATTTCGCTGGCCGCCAGGTACAGCGCGATGCTGATGTCGCGCATGCGCGTGGCCAGATCGAGCCCCATGATTCCAACCGTTTTCTCGAAAGTAATGTTCTCGTCATGCTCGCCTGCTGCGGCTTTGGCGGCAGGGGTGTAAATTGGGGTTGGTAGCTTGGAGGCGTTCTTCAAGCCAGCAGGTAATTTGACGCCGCAAACCGCGCCATTGTGCTGGTATTCCTTCCAGCCGCTGCCAGCCAGATAACCCCGCACCACTGCTTCGACCGGTAGCGGTTTGAGGCGCTTGACCAACATGGAGCGATCCACCACCTGTGGCACTTCGGCGGCGCTCACCACGCTCTCGGGCGCAGCACCGGTGAGGTGAATCGGGCAGATGTTTAAACCCTTGGGGCCGAGCTTGTCAAACCAGAACAACGCCATTTTTGTGAGCAGTGCGCCTTTGCCCGGAATGGGTTCGCCCATGATCACGTCAAAGGCACTCAGGCGGTCGCTCGCGACCATCAAAATGCGGTCATCGCCGACCGCGTAGTTGTCGCGTACCTTGCCGCGCGCCAGCAGGGGTAAGGAAGTAATTGTGGAAGTGTGTAAGGCAGTCATATTCTCGAGCAGTCAATAGGTTGAGAGGGGTAGCGGGCAACGTGAGGAAGATGAAAGCCCTGCGGAGGTGATTTCACTGGCAGCCGGTTCCAATTATCACCCTGCCATGTCACTTGACCACTTGCGCCAGCTCGCCACGCGCATATTGCGCGGCCACTTGAATCAGACTGATGCCTTTGATTCTGCTGCCCTGGCCTTCGCAACCAAAAGCGATGTAACGCTGCTTGCAGAGCTGCTTGGCGGCTTCGCGCGCCGGTTTTAGCCAGTCGCGGGCGTCAAACTTTTCAGGGTTCTCAAACATGTACTTGCGCACTGCACCGGTCATGGCCAGGCGGATGTCGGTGTCGATGTTGATCTTGCGCACGCCAAACTTGATGGCCTTCTGGATTTCTTCCACCGGCACGCCGTAGGTCTCTTTCATATTGCCGCCAAACTGGCGAATGATGGCGAGCAGCTCTTGCGGCACGCTGCTGGAGCCGTGCATCACCAGGTGAGTATTGGGAATGCGCTGGTTGATAGCCTTGACGCGGTCAATCGCCAGGATGTCGCCAGTGGGCTTGCGCGTGAACTTGTAAGCGCCATGGCTGGTGCCGATGGCAATCGCCAGCGCGTCAAGCTGGGTACGTTTGACAAAATCAGCGGCTTGCTCGGGGTCGGTCAGCAACTGCTCGCGCGTCATAGTGGCCTCTGTGCCGTGGCCGTCTTCCTTGTCGCCCTTCATGGTCTCCAGCGAGCCCAGGCAGCCCAGTTCGCCTTCGACCGTAACGCCCACCGCGTGCGCCATGTCCACCACCTTGCGCGTCACTTCCACGTTGTAGTCAAAACTTGAAATGGTTTTGCCGTCGCTCATCAGCGAGCCGTCCATCATCACGGAGCTAAACCCCAGCTTGATGGCACCCTGACACACGTCCGGGCTTTGGCCGTGATCCTGGTGCATCACCAGTGGGATGTGCGGGTAAGCTTCGATGGCGGCGGTGATCAGGTATTTAATAAAGGACTCACCGGCGTATTTGCGGGCACCCGCGCTGGCTTGTAGGATCACGGGCGCGTCGACTTCATCGGCGGCCGACATGACGGCCTGCACCTGCTCCAGATTGTTGACGTTGAAAGCTGGAATGCCGTAGCCGTTGACTGCAGCGTGGTCGAGCAGTTCGCGCATGGAAACAAGAGCCATGATGGTGTCCTTAAAAATAGGTGATCGATTTGAATTTTAACGGCTTGACAGTCAACAAAGGCGTTTCGGCAAGGTTTCAGCAAGTTGAGGACAGAGTAACTTCATTCGCCTTGCTCATGTGAGTGGGGTTGTCCGGCAACGTATCAGGAAACTCTGCAAATCTTGAGCATGTTGGTGCCGCCCGGTGAGCCCATCGGCTCGCCGCAGGTGATGGCATAGACGTCACCTGATTTCACAATGCCACGGGCTTTCAAATCGTTCTCGGCCTCTTGGAGTGCGGTGTCACGGTCGGCGCTGGTGTCGATGAAGAGGGGCTGCACGTTGCGGTACAGGGTCATCTTGCGCTGGGTGGTGACTTTCGAGGTGAGCGCATAAATCGGGATCTGGATCAGGTGACGGCTCATCCACAGTGCAGTCGAGCCGCTGTCGGTCATGGCCACAATCGCCTTGGCACTCAGGTGGTAGGCGGTGAACAGTGCACCCATGGCGATCGATTGATCGATGCGGCTAAAGGTCTTGTCGGTGAAGTCGGCTTCGAGTTGAAAGTCTTCCGAGCCTTCGGCCGCGTGGCAGATATTGGCCATCTGTAGCACCGTCTCCAGCGGGTATTCGCCAACCGCCGTTTCAGCCGACAGCATGACGGCGTCGGTCCCGTCGAGCACGGCGTTGGCCACGTCGCTCACCTCGGCGCGGGTCGGTACCGGGTTATGAATCATCGACTCCATCATTTGCGTGGCGGTGATCACCACCTTGTCAAACTCGCGCGCCAGCCGAATCATGCGTTTTTGCAAGGCTGGCACCGCCGCATTGCCAACCTCAATGGCCAGGTCGCCACGCGCAACCATGATGCCGTCACTGGCGAGCAGGATTTCCTGCAGATGCGGGATCGCCTCGGCGCGTTCGATCTTGGCAATCAGGCCCGGTTTGGGGCCGTCGCCGGCGGCGACGTTGCATAACTGCCGCGCCATCTCCATGTCGGTTGCATTCTTGGGGAAACTGATCGCCACATAGTCGGTTTGGAAACTCATCGCGGTGCGGATGTCATCCATGTCCTTGGCGGTGAGCGCCGGTGCCGTCAAGCCACCACCCTGCTTGTTAATGCCTTTGTTGTTGCTCAGCTCGCCGCCGACCTTGACCGTGGTGCTGATCGCTGCCCCCTTGATAGCATCGACCGTGATCACAATCAGCCCATCATTGAGCAACAGCAGATCACCGACCTTGACCTCGTGCGGCAACGCCTTGTAGTCGAGTCCGACTGCGTTGATATCGCCAAGCTCGGTGCGGTCGGCATCGAGCACAAAATTTTGCCCTGGCTTGAGCATCACTTTGCCATCGGCAAACTTGCCAACCCGAATTTTTGGCCCCTGCAAGTCGGCCATGATGGCCACCTCGCGACCGGCTCGTTGCGCCGCCGCACGCACCAAAGCAGCCCGGCCTATGTGATCCTGCGCGCTACCGTGGCTGAAGTTCAAGCGCACTACATTGACGCCGGCGCGGATCATTTGTTCCAGCAACGCTGGGTCGCTGGAGGCGGGGCCAAGTGTGATGACGATTTTGGTGGCATGGTGGGACATGAGAGAGCCTCCTGGAAGTCAAGTGTTCATTTTTGCATGAAAACGATGTTGCGTCAGTCGCAATTGATACATGCCCAGAACTGTGCTCGCTACAATTCCAGCCATTCGCAACTTCACTGGCCCATCATGCCTGATCGCCTCGCTGTGCTGGTGCAATATCTGCTGCCCAAGCGGGCGTTGACACAATTCGCCGGACGCATTGCCGGTGTCCGTGGCGCTGCTTTGACTACTGGTTTGATCAAGTGGTTTGTGCGGCGTTATAAAGTCAATATGAGTGAGGCGGCCAGCCCGGCGCTCAGCAGTTACGCTACCTTCAACGACTTTTTTACCCGTGCTTTGCAAGAGGGTGCGCGCCCGCTGGCTGGCGCTGATCTGATTTGTCCGGTCGATGGTGCCATCAGCCAGTTGGGGCGCATCGAAGGCCAGCAGATTTTCCAGGCTAAAGGCCACCACTACAGCAGCACCGCGTTGCTGGGCGGTGACAGCGCGTTGGCAGCGCAATTTGACGATGGCAGTTTTGCCACACTGTATTTGAGTCCCAAGGACTATCACCGTATCCATATGCCTTGCGACGGGCATTTGTCGCGCATGATTTATGTGCCCGGCGAGCTGTTTTCTGTCAACCCCGCGACGGCCCGGAGTGTGCCGGGCTTGTTCGCCCGCAACGAGCGCGTGGTCTGCATCTTCGAGTCGGCCCACGGCGCGTTTGCATTGGTGCTGGTGGGTGCCACGATTGTGGGCAGCATCGCGACCGTCTGGCACGGTGTTGTCAACGCCGATCGTCATGCGACGCTGTCGGAGTGGCGCTATGACGACCAGCCGGTCAATTTGCGTCAGGGCCAGGAGATGGGTCGGTTTTTGCTCGGCTCTACGGTGGTGCTGTTGTTTGCCAAAGGTGATCTGCAATTCAACCCGGTTTGGGTCAGTGGGCGGGCCATTCGGCTGGGTGAAGCGATGACCAGTCAGCAGCCACTTTTTACGCCGCGTCTATTTGGTTGACAATCGCGCGTTCATTCAATGTTTATTTCCATGACCGACACCCTACCCGAACCATCTCTGCAAACCGTCGCGCCCACCGCACCCCAGGATCAAACGAGCAGGCTCAGTCGAATCCAATCAGTTCGGCCGGTGCTGGAAAAGCTGTTTGAACTCTACCCGCATTTATTTGGCACCAAGTTTTTGCCCTTGAGGCTGGGTGTTTTTCAGGAACTGCTGGAGCGTCACCCAGAGCATTTCAAACGTGACACGCTCAAGGCGGCGCTGGGAGTGCATACGCGCTCAACGCGTTACCTGCAAAGCGTTGCGGCCGGCCATCAGCGTCATGATCTCGACGGTGTGGCGATTGAGAATGTGGCACCCGAGCATGTTCACTTTGCCTTGCTTGAGTTGTTTCGTCGGCGCCAGCCCCGTTCAAAAGAGGATTTGCGACCGGAGTTGCGCAGGCGACTGGTAATCGCGTTTGAGGCGTCTGGCCTGACTCGGCAGGACTATTTGTCCAGAGTTCAAACCAAGGATGCAGACGCCAACGCGCGGATGGAAAAGGCCTTGGCGCAGCATGGCGAAAAACTGGCCAAGCACGAGGCCCTGCTCAGCGCCTTTGAAAATAGCGGCAAGACGATCAACGAGTTTTCGGCGATGTACGGCCTTGATCAAAGCGACGTGGCGTTGGTGCTTGCGCAAAAACACAAGTCATAGACCGTTCCCGGAAAACGCTCAGAGCTTGAGGTGAAAGGTTTTTCCAATCAAATCCAAAACCGATGGACTGTCCCATTCTTTGGCACCCACGTATTTGGCCAACACCCGACCCTGCGCATCGACCAGCACAGTCAGGGGTAGACGATCCGCACCAAGCATGTTTTCCAGCAACAAGCGCTGGTCGATGAAGTGGCTGAAGCTGGCTTTGTTTCGCCTTAGGAAGGCGTGCGCCGCTTCAGGATAGTCATCGGTGGAAATGCCGATCACCGTGAACTGCTTGCCAACCTTGCTGCGTGCGAGTCTCTCAAGGGAACCTATTTCTTGCTGACATGGGCCACACCAACTGGCCCAGACGTTGATGATCAGCGGTTTGCCGCGAAATTCAGATAGATTGCGTGAAGCACCAGACAGACCTTGCAGCGTCGCCTCACGTAGCGTGCCGCCGACCGCGACTTCCCCCGGCGTTTTTGCTATCGCAAGATTGGTTGTCGCAGCCAGCCAGGCCAGAATTAAACAGAAAATTATTTTCATAGTTGAAGTTAGTAGTGTCCCAACGTTTTTCAGAGGAGCGCGAGCTGATTTGGCTCGGAATACCGCCAAAATCTCAGTCGGATAGGTCTGTCGAGATAGTGTAAGATGGAATGAGGGGGTTTATCTATCAATGAAATCAGCCAATCAATGCTGAATGGGATGCGTTGCCAGTGGGTCGGGTTTTGGGGACATCAAATTTCATTTCTAGGCCAATGCGGGTCAAAAATATATTTTTAAAATTTGACAGACCACTAAAAACAGTGTCATAAT
>PKWM01000045.1 GCA_003133245.1 Rhodoferax sp. | reverse complement strand
AAGGTAATTGTCGCCAACCACCGCATCGTGGCTGCACGGCAGGCGGGACCATTTGAGGATGCTGGGGACCTGTCCCGAAGAGCCAATCTTGAACAGCATGAGATGAAGCTGCTGGCCGCCGCAGATGCGTTGACCAGTCTCTCTGGCCACCGGCGGCAGCAGGTGTGGGATGCCGCTGCACTGCATGCACCACCCGAGCTGCTGCGGGACGCGCCAGTCAACGAAGACTATCTGGAGTTGCCCGAGGCGCCGGAAGGGGAGGAAATCACTTGGGACTACGCATCGACAGGACTCACTTTGCGGCGACATCCGCTGGCGTTATTGCGAGGACATCTGGCATCAAAGCGATTCTTGTCGTCAGGCCAAGTTCGTGACTTGCCCAATGGCCGCCTGGTGCGAGTCTGTGGCATCGTGACAGTGCGTCAGCAGCCTGAAACTGCGGGTGGAACTGTCTTCGTGTCACTGGAGGACGAGGAGGGTGCCATTCAGGTCATTGTTTGGAAGCGGGTGCGGGAGAGACAACGTAGAGTGCTGTTGGAATCAAGGCTGCTCGGGGTCCATGGCACATGGCAGCGAGAGGGTGAAGTGCGCAATCTGATTGCAGGTCATCTCGTGGATTTGACGCCGCTACTGGGGCGGCTCGCGACGGAAAGCAGGGATTTTCGGTAATCGGACGGTGCCGGCAGTTTCTTTGATGATGAGCTCGCCGACGGTCATTGCAGGGCTCTTTCAATATTTTCTGCCAAGTTCAATAGCGCTTCCAGCCTCCCCGGCGGCACTTCCAAACTGTACCGCTCGTCGAGGTACGCGTGTGCCGGCGCGTACGCCTCCGGCGGTGCCGCCTGCAAGCAGCACTCGGCATAAATCAGGGCGTCTTTTGCCGGGTGCGGCCCGTGCAGGCGGCAACCTTGTTTGCGAGCAAAATGAAGACACAAGCCGTAGACGGCGTCAAAAGGCGGTGAAGTCTGGCCATGTTATTTTCTCCTTTCGAATTCGCTCGCCGGAAGCCCTAAGGCTTGTCGTTGCATTACTGGCCCGAAGATGTCGGGCAAAGCTTGGTGCGCGGCCTCTATGTCGTCATGCGTTGGGTAGTCGCGCAGCAATTGCTTAGCAAACGCGCGCACGTCTGCAGGCACGCGCGGAGTGTCCGCCGCGCTTGTGAGCTGCTCAAGAAAATATCTTGTTTTCAGCAGCGCCCTGGTGCGCTGGTGTGGCTCTGTCATGCTTGTGGTCAATCTTTTTTTGGTAGCAAAGAACTGCGCACACGACCGTGCACTTTCGCGGCGGCGCGTTCGAGCACGTCGTACTGGGCCCCGGTGAGCGGTTCGAAGTCCGCAATGGCAGGTGTCAACAGCACAACGCCGCGCAGATTCGACAGCGGCGGTGCATCGCCAGGCAGCGCCGGCACAAACGTCTCGCTGGACGCGCCGCACCTGCTACAAACAGAGTAGCGGTCCACAGTCACTGGCTTGCGGCCTGCCAGGGGTGCCGCGTTTACCGCGTCGGTGTGTGTCTGCGCGTCTTTGAGTGACAACTCAAAGTGCACCCATCCGCACGCACCGCACTTATGGTGTTTTGCGATTGTCATTTCTTGCTTCCAATTTTGTCCAGCCCCAGCTCCGTAATTGCTGTTCTCCCGTGGACACGAGAAAAGGGTGGCACCGGGCCATACACATCAGGAAGCACTTTGTGAGCAAGCTCAATGTCGGAATAGCTCGGGTAGTGGCGCAGCAGGTACTCCGCATGTTCCCGCACTGACTTCGGCACCGCGGCAGGCGTTTTGTGTCCACGAGTTTGAGCAAAAAAGATTTGGTTTGAAGGAGGGAGCGTGTGCGCTCGAATGGGGTGGTCATTTTGTTTTCAATATCCTTCTTGCATAAGCGATGAGCACGTCGCAACTGGTCTGCCATCGTAGAGTGCGACTGCTGCATCGAGTGAAAACAGTCGTACATACTGGGGGTCAGAAATGCGACCGTGCAGAGCGATTTGTTCTGGCGTTAGGTTTGGGACTGGGCGGCAAATGGCCATATTTATTCTTCGCCATCGTTGGCGGCATCGACTGCGCCCAGAGTCGACGGGTTATCAGGCCGATGCCAGTGCGGCGGTAGCGCGGCATATCGCTCGGGCATTACTTCATGAGCAAGCGCAATGTCGGCATAGGTCGGGTAATGCTGCATTAGCCTGCGGGCAATGTCGCGGACCGTTTGCGGCACCCGCGGCATGTCGGTTTTGTCAGTCAACTCACGAAGGAAATGTTTGGTTTGAACAAGGGCGCGCGTACGGTCGGTGGGTTTTGTCATTTCTTGCCTCGTACGTCTGGTTCCAATGGGATATAGAAAAGGCTTTCAGGATGCGCGGGCACATATGTGGCACTTGCCCAGGGCGGAATGAGCAGGTTGGTATTGGTTTCAGCATTCATCTGCTTCCTTTGACAGGGCGGCGAGTACGACATGGGCGTCGACGTTGGAGGCTCCAATTTAGTGACCTGTATGTTCTTTTCGAGTATAGATGTAAAAACAGTGAATGTAAAAACGGTAGATGGTTAGGCTGTAGATTTTAGGACCGAATTTAGGCATTCTCCAAGTATGAAGAAACAAGACCGGGCGCCGGATGCGCGCAATCTATTGGCGGCAAATGTCCAAGAACTTCGAATCAAGTTGGGGATTTCCCAGGAAAAGCTTGCTGAGAGGGCAGGTTTTCATCGAACCTATGTGAGTCAGGTAGAGCGGCGACTAGCGAACGCGACCGTCGACAACGTCCAGAAACTGGCGGATGTCCTATCCGTGCCCGTGACTAGGCTGTTTGAGCTGCCGACCAGCGACTAAGCGACTCCGGGGGAGCCTGTACGGGCATTCGGTCGTTTAACGACTTATTGTCGGAACCGCTTTTTCATTTAACGACATATTGTCTGAAACACACAAAATTGGCACTTTTTGGGCCTTTCGGTGTTTCCCGCAAAAAGGATGTTTGGGTTAGGGCGACGTTTGGAAGGGTCAATGGCAGTTTCGCGAAAACGGAGACTCATCAATCGGGAAACTGAAAGCCTCCACTGAAATGACGTTTTTTGAGCCTCCATTTAACGACTTTCCCAGCTAATTAGACCTGGGCTGGAGGGCGCTCATTTAACGACTTATTGTCCGAAATTCATCATTTAACGACTTATTGTCTGACTTAATGACTTTAATGTCGGTGTCCAGCGCGCCGACTGGGATATTTTTCGCGCTACCGGTGTCGCGCATTTAATGAGCATCTCGGGCTTGCACATCACCATGTTTGCCTGGTTGGCAGCTTTACTGGTGGGCTGGCTGTGGCGCCGCTCGGGCGCGCTTTGTTTGTGGCTCCCAGCGCCGAGCGCGGCCTTGGTTGGCGGCGTTTTGCTGGCGGCTGCCTATGCTTTGTTCAGCGGCTGGGGCGTGCCCTCGCAGCGCACCGTGCTGATGCTCGCCACGGTGGGCTTGCTGCGGCTCTCGGGCAAGCGCTGGCCCTGGCCGCTGGTTTGGTTATTGGCCTGTGCGCTGGTGGTGGCGGTGGATCCGTGGGCGTTGCTACAGGCAGGTTTCTGGCTCAGCTTTGTCGCGGTCGGGGTCTTGTTTGCCACCGATTCGGGTGTTGCCAGTGGGAATGCAGCGATTGAATTGAGCACCGATGCCGCGCCGAGCCGCGCCGCCCGTGCAATGGCAAGCGTGGGGGCCATGTTCCACGAGCAATGGGTCATCACGCTGGCCTTGACGCCGCTCACGCTGCTGCTGTTTGGTCAGGTCTCGCTGGTGGGGCTGGCGGCCAATGCCTTGGCGATACCCTGGGTGACGCTGGTGGTCACGCCGCTGGCGATGGCGGGCGTGCTGGTGGCACCGCTGTGGGATTTGGCGGCGCTGGCGTTGACGGCATTGAATGGGTATCTGCAACTGTTAGCGGGGCTACCGTTTGCCACGCTCGTGCTGGCACAAGCACCGCTGTGGGCTGGGGCCGTGGGTGTGCTGGGCGGCTTGTTGCTGGCGCTGCAACTGCCTTGGAACTTGCGGCTGCTGGGCCTGCCGCTGATGTTGCCGGTGTTGCTGTGGCAGGCACCGCGCCCGGCAGAAGGTCAGTTTGAATTGTTGGCTGCCGATATCGGGCAGGGCAATGCAGTGCTGGTGCGCACCGCCAGCCACGCGCTGATGTATGACAGCGGGCCGCGTTTTGGTCGTGACAACGATGCCGGCCAGCGCGTGTTGGTGCCATTGCTGCGGGCGCTTGATGTGCGCCTGGATAAGGTCGTGATCAGTCACCGTGACAGCGACCACAGCGGCGGTGCGCTGGCGCTGCTGCTGATGCAGCCACAAGCCGAGTTGCTCAGCTCCATTGAAGAGGGGCATGAGTTGCAAGCGGTGCGCCCGGCCCGGCGCTGCCTGGCGGGGCAGCGCTGGCGCTGGGACGGGGTTGATTTTGAAGTGCTGCACCCTAGCGCCGAAGACTATGTGCTGGTCAAAAAAACCAATGCCGTGAGTTGCGTCTTGCGTATTTCCAACGGGCTGCGCTCGGCGCTGCTGATGGGAGACCTTGAGCAGGCGCAGGAGGTGCGGCTGCTGGCTGAAGGCGTGCCACTCAAAGCCGACGTGTTGCTGGTGGGGCACCACGGCAGCAAAAACGCCAGCAGCGCCGTTTTTCTGGACGCCGTGCAGCCGCCGATCGCGCTGGTGCAAGCCGGTTACCGCAACCGCTATGGTCATCCGGCCGAGTCGGTGTTGGCACGCTACGCCGAGCGCCACATCCGCGTCATCGATTCACCCCACTGTGGTGCCGCCACCTGGCAGTCGGCGCAGCCCGATGAGGTCAAATGTCAGCGCGCCGAGGGCCTGCGCTATTGGCAGCACCGGGTACCTTGATGTCGGGATCGCTTGACTTACTCGTATCCTTCGACAATGATTAAGTCACCAGTAGATACGGCTAGCCTTAGTTTCATGGCTTCTTGATACTCAGGGCAGCGATAGCAGGCGAGGGCATCCTGGTACGACGGGAACTCGATCACGACATTGCGACTACGACTTGTTCCTTCCGGTGCCTCGAAGCGCCCAGATCGAACCAGGAACTTGGCTCCAAACGCTGCAAATGGCTTGGCATTTGCAGCCACATAAAGCTTGTACTGTTCGATGTCGGCGACATCGACTCGAGCAATCCAGTAGCCTTTTGACATTTGCGTTTCTTTCTGTCGTGTGCACACCTTCGTATGCAAGTATTCAAAATTTAATGCACGCTGATAACGTCCACTTCAGAAAACAAATCTGCTCGAGCCCGCAACTGATCTGACATTCCAATCTGGCTGACGTATTGGGCCAGTGCCGGATCTTGAATAAAGCTGGCCGACGACTTGGCGAGGAGCAACTTGGCCGGGTTTTGGGGGCGGGCCACTGCAAATCCTTGTACGTAATCGACCCCGATTTCTGTCAAAGTCTGCACCGTAGCGTTATCTTCAGCCCACTCGGCAATTACCTTCATGCCCAGGTTTCTGGCCAGGCTGACGATGGCTTCGACAATGGCCGTGTTGGCCGGGTGATTATTCATGTCCACGATGAATTTGCCGTCGATCTTCAGCAAGTCTGCCTTGAATTCCCTCAAGTACGAGAACGAGGTGTAGCCCGCACCAAAGTCATCCAGCGCGATTTTGGCACCGTAGCCGCGCACTTTTTCGACGAAACGCCGGGTATTTCCCAAATCATGCAAGGCCACACTTTCGGTGATTTCAAGGCACAGCTTGTCAACGATATGCATATTTTGCTCAAGCAGGGCATAGATCCACTCCAGAAACTTCTCATCGTTCAGCGAAGCACCGTTCAAATTCATACAAACGAAATTTGTTCGCTCCATCTGTGTGTAGTTATTGTTCAGCCAGGCCAGCGCGGTTGACAGAACCCAGCGGTCAATCATGCTCATTTTTCCGCTGGCTTCACCCGCTGCTATCAGGTGCTCGGTGTTAACGATCTGCCCATCCGGGTCGCGCATGCGCAGCAGCACTTCAAAGTTAAGCGATTCATGCGGAGCTGTCAGTGACATGATGGGCTGCATTTGGAGGTACAGGCCGTCGGTAGCGGAACTGGTGGCCAGCAATGCTATCAGTTTGAGTTCGGCTTCATGCTGCTTGAACGCGAGTGCGTGTCTCTCGTACACCACCATGCCGTCGCCATTGCCGGCCTTGGCTTGGCGACACGCGCGGTCGGAAGTGGACATGGCGTCATTGAACTGCATACCAACGCTGATCTCGATCAGTCCGATTGAACCCCGCACACTGAACGCATTGTCGCCAAACTGGTACGGCTCCGTGCCAATGCAGTCGATGATGCCTCGGCACATGACCGAAGCCAGTGTGATAGGCGTCTCAGGAAAAATAATGACAAATTCATCACCTCCGACGCGGCCAAATTGGTGCGTGCAGGAAAGCAGATTGGACACGCGTGTGCAGACTTGTTGCAGCACATGGTCACCAGCACTGTGGCCAAACAGGTCATTGAGCAGCTTGAAACGGTCGAGGTCGAGATAAGCCATAGCCATCCCTGAGTTGCTGTCAGCGAGCTGCTTGGTAGCTCCGTTGAACGCAATCTCAATACCGCGCCGGTTCATCACTTTGGTTAAGGAATCATGGTTGGCTAAAAAGTTCAAATCTGCGGAGGCTCTCAACTTTTCGGTGATGTCCTGCAAGGAACCTTCAATTCTCTCGCGGGCCAGGGTTGCCTTGACCAGAAATCGTTTAGAACTCGTAAAGCCAAACGCAGGGTTGCCGTTGACTTCAATCTCGTCCACGTGTTTGTTATGCACCATTTGATACAGCAGTGTCCAGGTTTCTTCGGCGAAAAACCGCTGCCAATCATTGGCTCCATCGGTCAGCACGTTCGGGCCCACCATCTCAAGTAAAGCCGGATTGGCGCTCAAAAAATGTCCGTGCAGATCCAGGGTGAACAAGCCGATGGGTATGGCCTCGTAGGTGTGTTTCAGTTCGGCCTGAACTTGCATGCGTTGTTCATGCTCCTGTCGCAACTGCTCTGCGATCGCCAGCGCTGCCAGCAGGCTCGAAGACAGGGCAGCAGTGACACTGTTGACCGATCCGATCAGCCCTTTGATTCCCAGTGCCGCTGACAAAACCTCATAGAAGCTGGAGACCAGAGTGACGCCGATGGCGGCGCTGTACCAGATTGCTACTGAGGAACGGGTTTCCCGCATAATGCGAACCAGCAGGTATCCCAGGACAAAAATACCAACGCCGACAAAGGGCCAAAAAATTGGCAGATACCAGGCCGATGATAGAAAACAGGACAGGACGAGCAAAGGAAAACAAGTCCACTGCAATAGACGCACGATCGAACCATGGCCAATACGTAAAAATTCATCCTTGAAAAGTGTTGTGAACAAAGTCAATGTCAAAACATAATACAAAGTGATAGTGACCATTCGACCTTGAAGCAACAAGTCGTAGGGTATGGTATGACCTAACCATTGTGTATCCCAACCAGCAGACAGTGCCCCCATGCGCAGATTGATCACGAGCCATGCTGTGAACAGCATGTACAAGCGATTTCGGTTGATCAAGGCGGTGATCAGAATAAAAGCGGCCAGCACTAAGATTCCCCCGTTCAACAGGCCGGATTTAAGATGAAATTCCTGTTCCGCAATTTTCAAATCGTGAGTTTGCCAAAGTCGTGCAGACAGGCGGGCCGGCCCGACGGCGTTGGTACGACAGATAACTCTGGAGCCTTTCGGCGACGGGTTGAGTTCAAGCGCAAAGCCTGCATTGAAGTTGGAAATGTCGCCGCTCGTGCTGTAACGATTACCCTTGCCAAGCAGGTGCAGTGTTTCGGCGTCCCAGCACTCAACCGCCAAGGCATGACGTGAAGGAAATTCGACCATCCTCGACGTGTGTTCAATTACTTCGGGTGTATTGAAGGTGAACCAAAAAGGGTCTTGCGAAAGCTGCGTGTCCTGAAATGGGCGAAAAGAGAGATCCCGCAATTGTTCCAGCGCTTGAGTCGGCCCGGCAATGCCGCTGCCACCCTTGAAAACCTGAATTTCAAGCTGTTGCGGTTCAACCGAAGTAAATTGTGTTTTCCATGCAAACAAGGCCAACAAAGACACCAGCCCGATAAAAATGGGCAGGATGTAGATCGAAAATGCATACAACGAGTGATCGATACCAGAGCTGAATTTATCCAACTTCTTTCGTAAGAATTTAGTTTGTTTTGGCATGTCTTTCGTTGTTCCATTCTGAAATATCAAATTTGACAAGGCCGAGAGTAGGCGCATCGCGACTGGCTGGAATTCTCCACCAAGTCCAAGTATCGGTCTGCGCAGGCCATTGTCCAACAATCTGCGAGGTCTTTTCTTAATTCGGAATTTGGTTGTGTTGTACGGAACAGGCATTCCATACGACAGAAACCAAATTCGTCTGTCGTTTTAACAATTGGTTTTATCTTTTGGCAGTCTTGATTCGGCAAGAACACTGGTTTGTGCAACTTACCGGGTCAAGAACATGGCCTAAACCATGTTTCGGTGTAGGCGCTTTGTCACGTTTGCTTACATGGGAAATGCGACACTGTGCATGGGAGAACTTGGCGCCGACATAAATGGAATAGCCTGACTCTCTTGACTTCCGATCTTGATATCCGGATGGTGGGTGTGGCACATGAAATCGAGCAAAGGGTGTTTGGCGGCGGCCCAGCGTACCTCGGCTGTCTCAACATTGAAGGACATCACGCGGTGCGGCAAGTTGCCGGCGTGGGCCAGGGGAATGTAGCCCATGCCGGAAAATACGTCCTCGAACATCAGGCGGGCATAGGTCCGATCGACGGGCGCACGGCCCGCGACGACCATCCATTCGATGCCGATTTGCTGGCAATACTGAAAAAAGGCCTTGAAGAGTATGGTTGTAACGAGGCGTCCACCCTTTTCCCCTGTGACGCCCAAGCGTGTGGCTTCTGCTAGTCGTAGTGACTTGAGCCATGAAGGCAACGTGACGGATTGCTCCAGGCAGAGCGGTTTGAACTCGTTGGTCTGGATGCGCATGGTGCCCAACGGGGACCCATCCAGCTTCGATTCCGCCAGCAACACAACCACGCCATTTTCAGCGTCGGCGGTTTCGGGTGCTATGAGGGTTTGAGCGAATTCCGGCAGATGGCGCGCATATGCAGCGTGGCGGATCTGCACTGCTTTCGTTAAGTCACTTTCATTCCGAACCAACCGCACGGTGAACGGAAGTCGTTCCTCTGTCATGGTTGGCGCATTCCATGAACCACCGTGTGATGGAAGCGTCTGGATGCGATGGGGTTGGAAGTCGGTAAGGGTATCTTGTCTGGTTGTCATTTTATTTCTTTCAAAAAAGTTGGTTGGACACGCCGAAGGGACCGAATTAGTCGACTCGACGCCTTTGAGTTTACTTTTCTCATGGGCCCGTGTCACTGTTAAGGATTTTCGATGCAACCAGTGCTAAATGACATGCTCAGGCACCCAACCTGACACGCGCACGCATTCCGGTCAGAGCGGTTGACGAGCTGCTGCCACTGCCTGCCCGAGCTCAATTACGGCCATGGCGTAGTAGCTGCTCCAGTTGTAGCGCGTGATGGTGTAGAAGTTTTCGGTACCGGCCACATAGCTCGGCGCTGCATCACCGTTTTGCAGTTCGATCAGCGCCAGTGGACCCTGGTGTTGCAGCGCTGCGCCTTCCAGCACGGCTCCTTTGGCGGCGAAGCTGGCGACGCTGAAGGTCGGCAAAATGTCGGGGGCCAGCAGGGCGTCAAGGTCAAGCCTGGTGGCGTCAAAACTCACCGGGTAGTGGGTCGGCATGCCGCGCTGCCAGTTGAAGGTTTTGAAATAATTGGCGACCGAGCCAATCGCATCGGCCGGGCTGCTCCATAAATCGATCTTGCTGTCACCATCAAAATCAATCGCGTATTTGACCCAGCTTGACGGCATGAACTGGGCCATGCCCATGGCACCGGCATAGCTGCCGCGCAATGCCAGTGGATCCATGTTGGCGCGCTGCGTCAGACTCAAAAATTGTTCCAACTCGCCTTTGAAGTAGGCGCTGCGCTCGAGTGCACGTGGGTGGCTGGCCGGAAAATCAAAAGTCAAAGTGGTGAGTGCATCGATGACTCGAAAATTTCCCATTTGTTGGCCGTAATGGGTTTCGACTCCAAGGATGCCGACGATGATTTCAGCGGGTACACCGGTCTCGACTTCGGCACGCTCCAGCGAGGCACGGTTGTCCTGCCAGAACTTTACGCCAGCCTTGATGCGAACCGGGTCGATGAAACGGCTGCGATAGAGCTGCCAGTTTTTGACCGTGCCGGGCGCTGCCGGTTCGATCAGCTTCGCCACCTGGGGCAGGTAGTGGGCCTGCCCGATGGTGTGGCGCACCCAGTTGGCATCAAGATCGCGGCGCTGCGCGATGTCGGTCGCCGCCAACATGGCGTCGGTGCGCCCGGCGTAGGCTGGTCCGGTCGAGATGGGTTTTTGACGCTTTTTTTTGGCTGATTCTTTGCGGGAATGATGGGCGCTTGGGCTCACCTTGCTGGCAATGACTACTTTCTCGGTGATAACTTTTTTCTCAATATTGTTTTCAGCGTTGCCCCCGCTGGACCAGACGCCAGCAGCGATAAAGAGAGTGGCCATGAGCCCATATTTTTTCCCCGTCATCGCGAGCGCGGAGCGGCGATCCATGCATTCGGAAGTCATGGATTGCGTCACTTCGTTCGCAATGACGAAACGGCTATTTACTGTTCCTTTATTGTGTTGATGGTGGTGCATCACGTGGGCCAGTGCAGTTGTTTGAATTCACTTCGTAGTGTAGCCAGGCGGCCGCGCTGGGCATTCGGTGCTGCGTAACGCTGTGCTTCAAGGCGCAGCAACCAATCGCATAGCGCCGCCAGCGCAGGGTTTTGCGGATCAAGCTGCGCAACCAATTGCTCGGCAACCCTGCGTGGCGGACTCTGCGGCGCGATTTCGAGTCCGGCTTTTTGCAGGCGTGCCGTAGTCGCCGCCAGCAGTTGCAACCAGGGGTCACGGCGCGTGCGATCCCACAGCGTCCAGGCTGCGCCGCTCAGGCTGGCGAACAGCACGATGCCGATCAGCAAATAAAGGAGGTCTTCCCACCCGGGCGACTTAAAACCAATATCCTTGAGTAAATTGAGTTGCCGCTCTTGCGTGTAATTGAGCACCGACTGGTTCCAGCGGTTGTTGACGGCGTCCCACAGCGCGCGCAGGTTGATGGCCAGTTCAGGACTGACATTGCCGAACAAGGCTTCTGTGATCAGGCCTCGCGGTGCTTGCAGGCGAGCGAACGTGCCGATGCGCGACGGGGCCACGGCTGCGGTTGGATCCACCCGCAGCCAGCCCTGGCCCGGCAGCCACACTTCGGCCCAGGCATGGGCATCGCTCTGGCGCACGACCCAGAAGCCATCGACTGCGTTTCTTTCGCCGCCCTGGTAGCCGGTGACAATGCGCGCCGGCACACCCAGGGCGCGCATCAAAATGACGAAGCTTGAGGCAATATGCTCGCAAAAACCTTCTTTGCGTTCAAACCAGAATTCGTCGGCACTGTCGCGGCCAAAGACGCCAGGGTCGAGCGTGTAATGGTAGTCACCGCTGCGCAGACGCGTCAGCACGGCCGTCACCATTTTGCTGCCGTCATCACCCGCAAAACGCGCCTCACTTCGCATCTCGGCGGCGAATTGCAGCGTGCGCGGGTTAAAGCCTGCGGGCAGTCTCAAATCATCTTGCAGACCGGCCTCCCAGCGCAGCGGTCCATGGCGAAAGTTGGGGTAGCTCTGGGCCGTGTAGCGCACCATATCGGTGATCGGGCGCTCCGTGAGCCATTGCAGTTCGGGGGTCATGCGGGCATCAAAACCGCTGATGACGGGTTGGTTGAGCGTGGCATCCAATAACAATAGCCAGGGGCGTTGTTTGGCCTCTAACGTAACCTGGTAGTTGACGGCTGGCCCTTGCACTTGCAGATTCGCACTCGGGCGCAGACGCGCGGGTAAGACTGAGCGCAAAGGCAGCCAATTGCGGCCGTCAAAAGTGGTGAGAACGGGACCGCGAAAGTAGAGTTCGGACTGCGGCGGCGCTGCGCCCTCAAAACGAATGCGCATGGCAATGCTGTCGTCGAGTGCCAAACTGGCAATGTTGCCCACCTGCATGGTGCTGGAGAGGCCACTGCGCCCGCGCATAGCATCGTTTGGCACCCCCCACAGCGGTGCCATTCTGGGAAACAAGACAAACAGGACCAGCATGACCGGTGCGCCCAGCAGCGTCAGGCGAGCGGCGGTTTTGGCGGGCAGCCACAAGGGCGGCTGGCCCACGGGCATATGGGCATTGACCAGCGCCGTCAGCAAGCCCAGCAGGGCGATCAGCATGGCCGCTGCGGTGAGCAGTGACTGCGAGAAGAAAAAGTTGCTCAGCAGGCTGAAGAAGCCGAGAAAAAACACCACAAAGGCATCGCGCCTGGCGCGCAGTTCGAGCGTTTTCAAAGCCAGCAGCACCATGATCACGCTCAAACCGGCGTCGCGGCCAAACAGGGTTCTATAGGTGAACAGGGTGGCGGCCACGGTCAGCGCCAGCAGCGCCAGCAGCCACCAGCGCGAGGGCAACGGCCGAACCGCCAGCGCCAGGTAGGCGCGCCACAGCAGCACCATGCCGCTAAGCAGGCTGCACCACAGCGGCAGGTGGCTCACCTGCGGCAGCAGGATCCAGCCGATCAGCAGCAGCATGAACAAGCTGTCGCGGCTGTCACGGGGAAGGTTGTGGAGGCGTTTCAGCATAACGCCAGCGCCTCCAGACAGCGTTGCTTATGCTCCTGACCAGAGCCCGGTTTGATCTCCAGCGTGGCCAGACGCAAACCGTAATTCAAACTTAGCTTGTCGGCCTGCAGCACCCAGGCGCACAGGCGCGACAACTGTAGCTCTGGCTCGGTGGCGCCAGTTTGACGCTGGTCCAGCCACAATTCAAGACCTTGCACCTGCTCGGTCTCGCGGCTGATCAACTGGTCGGTTTTTACGGCTTTTTTCCAGACAATGAGTTTGAGCGGGTCGCCGCGTCGGTAGGCGCGCACACCGTCAAAATCACCGCTGTTGCGGGCCTTCGTTTCGGCAGCACCGCTCGCGTTGGGTTCACCCGGCGGTAACGGCGGGGCTGAAAATTCAGGCGTTGGATAGACCAACACGCGAGCGTCCGGTCGCCACAGTGTCCAGACCCGAAAAGTACCCAGCGGAAAGCGGGTTTCCAGTGTCAGCGTGGGCAGGCGCTGTAAGCCACGGTACACCGGCTTGAAGGCGACCTGGACAGTGATGCTGCCTTGTGCCGGGACATCCGTCCAGACCCATTGTTTGGAGTTTGCCACAGCCAGTCCAATGCCAAAGCGGCCACTGCGACGCTGGTTTTGCAGTGTGACGTTAATTGCTGCGCTGTTGCCCGCAAATACTGGTTCTGGCGTGACCAGATTCAGTTCGAGGCCACGCAACGTGGCGTGACTCACCGGCATGCTCGCCAAAGCACAGCCGGCCAGCAGAAAAGTCAACAAGTAGCCCAGGTTGAGTTGGTAGTTGATGGAGGCGACCAGCAACACCAGGAGTGTGGCAGCCAGCATCAGGCCGACTTGGGTTGGCAGGATAAACACGTTGCGCTGCGTCAGCGTGGTGTGGTCGCACTGCGGCAGCCGATTTGCCAGCCAACGTTCGAAGCGCCCATGAAGGAAGCCTGTTTTCACGGCAACGGCACCGCCTCGATCATGGCTTGCACCTGTTCAACTGCGCCGCGACCGGCATTACTCACGGGTGCCAAACGGTGCGCCACAGTTTGCGCCAGAATCGCTTGCACGTCATCGGGCGCCACATAGTCGCGCCCACTCATGAAGGCTTGGGCGCGGGCGGCGCGCAGGACTGCCATGCCGGCACGCGGACTCAAGCCCAGCGTAAACCACTGGCCAGTGCGGGTGACAGCAATCAAGTCTTGCACATAGTCCAGCAGCGGCGCGCTAGCGTGAATGGCCAACACCTGGCGTTGCAGGGTTTGCAGTTCGGCCGCGTCGAGCAAGCTTGGCAGCGTGTTGACCAGTTCATGGCGATCCTGGCCGGTGAGCAGCTCGCGCTCGGCCGCACGGTCCGGGTAACCGAGCGAAATGCGCATCAAAAAACGGTCCAGTTGCGACTCTGGCAGCGCGTAGGTTCCGACCTGGTCATGCGGGTTTTGCGTGGCAATGACGAAAAATGGCGAGGGCAGGGCGCGGGTTTCGCCTTCGATGGTGACCTGTTTTTCTTCCATCGCTTCGAGCAGCGCGCTCTGGGTTTTCGGGCTGGCACGGTTGATCTCATCGGCCAGCAACACCTGGGCAAAGATCGGGCCCGGGTGAAAAACAAATTCCTCTTTGGTGCGTTCATAGACCGATACGCCCGAGAGGTCGCTTGGCATCAGATCGGCGGTGAACTGCACACGCGAAAATTGCAGGCCAAAGGTTTTGGCCAGAGCGTGGGCCAGCGTCGTTTTACCGACGCCGGGCAGATCTTCAATCAACAAATGGCCACCGGCCAGCAGGCAGGCCACGCAATCATGCGTCTGCTTGGGCTTGCCCACCAGCACCGTGTTAAGCTGATCAAGCAAAGATTTAAGTTTTTGATGTACGTTCATAGTGCAACCTTAAGGATGCTTTGCATCACTCAACGCGAGTGGGTGCAGTGCGGATCGGGATGGGACGCAAGGCGCATTTTGCAGCCAATAGCGCGTGCTATTGGCAATAAATGCAACGCCGCAGACCGCCCGAGCCCGCGCTAGCACACGCCGTGAGGGGTGATGCAGAGCATCCGCAACAAAATTTATTGAGACACAGGAGCTCAGCGTGACAATGACCGGCTACTTTACTCATCCTGATTGCCGCAAACATGAAATGGGGCCAGGCCACCCCGAGTGCCCGCAGCGGCTCGACGCCATCGAGGATCGTCTGCTGATCACGGGCTTGAGCCTGGCCCTGGAGCGGCGCGAAGCGGCACCGGCGTCGCTGACGAATATTGAACTGGTGCATGACCCCATGTACGTGACATCATTGCGTGGCTTGAGCGAAGGCCTCAAGTCAGAGATTGATGCCGGTGGTCCGCGCTACGTCCAGCTTGACCCCGATACCTCCATGAACATCAGCACATGGGACGCAGCTTTGTGCGCTGCCGGCGCGGCACTGGCGGCCACCGACGCCGTGATGGCGGGCGAGCTGACCAATGCCTTTTGTGCCATTCGACCGCCCGGCCACCACGCCGGCCGTGCGCAAGCCATGGGCTTTTGCTTTTTCAACAACGTGTCAATTGCTGCCAAGTATGCGCTTGAGCGCCACGGCCTCAAGCGCGTGGCAATTGTCGATTTTGACGTTCATCACGGCAACGGCACCGAAGAAGTAGTGGTGACTGACCCGCGCATGCTGATGGTGAGCTTCTACCAGCATCCGTTTTACCCGCTGGACCACATTCACTCCAAGGCCTCCAACCTGGTCAACTTGCCGGTGCCGGCATACACCAAGGGCATGGAGATCAGGGAGTTGATCGAGAGTGCCTGGATACCACGACTGGAAGCTTTCCGGCCCGAGATGATTTTCATCAGTGCTGGTTTTGACTCGCACCGGGAAGACGACTTGGGCCAATTGGGACTGGTCGAGCAGGACTACGCATGGATTACCTACCGCATCAAGGAAGTGGCACGCCGTCACGCCAAAGGCCGAATTGTGTCTTGCCTGGAAGGAGGCTACAACCTGAGCTCGCTGGCGCGCAGTGCCGAGGCGCATATCCGGGTGCTGGCCGACGTCTGAGGCGGCTAAAATAAAAAAGCACGGTTGTTCTATTTTTGTCTTGCTGCCTGACCATCGTACGAACAATCAGGCTGGCAACCGACACCGCATAGAATCTCCCAAGTTGACGTACGCGTCAATCATCCTATTCGTAACTATCTGGAGTCGTCGCAATGAAAGTCCTGGTCGCAGTCAAGCGCGTGGTCGATTACAACGTCAAGGTTCGTGTCAAGTCGGACCAAACCGGTGTCGAGATCGCCAACGTAAAAATGAGCATGAACCCTTTTGATGAGATCGCCATTGAAGAGGCGGTGCGTTTGCGGGAAAAAGGCGTGGCGACCGAAGTCATCGCCGTCTCCTGTGGTGTGTCGCAATGCACCGAGACCCTGCGCACCGCGATGGCTATCGGTGCCGACCGCGCCATCCTGGTCGAAACCACCGAAGAATTGCAGCCGCTGGCAGTGGCCAAACTGCTCAAAGCACTGGTGGACAAGGAGCAGCCGGGGCTGGTGCTTCTGGGCAAGCAAGCCATCGACGATGACTGCAACCAGACTGGCCAGATGCTCGCTGCGCTGGCGGGTCTGGCGCAAGCCACTTTTGCCAGCAAGATTGAAGTCGCCGATGGCAAAGCCACGGTCATGCGTGAAGTCGATGGTGGCTCGGAGACGCTTCACCTGAGCCTACCCGCCGTCATTACTGCCGATCTGCGCCTGAACGAGCCGCGCTACGTGACGCTGCCCAATATCATGAAGGCCAAGAAGAAACAACTCGACATCTTCAAACCGGAAGACCTGGGCGTGGATGTCAAACCGCACATCAAGACCGTGAAGGTCAGCGAACCCCCCAAGCGCAGCGCCGGGGTCATGGTAGCCGACGTTGCCACGCTTGTGGCCAAACTGAAAAATGAAGCGAAGGTGATCTAAATGACAGCTCTTGTAATTGCCGAACATGACAACGCGACCCTCAAGGGCGCAACTTTCAACACCGTCACGGCTGCCTTGCAGTGCGGTGGCGACGTCCACGTGCTGGTGGCAGGCTCCAATGCCGCTGCCGTAGCCACCGCTGCGGCGCAGATTGCCGGTGTCGCCAAAGTGCTGCACGCCGACGGTGCCGCCTTGGCCCACGGCCTGGCCGAAAACATGTCAGCGCAGGTTCTGGCACTGGCTGCCAACTACAGCCACATCTTGTTTGCGGCTACCGCATCCGGCAAAAACATCGCGCCGCGCGTTGCGGCCCTGCTTGATGTCGGTCAGATCTCGGACGTGACCAAGGTCGATAGCCCAGACACCTTTGAGCGCCCGATTTATGCCGGCAACGCCATCGCCATGGTGCAAAGCAGTGACGCCATCAAGGTCATCACGGTGCGTGGCACTGGTTTTGACGCCGCCTCCGCCACAGGTGGTTCGGCCGCAATTGAAAGCGTGGCGGCAGTGGCGACCAGTGACAAAATCGCCTTTGTCGGCAGCGAAATCGCCAAGAACGACCGGCCCGAACTCACCGCTGCCAAGATCATCATTTCCGGTGGTCGGGCGTTGGGCTCGCAAGAAAAATTCATGTCGGTGCTGATGCCGCTGGCTGACAAGCTCGGTGCCGCTGTCGGCGCTTCACGCGCAGCAGTTGATGCCGGTTATGCGCCCAATGACTGGCAGGTGGGCCAGACCGGCAAGATCGTGGCACCGCAACTCTATATTGCCGTTGGCATCAGCGGTGCCATCCAGCACCTGGCCGGCATGAAAGATTCCAAAGTGATCGTGGCCATCAACAAAGACCCGGAAGCACCCATCTTTTCGGTGGCGGATTATGGCCTGGTGGCGGATCTGTTTGTGGCCATTCCTGAATTGCTGGCCGCACTGTAAATACTGCGGAGATCTGTGATGAGCTACCTTGCGCCTCTCAAAGACATGCTTTTCAATGTCAAATACCTGGCCGATATTGAGCAAATCGCCCAATTGCCAGGCTTTGAAGAAGCCGGTTTTGAGACGGCGCAAGCAGTGCTCGAAGAAGCGGCCAAGTTCAATGAAGGTGTGCTGGCGCCGCTCAACTTTGAAGGCGACAAAAACCCTTCAAGCTGGAAAGAGGGTGTGGTCACTGCGGCACCCGGTTTCAAGGACGCCTTCAAGCAGTTTGTCGAAGGTGGCTGGCAGGGTTTGCAGCATCCGGTCGATTTTGGTGGCCAGGGTCTGCCCAAGACGATTGGTGCCTCGTGTGGTGAAATGCAGAACTCGGCCAACATGAGTTTTGCCCTTTGTCCGTTGCTCACTGACGGTGCGATTGAAGCGCTGCTGACGGCCGGCTCCGACGAACTCAAAGCCGTCTATCTTGAAAAACTGGTGAGCGGCCAATGGAGCGGCACCATGAACCTGACCGAGCCGCAGGCCGGCAGTGACCTGGCTGCCGTGCGCAGTCGGGCCGAGCCGCAAAACGACGGCAGTTACAAGGTCTTTGGCACCAAGATTTTCATCACCTGGGGTGAGCACGACATGGCCGAGAACATCGTCCATCTGGTGCTGGCGCGCGTCACGGGCGCGCCCGAAGGCATCAAGGGCATCAGCCTGTTTGTGGTGCCCAAATTCCTCGTGAACCCGGACGGATCATTGGGCGCACGTAACGATGTGCAATGCGTCAGTATCGAGCACAAGCTGGGCATCAAGGCCAGCCCGACGGCCGTGTTGCAATTCGGCGATGGCATGGTGTCCAAAGATGCAAGCAGCATCGGACCCGGTGCTGTGGGCTACCTGGTAGGGCAGGAAAACCGGGGCCTAGAGTACATGTTCATCATGATGAACGCCGCGCGTTTTGGTGTCGGTGTGCAGGGCATTGCAATTGCCGAGCGGGCCTACCAACAAGCGGTGAGCTATGCCAAAGATCGGGTACAAAGCCGCCCGGTTGAGGCGTCTGCCCCAGTCAATGCGCCCATCATTCACCACCCGGACGTCAAGCGCATGCTCATGACCATGCGCGCCTATACCGAGGGTTGCCGCGCCATGGCGACGGTGGCGGCAGCGGCTTTTGACGTGTCGCACCATCATCCCGATATCGCTACCCGCAAACAAAATCAGACGGTTTATGAATTCATGGTGCCGCTGATCAAGGGTTACAGCACCGAGATGAGCCTGGAGGTCACTTCGCTCGGCGTGCAGGTGCATGGTGGCATGGGTTACATCGAAGAAACCGGTGCGGCACAATATTACCGCGATGCCAAGATTTTGACCATCTACGAGGGTACCACCGCCATCCAGGCCAATGATCTGGTCGGGCGCAAGACCGCGCGTGACGGCGGCCAGACCGCCAAGGCACTGGCGACCCAGATTGAAACCACGGAAAACCTGTTGATCCAAACTGGCAGTGCCGATGCCCTTGTCGTAGCCAAGCGTTTGGCGGTAGCACGAATGGCCTTTGTCGATGTGGTGAATTTTGTTGTGAACAACAACAAGACCAACCCGAGCGAAGTTTATGCGGGCAGTGTGCCGTATCTCATGCTGGCCGGCAATCTGATGGCGGGCTGGCAGTTGGCGCGTGCGCTGCTGGTGGCGCAGGAGCAGATTGTGCAGGGTGTCGATGTGGCATTCATGCAAGCCAAGATCGCCACGGCACGCTTTTATGCCGATCATCTGTTGACCAAAGTACCGGGTATGCGCGATGCCATCGTTGAAGGTGCCCAGAGCGTTACCGCGCTGGCACTTGATGCGTTTTGATCCCTCCATATTTGATTTAATCGGAAATCTCATGTCCCGGCTTCCCTCACCCCTGAATAATTTGCGATTCCCGGTGATCGGCTCGCCGCTGTTCATAATCAGCAACCCCAAACTGGCGATTGCCCAGTGCATTGCCGGTGTGGTGGGCTCCATGCCCGCGCTCAACGCCCGTCCGGCCGAACTGCTTGAAGCCTGGCTGATCGAAATCACAGACGCGTTGGCGGCTTACAACCAGGCCCACCCGGATCATCCGGCTGCGCCTTTTGCCATCAACCAGATCGTGCACAAAAGCAATGACCGGCTGGAGCACGACATGGCGCTGTGCGTCAAATACAAGGTGCCGATCATCATCACCAGCCTGGGCGCGCGTGAAGACATCAATATCGCAGCGCACTCCTATGGCGGTGTGGTGCTGCATGACGTCATCAACAACAAGTTCGCGCACAAGGCAATTGAAAAAGGCGCTGACGGCCTGATCGCCGTGGCTGCGGGTGCTGGTGGTCACGCGGGTGTCAAGAGCCCATTTGCGTTGATTCAGGAAATCCGCCAGTGGTTTGACGGGCCTCTGGTGTTAAGCGGTGCCATTGCCAGCGGCAGCGCGGTGCTGGCGGCGCAGGCCATGGGAGCTGACTTTGCCTACATTGGTTCGGCTTTCATCGCCACCCAGGAAGCACGCGCCTCGGAGGCCTACAAGCAGGCGATTGTCGATGCCAACTCGGACGACATCGTCTATAGCAACCTTTTTACCGGTGTACATGGCAACTACCTGGCACCGAGCATCCGCAACGCGGGTCTGGATCCGGAGCACCTCCCCGAGAGCGATCCGAGCAAAATGAATTTCGGTGGCGACAAGTCTAAAGCCTGGAAAGACATCTGGGGCTGCGGCCAGGGCATCGGTGCTGTCACCCAAATTCAAAGCACTGCCGACTATGTGGCGCAGCTCAAGCGCGAATATGCTACAGCGCGGGAGCGATTGTTGGCATTGCCAATAATTTGAACAAAATCAAGGGGCTGCGAGCGATTTTTACGGTACAATCCAGTCTCACGACCAAACGGGCGGGTAACTACCGCCCGTTTTTTTTGGTCGGTTGTTTTTGAGAATTTATACACAAGTGGCACTGAAAGACATCGTTGAACAAACCGTAGCTGGTCTGGGCTACGACCTGGTAGCGCTTGAGCGTTCTGCTGCTGGCTTGCTGCGCATTACGATTGACTTGCCGTGGACACCGCCAGTTGCTCCGGCGTCGGTCAATGTTGAGCAGTTTGTCACGGTGGAAGACTGTGAAAAAGTCACGCGTCAGTTGCTGTTTGCGCTGGAGGTTGACGGTATTGAATACAAGCGACTGGAAGTGTCGTCGCCGGGTATTGATCGACCGTTGCGCCATGAAAAAGATTTCGAACGCTTTGTCGGGCAAGTGGTTGACATCACACTCAAAGCTCCGATCGGGATTGCGGCAGCGGCCGGCTCTGTGAATGCCACGCGCAAGAAGTTTCGGGGCACGATCGAGCGCGGCGCAGGCGACGAGTCAACCGGCGTGGCGAGTTGGCAAATCGTCTGGAGCGAGGCACCGACGGTTAAGCCAGGTCAACGCGTCAGCAAGAAAAGACCAGCGCCACCACTGCAGTCTTTGCGCTTTAATCTGGATGAGATCAAAGAGGCGCGTCTGGCACCCATCGTCAGCTTCAAGGGTCGCGTCGGCGCGAACCGTTTTGACAACAATGGCACTGAGCCCAATTTGAATTGAATTGAAACAGGAGAGTCTTGGCATGAATCGCGAAATGTTAATGCTGGTAGAAGCCATATCACGTGAAAAAAATGTGGAGCTTGATGTGGTTTTTGGCGCAGTCGAGGCAGCGCTGGCACAGGCCACGCGCAAGCTTTACCCGGGTGACGTGGATATCCGCGTTGCAATGGATCGTGACAGTGGCAATTACGAGACCTTCCGGCGCTGGCATGTGGTGCCCGACGAGGCCGGCCTGCAACTGCCTGATCAGGAAGTTTTGCTGTTTGAAGCCAAGGAGCAGATTCCCGACATCGAGGTGGATGAGTACATCGAAGAAACGGTGCCATCGGTGCCGATTGGCCGCATTGGTGCGATGGCCGCTAAACAGGTCATCCTGCAAAAAATTCGCGATGCCGAACGTGAAATGCTGCTCAATGACTTCATGTCGCGCGGCGACAAGATTTTTGTTGGCACCGTCAAACGCCTGGATAAAGGCGATCTGATTGTCGAGAGTGGCCGGGTTGAAGGCCGTTTGCGACGCTCCGACATGATCCCCAAAGAAAACCTGCGCAGCGGTGACCGGGTTCGTGCCATGATCATGGAAGTCGATCTGACGCTGCGCGGCGCGCCCATTATTTTGTCGCGCTCGGCACCTGAGTTCATGATCGAGTTATTTCGCAACGAAGTCCCCGAAATTGAGCAAGGCTTGCTGGAGATCAAATCCTGTGCTCGCGACGTCGGTTCGCGCGCCAAGATTGCTGTCTTGTCGCATGACAAACGGGTCGATCCGATTGGCACTTGTGTGGGTGTGCGAGGTACCCGAGTCAATGCTGTTACCAATGAATTAGCGGGTGAGCGTGTTGATATTGTGCTGTGGAGTGAAGACCCGGCCCAGTTTGTGATCGGTGCCCTGGCACCTGCCAATGTCACCTCGATTGTGGTCGATGAAGAACGCCACGCCATGGATGTGGTGGTCGATGAAGAGAACCTGGCGATTGCCATTGGCCGAGGTGGTCAAAACGTGCGGCTCGCAGCAGAACTCACCGGTTGGAAGATTAATATTCTCGATGCCGCTGAGTCTGCTCAAAAGCAGGCCAGCGAGACTGATTCGGGCCGCAAACTGTTCATGGAAAAACTCGATGTCGATGAAGAAATTGCTGACCTGTTGATTGCCGAGGGTTTTACCAGTCTGGAGCAGGTTGCTTACGTGCCGTTGGAAGAAATGCTCGAGATCGAGAGTTTTGACGAAGACACCGCCAACGAACTGCGCACGCGCGCCAAGGATGCCTTGTTGACCATGGAAATTGCTCATGAAGAAAGTGTGCAGGCAGTTTCGCTCGATCTGCTCGATCAGCCGGATCTCACGCCTGAACTGATCGCCAAGTTGACCGCCAGTGGCGTCAATACCCTGGACGACCTGGCCGATCTGGCGGTTGACGAACTGACAGAAATCACCGGCCAGTCTGAGGATGAAGCCAAGGCCCTTATTATGAAGGCGCGCGAACATTGGTTCACCAATGACGCTGCGGCACAGGAGTAGGGCATGTCATGCCACAACTAAAACAGAGTTTCAGTAAAGGCTAACGCCCGCAGGGTTTGTTAAGCCGACACTAAAGGTTATCCAAGAAATGTTCAGTACGACCGTCGCCGAGTTTGCCATCGAACTCAAAAAAACAACCGCCACCTTGCTTGAGCAACTCAAGTCGGCCGGCGTGGTCAAATCGACCGCTTCTGACAAGCTCAGTGATGCTGACAAACAACGTCTGCTGAGTTACTTGCAGTCCACCCATGGTGTGGCGGGTGCTGAGCGCAAAAAAATCACCTTGGTCAAAAAATCGACCAGCGAAATCAAACAGGCTGATGCCAGCGGCAAAGCGCGCACCATTCAAGTTGAAGTGCGTAAGAAACGGACCTTCGTTCGGCGCGAGGACGGCGCTGAAATGCCAATTGAAACCGCTTCACAGGAAGCTCAACCCGAGGTTCAGGTTGAGGCGCTGATCGACAACGCCGATTTGGTTCGGCGTGAAGAGGAAGCACGTCATCAAGCTGAATTGATTCGTCGTCAGGAAGAAGAACTGGCCGAGCGTAGAGCCCAGCGCGAGGAACAAGAGACGCTTGCTCGTGCAGCCGCTCAAAAAGCCAGCGACCAGGCAGCACAGAAGGCGGCCAGAAAGGCACAAGAGCAAGCCCTGAAAGCGCAAAATACTTTACCCGATAGCAACGTAGTGGCACAAGAGGCGATCGATAATGCCGCCGCCAAAGTCCTGGCAACGGCAGAAAAAGCCAAAACTTTGGCGAAAGCACAACTACAGGCGCACGACCAAGCGCTTGCGGCAGCTGCCGCAAGCGCCGCCGAAGACGTGATCCGCGCCGCTGACCTGGGCGACCGCCGTCAAAAGGCAGAGTCCGAGGCGGCCGCCATTCGGCTGATGATGGCTTCACCTGCCAAAAAAGCGCCGGTTATCAAAAAACCGGTGGCCGTCAAGCCCGAGGCCGACAAGGCTGGCGTCAAAGGCACCCTGCATAAACCAGCGGTTGGCAGCGTGGCGGCCAAGCCCGCCAAACCGACCAAACCGGCGGCAACCGCAGCCACGCCCGCAGGTGCTGGCAAAGAAGTCAAGTCGGCCAAGCTCTCCAGCAGTTGGGCCGGCGATCCAGCCAAGAAAAAAGGGATTCCCACCCGTGGTGCCACCGGTCCAGCTGGACGCGGCAACAATTGGCGCGCCGGTCCGCGCGGCAAGCGGGGTAGCAACGACCGAAGCCATGATGACCAGCACGCCCAAGCTGCACCGGTTGAAGCGCGTGTGATTGAAGTTCACGTGCCCGAGACCATTACCGTGGCCGAGTTGGCCCACAAAATGGCGGTGAAGGCGTCCGAGGTCATCAAACAATTGATGAAGCTCGGACAAATGGTCACGATCAACCAGGCACTGGATCAGGATACGGCCATGATTCTGGTCGAAGAAATGGGTCATAAAGCGATCATTGCAGCGCTCGATGACCCGGAAGCTTTTACCGATGACGAGGTCTCGCAACAGCATTCCGAGTCGCTGCCACGGGCACCGGTGGTCACCGTCATGGGTCACGTCGATCACGGCAAGACCTCGCTGCTGGACTATATTCGCCTCACCAAAGTGGCTTCGGGCGAGGCGGGTGGCATTACCCAGCACATTGGCGCCTACCATGTGCAAACCACTCGTGGCATGATTTCTTTCCTTGATACTCCTGGCCATGAAGCCTTTACGGCGATGCGGGCGCGCGGCGCCAAAGCCACGGACATTGTGATTCTGGTGGTCGCCGCCGACGACGGTGTCATGCCACAAACCCGCGAGGCGATCAAACACGCTCGCGCCGCTGGTGTGCCGATTGTGGTGGCGATCAACAAGATCGACAAACCAGATGCCAACCCAGAACGCGTCAAGAATGAGTTGGTGATCGAAGAAGTGGTGCCAGAGGAATTTGGCGGTGATTCACCGTTTGTTGCGGTTTCTGCCAAGACCGGGCAGGGCGTTGATGCCTTGCTGGAGCAAGTCCTGCTGCAAGCCGAAGTGCTGGAGCTCAAAGCGCCAGTGCAAGCCATGGCCAAAGGCCTGGTGATCGAGGCGAAATTGGACAAAGGTCGCGGCCCGGTGGCCACCGTGCTGGTGCAGTCCGGCACGCTCAAAACCGGCGACATTGTGCTGGCCGGCTCGACCTACGGCCGGGTACGCGCCATGCTCGATGAAAACGGCAAGACCATCAAGACGGCGGGCCCGTCCATTCCGGTTGAAATCCAGGGCTTGACCGAAGTGCCGCAGGCTGGTGATGAATTTATGGTGCTGTCCGACGAGCGCCGCGCTCGTGAAATCGCCACCTATCGGGCTGGCAAGTTCCGCCATACCAAGCTGGCCAAGCAGCAAGCCGCCAAGTTGGAGAACTTGTTTACCGACATGACTGCGGGTGAAGTCAAGCTGGTGCCCATCATCATCAAGGCCGACGTGCAGGGCTCACAAGAAGCCTTGGCACAATCGCTACAAAAGCTTTCCAACGACGAGGTCAAGGTACAACTGGTCTACGCCGCCGTAGGTGCCATCAGCGAATCCGATGTCAATCTGGCGATTGCCTCCAAGGCCGTCATTATTGGTTTCAACACGCGCGCTGATGCCGGTGCGCGCAAGCTGGCCGAGAACAACGGCGTTGATATCCGTTACTACGACATCATTTACGATGCCGTCGATGAACTCAAGCTGGCGATGTCGGGCATGTTGACGCCAGACAAAAAAGAGGAAGTCATCGGTACCGCCGAGATTCGCCAGATTTTCAAAGTCTCCAAGATTGGCTCGATTGCCGGTTGTATGGTCACGGCCGGGGTGGTGCGGCGCGCTGCGCGCTTGCGCTTGCTGCGCGGCAATGTCGTCGTCTTTACGGGCGAACTTGAATCGCTCAAACGCTTCAAGGACGATGTCAAGGAAGTCAAGGAAGGCTTCGATTGCGGCCTCAACATCAAGAATTACAACGATATCCAGGAAGGCGACGTGCTGGAATTCTTTGAGATTCGAGAAGTGGCGCGCAGCCTTTGATAGGTAGAAGAAAACCGTGCGAATCAAGTCCAAAACGCCCAACCGCAGTTTCAAGGTCGCCGATCAGATCCAGCGCGATCTGACCGAGTTGATTGCGCGCGAACTCAAAGACCCGCGTGTTGGCATGGTAACGATTCAAGGCGTCGAAGTGACGCCCGACTACGCCCACGCCAAAGTGTATTTCAGCTTGCTGGCGGGCGATTCGAAAGAATGCGCAGAAGGCTTGAATCAGGCGGCTGGTTTTTTACGGGCCGGTCTGTTCAAGCGTCTGCATATTCATACGGTGCCGACCTTGCATTTTATTTTTGATCAAACCGAGGAACACGCGGCGGACATGAATGCCTTGATTGCACGCGCCGTGGCCTCGCGCGCCAAGGACAACTAAACCTATGACTGCGCCGCGTGCACGGGTTGCCAGGCGCCCCGTGCATGGGGTGCTGTTGCTGGACAAGCCTTTGGGCTGGTCGAGTAACGACGCCTTGCAAAAAGTCAAATGGTTGTTACGCGCTGAGAAGGCAGGCCATACCGGCACTCTGGATCCGCTCGCCACGGGCGTGCTACCTCTGTGTTTTGGTGCCGCAACCAAGTTCAGTCAGCTTCAACTCGATGCTGATAAAACCTATGAAGCCGTGGTGTGCCTGGGTGTCAAAACCAGTACCGCAGACGCTGAGGGTGAGGTGATGCAAGTGCGGCCAGTGAACGTATCAGAAGAAGACTTGGCCCAAGCGGTGCTGCGTTTCACCGGCAAGATCTTGCAAACGCCGCCGATGCACAGTGCTTTGAAGAAAGATGGCAAGTCGTTGTACGAATATGCGCGCGCCGGTATCGAGGTCGAACGGCAAGCCCGCGCGGTATTGATTTATGAATTGAAAGCGGTTTTGGAGAATATTGACAGCGCCCAAGCGGTTTTTCAAATGAACGTCAAGTGCAGCAAGGGAACCTATATTCGCACGCTGGCTGAAGATATCGGTGAAGCGTTGGGTTGTGGCGCGCACCTGAGTGCGTTGCGCCGGATTCAGACGGGTGGTTTTGACGTGTCGCAATGCGTCACGTTGGCGGCGCTGGAGGCGATGACTGAAGACGAGCGATTGCATTGCCTGCTGCCGGTGCAAGCGCTGCTGCAGGGTCACACCGTGGTTACGCTCGACGCTGAAAATGCCGGACGTTTTCTTAGCGGCGTACGCCGCCGGGGAGCTTGGCCCGATGCTGAACAAGTGGCCGTGTACGGGCCTGGGACCTCGACCCAGCCGGGTGAAGGCTGCCTGCTGGGCACGGCCCACGTCACAGCGGGTGAATTGATACCGGTGCGGCTACTCAGCCCACCCGAGATTGAACAGATGAGCCAAGAATTTTGAATGATTGTGGAGCAGACCTAAGCGCAGTGCAACTCTGTCCCCAACTAATTTTAGAAAGTGAACCATGAGCTATAAACAAATTCGCAACATTGCCATCATCGCCCACGTTGATCACGGCAAGACCACTTTGGTCGATATGCTGCTGCGCCAAAGCGGCACCTTCCGCGCCAACGAAAAAGTGGCCGAGCGCGTGATGGACAACAACGACCTTGAAAAAGAGCGCGGCATCACAATTCTTGCCAAAAATTGTGCCGTCACCTGGAAGGGCACGCACATCAACATCGTAGATACCCCCGGCCACGCCGACTTTGGCGGCGAAGTCGAGCGCGCCCTGTCGATGGTCGATGGTGTGATGCTCTTGATTGATGCGGTCGAAGGCCCGATGCCGCAAACCCGTTTTGTCACCAAAAAAGCGCTGGCACTGGGACTCAAACCGATCGTCGTCGTTAACAAGGTGGATCGCCCGGGTTCGCGCCCGGACTACGTTATCAACGCCACATTCGACCTGTTTGACAAGCTTGGTGCAACCGAAGAGCAGCTCGATTTTCCAGTGGTCTATGCATCGGGTCTGAATGGCTGGGCGAGCATGAAAGAAGGCGAGGCCGGTGAACAATGGGGAGCTGATTTGGCACCTCTGTTTGACACGGTGCTGACGCATGTGCCGTCCAATAAGGGCGACCCGGAAGCACCACTGCAATTGCAAATTTCATCACTCGATTACTCCACTTATGTCGGTCGCATTGGGGTTGGCCGCATCACCCAGGGCACCATCAAAACCAACCAGGAAGTGCTGGTGATGGAGGGCCCTGACGGGAAATCGAGCAAGGCCAAAGTGCAGCAGATTTTGAAATTTGAAGGGCTGGAGCGCTTACCCTCGCCTGATGCCGGCCCGGGTGACATTGTGCTCATCAGTGGTATCGAGCAAGTCAATATTGGCGTCACTTTGACCGATCCGTTGAACCCGGCACCGCTGCCGATGCTGGAAATTGACGAGCCCACGCTGACGATGAATTTTTGCGTCAATAACTCACCGTTGGCCGGACGTGAAGGCAAATTTGTAACGAGCCGTCAACTGCGCGATCGCCTGACCCGTGAGTTGCAAGCCAACGTCGCCTTGCGCGTGAGCGACACTGATGAAGACGGCATTTATGAAGTATCAGGACGGGGCGAATTGCACCTGACGATCTTGCTGGAAAACATGCGTCGCGAAGGTTACGAACTGGCCGTCTCGAAGCCGCGCGTGGTCTATAAACTGATCAATGGCGAAAAGTGCGAACCGATTGAAATGTTGACGGTTGATATTGAAGACGCGCACCAGGGTGGTGTGATGCAGGCGCTCGGTTTGCGCAAGGGCGAGTTGGTCAATATGGAACCCGACGGTCGCGGTCGCACGAGGCTCGAATACCGCATTCCGGCGCGCGGCTTGATTGGCTTTCAGAACGAATTCCTGAACCTGACCCGCGGCACCGGTCTGGCCAGCAATATTTTTGACGGCTACGAAGCCTACAAGGGCGACATCGAGTCGCGCAAGAACGGCGTGCTGATCAGCATGGACGATGGCGAAATCGTGACCTACGCCCTGGGCAAGCTCGACGACCGTGGTCGCATGTTCGTCAAAGCTGGCGACCCGGTCTATGAAGGCATGATTGTGGGCATTCACAATCGCGACAACGACCTGGTCGTCAATGCCGTGCGCATGAAGCAACTCACCAATTTCCGCGTCTCAGGCAAGGAAGACGCGATCAAGATCACGCCCCACATTCAGCTCACGCTGGAATACGCGGTCGAGTTCATCGAAGAAGATGAATTGGTGGAAATCACCCCCAAATCCATTCGTCTGCGCAAGCGCTACCTCAAGGAGCATGAGCGCAAGAAGGCTGGGCGCGAAAGTCTTTAAACCTTGTGGGACAGACCGTAGCTACGCATAGCGAGCAAGCTCTGTCCCCAACCGTTCAAAGAGCCAACTCTGTCCTCAACTGCTCAAGATGCGTCTCACCCACAACCGTGCCGTCCTCCTCATGATCGCGGTGACCCTGATGTGGTCCATCGCCGGGGTAGTGACGCGCCACTTGGAGCAGGCGCGCAGCTTTGAAGTAACCTTCTGGCGCAGCTTCTTCACGGTGCTGTCCCTGCTGGTGATCCTGCCCATTTTTCAGGGTCCTGGCGTTTTCAAGCGTATGCGTGGCGGTGGGCGTGCGCTGTGGATTTCAGGTCTGTGCTGGTGCGGCATGTTCACTTTTTTCATGCTTGCCATCACCATGACCAGCGTCGCCAATGTGCTCATCACCATGGCGCTTGCTCCCCTGTTTACCGCGCTGGCGGCGCGTCTTTTCATCGGCCATCGGGTGGCGTTGCGAACCTGGCTCGCCATCGTCGTGGCGGGCTGTGGCATTGCCTACATGTACGGCAGTCAATTGGTGCAGGGCGTGAGCCTCTCTGGCACTCTGGTGGCCCTGTTTATCCCGATCTCGGGGGCTGCCAACTGGACCGTGACCCAGCATTCGCACGCCCAGGGCAAAAACATCGATCTCATTCCGGCGGTGTTGATCGGTGCCGTCATCTCAACGCTGCTGACCCTGCCGCTGGCGTTGCCGTTTGCGGCTTCGCGGCATGACCTGATCTTGCTGGCCGGACTGGGGTTGGTGCAACTTGCTATTCCATCGGTCCTGGCTGTGGTCTGCACCAAGGCGCTCAAAGCGCCTGAAGTGGCCTTGCTGGGTTTGCTGGAAGTGATTTTCGGCATCCTGCTGGCCTGGGTTGGTGCCGGCGAGGTGCCCGGCCCCAACGTGTTGACCGGCGGCACCATGGTTATTGGTGCGCTCGTTGTCAATGAATTGATTGGCTGGCAGCAACGCGAATGAAGTCATGAAACGCAGACTCCGAACAGCGGGTGGGGCGGATGTTGGGGCGATTTTAAAAAGCGAAGCGCATGAGCCCCCGGCGTCCGCCCCACCCACTGTTTGGAGCATCCTACCGGTTGCGTCCCTTCATGGCGCGCTCGACTTCGCGCTTACCTTCACGGTCCTTGATAGTGTCGCGCTTGTCATGCTCGGCCTTACCCTTGGCCAGCGCAATTTCGCATTTGATCTTGCCCGCTTTCCAGTGCAGATTAAGCGGCACCAGGGTGTAGCCTTTTTGCTCAACCTTGCCGATCAGACGCTTGATCTCTTCCTTGTGCATCAAGAGTTTCTTGGTGCGAACCTTGTCCGGGCTGATGTGGGTTGAGGCCGTGCCCAGCGGGTTGATCTGCAGGCCGATCACAAACAACTCGCCATTGCGAATGACCACATAGCCATCGGTCAACTGCACTTTGCCAGCACGCAGCGACTTGACCTCCCAGCCTTCAAGCACCAGACCGGCCTCAAAACGTTCTTCAAAGAAATAGTTGTAGGCCGCTTTCTTGTTGTCGGCAATGCGGGGGACAGAATCGGGTTTTTTGGCCATGACGTTGGATAATTTAGGTGTGGGCTGGTAAGTGGTGCCGCTGCGGCTTGCTTACAATCCCGCGCAGGCCCCATTCTATGAAAACTGTCACGAAGTCCGTCCTGATCTGGTATAGCCCCGCCGAGATGTATCGTCTGGTGACGGATGTTGATCAGTACTCTAAATTTTTACCCTGGTGCGATAAGGCCCGGGTAGTCAGTTCTGATGAAACCGGCATGCTGGCCGAGATCACCATCTCATTGGCCGGTATCCGCCAAACCTTCACCACCCGCAACCAACATGTGCCAGATCGGCAGGTTAGCATCAGACTCGTTAACGGGCCGTTTTCCCGGCTGGACGGCGAATGGAATTTTGTACCTGTCGGCGCTGGTACCGAGCGTGCCTGCCGAGTTGAGCTGACACTCAACTATGGTTTTGACAATGCACTACTGGGCAAACTGGTCGGCCCGGTGTTTGACAAAATTGCCGATAACATGGTGGAAGCCTTTATCAAACGGGCCAAGCAAGTCTATGGTGAATGACAAGCTTATTAAAGTTACGTTGGTCTATTCGCCGTTGGCGCGCGAGGTACGTGAAGTCAGCCTGCTTCTAGCAACCGGTAGTACTGTATTGGAAGCCCTGCATGCGAGCGGGTTATTCCAACTTTTCCCAACCCTTGATCAAGCCTCGACACCGGTCGGAATCTGGGGACGCCGTGTCGATTCAAGTCAGACGCTACTTGATCAGGATCGGGTTGAAATTTATCGTTCGCTCGACGTCGATCCCAAAGAGTCTCGTCGCAAGCGTTTTGCTGGGCAGGGCGCGCGCACGACCGGACTTTTTGTCAAAAAACGCACTGGTGCCAAGGCAGGTTATTGATCAGCTCGTCGGCCCGGCGAACTATTTACAGTCGGCTTCGATGAGGGTCTGAATGCGTTTGATCTCGGTCGCGCGCGCACCGTCATCGAGCACCTCGCGTTCTCCTTTTTCGTTCATTCGCCCCATGCGCATGCCCGAGTCAAGAGTGGCTTTGGCCTGCTTGGCACGGCTACAGTTTTCAATTTTTGTTTTCAGAACTCTCTCTTGTTCGGCTTGACGTTTTGCGTTCTGCTCCTGCTCTGCCAGTTTTTTCTTCTCCATCAGCTCCCTATCGGCACCACTGATTTTGGGTGCACTGGCGGCTCCTGATGCCTGCGAAGCAGCCGCAGCGCTGCCGGCCAAGCCAGCAGCCGAAGCTGTCGGCGGGTCATTTTTTGCCGCCCGAACAACAGGACGGTTCAAAATATTTTTATCTGCAATGTCCGGCGGTGGTGCACGGTCGCTGAAGACCCGGTGTCCATCTTGATCGATCCACTGCCACTGGGCAAAGGACGGTGCCGACATCAAGCTGGCGATACCGATCAAAAAGTATTGGGAAAATTTCATGCCTGAAGTTTAGCGCTCTTCGTTGGCAGGCATCTGGCAAAGGCCATCGTCGAGTGGCCAGAGGCACGGGTACAATTCGCCATTTGGAGCTTAGAACATGCGCCTGATCGGCAAAGCGCTCACCTTCGACGATGTATTGTTGGTACCAGCGTACTCCCAAGTCCTGCCCAAGGACACCTCCCTCGCCACCCGTTTTACGCGCAACATCGCGCTCAATTTGCCGCTGGCCTCAGCCGCCATGGATACCGTCACCGAGGCCCGGCTGGCGATTGCCATAGCGCAAGAAGGCGGCATCGGCATTGTTCACAAAAACATGACGCCGCAGCAGCAGGCAGCCAAGGTGGCCAAGGTCAAACGCTACGAGTCGGGCGTGTTGCGCGACCCGGTGGTGATCACGCCGCAACACACCGTACGCCAGGTAATCGATCTGTCGGCGCAACTCGGCGTCTCGGGTTTCCCCGTGTGCGACGGCGGCAAGGTCGTGGGCCTAGTAACCGGGCGCGATCTGCGCTTCGAGACGCGCTACGACCTGCCGGTGAGTCACATCATGACCAAGCGCGACAAGCTGGTGACAGTGCCCGACGGTACCACGCTGGAGCAGGCCAAGGTTTTGCTCAACCAGTACAAGATCGAGCGTTTGCTGGTGGTCAACGATGCCTTTGAGCTCAAGGGCCTGATCACCGTCAAAGACATTACCAAGCAGACCAGTTTTCCCAACGCCGCGCGGGACGGCCAGGGCAAGCTGCGCGTTGGCGCTGCTGTGGGGGTAGGCGAGGGCACCGAAGAGCGTGTCGAAGCGCTGGCGCGGGCTGGTGTTGACGCGATTGTGGTCGATACCGCACATGGCCACAGCAAGGGCGTGATTGAGCGGGTGCGTTGGGTCAAGCAAAATTTTCCGCACGTCGAAGTCATTGGCGGCAACATTGCCACTGGTGCGGCAGCACTGGCGCTGGTTGAAGCCGGTGCCGACGCAGTCAAGGTCGGCATTGGCCCGGGCTCCATATGCACCACCCGCATCGTGGCCGGCGTGGGCGTGCCCCAGATCATGGCGATTGACAGCGTGGCCAAAGCGCTTAAGGGCAGCGGCGTGCCCTTGATCGCCGATGGAGGTATTCGTTTTAGTGGTGATATTGCCAAAGCCATTGCTGCCGGTGCCAGCAGCGTGATGATGGGTGGCATGTTTGCCGGCACCGAAGAAGCGCCCGGTGAAGTCATCCTGTTTCAGGGTCGCAGCTACAAAAGTTACCGTGGCATGGGTTCTATTGGTGCCATGGAGCAAGGCAGCGCGGATCGCTACTTTCAGGAGGCCACCAGTGGCAACCCGAACGCCGACAAACTGGTGCCCGAAGGCATTGAAGGCCGGGTGCCCTACAAAGGCTCAATGGTCTCGATCATTTATCAGATGGCCGGTGGTCTGCGTGCCGCCATGGGCTACTGCGGTTGCGCCACGATTGAAGAGTTGCAGGACAAGGCCGAGTTTGTCGAGATCACCACCGCCGGCATTCGCGAGAGCCATGTGCATGACGTGCAGATCACCAAAGAAGCGCCAAATTACCGGGCAGAGTGATTGTGGGACAGACCGTAGCTACGTGAAACGAGCAAGCTCTGTACTCAACTGATCAAAGATATGCACCAAAAAATCCTGATTCTCGACTTTGGCTCCCAGGTCACCCAGTTGATCGCGCGGCGCATTCGCGATGCGCATGTGTTTTGCGAGGTTCATCCCTGCGACGTCACTGACGATTGGCTGCGAGCCTATGCCCGCGACGGCCAACTGAGGGGCATCATCCTTTCTGGCAGTCACGCCAGCGTTTATGAAGAAACCACCGACAAGGCGCCCGCCGCAGTGTTTGAGTTGGGCCTGCCGGTGCTGGGCATTTGCTACGGCATGCAGACCATGGCGCACCAGTTGGGCGGTCTCGTTGCCAGCGGCCACCAGCGCGAGTTTGGTCATGCCGACGTGCGCGCGCATGGTCACACGGACTTGCTTGAGGGCATCCAGGACTACGCCAGCCCGATGGGCCATGGTATGTTGCAGGTCTGGATGAGCCATGGTGACAAGGTGACCGAGCTGCCTCCTGGTTTCAAGCTGATGGCCAGCACGGACAGTTGCCCGATTGCCGGCATGGCTGACGAAGAACGGCGCTTTTACGGCGTGCAGTTTCACCCGGAAGTGACGCACACCAAGCGCGGCGCGGCGATTCTGGAGCGTTTTATTTTGGACATCTGTGCGGTGCGACCTGATTGGATCATGGGCGACTACGTCAGCGAAGCGGTAGCCAAAATCCGCGCCCAGGTAGGCACGGAAGAAGTCATTCTGGGCCTCTCAGGTGGGGTTGATTCATCAGTGGTAGCCGCACTGATTCACCGTGCCATTGGCGAGCAGCTTACCTGCGTTTTTGTCGATCACGGTTTGCTGCGCCTGAATGAAGGCAATCTGGTGATGGAGATGTTTGCCGGCAAGCTGCACGCCAAGGTAATTCGGGTCGATGCGGCTGAACAATTTTTGGGATGTTTGGCAGGTGTCAGCGACCCGGAAAACAAACGCAAGATCATTGGCCGAGAATTTGTTAAAGTGTTCAAGGCCGAGGCTGCCAAGCTCAAAAGCGACCAGTCGCGTCACGTTGCATGGCTGGCGCAGGGCACGATCTATCCGGACGTGATCGAATCGGGTGGCAGCAAAATTAAAAAAGCGGTAGTCATCAAGAGCCATCACAATGTCGGTGGCCTGCCCGAGTTACTCGGCCTCAAACTGCTGGAGCCACTGCGTGAACTCTTCAAGGACGAGGTGCGCGAGCTCGGAGTGGCTCTGGGTTTGCCCTATCACATGGTGTATCGCCATCCGTTTCCCGGCCCAGGCTTGGGCGTGCGCATTCTGGGCGAGGTGAAAAAGGAATACGCCGATTTGCTACGGCGTGCAGATGCCATTTTTATCGAGGAGCTGCGCAATTTCATCGATGAAGCCAGTGGCAAAAGCTGGTACGACCTGACCAGCCAGGCCTTTGTCGTGTTTTTACCAGTCAAAAGCGTCGGCGTGATGGGTGATGGCCGCACTTATGACTACGTGGTGGCACTGCGCGCGGTGCAAACCAGCGACTTCATGACGGCCGACTGGGCCGAGCTACCCTATGCGCTGCTCAAAAAAGTCTCAAGCCGCATCATCAACGAGGTGCGCGGCATCAACCGCGTGACCTACGACGTTTCCAGCAAACCACCCGCCACCATTGAGTGGGAGTGAAGATTGATCATGTACTTGCCTTCTCAATTCAATTCAACAAACAGGTCGGATGCGATTGCCCTGATGCGTGGCTATCCGTTGGCCAGCCTCATCAGTGTCGATGATGCCGGTCTGCCGTTTGTCACACATTTACCGCTGCATCTGCAAGAGCCAGCTGCGAGCCGTTCTGGTGAAAAAAATTGGCTGCTGCTGGGTCATGTTGCCAAGGCCAATCCCCATTGGCATTACCTGCAAACCAGGCCCCAAGCGGTGGTCACTTTCATGGGGCCACAAGCCTATTTGTCGCCCACGGTGTATCCTGATCTGGTGCGGGTGCCGACCTGGAACTATCTGGCCGTGCATTGCACTGTCCAGGCCAGGCTGATTGACGATGCAAAAGCGAAAGACCAATTGTTGAAAAAACTGATTGCCGAGCATGAGCCAGCCTACGCGGCACAGTGGCGCACTTTGGAGCCGGACTATCAACAGAAGATGCTGGCGGCCATCGTCGGCTTTGAACTGCGCGTGACTGATTTGCAATGCAAACTCAAACTCAACCAGCACCGACCCGAGTCGCACGCGAAAATGCACGAGATTTACGCCAGTGGCAACGACGACGGGCGCGCTTTGGCCGCTTGGCTGGAGCGCTTGGGCTTGGCCTCGCCAACGCCCGTAATGCCTGCCTGAGCTGCGCCGTTGTATGTAGCAGGGATGATGATGTTGAAGCTTCTCAAATGCCCGCTATCGATGCCCTGAGCGACACCCAAACGATGCAGTTGGCCCTGACCCAGGCCCGCTTTGCCGCAGCAGAGGGCGAAGTGCCGGTAGGTGCGGTGGTGGTGCGCGCTGGCCAGGTGATTGCAGTGGGTAGCAATGCACCGATTGGCCAACACGACCCGAGCGCCCACGCTGAAATGGTGGCACTGCGCGCTGCAGCCAAAGCGTTGGGTAACTATCGTTTGCTTGATTGCGAGTTGTTCGTTACGCTCGAACCGTGCGCGATGTGCGTGGGTGCCATGCTGCACGCGCGTCTGCAACGTGTGGTGTTTGGTGCGGCCGACCCGAAAACCGGCGCCGCTGGCTCGGTGCTGGATTTGTTTGCCAACCCACGTTTGAACCACCAGACGCAAGTGCTGGGCGGTGTGCTGGCAGCTCAGTGTGCTGGCCTGTTGCAGGATTTTTTTAGAAATAAACGCAAGAAACTACCTGCCAGTAATAAGCCCATGACTGAGAAATAGTTCAAGCTTAACGCTGTTGTGATTATGAAAAAACACATCTATATTTATTCACCCTCCGGTGCGGTACGTGACAAAGCGGCTTTTCGGCGTGGCGTGGCGCGGTTGCGGGCGCTCGGGTACGAAGTTGAAATTGACGAGGCGGCGCTGGCCAGTCATCTGCGCTTTGCTGGTGATGATGCAACCCGGCTGGCGGCGATTCACCGGGCTGCGGCAAGTGGTGCCGACGTTGCCTTGATCTCGCGCGGCGGCTATGGATTGACGCGCATCTTGCCCGGTATTCATTACAAGGCGGTGGCCAAGGCGATTGAGAAAGGCACACAGTTTGTCGGTATCAGTGATTTCACGGCTTTCCAAAATGCCGTGCTGGCGCACACCGGTGCCATTACTTGGGCCGGGCCGGCCTTGTGCGAGGGTTTCGGTGTGGGTGGCAAACCGGACGTGGTGGATGGTCATGGGCATGGGCATGGTGAAAGGCTGTTGCCAGACGACATCATGGAGGCCTGTTTTGATGATCTGATCACGGGGCGAGGGGAGGGCACGGGCTGGCGGCAAGGCAGGGAGGCAGCCGCCAGCGTTAGTGAGACCATTGCAAAAACCTCTTTTGGCGTTAAACAGGGGCTGCTGTGGGGTGGCAACCTGTCGGTATTGGCTTGCCTGTTGGGCAGCCCGTATTTCCCCGCAGTCAAAGGCGGAATCTTGTTTCTGGAGGACGTTGGCGAGCACCCGTATCGCATCGAGCGCATGCTCACGCAACTGCTGCACGCTGGCGTATTGAAGCAGCAAAAAGCGATTGTTCTGGGACAGTTCACCGAATACAAGCTGACAGCGCATGACCGCGGCTACAAATTGCTAAGCGTGTTGGACTGGTTGCGTCAGCAGATTAAGGTTCCCGTACTTACCAACTTGCCTTACGGCCACATCGCCACCAAAGTGATCTTGCCGGTGGGTGCCAAAACCGATTTGTTGGTAAAAGGACGGGAGGCTCTGCTTTTCTGGGGCCATTTGGCGTATCAATAATTGGCCGATGCCCTAAACTCTGTCCCAGTTTGAAGAAACGGAATAATTGGAATGGGTGTTAAGACTACTGTTGTATTTACCGATCTATTCGGCAGCACCAGCGCTTTTGAAGCCTTGGGCAACTCGCAAGCGACGCTAGCGGTAACACGTATCACAAGCTGGATTGCGAAGGTCGTTGAAACCCATGGCGGACGTGTCGTCAAAATGCTGGGCGATGGGGTGCTGGCCTTGTTTGATGACAATCTGGCTGCTATCCATACGGTACTGGAGTTGCAACGTATTCACGAAAAGCGCAAGTCCCAGTTTGAACAGTCCAAATTTATGCCTCTGCGCATTGGCGTTGCCAGCGGTGATGTTGAAATTGTGGCGGGCGACTGTTATGGCGATGCGGTCAATGTAGCCTCTCGCCTGAGTGATTTGTCGGGGCCCTTTCAGATCTGGGCCAACCATGAGGCGCTTTTGGGTGCCAGTGAATCAAATGGCGTGCGTTTTAGAAAACTGGGGCCCATCAGCATTCGCGGACGAGTGGAACCCTGTACGGTTTACCAGGTTGATTGGCAGGAGGATGTGGAAACCGATTTTTTGACCATGCAGGCAAGTCTTGACTCATTCCAGGAAGCTTCGGACCGGGATGTGTTGGGAGGTCAGATTGAACTGACCTGGCGTGATACTCACAAGATTTTTAGAGCCTTTGAGATGCCGATTCACTTGGGGCGCATTCCACAGGCTGATTTTGTTGTCAACGATCCCCGCGTTTCACGCACCCACGCCCGCATTGAGTGGCGCAACGGTGGTTTGGTGCTGGTTGACATGAGTTCCTATGGCAGTTGGGTTCGGTTTTCGGGCGATGGTGCCGATTTACTGCTTAGACGGGAGGAGTGCGCTTTACACGGCCACGGGGAAATTGCCCTGGGTAGCTCGTTTGCCGATGCAACGGCCCCCACCGTGAGTTTTTCGCTTTCTTGATGGGACGATTAACTTGCAGGCTTCCAATATGTTACTTAACATAATATACATCGTATAAAGTACTGAACCAGTGTCACCAACTACCTTTGGGTTGAAAGATTAAGAACAAAGGCGGCAATGAGATTGGCTGAGTCAGAACGGTCCACGCTCTGCGCGAAATCAATTGCACTCAAACCCTGGTCATTTTTTAGCGTCGGATCGGCACCTGCCTCGAGCAGTAGTTTAACGGCCGACGGTGTGCTGTAACGCGCCGCCATCATGAGTGGCGTCGTGCCGTTGGCCGAGGAGGGTAGGGATACCATCTT
>PKWM01000039.1 GCA_003133245.1 Rhodoferax sp. | reverse complement strand
TGTATATGGTGGAGCTGGCGGGATTTGAACCCGCGTCCGCAAGCCATCTTCGAGCAGATCTACATGTTTAGTGGTCTGATTTGGGTCTCGCCCTTGTGAACGCGCAGCCACACGCTTTCACAGTCGCCAGCACCCTATTATCTTGCTCTGAACCAAGGTACCCGATCCAGCGCCAGCCGATGTGAATGACCTTACAGCCTGGAATTTTTAGCTTGCGCTAAAGACCCCTTGCCCAGCCCATCGGCCTGCTGTTGTAAGGCTCACTGGTGTTTAAGCAGCGAGTGCGAAACGTTCGTCGTTTGCAGTTAGTTTTTTTGAATCTGTTTTACGAGCGCATTCAGCTCGACATGCACCACAGCGATTCCGTACCCACGTCGAAACCAGTGCAGCCCCAAGCCTCGTATTTTAGGCCTTGGCCAGCAATCGCAAGAGCTCACCCGGAGAATTAATGATGACGTGCGCGCCCCACTGAAGCGGATCGGTCTTTTCACCGAGGTACCCATAGGTGGCGGCTGCAGTGACCATGCCGGCGGCAAGTCCGGCCATAATATCGCGCTCATCGTCGCCCACATATAGACAGTGCGTCGGCTCGACGGCAAGCCGCCGGGCCGCCTCCAACAGAGGTTCCGGTTGCGGTTTCGCATAAGGCGTGGTGTCACCACTGACTATCGCCCGTGCCGATGCAAACAGGGGTATGGCACGCGTCAGAGGGTCAGTGAAACGGGCCAATTTATTGGTGACAACTCCCCAAGGCAGATCAAGTGATAACAAATGAATAATCAATTCAGGCACGCCTTCAAAAGCAAATGTGTTCTGTGTCATGCACTGCTCGTAATTGGTGAAGAACTCTTCGCGTAGTGCATCAAAATCGGCATGTTCTGGCATCACACCAAAGGCCAGTCCGATCATGCCGCGTGCGCCCATGCTGGCAAGCGGACGGTACTGCGCCAGCGGCAAGGCTGAGCGGCCTCGCTTGAGCAGCATTTGGTTGGCGGCCACACCGAGGTCTGGTGCGCTGTCAATCAGCGTGCCATCCAGATCGAACAGTACCGCCTGCACGTTGGCAAACATTCCATCAACGCCTGTCATGGGGTTGCGATCATCGTTTTTTGCGTGGCAAAAAGATAATTCACGCTGGTGTCGGCGTTTAACCAATAGCGCTGCGAGAGCGGGTTGTATTGCATACCACGCGTGTGGCGCAAATCGAGATCCGATTCACGGCTGTAGCTGGCCAGTTCACTGGGCCGGATCATCTTGGCGTATTCATGGGTGCCGCGCGGCAGCAGGCCCAGCACGTACTCGGCACCCACAACCGCCAATAAAAAAGATTTTGGGCTGCGGTTCAGGGTCGAAAAAAACACCCAGCCACCGGGTTTGACCAACGCGGCACAAGCGCGCACCACCGAGGCTGGGTCGGGCACATGTTCGAGCATTTCCATGCAAGTCACTACATCAAAGCTCTGCGGCTGCTGCTGCGCCAATGTCTCGACGCTGATTTCACGATACGCCACATTAGGTGTCTGTGTCTCGATTGCGTGCAGTTGCGCCACTCTGAGCGCTTTGGTGGCCAAGTCAATCCCGGTGACATTGGCGCCCACACGCGCCATCGCGTCAGACAAAATACCGCCACCGCAACCGACGTCAAGTACCTGCTGGCCCGCCAGCGGGCAAAGGCGGTTGATCCAATCCAGCCGCAGCGGGTTGATTTGGTGCAGGGGGCGAAATTCACCCTCCATATCCCACCAACGATGCGCCAAGTCAGAAAATTTGGCCAGTTCGGCCGGGTCAGCGTTCAGTGTTGTTGAAGTCATGGGTAGATTATCGGCAAAATAAAAAGTTCATTGCCATGGTACATACAAAATACAAGCATGTACCCACGCCGGGCGATCAAAAACAAAAAACCCCGCCGAGGCGGGGTATTTATGAAGCAGCCTCAAAAGAAGCTGCCTCCTGGTACAAATACCAATGACTAATTAGCGCGGGTACCCACCACTTCAATTTCAACGCGGCGGTTTTTAGCGCGACCTTCTTTGGTCTTGTTGTCAGCCACAGGTTGTTTCTCGCCCTTGCCTTCGGTGTAAACGCGATTTTTCTCAATGCCCTTGGACACCAGATAAGCCTTCACAGCTTCGGCCCGGCGAACTGACAGCTTCTGGTTGTAGGCATCACTACCCACTGAGTCAGTATGACCGACGGCAATGATGACTTCCAGATTGATGCCATTGACTTTACCAATCAGGTCATCCAACTTGGCTTTTCCTTCAGCCTTGACTACGGCTTTGTCAAAGTCAAAGAACGCATCAGCGGCATAGGTTACCTTGGTAGCGGCGACGGGTTGCGGTGGCGGTGGTGGTGGGGTCACGACGGGTGGCGGTGGCGGCGGTGGTGCCACAACAACAGGCTCCGGTGCCGGTGGCGGCGCTACGATGGCGCCATCGCAACCCTTGGCTGCAGTAGCTGGCGTCCAACTGGCGTCACGCCAGCAGAGTTCATTGGTACCGTTTTTCCAGGGAATGCCACTGGAATTGACCCAGTTATCAACTGTCTGGGCACCAGCAACCGTTACGAATGCTGCAGCAGCAACCAACATTGCCACTTTATTAAATTTCTTCATGGTTCTCCTTTTAGGGAAAAAGCCGCAGCAGCGCGGCGAATATTTATCAGACGCCTTAGATGCGAATCACCTAAAACGCTACTGTCATTGTGCCACAGCCAAATTCAGCCTCAAACCCGAAACCGATCCCGGGTCATTCCCAATTACAAAAGCGCCAGTCAAATACACAGCGTCGTTGCCTAGAAACCACAAGGCCCAGCCACAAGAGGCCCATTAGAATCCCCCATTGACATTGCCACGACCCCGACACGACCTCCTCATGACCCAATTCGCCAAAGAAACCCTGCCCGTCAGTCTTGAGGAGGAAATGCGCCGCAGCTACCTCGATTACGCCATGAGCGTGATTGTCGGGCGTGCCCTGCCCGACGCGCGCGACGGCCTCAAACCGGTACACCGGCGCGTGCTGTTTGCCATGCACGAGCTCAGCAACGACTGGAACAAGCCCTACAAGAAATCCGCGCGCATCGTCGGTGACGTCATTGGCAAGTACCACCCGCACGGCGACAGCGCGGTCTATGAAACCATTGTGCGCATGGCGCAGGATTTTTCCTTGCGCCACATGCTGGTTGATGGTCAGGGCAATTTCGGTTCGGTCGATGGCGACAACGCCGCTGCCATGCGCTACACCGAAATTCGCATGTCGAAAATTGCCCATGAAATGCTGGCCGACCTGGACAAGGAAACGGTTGATTTCGGCCCCAACTACGATGGCAGCGAACATGAACCGCTGGTCATGCCAGCCCGGTTCCCCAATCTGCTGGTCAATGGCTCCTCAGGCATTGCCGTGGGCATGGCCACCAACATTCCCCCGCACAATCTCAATGAAGTCGTTGATGCCTGCCTGCACCTGTTGCACAACCCAGAGGCCTCGATTGACGAACTGATGGAAATCGTGCCGGCCCCTGACTTCCCCACCGCTGGCATCATCTACGGCATCAACGGCGTTAAGGACGGATACCGCACCGGGCGCGGCAAGGTAGTGATGCGCGCCAAGGTTCACTTTGAAGACATCGACAAGGGTCAGCGTCAGGCCATCATCGTCGATGAGTTGCCCTACCAGGTCAACAAAAAGACCCTGCAGGAGCGCATGGCCGAGCTGGTGCACGAGAAGAAAATCGAAGGTATCAGCCACATCCAGGATGAATCCGACAAATCGGGCATGCGACTGGTGATTGAACTCAAGCGCGGCGAAGTGCCTGAAGTGGTGCTCAACAACCTGTACAAACAGACCCAGTTGCAAGACACCTTTGGCATGAACATGGTGGCGCTGATCGACGGCCAACCCAAGCTGTGCAACCTCAAGGATTTGATTGAAGTCTTCCTGAACCACCGGCGTGAAGTTGTCACCCGGCGCACCGTGTTCAACTTGCGCAAGGCACGCGAACGTGGCCATGTGCTCGAAGGCCTGGCCGTGGCGCTGGCCAATATTGATGAGTTCATCGCCATCATTCGCAACGCGCCAACACCGCCGGTGGCCAAGACCGAACTGATGGCCCGGCCGTGGGACAGCAAACTGGTGCGCGAGATGCTCACCCGCAGCCGCACTGACGGCGGCACGGTCAACGCCGATGACTATCGCCCCGCTGGCCTGGAGCGAATTTACGGCATGGGCAGCGATGGCCTGTACCGCTTGTCGGAGACGCAGGCGCAAGAAATCCTGCAAATGCGCCTGCAACGCCTGACCGGCCTGGAGCAGGACAAGATCGTTGCGGAATACAAAGAAGTGATGGGCGAGATTGACGACCTGCTCGACATTCTGGCCAGGCCGGAACGCGTAGCCATCATCATCGGCGAAGAACTCACTGCCATTAGAACCGAGTTCGGCCAAACCAAACTCGGTGCCCGGCGCAGCCTGGTGGAGTACAGCTCGTTTGACCTCAGCACCGAAGACCTGATCACACCAACCGATATGGTGGTCACACTCTCGCACAGCGGCTACATCAAGAGCCAGCCTTTGAGTGAATACCGGGCGCAAAAACGCGGTGGTCGCGGCAAGCAGGCTACCGCCACCAAGGAAGACGATTGGGTCGATCAGCTCTTTATTGCCAACACGCACGACTACATCTTGTGCTTCAGCAACCGGGGCCGCCTGTACTGGCTCAAAGTCTGGGAAGTGCCGCAAGGCTCACGCGGCTCACGCGGTCGCCCGATCGTCAACATGTTCCCGCTGACCGAGGGCGAAAAAGTTACCGTCGTATTACCCCTCACTGGCGAGAAACGTAGCTTTCCGGCGAACCAGTTCGTGTTTATGGCAACCCGCATGGGCACTGTCAAGAAGACCGCGCTCGATGAGTTCAGCAATCCGCGCAAAGCTGGCATTATCTGCGTTGATCTTGACGATGGCGACTTTTTGATTGGCGCTGCGCTGACCGACGGCGCGCACGATGTGATGCTGTTTTCCGATGGCGGCAAAGCGGTGCGCTTTGACGAAAACGATGTGCGTCCGATGGGTCGACAAGCGCGCGGCGTACGCGGCATGATGCTCGAAGACGGCCAGAGTGTGATTGCCATGCTGGTAGCAGAAGATGAGACACAAAGCGTCTTGACCGCCACGCAAAACGGTTTTGGCAAGCGTACCAACATCACTGAATACACACGCCACGGCCGCGGCACCAAGGGCATGATCGCCATCACCCAATCCGAACGCAACGGCAAAGTGGTGGCCGCCACGCTGGTGCATGCCGATGATGAGATCATGCTGATCACCGACAAGGGCGTTTTGGTGCGCACCCGCGTCAGCGAGATCCGCGAGCTCGGCCGTGCCACGCAAGGTGTCACGCTGATCGGCCTGGACGAAGGCTCCCAATTGAGTGGTTTGCAACGCATTGTCGAGAATGATGCCAACCCGCTGGATGACAACATTACCGAAGAAAATCCTGATGAACCGACCGTTTAATTTTGGCGCCGGACCCGCGACGCTGCCGCAAGAGGTTTTGTCTGAAGCGGCTAGTGAAATGCTGGACTGGCACGGCAGCGGCATGAGCGTGATGGAGATGAGCCATCGTGGCTCGGAATTTGGAATCATCTACGAACAAGTGCAGACCGACTTGCGCGAGTTGCTGGCTGTGCCAGCCCATTTCAAAATCCTCTTCATGCAAGGCGGTGGTCAGGCTCAAAACGCGATCGTGCCGCTCAACCTCGCCCGCGCTGGTAGCGCCGATTTTGTCGTTACCGGCAGCTGGAGCGAGCGCTCGCAACAGGAAGCGCGCAAGTACTGTAGCGTCAATGTCGCCGCCAGCAGCGAACCGGGCAGCTTCATTAGCCTGCCCGAGCCCGCCAGTTGGAAGCTCAACCCAACTGCCAGTTACGTCCACATTTGTTCCAACGAGACCATTCACGGCGTTGAATTCCACGAGTTGCCCGACCTCAAGGCGCTCGGCAGCGACGCGCCACTGGTGATTGATTTTTCTTCGCATGTCGCCTCCCGGCCAGTGGATTGGTCGCGCGTTGGGCTGGCCTTTGGCGGTGCCCAGAAAAACCTGGGGCCTGCTGGCCTGACGCTGGTGATCGTGCGCGAAGACCTGCTGGATCGTGCGCTACCCATTTGCCCCAGCGCCTTCAACTACCAGTTGCTAGCAGACAACCAGTCCATGTTCAATACCCCGCCGTCCTACGCCATCTACATCGCTGGCCTGGTGTTTCAGTGGCTCAAACGCCAGGGTGGCATCGCTGCCATGGAGGCGCGCAACCAGGCCAAGGCAGCGCTGCTGTACGACACCATCGACCACTCCCGGCTTTACTACAATCAGGTTGCCCACAACTGCCGCTCGCGCATGAACGTGCCTTTTTTTCTGCGCGATGAAAACCTGAATGCTGCGTTTTTGGCAGGCGCGCGCGACCATCACCTGCTGCAACTCAAGGGGCATAAATTGGTCGGCGGCATGCGCGCCAGCATTTATAACGCGATGCCGCTCGAAGGTGTGCAAGCACTGGTGGCGTACCTGCTGGACTTTGAAAAAATGCACGGCTGAAAATGGCGACCACCCTACCCGAATTACGCAGCCAGATTGACGCCCTTGATCAGGAGTTGCTGACGCTGCTGAACCGGCGCGCGGCGCTGGCCCATCAGGTCGGAGAAATCAAGCGCATCGATGGCTCTGCCGTATTTCAGCCCGAGCGCGAGGCGCAGGTTATCCGCAAACTGCAAGCGCTCAATCCGGGTCCACTCAAGCGCCTGGGCGTGGCAGCTATCTGGCGCGAAGTCATGTCAGCCTGTCGCGCGCTTGAGGCAGCACAGCGTGTCGCTTATCTGGGGCCGGCCGGCACTTTCAGCGAACAAGCCGCACTGCACTACTTTGGCTCTGGCATCGAGCGTCTGCCGTGCATCAGCATCGACGAGGTGTTTCGGGCCGCCGCATCGGGCAGTGCCGAGTTTGGCGTGGTGCCGATGGAGAACTCAAGCGAGGGCGGCATCTCCCGTTCACTCGATCTGCTGCTGAACTCGCCCTTGCACATCATTGGCGAAACCAGTTTTTTGGTGCGCCACAACCTGCTTCGACTCAACTCAACCCTGAACGGTATTGAAGTCGTCTGTGCCCATTCCCAGGCATTGGCCCAATGTCAGGACTGGCTCACCGCTCACCTACCCCATGTTGAGCGGCGCGCCGTTGCCAGCAACGCCGAAGGTGCCCGTCTGGCCGCCACCAACCCGGCCTGGGCAGCGATTGCGAGTGAGCGCGCTGGCAGCGAATTTGGTCTGCACGTGGCTGCTGCGGCGATTCAGGACGACGCCCTCAACCGCACCCGTTTTGCCGTGGTGTGTCTGCCCCAAACGCTGAGCGCCCCACTCGCTTCCGGCAAGGACTGCGTCAGCCTGATCGTCTCGGTCCCCAATAAGCCCGGTGCCGTGCATGATCTGTTGGTGCCGCTCAAAAACCATGGCGTTTCAATGACCCGCTTTGAGTCGCGTCCGGCACGCTCAGGCCAATGGGAATACTACTTTTACATCGACATTGAGGGCCACCCTTCGCAGTCGCATGTCGCAACGGCACTCAAAGAGCTGCAAAATCTGTGCGCCTTCTACAAGGTGCTTGGCACCTATCCAATTGGTGAATAGAGATGGCCCCCACGTTCACTCAATTCGTGTTGTTCACTGCCCCCCGAGGGGGCCGCATTTCGCCCTCGGGCGGACTCGTCAGAGTCAGGACGACATGGGGCGGCCCGGCGGCGAAACATGTTTGAGCAACTCGGCCTGATTGGCTGCGGCTTGATGGGTGGCTCGTTCGCACTGGCACTCAAGCAGGCTGGGCTGGTCAAGCGGGTGGCGGGCTACAGCCAGTCGCCTGCCAGCACCGAGCGCGCGCTCCAACTGGGCGTGATTGATGACATCGCCGAGTCAGCTTCGCAAGCGGCCACTGGGTCTGACATTGTCTTGATCGCCGTACCGGTAGTCGCCACCGAAACCGCCCTCAAGGCCATCGAGCATTTGGTCACACCGCAAATGCTCATCATGGATGTCGGTTCAACCAAGCGCGCCGTGATTGACGCGGCGCAGCGCGCGCTGCCGGGGCAAATCGGCTCCTTCGTGCCGTGCCATCCGATTACCGGCAAAGAAGTCTCCGGGGTAGAACACGCGGATGCCAACCTGTATGCTGGCTGCCAGATCATTCTCACGCCGACCGAATCCACACTGACCATTCAGTTGCTAAAAGCGCTCGAACTCTGGCGTGCGCTGGGTTGCCGGGTATTGCAGATGTCGCCCGAGTCACATGACACCGCCTTTGCTGCGGTCAGCCATTTGCCGCATCTGATTTCATTTGCGCTGATCAACGCCATCGCAGGCCAGAGTCAGGGTAAAGAATTTTTATCGCTCGCCGGTCCCGGCTTTCGCGACTTCAGCCGGATTGCGGCGAGCGACGCCAAAATATGGCGCGACATCATGGTTTCCAATCGCGAGGAGTTGCTGGCCCAGTCGAAAATTTTTCAGCATCACCTGCGGGAACTTGAACGCCTGCTCGCCAGTGGCGACAGCCAGGCACTGGAAGGTTTGATTCAGCATGCCAGCCAGACGCGCGCCCATTGGCGCATGACGCAGTGGCAGGATTAATGTTTAGCACAGCGTTTCTTGATGTTCCGCCACTGACGAGCGCGGGCGGCACGGTTTTTCTGCCGGGCTCAAAAAGCATCTCCAACCGGGTGCTGCTGCTGTCGGCATTGAGCCAGGGCAGCACCACCTTGCACGGTCTGCTCGAATCCGACGACACGCGGGTCATGCTCGGCGCTTTGCGCCAACTCGGCTGTGAGGTGCGCCAGACCGGCAGCACGGTTGAGATTGATGGCCTGGCTGGGCGCTTGCCTCACCCCAAGGGCGAGGGAACTTGCAGCCTGTTCATGGGCAATGCCGGCACCGCAATCCGGCCGCTCACCGCCGCTCTGGCCGTCCTTGGCGGCGACTTTGAACTGCGAGGTGTGGCGCGCATGCACGAGCGCCCCATCGGCGACTTGGTCGATGCGCTGCGCCAGCTTGGCTGCCAGATTGACTATCTGGGGCAAGCAGGTTTCCCGCCGTTGCACATTGGCCACGCCACCTTGAAACTGGACAAACCGATCCGGGTGCGGGGCGATGTGTCGAGCCAATTTCTCACGTCGTTGTTGATAGCCTTGCCCCTGGTAGCTCAGAAAAGCATTGTTATCGAAGTGCTCGGCGAGCTGATCTCGCGTCCCTACATTCAAATAACCCTCAAGCTGCTGGAACGCTTTGGCGTTGTGGTGAAACGAGAGGGCTGGCAGCGCTTCACCATTGCGGCGGACAGCCAGTTCAAGTCACCGGGCGCACTACAGATCGAAGCCGATGCTTCCTCAGCCAGTTATTTCATTGCACTGGGGACTATCGCCGCCGATCATAGGAACAAAATCAGAATTGAGGGCGTGGGCGCGGACTCCATTCAAGGCGACATCCGCTTCATCGAAGCCGCACAAAAGATGGGCGCGCAGGTGGAAAGCGGCTCAAGCTGGCTTGAGGTTTCACGCGGCAGTTGGCCGCTCAAGGCGATTGACCTCGACTGCAACCACATTCCCGACGCCGCCATGACGCTGGCGGTACTGGCCCTGTACGCAAAGGGCAGCAGCACGTTGCGTAATATTGCCAGTTGGCGCGTCAAGGAGACCGACCGCCTGACGGCCATGGCCTGTGAGCTGCGCAAGCTCGGTGCCACGGTAGAGGAAGGTGCAGACTTTATTCGCATCACACCACCAGCAAGCCCGGATCACTGGCGGGCCGCCAGCATCCATACCTACGACGACCACCGCATGGCGATGTGTTTTGCGCTGGCCGCCTTCAACCCGGCTGGTTTGCCGGTTCGCATCGAAGACCCAGGTTGCGTGGCTAAAACTTTCCCTGATTATTTTGAAGCACTGTTTTCCGTGGTGCAGGCCCTGCCCCACGCCATTCCCGTGATTTGCATGGATGGCCCGAGCGCTTCTGGCAAGGGCACGCTGGCAGCGGCGCTGGCCAAAGCGCTGGGCTACCATTTGCTCGATTCCGGATCGCTCTACCGCATCACTGCCTTGGCAGCGGTGCAGGCAGGGCTGACGCTCGACAGCTTGCAGGAGCAGACCATTGCAGCCTTGGCGACCAAGCTGAAAATTGAATTTGATCAAAATCTTGTCCGACTTGACGGTGTCGATGTCACTGCGGCTATCCGCAGCGAAGAAGCGGGTATGAACGCCTCCAAGGTGGCAGCGATGCCGCAGGTGCGGCTGGCGCTGCTCAACTTGCAGCGTGGTTTTCGCCAATTGCCGGGCCTCGTTGCCGACGGGCGTGACATGGGCACCGTCGTCTTCTCCGACGCCCCGCTCAAAGTGTTTTTAACCGCCAGCGCCGAACAAAGAGCACAACGACGCCATAAGCAACTGATTTCAAACGGAATTTCGGCTACACTCCCCTCTCTTCGTGCTGACCTGCAAGCACGCGACGCACGGGACAGCGCCCGCAGCGTCGCGCCACTCAAGCCAGCACAAGATGCCAAGTTGCTGGACAACTCGGATTTATCGATTGAAAAATCGCTAGCTCTGGTGTTGCACTGGTGGCAGGGCAAACAGCCTTTTGGAGCAATCTGAAAGACACCGGCCCCCACAAGCCCTCTCGCGCCGCATTGGCGCACTGCTTGCGGGGTTCAACAAACTAAACCCACGGATAAAACCGTGCATTAACCTGCGGTTAACGCCGCCTCAAAAATGTCTGAATCTTTTGCCGATCTGTTTGAAGAGTCCCTTAAACGCACCGAAATGCGCACGGGCGAAGTCATCACTGCTGAAGTGGTGCGTATCGAGCACAGCTTTGTCGTTGTCAACGCCGGCCTCAAATCCGAAGCCTACGTGCCGCTCGAAGAATTCAAAAGTGACAAGGGCGAAATTGAAGTCCAGGTGGGCGACTTCGTCTCGGTGGCCATCGGCTCGATCGAGAACGGCTACGGCGACACCATCCTCTCGCGCGACACCGCCAAGCGTCTGGCCTCCTGGATGAGTCTGGAGAAAGCGCTGGAATCCGGCGAATTTGTCACCGGCGTGACCAGTGGCAAGGTCAAGGGCGGTCTCACGGTGCTGGTCAACGGCATTCGCGCCTTCTTGCCGGGCTCGCTGGTCGATACCCGCCCCACCAAAGACCTCTCGCCGTATGAGAACAAAACCCTTGAATTCAAGGTCATCAAACTTGATCGCAAGCGCAACAACGTCGTGCTGTCGCACCGTGCCGTGGTTGAGGCCAGCATGGGCGAAGAACGCGCCAAGCTGATGAACACCCTCAAGGAAGGCGCCATTGTGCAGGGCGTGGTCAAGAACATTACCGAATACGGCGCGTTTGTCGATCTGGGCGGCATTGACGGTCTGCTGCACATCACCGACATGGCCTGGCGTCGGGTACGTCACCCGAGCGAAGTGGTCACCGCCGGTCAAGAAATCACCGCCAAGATTCTCAAGTTCGACACCGAAAAGAACCGCGTCTCGCTGGGACTCAAACAATTGGGCGACGACCCCTGGATGGGCGTCAATCGCCGTTACCCGCAAGGCACGCGCATGTTCGGCAAAATCACCAACATCGCCGACTACGGCGCGTTTGTGGAACTCGAACCCGGCATCGAAGGCCTGGTGCACGTCTCCGAGATGGATTGGACCAACAAGAACATTGCACCCAGCAAAATCGTTGCTTTGGGTGACGAAGTTGAAGTCATGGTGCTTGAAATCGACGAAGACAAACGCCGCATCTCGCTGGGCATGAAGCAATGCAAAGCCAACCCATGGGAAGAGTTCGCCCAAAACACCAAGCGTGGCGACCGCGTCAAGGGTCCGATCAAATCGATCACCGACTTCGGCATCTTTGTCGGTTTGGCAGCCGGCATCGACGGCCTGGTGCACTTGTCTGATCTGTCCTGGAACGAGTCGGGTGAAGTCGCTGTACGCGAATACAAGAAAGGCCAGGAAGTTGAAGCCCTGGTGCTGGCAGTCGATGTCGATCGCGAACGCATCTCGCTCGGTATCAAACAACTCGATTCCGACCCATTTACCACCTTCGCCAGCATCAACGACAAGGGTCAAGTGGTTACCGGCAAAGTCAAGACCGTCGATGCCCGAGGTGCTGAAATCGATTTGGGCGGCGACATCATTGGCTACCTGCGCGCCAGCGAAATCAGTCGTGACCGGGTTGAAGATGCCCGCAACGTGCTCAAAGTTGACGACGAAGTTACCGCCGTGGTGGTCAATGTGGACCGCAAGACACGCAACATCCAGTTGTCGATCAAGGCCAAGGATGCGGCTGATCAAACCGAAGCCATGGCCACCTTAAGCCAGACTTCCGCGCGTGAAAATGCCGGCACCACCAGCCTGGGTGCATTGCTGCGCGCCAAGCTCGACAATACCGAAACTAAATAACTTGCGGGACTGAGCAAGCGATGAGGCCACTTTTTTGTCATCGCGAGCGTAGCGTGGCGATCCATGTCTTTGGTACGCCAGCATGGATTGCCGCGCTACGCTCGCAATGACATTTTGGGTTGTCACGAGTTTTTAGAAACCAAACCGGCCTTCAACCATGACTCGCTCTGACCTGGTCGAAGAATTGGCGGCCCAATTTAGGCAGCTCACCCAACGCGATGCCGAATTTGCCGTCAGGGCGATTCTTGACGCCATCAACGATGCACTGGTGCACGGGCACCGAATCGAAATTCGTGGCTTTGGCAGTTTTTCGGTCAACCACCGGCCGCCGCGCATCGGACGCAATCCACGCAACGGCGAAAGTGTGGCGATTCCAGAAAAGCATGTACCCCACTTCAAGCCCGGCAAAGCGCTGCGCGAAGCAGTGGATCAGCGCACTGCCGATCTTCAAAGTCCGCGCAAGCTCTGACTCAAGATCACCAGGGAGACCCATGAAACATATTCTGTGGCTGCTTAAGTGGACGCTTAAGGCAGCCATTTTTTTTACGCTATTTGCCTTTGCGCTAAACAATCAGCACGATAGCACGGTGCATTTTTTCTTTGGCACCCAGTGGCGCGCGCCGCAGGTGCTGGTGGTACTGAGCGCGTTTGCCATCGGCTTGGTCGTTGGAGTACTGGGAATGGTGCCACGTTGGTGGCAACATCGCCGCGCCGTGGCGCAAACACAGATCACAAGCTTGGCCGCACCCGACGCCAGCTCAACGCAGGCCACGCCAGTGCCTTACCCGCATGGACTTTGACCTGAGCTGGATCTTGTTGGGCTTGCCACTGGCTTTTGTGCTGGGCTGGCTGGCCTCGCGTCTGGATCTACGCCAACTGCGCATTGAAAACCGGCAAGCGCCCAAAGCCTATTTCAAAGGCCTGAACTTTTTACTCAACGAACAGCAAGACCAGGCGATCGACGCTTTTATTGAAGCGGTGCAAAGCGACCCCGACACCTCGGAGTTGCACTTCGCGTTGGGCAATCTGTTTCGACGCCGGGGCGAGTATGAGCGCGCCGTGCGCGTGCATGAGCACTTGCTCTCCCGGGGTGATTTAAGCCTGTCTGAGCGGCAACGCGCCCAGCACGCGCTGGCCCTGGATTATCTCAAAGCGGGCTTGCTCGACCGCGCCGAAGCGGCCTTGAAGAAGCTTGAAGGCACGCCGTTTGAAGCCCAGGCACAGCTCGCCTTGCTGGCCAACTACGAGCGTGGCCGAGACTGGACACAAGCCACGCAAATTGCCCAAAAACTGGAGCACTCCAACCACGGCAGCTTCAATGGCCGCCTGGCCCATTATCTGTGCGAACAGGCCGCGGAGCAGCAGTCGAACCAGCAGATCGAGGCGGCAACAGCATTGCTTCAAAGTGCCATAGAAACAGCACCGGCGGCACCCCGGGCGCACCTTGATCTGGCCCGTTTACTCGCCAGTCAGGGCAGACCGGCAGACGCTTACGCCGAACTTGAGACAACGCTTGAGATAGCACCCGCTGCCGTTGCGCTGATAGCGCCAGCGCTGGCCCAATATGCGATTGCCAGCGCACGCGTGCCAGCAGCTTTTCAACGGCTCAAAGCCAATTACGAACTAAGCTCCTCGCTTGACGTGGTGCAAGCGATCGTTTCACTTGAATCCAGCGCTAGTGGCACAACACAGAGCTCCCGCGACTGGTACCTGCGCCATCTCGAACGCCAGCCCTCACTGGTAGCGGCCGCCAAATGGCTGGCCGATGAAAAATTCGAACACGAACAATTTCATCCTCAAGTGCAACGCGCCCTTGACCAGGCGATCAAACCCCTGTTGCGTTATCGCTGCGCTGCTTGCGGCTTTGAAGCGACCCAACATTTCTGGCAATGTCCCGGCTGCCAGGCTTGGGACAGCTTTCCCGCACAACGGGTTGAAGAACTATGACCATTTCGAAAGAAAAACTGGCGCAAGCCCGCGTGCTGGTGGTGGGCGACGTCATGCTCGACCGCTACTGGTATGGCGCGGTCGAGCGCATCAGCCCGGAAGCACCGGTGCCGGTGGTGCGCATCACGCGCGAAGAAGAGCGCAGTGGCGGTGCTGCCAATGTCGCCTACAACGTGGTCATGCTCGGGGCGCAGGCCTCGCTGCTCTCGGTGGTGGGTGAGGACGAAGCCAGCCACAAGCTCGAAGCGTTGTTGGGGGCAACCGGCATTCGAACCCGCTTTGGCCGTGACGCCGATCTGAAAACAACCATCAAACTGCGGGTGATCGGTCGCCAGCAGCAATTGTTGCGACTGGACTTCGAAAACACCCCCAAGACCGAACTGCTGGCCTCCCAAACTGCGGCGTTCGCCGCCCTCTTGCCGGAGCACGACGTCGTGCTGTTTTCAGACTACGGCAAAGGGGGTCTGGCGCACGTGAGCGACATGATTGCGCGTGCCCGCGCCGAGGCCAAACCGATCCTGATCGACCCCAAGGGCACAGACTTTTCACGCTACAAAAATGCCAGCATCATCACACCCAACCAAACCGAGATGCAACAAGTCATCGGGCCATGGGTAGATGAGTCCGAGTTGCAAGCCAAAATTGAGAACCTGCGCCAACAACTCGAACTTGACGCCGTGCTGCTCACCCGCAGCGACGAAGGCATGACACTGTTTGACGGCCAGGGACGCCTGCACGTCAACGCGCAGGCACGCGAGGTGTTCGATGTCACCGGTGCTGGCGACACCGTCATTGCCACGCTGGCTACACTGATGGCGGCGGGCCTGAGTTCGCGCGCCGCCTTGCCATTGTCCAACCGGGCCGCTGGCCTGGTAGTGGGCAAATTTGGCACGGCCACTGTTTCTTATGAGGAGCTGTTCGCATGAGAGTTATCGTCACGGGTGCGGCTGGTTTCATTGGCAGCAATATCATCCAGGGTCTCAATGCACGCGGCCTGGACGACATCATCGCGGTTGACGACCTGACCCAAGGTGACAAGTTTCGCAACCTGGCCGATCTGAAAATTGCCGACTATGTGGATGCCAGCGCGTTCTATGAACGCTTCACCCAGGGTGCCTACGGTCCGGTCGAAGCGGTGTTCCATGAAGGAGCTTGCAGCGACACGATGGAGTCCAACGGCAAGTACATGATGGACAACAACTACGCCTGCTCAGTCAGTTTGTTTCAAGCCTGCCAGCAGCACGGTACGCGGCTGCTCTACGCCTCCAGCGCCGCCACCTATGGCGGCAGTGAAGTTTTCAAAGAAGAACCCGCTTGCGAGCAGCCGCTCAACGTCTATGGCTACTCCAAGCTGCTGGTTGACCAGCGCCTGCGGCGCGAATGCGGCATCAAATTCGAGCGCTGCATCGTCGGCAAATCCGGCCAGGTGGTGGGTTTTCGCTATTTCAATGTCTATGGCCCGCGCGAGCAGCACAAGGGACGCATGGCCAGCGTCGCCTTTCACCAGTTTAACCAGTTTGCCGCCGAGGGCAAAGTCAAACTGTTTGGCGAATACGGCGGTTACGCCAGTGGCGCACAACTGCGCGATTTCGTTTTTATTGACGACGTGGTGGCCGTCAATCTCTGGTTCTTTGATCACCCTGAACACTCTGGCATTTTTAACTTGGGCACCGGCCACGCGCAGCCTTTTAACGACGTGGCCAGCTCAGTCGTCAACGCAATGCGGGGCTTGCGCGGTGAAGCCGCGCTGTCGCTGGCAGCCCTCACGGAGGCCGGTCTGATTGAATACATCGCCTTCCCGGACGCTCTGCGCGGCAAATACCAGTGCTACACCCAGGCCGACTTGAGCGCCCTGCGCGCCAGCGGTTGTGAGCACCGGTTTACCGATGTGCAGAGCGGTGTTTCAAAGTACGTGCAATGGCTCACCAACCAAACCTAAAGACATGAAAAAAATGGAACGGTGTTAACAATGCGTTCCCGACAAAAATTAACGGTGGCTGCGCTCGTCCTGTTGCTCGCGGTCATCGCGCTGGCAAGTTTTTACTTCGCCCGGTTCGATTTGCAATGGATCGCATTCCTGGCCGGCGCGCTGTTCACGGCTGTAGTGGCCGCAGCCCTGATGAGCCGAACCGGCAAAGTGCAGTGGCCCGATACCCGTCGCGACGTGGAAACCGAGCCCGATACTGGACCGCCGGCGCCTGAAGACGCAGCGCTGCCAAGCACGCCCGACAAAACATTCGGCGACATGGTGGTCGTATCGGAGGAAGACGGCGAGACGGTTTACCTGGAGTCGATGACCGAGCAATTGATCGGCAGCGGCGATCCGCGCGATCGGCTGGTACAGGCGCTGCAAAAAGACCAGTTCATTCTGTTCGCGCAAAAAATGGAATCGGTCGCGCCGGAGAGCGGCCACGGGCAGTGCCTCGAAGTGCTGCTGCGCCTACAGGAAGAGGAGGAGCACTTGTTGCCACCCGGCAGCTTCTTCCCGGTCGCTGAGTGTTACCACCTGATGGGGGAAATCGATCGCTGGGTAGTGCGCAATCTGCTCAAGTGGTGCGTCGCCCGGCAGCGCGACAACCCTGACTGGCTTATGCCGCTATGTTGCGTTAATCTTTCCTGCGCGTCGCTGCGCGATCCGGAGTTCCCGCGCTACGTGCAAAGCGAACTGGAACGCAGCAACATTCCCGGCAGCGGCTTGTGTTTTGAGGTTACCGAGTTGGACCTGATTCACCATCACCATGATGCGCAGGCGCTGATGAGCATACTCAGGCCGCTCGGTTGCCGTTTCACGGTGGACGGTTTCGTTGGCAGCTCCGAGGTGTTGTTCGCGCCCTTCAAGGATCTCAAGTTCGACTTTCTCAAGATCGACGGAATCATTATCCAGAATATCCTCAAGGAGCGTTCTGCCCTGGCCAAAACCAAAGCGATTGTGCTGGCCTGCCAGAAGATCGGCGTGTGCACTATCGCCGAACTGGTCGAAACTGAGGCCACCATCGCCCAACTGCGCGAGATCGGCGTCGATTACATGCAGGGATTCGGCATCAGTCGGCCCGCACCGCTGGCGCAACTGGTGTGAGCTGATCATCTTCGCTCGCAATGACGAATCGGCGGCCCGTCATGACGAAAAATAACCACATTTCGAACTTCCAGCTCCTATCATTGCGTCTTTGCGTTTTTAATTTTGTTTTTTCACCTTGAGGAGTTGCCCCATGTTTAAAAAACTTCTGCTTATCCTGGCTCTTTTTTACGCCGCTGTCTGCTTTGCGGGAATGGACGTCAACAAAGCCACTGAGGCCGAGCTCGACAGCATCAACGGCATCGGCCCGGCGCTGTCCAGCAAGATTTTGGACCAACGCACAAAAGGCAACTTCAAGGACTGGAACGACTTCATTAGCCGCGTCAAGGGTATGGGCCAAAAAAATGCGGCCAAATTTTCGAGCCAGGGCCTGACCGTGGATGGCGCCGCCTTCAAGGGCGCAGCAGCACCAGCTGCCAAACCGGCCACCAGCAAGTAACAGCGCGACCGTGACTTATGTGGGTTACCGCACAGATCGCCACGTAAACAACCGGATATGGTTTCACGATGAAATCCGTCCAATCTCCTGTTGCGGCAGTGCCAAGCAAAGCGCCAACCGGCATCGCCGGTTTTGATGAAATCACAGGCGGCGGCCTGCCGCGTGGCCGCACCACGCTGCTGGTGGGCGGTCCGGGTTCCGGCAAGACCGTGCTGGCGCTGCAATTCCTGGCGCATGGCGCTCAGGTTTGCAAGGAGCCGGGCATCTTCGTCGCTTTTGAGGAGAACTCCAAGCGCATCGTGGCCAACGCGACCAGCTTCGGCTGGAAGCTCGCCGAGTTGCAGCAAAAAAGATTGTTTTTCCTGGACGCCCAGCCGCAGCCCGACCTGGTCCAGTCGGGGGACTTCGATCTCGGCGGGATGTGTGCCGCACTGGAGGCCAAGGTCAAGGAGATGGGAGCGCGGCGCATCGTGTTCGATGCTCTGGATATCATCATGGCGCTGTTGCCTGACGCGGCGGCGAGAATGAGGGAGATCTACCGGCTGCATGAGTGGTTATTGGCGCACCAACTGACCGGTCTCATCACCTTGAAAGCGAGCGGGGAAGAGACCAGCTCCATCAGCCAGCAACCGTTCGGCTTCATGCAATTCATGGTGGACTGCACCGTGATTCTCAACCACAGCGTGGTACTGGGCGTGTCGCAACGCAACCTGCGCGTGCAGAAGTATCGCGGCTCCAGCTTCGACGAGGATGAATCACCGTTTGCGATCGGTAAAGGCGGATTGGAGGTCCGCACCCGGATGCGGGAAGTGAGCCCGCCATGACCCGACCCGTCCTATTCAAGTTCCGGCTGTATGTCGCCGGCGACGCGCTGAACTCGGCGCAGGCGCGTGCCAACCTGGATGCGCTGTGCCGGGCGCAGCTGGCCGGTCGCTACCAGATCGAAGTGGTGGATGTGTTCAGGGAGCCCAAGCGGGCGCTGGCAGACGCCGTCTTTATGACACCGACGTTGATCAAGCTCGCGCCGCTGCCAGTGCGAACCATTGTCGGCGCACTGAGCCAGACGCAGACCGTATTGCAGGCTTTGGGGCTGCAAGCCATCCTTCCATGAAGCCGGAAAACCCGCCACATCCGGGAAACGCGGCCGAGGAAGTCTCCGCGCTCATCGAGACCCTGCACGCAACCGGGCAACGGCTGGAGGAATTGACGGCGGGCGAGGTCGATACGGTGACGGACCGTCGCGGCCGAACGATCCTGTTGCGCCGCGCCCAGGACCACATGCGTCACAACGAGGCGGCCAAGCAGGCCGCCATCCTCAACGCACTGCCGGCGCACATCGCTTTGCTCGACGCCCAGGGGCTCATCATCTCGGTGAACGAGGCGTGGAGCCAATTTGCCGGCGCGAATGCGCTGCAAGGCCCGGGCTATGGCGTCGGCCTCAACTATCTCGAGATTTGCGACCATGCAAAGGGCGATGACGCAGCGCTGGCGCACCAGGTGGCCGCAGGCATTCGTTCGGTGCTGGCTAGCGCGGCAAAAGTTTTTTCTTTCGAATATCCCTGTCATTCGCCAACGGAACAACGCTGGTTCCTGATGACGGTGACAGCCCTGACTGATGAAGCCGTGCATGGCGCGGTCGTCATGCACTTGAACATCACCGAACGTAAGTTGCTGGAACTGACGCAGGCAAAGAACAGGGCTCAGTTGCGCACCCTGGTACAAACCATCCCTGACATGATCTGGCTGAAAGATGCGCAAGGGATTTATCTGAGTTGCAACCCGATGTTCGAGCGTTTCTTCGGCGCCAGAGAAGCGGACATCATCGGCAAGACCGACTACGATTTTGTGGACAAGGAACTGGCCGACTTCTTCCGCGCGCATGACCGCAAGGCGATGGCGGCCGGCAAACCCAGCAGCAACGAGGAATGGCTGACTTTTCCCGATGATGGCCACCGGGGACTGTTTGAGACCATCAAGACGCCCATGCTGGACGTCGAAGGCAAGCTCATCGGTGTGCTGGGCATCGCCCGCGACATCACCGAGCGCAAGGTAGCGGCAGACCGGATCGTACGTCTGAACCGCGTATACGCGGTGCTGAGCGGCATCAACACGCTCATCGTGCGCACCCGGGATCGGCAGGAGCTGCTCGATCAGGCGTGCCGAATCACGGTGGAACAAGGCAAGTTCAGACTGGCCTGGATCGGTCTGCTCGACGCCAATGGTCTGGACGTAACGCCCGTGGCCAGGGCGGGCGTCGACGCAGGCTACCTCGACAATATCCGGTTGACGGCCAAGGATGACGCGCCCGACCGCTGCGAGATGCTGGCGCGGACGTTGCGCGAAAAAACGGCCGTGGTCTGCAACGATATCGACACCGACCCGCAGATGGCGCGCTGGCGCGAGGAGGCGCTGCGGCGCGGCTATCGGTCGGTGGTCGCATTCCCGCTGCAATTCGCCGATAAGGTGTTGGCCGTCCTCGCGCTCTACGCATCGGAGAAGGATTTCTTCGACACGCAGGAGATGAAGTTGCTCACCGAGCTAGCTGGCGACATCGGATTCGCGATCGATCACATCGAGAAGCAGGAGCGGCTCAACTACCTGGCTTACTACGATGTGCTCACCGGACTCGCCAACCGCACTCTGTTTTTCGATCGGCTGAGACAGTACAAGCTCAGCGCCGTCAACGGTGGGCACAAGCTGGCCTTGTTTCTGTTCGATCTGGAGCGCTTCAGGAATATCAACGACAGCCTGGGTCGGCCAGCCGGCGACGAGTTGTTGAGACAGGTCGCGCAGTGGCTGACACGCATTGCAGGAGATGCCAACCTGGTTGCGCGAGTGGGCACCGACCTTTTTGCCGTGGTGATGCCGGAAGTCAGGCAAGATGGCAACGTGGCGAGGCTGCTCGAGAAAACAATGGAAGCTTTGCAGGAGTATCCATTCCGCCTGAATGACGCCGTATTCCGGATTGCCGCCAAGGTTGGCGTCGCGCTGTTTCCGGACGACGGCGCCAACGCTGAGATCTTGTTCAAGAACGCCGAGGCCGCTCTCAAAAAGGCCAAGGCAGGCGGCGAGCGCTACCTGTTTTACACCCAGAAAATGACCGAAGCGATGGCGGGCAAACTCACCCTGGAAAACCAGTTGCGCCAGGCGATCGACAAGGGAGAATTCGTACTCCATTACCAGCCCAAGGTAAACATGGCGAGCGGCAAGATGACCAGCGCCGAGGCACTGATTCGCTGGAATGATCCGCGCAGCGGCCTGGTGACGCCGGGCCGTTTCATCCCGATCCTGGAAGAAACCGGCTTGATCTACGAGGTCGGGCGCTGGGCACTGAAGAAAGCCTTAGGCGACTATCTGCGCTGGCGCAACGCGGGCCTGCCAGTTGTGCGCATCGCCGTGAACGTATCTCCGCTGCAATTGCGCCATCGCGGTTTCGTCAATGAGGTCAGACAAGTCATCGGCATCGACACAAGTGCGGCCGCCGGGATGGAACTGGAGATCACCGAAAGCGTGATCATGGAGGACGTCAAGGGCAATATCGCCAGCCTGCAGGCGATTCGCGACCTGGGCGTGACCATCGCCATTGACGACTTCGGCACCGGCTTCTCCTCGCTCGCCTACCTCGCCAAACTGCCGGTGGACACGCTGAAAATTGACCGCTCGTTCGTGACCGACATGACCGCCGGGCCACAGGGACTGGCACTTGTCTCCACCATCATCAGCCTGGCCCATGCGCTCAACCTCAAGGTGGTGGCCGAGGGTGTCGAAACCGAGGAGCAATCGCACCTGCTGCGCTTGCTGGGCTGCGACGAGATGCAGGGCTTCCTATTCAGCAAACCGGTGCCGGGCGAGATCTTCGAGGTCAAATTCCTCGTCCCTGCCTCCGACACTTGAGCGCGACGACGGCTTATATGGGTTACCGTACAGACCGCCACCGTAAACAAGCAGATATAGTCACGAGATGAAATCCGTCCAATCTCCACTCCTGAAAGTGTCAAGCAAAGCGCCGACTGGCATCGCCGGTTTCGATGAAATCACTGATGGCGGCCTGCCGCGTGGCCGCACCACGCTGCTGGTGGGCGGATTGGACTCCGGCAAGACCGTATTCGCGCTGAAATTCCTGGCGCATGGCGCGCAGCATTGCAGGGAGCCGGGCATATCGGGCGCAAGTCCGGCGTCAGATCGGCAGCCGAAATGACGGGCGCTCTGCACGAGTCGGAGCTCGATGACAAGATCGCGCAACTGGAGGCGGCTCTGCTCGATAGCGAAGACAAATACCGGAGCATTTACGCCAATCTGCAGGACGTGTATGTCGAGGTGACTCTGGAAGGAACCATATTGGAAATTAGCCCTCAGGTCGAGACGCTGTCGCGGGGACAATACAAGAGGGAGGATCTCATCGGAACATCGGTGAACGTGTTGTATGCCGATCCTCGATACAGAGAGGCCGTCCTGCTTGCCGTGAAAGAGCATAGCCGGGCCATCGACATGGAATCGGTGTTCAGGAACCGTGACGGATCCCTCATTCCGTGTTCGATTTCATCGACGATTGTGCGTGGCGCCGATGGCAAGCTCAAGAGCGTCGCTACCTTGCGCGACATCACCGAGCGAAAAGAAGCTGAGGACGCCGTTCGGAAGTCAAACCGCGCGCTACGGACGTTGAGCCGTTGCAATCGAGCCCTTATTCGCCTTAACGAAGAGCAGCAATTGTTCGAGGACATCTGCCAAATTATCGTGGCAGAAGGCGGCTATCGGCTTGCCTGGGTCGGCACGACGGAACATGACGCCGAGAAAAGCGTCCGTCCGGTCGCGCAGCGTGGATATGAAGAGGGTTATCTGGACACATTGAAAATCACGTGGGCGGATACCGACAGAGGCAGGGGACCCACGGGCGCCGCTGTCAGGACTGGCTTAACGCAGGTGAATCAGAATTCTGCGACCAATCCTCGGGTGGCTCCGTGGCGCGAAGACGCTCTGAAACATGGTTACCATTCGAGCGTCGCGCTGCCTCTCAAAAGCGGGGCTGCGGTTCTTGGTGCCTTGACCATATACGCGGTGGAACCGAATGCTTTCGACGCGGAAGAAGTAAAGCTATTGGAAGAACTGGCCGATGATCTGGCTTTCGGTATCACCGTATTGCGGGCGAGAGCCGCGCATATGCGGGCCGAGGCTGCGCTTCGTGACAGCGAGAGTAAGTTCAAGGATCTGCTGGAGTCCGCGCCCGACGCGATGGTGATCGTCAACCACGACAGCGAAATCGTGCTGGTCAACGCCCAAGTGGTCAATCTGTTCGGCTGGCGCCGCGAGGAACTGCTGGGGCAGGAGATCGACATTCTCGTGCCCAAGCGCTTTCGCGGCAAGCATCATGGACAGATGAGTGGTTTTTTCGCGCAACCGCGTACACGGCCAGTAGACTCGGGACTGGCGCTATTCGGGCTGCGCAAGGACGGCACCGAATTCCCGGTAGACATCGGCCTGAGCCCACTGGAGACAGACCAAGGCCCTCTGGTGATCAGCGCCATTCGCGACGTCACGGATCGCAAGGAATCGGAGCACAGGATTGTCTACCTCAACCGCGTCTATGCCGTGCTGAGTGGCATTAATACGCTGATCGTGCGCGTGCGCGACCGCGATGAACTGTTCAGGGAGGCGTGCCGGATCGCGGTCGAGGCAGGTGGCTTCCGCATGGCCTTGATTGGCATCGTGGATAGCAGCACGATGAAGATTGTCCCGGTCGCCTCGGCGGGCAAGGATGAGGAGCTCATGACCGCCATCAAAGGCGTCTTGTCATCGAGTGAAAGTGCGCCAAATACCATGGTCGCGCGGGCGATCAGGGAGAAAAAGGCCATCGTGTCCAACGCTTCGCAAAGCGACCCCCAGGTTGTGTTCGGCCAGAAATACGCCGAAGCCGGGGTCAGCTCGATGGTCGTATTGCCGTTGATTGTCTCGGATGAAGCGGTAGGCGTGCTCGCCCTTTACGCCAGCGAGATTGAATTCTTCCAGGAACAGGAACTGAAGCTGTTGACCGAACTGGTCGGCGATATCGCGTTCGCGATTGATCACCTCGACAAACAGGAGCGGCTCGATTACCTCGCCTACTACGATGTGCTGACCGGTCTTGCCAACCGCACTCTGTTTCTCGAGCGGGTGGCGCAGTACATGCGCAGCGCCGCGAGCGGCGGACACCAGCTTGCCTTGTTCCTGATCGATCTGGATCGGTTCAAGAACATCAACGACAGCCTCGGCCAGCCGGCCGGCGACGCGCTCTTGAGGCAGGTCACGCAGTGGCTGACGCGCAGCGTGGGGGACGCCAACCTGCTGGCGCGGGTGGGTGCGGACCATTTTGCCACGGTGCTGCCGCAAGTAAAACAGGAAGGCAACATGGTGCGGTTTCTCGAAAAAAAGATGGAAACTTTTCTGGACCATCCGTTCCGCCTGAATGACGCCGTGTTCCGGATCGCTGCCAAGGTCGGCGTCGCGCTGTTTCCGGATGACGGTGATAACGCCGACACTTTGTTAAAGAACGCCGAGGCCGCGCTCAAAAAGGCCAAGACAAGCGGCGAGCGCTACTTGTTTTACACGCCGAAAATGACGAGATTGGTAGCCAGCAAGCTGACCCTGGAAAATCAGCTGCGCCAGGCGATCGACAAGGGAGAATTTGTGCTGCATTACCAGCCCAAGGTAAACCTGGCAAACGGCAAGATGACCAGCGCTGAGGCGCTGATCCGCTGGAATG
>PKWM01000022.1 GCA_003133245.1 Rhodoferax sp. | reverse complement strand
AAACCATTCGCCAATGCCCGGGGGTTCTGTTTGGCGTGTTTATGGATCGCGGCTGGTATGGCGCCACGCTCTTCGATGCCGCTGTCGTACTGGCTTTCAGTGTGGTGGCGGCGATCGGGGTAGGGCGACTCACATCCGGACGCCCTCAGGGATAAAGCGCATTTGGCCAGCTCTTGAAAGCCGGTCATTGCGCCCATAATTAAGCTGTTCGGGCGCCCATGCCCTGACTTGCCATCCATTTTTTAGACTTGACCCATTCCATGACCAAACAAACTCTCTCCTTCCAGGCCGAAGTGGCCCAACTGTTGCACCTCGTCACCCACTCCTTGTATTCCAACAAAGAGATTTTCCTGCGCGAACTGATCTCCAACGCGTCGGACGCCTGCGACAAGCTGCGTTTTGAGGCCATCAACGACAGCGGGCTGTACGAAGATGCGCCGACGCTCGAAGTGCGCGTGTCATTCGACCAAGACGCCAAAACGCTCACCATCACCGACAACGGCATCGGCATGAGCGCCCAAGAGGCCATCGACCACCTGGGCACCATCGCCAAAAGCGGCACCAAGGACTTTGTCTCCAAACTCACGGGTGACCAAAAGGCAACCCTGTCCGAAGAAGGGCAACTGATCGGCCAGTTTGGCGTCGGCTTTTATTCCGGCTTTATCGTGGCCGACAAAATTACCGTGGAGTCGCGCCGTGCCGGCATGAAAGCGGACGAAGGCGTGCGCTGGGTTAGCGGCGGTGCCGGTGACTTCGAGGTGGAAAACATCACGCGCGCTGCCCGTGGCACCAGCGTCATCCTGCACCTGAATGATGAGGCGCTGGACTACGCCAGCGCCTGGAAGCTCAAAGGCATCATCAACAAGTACTCGGATCACATCAGCCTGCCAATTCTGATGGAAAAAGAAGAGTGGAAAGATGGCGAGCTGATTGACCCCAAGGATGAAAAAGGTGGCCGCCAACCCGGCTCCATGGTCAAGACCGGCGAGTGGGAGAGCGTCAACAAGGGCAACGCCATCTGGGCCCGCGCCAAAAAAGACATCACGCCCGAACAGTACGATGAGTTCTACAAGCAGATCAGCCACGACTATGAAGCGCCACTGGCCTACACCCATAACCGGGTTGAAGGCGCTACCGAATACACGCAACTGCTCTACCTGCCATCGAAAGCGTCGATGGACTTGTTCAATCGCGAAAAATCGGCCGGCATCAAGCTGTACGTCAAGCGCGTTTTCATCATGGACGACGCCGAGGCGCTGCTGCCCACCTACCTGCGCTTCGTCAAAGGAGTGGTCGATTCGGCTGACCTGCCGCTCAACGTCAGCCGCGAACTGCTACAGGAAAGCCGCGACGTCAAAGCCATCCGCGAGGGTTGCACCAAACGCGTGCTGGGTATGCTGGAAGACTTGGCCAAGAATGACAAGGTGCCAGCAACCGCTACCGAAGGGGCAGCCAAGTCCGCAGAAGGCGTTACCGACGTGGCATCGGAAGAAGACAAAGCCCAGGCCGGCAAATACACCAAGTTCTACGCCGAGTTTGGTGCCGTGCTCAAAGAAGGTCTGGGCGAAGACTACGCCAACAAGGAACGTCTGGCCAAGCTGTTGCGCTTTGCCTCCAGCACAACTGACAGCGTGAGCGTCAGTTTTGCCGACTACAAAGCGCGCATGAAAGAAGGCCAGGAGGCGATTTACTACATCACCGCCGACACACTGGCAGCGGCCAAGAACAGCCCGCAACTTGAAGTCTTCAAGAAAAAAGGCATCGAGGTGCTGCTGATGACGGATCGTGTCGATGAATGGGCGCTGAACTACCTGCAAGATTTCGACGGCACGCCGCTGCAAAGCGTGGCTAAGGGTGCCGTTGATCTGGGCAAGCTACAGGACGATGCCGAGAAAAAAGCGGCGGAAGAAGCTGCCGAAACCTTCAAACCCTTGCTCGCCAAACTCAAGGAAGCGCTGAAAGACAAGGCCGAAGACGTGCGCGTGACCACCCGTCTGGTGGACAGTCCGGCTTGCCTGGTGGTGCAGGACCATGGCATGAGCACGCAACTCGCGCGCATGCTCAAGCAAGCCGGTCAGACGGCGCCGGAGGTGAAACCGGTCCTGGAAGTGAACGCCGAACATCCGCTGGTGAAAAAACTCGACGGATCAGTGCACTTCAACGACCTCGCGCACATCCTGTTTGACCAGGCCCTGCTGGCTGAAGGTGGTTTGCCGGCCGACCCGGCAGCCTATGTCAAGCGCGTGAATGCGCTGTTGGTTTAACGCTCATTCAAAACCACCGGCGCGCCGCTGACTGGTGACCCCGGGGCTGATCAAAAGCTGGATCAACTCGGCAGCCGCTCGCGGCTGCGCCGCCTGCGTGCAGACGGCGGCGGTGTAAACCGTGGTCAGTTCAAGCTCTTTGGGTAACGGCGCTACCAGTTGCACGCCCGGCGTGTAGAGAATCTCTGTCAACTGCGTGCAACCGATCAGACCGGTGCCGGGTGCCTGTGCCATCGCAGCCATGGCCGTTGCGCCATTGGGAAACACATGCAACCGAGCTACCAACTCGGCATCCAGCCCCAAACGTTTGAGCACGTTCATGAAATGGATGCCAGCCGTGGCCTTGAGCGGATCCGGAAAGTAAATACCCCGGGCTGCCAACAGAGCCGCTTTGAGGGCCGCCGGGTCGTCCACTTGGGGGCAAGTCTCGCCGGTCTTGACTGCCACGCCGGTTTTAACCCGGCCCAGCGGCTGGCCGCTGCCCGGGCGCGCATGGCCGCTAGCGATCAACTGTTCAATCAAGGCCTGGGTCAGGATGATCACGTCACAAGGCTCACCCGACAACAAGCGATCTCTCATCAAGCCAACCGCACCAAAACCGCCTTCAATGGTGCAGCCGGACTGCTCCAGAAATTGAGCCTGAAGTTGCTCGACCAAGCCTTGGGCCGCGCCACCACTCAAAAGATGCAAATGCGTCATGCGAAACGACAGCACTGTTCAGTCGACCTTGATGCCAGCGCTTTTGATCACGTGCGCCCACTTGACAATGTCGTCACGAATGTATTTGCCAAACACGCCCGGCTTCATCACCATTGCCACGGCCCCTTGCTGGGACCAAAGCTGGCGAACCTCGGCTTGGCCCACGATCTTCGAGACCGCTTCATTGAGTTGGTTCACGATCACCGAGGGCGTACCTTTGGGGGCCAACAGACCGAGCCAGATCGTCGCCTCATAGCCGGGAACACCCGATTCATTCAGGGTGGGTACCTCTGGCAACACATCCGAACGTACCCGCCCGGTGGTGGCGATCGCCTTGACTTTGCCAGCCCTGACCTGCTCGGCCATGGTGGTTACCGCGTCGAACATCAAATCGACCTGACCGCCCATGACATCGGTGCGCGCGCCAGAACTGCCTTTGTAAGAAATGTGAACCAGGTTGGTACCCGACATGCTTTTGAACAACTCACCGGCCATGTGGTAGGGCGTTCCCAGACCCGACGAGGCGTAGTTGAGTTTGCCGGGTTTGGCCAGCGCCAGCTTGATCAATTCCTTAGTGTTTGATGCGGCCAGTGAGAGACTGCCAACCAGCACCAGATCTGAATAGTTGATCGGCGCCACCGGCACGAAATCGCGCAGCAACTGAAATGACTTGTTGGGAATCAACGTCTCATTGACAGTTTGGGTGTTGGACATCAGCAGCAGCGTGTAGCCATCGGCCGGAGCCTTGGCGGCGGCGTCAGTGCCAATGATCGAACCAGCACCCGGTTTGTCGTCCACCACGAACGGCTGCCCCAAAGCGACCTGCAAGCGCTGCGCGAGAAAGCGCGCGTAGTTGTCGGCCGGGCCACCGGCGGCAAACGGCACAATGATTTTGACCGGCCGGCTCGGGTAGCCCTGTGCCAGCGCCGGGCCAGCGCTGGCGGCGACAATCAGTCCCAACGCGGGTAACAAAAAATGCTTCAGGTTCAATCGCATGACGATGCTCCGGGTCAGTGGTAATGATTAGTTGATCTTGCCGATGCGCTTGGCGTCGGTCTGCACGTATTTTTCAAACTCGACGACTCATCGCGGCGATCTGTCTCGCAAAGCTTCAGCTTGCGTGTCATGTTAGCATCCAAAGTTCAAATTGAACACTCGGAAAAATCCTCGTGTTTTGACGCAAAACACGAGCTGATTTCACCGCACCATCACCAACCCAATCCAATCCAACATGAAAATAGTTGCCTACCAATATCAGGGCCAGGCCGGTGTCGGTCTGCTCTCAAGCGATCTCCAAAGCATCACACCATTGGACCTGCCATTGCCGCTGCGTGCCCTGGGTGCCCTGCCCGTCATTGAAGCCTTAGCGGCGGGGAAGGCATTGCCTGCAACGCTGGCAATGCTGGCCTTGAGCGCGGTGCAGCTCACAGCACCCCTGCCCGAGCCGCGTCGCAATATTTTTTGCGTCGGCAAAAACTACCACGCCCACGCCCGCGAGTTTGCCGGCAGCGGTTTTGACAGCAGCGCCGCTGCGGGTGACATCCCCAAGGTGCCGATCTATTTCACCAAAGTGCCAGAGTCGGTGATCGGCCCCGATGCCAGCATCGAAATCCCGGTCGGCGTCTCGGAGGCGATCGACTACGAGGTCGAGCTCGCCGTCATCATCGGCAAGGGTGGCAAGGGTATCTCCGCCAAAGACGCGATGCAACACGTCTGGGGCTACACCATCATCAACGACGTGACCGCGCGCGACTGGCAAAGCCGCCATTCACAGTGGCTGCTGGGCAAGTCCTTCGACACTTTTTGCCCGATGGGGCCGTGGCTGGTCAGTGCCGACGAGTGCGACGGCAACCACACCAACGTGCGCAGCTTTGTCAACGGCGAGCTGCGCCAGAACGCCAACACCAGCGACCTGATCTTCAACATTGCAACCCTGATTGAGACCCTGTCAGCGGGCATCACGATCTATCCTGGCGACATCATTGCCACCGGCACACCGGTCGGCGTCGGCATCGGCTTCAAGCCACCCAGGTATCTGAAGTCAGGCGACGTGGTGCGGCTTGAAATTGATGGCATTGGCTCCCTGGAAAACCCGCTGCGCTGATCAAGGGGTTCGGCCCGCAGAAGAGGGCATTACGCCCACTACCAGTAGCGCATCGCGCTGCGGTAGAGCTGGCTCAGATCGCTTTGACTGACCGCGCGCGGCGCGTTGGTCAGCAGGCGTTGCTGCGCCCAGGCACCTTGGGTGAGGTCCGCAACATCGGCTTCCCCGTAGCCAACAGCGCCGACCCCGTTGGGGATGCCGGTGGCCTGCATCATCTTGATCAACTGCCCGGCGATGATTTCGCCGGCGTCATCGTTTGTCGCCCCCTGGGTCTGGGCACCGAGGCAGGCTGCACCATGAATGTGGCGCTCAGGACAGGCGCAGGCGGTGAAGCGGAACACCGAGGGCGCATTGACGATCACGCTCATGCCGTGCGGCACCATCGGCTCATGCGCCGGATAACCCTCGGGCTGAAAGTCGCGCACCAACCCGGCCACCGAATAGGCCATGCCGTGCGGCACATGCACGCCGGAATTGCCGAAGGCAATGCCGGCCAGCGTGGCGGCGTACATCAGCTGGTCGCGCGCCTCAAAATCGCTAGCGTCGTTGACGGCGCGCACCAGGTACTGGCCCAGCAGTTTCAGCGCCGCTTCGCAGCCGATGTCGCTCCAGGGGTTGGCGCCCTGGCTCATTGGACGCAAGGCGGGCTGGCCCGGCGCTGTGCGCTTGGTGTAAGGCCGGGCGGTATAGGACTCGAGCGCATGCGAGAGCACGTCAAAGCCGCTGGAAGCGACTACGTTTTTGGGTAGCGTGTAGGTGGTGCCAGGGTCGATCAGCGCCAGCGAGGGTTTCAGGCGCCTGGAGGCAATGCCGGTCTTCACGCGCAGCGAGAGCAAATCAAAAATGGTGATGCCGGTGCACTCCGAGCCAGTGCCGCAAGTGGTCGGGCAGGCGATGTGCGGCCTGAGCGGCCCCGGCACGGGCTGGCCCGCACCGATGGGTGCATTGACGTAGTCGAGAAAGTCGGCCGGCCAGGTGGCGTAGAGATTGGCCGCCTTGCAGGTGTCGATGACCGAGCCGCCGCCCACCGAAACGTAGCCGTCGAATTTGCCTTCAGTCGCGAATCTGGTTGCGGCCAGAAACGACTGGTCGGTCGGTTCAACCCTGACCTCGTCAAAAATCACCACATCCATCCTCGACGCCTTCAGTGCGGCACGCACCTGGGCCACATAGGGCAGGTTGATCAGGTTCTTGTCGGTAAACAGCGCCACACGCTTCATGCCCAGGGTTTTGGCATGTTCACCGGCTTCCCCCAGCACACCGTGGCCAAAGGAGATGGCGGAAATGTCAACCGAAAAGACATTCTCGTTGCCTTCGGTCGTAGCATAGTAGTTATGGCAACAAGACATGTTGTTTCCCCTCTCGCTGTGTCAGCGTTAACCCGTCAAGCGCAGCGCACTTCCGGTGCTTTCTGGAATGATACCCTGATCACTTTTCGGCCAGAGGCGCTGCGCCTTTGATAACCGTCGATCACGGCGGGCAACTGAATGCCCGAAGCGGGTATTGCCTACGCAAAACCGAATGTCAGCTGTGATCGACTGCGGTCAACTGCCGGATTTAGGTTAAATATGCAGCGCCCGCCCGAGCGCTCTTAGAGCGGCTTCGTGCACGGCTTCGCCCAGCGTCGGATGCGCGTGGATGGTGCCGGCGATGTCTTCCAGGCAGGCGCCCATCTCGAGCGACTGAGAGAACGCCGTGCTGAGCTCCGACACGCCCACGCCCACCGCCTGCCAACCGACGATCAGGTGGTTGTCGCGGCGGGCCACCACGCGCACAAAGCCGTCGCTGGCTTCGAGCGTCATGGCGCGGCCGTTTGCGGCAAACGGGAAGCTGGCGTGGATGCAGTCGAGCCCGGCATGTTCTGCCTGTTGCGGCGACAAGCCAGCGGCCACAATTTCGGGATCGGTAAAGCACACCGCCGCAATCGCGTTGGGCGCAAAGCGGTGCTTGTGTCCGGCAATGATCTCGGCCACCATGTCGCCTTGTGCCATGGCGCGGTGCGCCAGCATCGGTTCGCCGGTCAGGTCGCCAATCGCCCAGACGTTGCGCATGGAGGTGCGGCATTGGTCGTCCACCTTGACGGCACGGCCGTTCATGTCGAGCAGCAAGCTCTCCAGGCCCCAGCCCTGCGTGCGCGGTGTGCGCCCGATCGCCACCAGCACCTGATCGGCTGACAATTCAGACTCCTTGCCCTGCGTGTCAAGTATCCGCACCGCATCGCCGGCCACGTTCAAGCCTTGCACCTTGCAGCCCAGGTGCAGTTGCACGCCGAGCTTGCGCAGCGATGCGCTCACCGGTTTGACCAGTTCGTCGTCATAGAGCGGCAGGATGCGCTCCAGCGCTTCGACCACGGTCACCTCAGCGCCGAGCTTGCGATAAACGATACCCAGTTCCAGGCCGATGTAACCGGCCCCGACGACCAACAGGCGTTTGGGTATGGCCGTCGGCGACAATGCCTGGGTGGAAGAAATCACGCGTCCGCCCAGGGGTATGCCGGGCAGCGCGACTTCGGTTGAACCCGTTGCCAGCAACAGATGTTCGCAGGTGATGCGCAGCGGCTCAGACGCTGCGCCAGACCCGGACGGCACCACTTCAACCGTCTTGCCATCGACCACACGCGCCCAGCCTTTGATGACGTTGACCCCATTTTTTTTCAACAGGGCGGCCACGCCGCCGGTCAACCGCCGCACAACGGAGTCTTTCCAGCGCACGGTTTGCGCCACGTCGATGCGCGGCACGTCCACCTGAATGCCCAGCGGCGTCTTGCCCGCAAAGCTGCTTGCTTGATGAAACGCATCGGCCGCATGAATCAACGCTTTGGACGGAATGCAGCCGATGTTCAAACAGGTGCCGCCCAACTGCTCGCCCTCGACCAGCGTGGTGGCAATACCCAATTGTCCGGCGCGAATGGCAGCCACGTAGCCGCCCGGGCCGCCGCCGATGATGAGAAATTTTGTTGTTTGCGTTTCCATAATTTATTCCACAAACAGCGTTGCCGGGCATTCCAGGTAGCCGCGCAGCAATTGCACAAATTCGGCGCCGTGCATGCCATCGACGACGCGGTGATCGAACGAGCTTGAGAGGTTCATCATCTGGCGCGCCACCACCGCGCCGCCGCGGATCATGGGGCGCAGGGCCATGCGGTTGACGCCGACAATGGCCACCTCCGGGCTGTTGATCACCGGTGTGCTGACGATGCCGCCCAAGGCACCCAGACTGGTGATGGTGATGGTCGAGCCCGACAGCTCCTCGCGCGCCGCTTTGCCGCTGCGCGTGGCTTCACTCAGACGCAACACCTCGGCCGCACAAGCCCACAGGTCGAGCGTTTCGGCGTGGCGCAGCACCGGCACCATCAGGCCGCCTTCGGTCTGCGTGGCAATACCCAGATGCACGGCGGTGTGGCGCGTGACGACAGCCGCCTCGTCGTCGTAACGGGCGTTGATTTGCGGAAAATCACGCAGCGCCAGTACCAGCGCGCGCGCGATGAAAGGCAGCAGCGTCAAGCGGCCACGCTCCTTGCCATATTTGGCGTTGAGCCGGCCGCGCAAATCCTCCAGCTCGGTCACATCGACTTCTTCGACATAAGTAAAGTGCGGGATGCGGCGCTTGGCGTCCTGCATTTTCTGCGCAATCTTGCGGCGCAGGCCGATCACGGGAATGTACTCCTCGGCGTCGCGCTGGGCGTAGCGCTGGTCGCTTTGAGCGCTCACTGGCCCTTGTGCAGCACGAGCGGCGTAGACGTCCAGATCCGTTTGCGTGATACGCCCGGCGGTGCCGCTACCCGGCACAAACTGTAGCGCAATGCCCTGTTCCCAGGCGCGCCGACGCACAGCGGGCGAGGCAATCGGTTTATCGCCGGACGGGCGTACGTGAGGTGCGGCAGAATTTGACGTCGCCGCCGTTTTCGGTGCCGCTTTGGCTAGCGACAAGGCCCGTTCGGGCTGAGCTATCTTCCGTTCGTCCTGAGCGCTGGAATGTTCTGGTGTTGAGACCGCTGCCAACGTGTTCAAGGGCGTGCTGGTCGCGGCAAGCGCGGTTGCAGGCGCGTCCTTGACATTGCCAGCACCCTCGACCTCGATGCGGATCACCTCCGAGCCGACCGCCATCACCTGACCGACCGCACCGCCCAACGCGAGCACCGTGCCTGTAACGGAAGAAGGAATCTCCACCGTCGCTTTATCGGTCATCACATCGGCCAGGATCTGATCCTCCGCCACGACATCGCCCACCTTGACATACCAAGCCACCAGTTCGACTTCAGCAATGCCCTCGCCAATATCGGGCATCTTGATAATTTGAATTCCCATGGTTCTAAGCCTCCATCACGCGTTTAAACGCCGCCGCGACCCGTGCCGGACCCGGAAAATAGGCCCACTCCTGGGCATGCGGATAAGGCGTGTCCCAGCCCGTCACACGCTCAATCGGCGCCTCCAAGTGGTAAAAGCAGTGCTCCTGAATCAACGCGGTGAGTTCGGCACCGAGCCCGTTGGTGCGCGTGGCCTCATGCACAATGACGCAGCGTCCGGTCTTCTTGACCGAAGCCACCAGCATGTCGAGGTCGAGCGGCCACAGGCTGCGCAGGTCGATGATTTCGGCGTCGATGCCGCTCTCGTTGGCGGCGGCTTCGGCGACATAAACCATGGTGCCATAGGCGATCACAGTCACGTCTTTGCCCGAGCGGAATGCCGCTGCCGATTCGAGCGGCACGGTGTAGTAACCCTCGGGCACCAGGCCCATCGGGTGTTTGGACCAGGGCACCACCGGCTTGTCGTGGTGGCCGTCAAACGGCCCGTTGTACAGGCGCTTGGGTTCCAGAAAAATGACCGGGTCGTCGTTTTCGATCGAGGCGATCAACAAGCCCTTGGCATCATACGGATTGGACGGCATCACGGTGCGCAGACCGCAGACCTGCGTGAACATCGCCTCCGGACTTTGGCTGTGGGTCTGACCACCGTAAATGCCGCCGCCGCAAGGCATGCGGATGGTCAGGGGTGCGGTAAAGTCGCCGGCCGAGCGGTAGCGCAGGCGCGCCGCTTCCGAGACGATCTGGTCGCTGGCCGGGTAGAAATAATCTGCGAACTGGATTTCGACCACCGGCCGCAGCCCGTAAGCGGCCATGCCGACGGCGGTACCGACAATGCCGGCCTCGGAGATCGGGGTATCAAAGACGCGTGATTTTCCATACTTTTTTTGTAGCCCTTCGGTGCAGCGAAACACGCCGCCAAAATAGCCCACATCCTGGCCATAGACGACCACATTGTTGTCGCGCGCCAGCATCACATCCATCGCCGAGCGCAGCGCCTGGATCATGGTCATCGGGGTCTTGTTCATGGTGTTGTTGTCCATGGTCAGATCCCCAGTTCTTGACGCTGCCGCCGCAAGTGCGCCGGCATGTCTTTATAGACATCTTCGAACATGGTGGCCGGGCTTTGGACGTGGCCATCGGCCAGCGTGCCGAAGCTTTCGGCCTCTTTTTGCGCGGCCGCGACTTCGGCTTCAAGTTCTTTTTGCGCCGCTTCGTGCTCGGCCTCGGACCAAACACCCAGCACGATCAAATGTTGTTTCAGGCGCGCAATCGGATCGCCCAACGGAAAGCGCGCGGCGTCATTGGCGGGGCGGTACTTACTCGGGTCGTCCGAGGTGGAATGCGGCCCGGCGCGGTAAGTGACCCACTCAATCAGCGTCGGCCCCAGGTTGCTGCGGGCTCGCTCCAGCGCCCATCTTGATGCCGCATAGACCGCCAGAAAATCATTGCCATCGACGCGCAAGGAGGCGATGCCGCAGCCGACCCCGCGCGCCGCAAAAGTAGTCCCTTCGCCGCCGGCAATCGCCTGAAAGGTCGAGATTGCCCACTGGTTGTTGACCACGTTCAAAATCACCGGGGCCCGGTAAACGTGGGCAAAAGTCAAGCCGGTGTGGAAATCGGCTTCCGCCGTGGCGCCGTCGCCAATCCAGCCCGATGCCACTTTGGTGTCGCCCTTGATGGCCGAAGCCATGGCCCAGCCGACCGCCTGAATCACTTGCGTCGCCAGGTTGCCGGAAATCGAGAAGAAGCCTTTGTTCTTGTACGAATACATCACCGGCAGTTGACGCCCTTTCATCGGGTCGCGCTCATTGGAGTAGAGCTGGCAGATCATGTCCACCATCGAGACATCATCGCGCGCCAGCAGCAGCCCTTGCTGGCGGTAAGTGGGAAAACACATGTCGCCCTCGCTCAGCGCAAAAGCGTGGGCCGTGGCAATCGCCTCTTCGCCCAGGCATTGCATGTAAAACGACATCTTTTTTTGCCGCTGCGCGATCAGCATGCGGGCATCGAAGGCGCGCGTCTTGATCATGGCGCGCAGGCCGCGGCGCAGCAGCGCCACATCGACTTGCGGTGCCCAGGGACCAAGCGCCTGACCGCTGTCGTCGAGCACGCGGATCAGCGAGAACGCCAGGTCGCTGGTCTGTGCTGCCTGCACGTCCACCGGCAGTCGTCGCACCGCACCGGCGGGAGAAATTGGAAGGTAAGAAAAATCGGTGTCATGGCCGGGGCGCCCGGTGGGCTCTGGCACATGCAAACGAAGCGGTTCACGCGGTGGCATCGGCATATCTCCTTGCAAGGTCGTGTCTTGCATCAAGTTCCTGGGAATCAGCGCAGCGCCGGGCGGATAGCCTGACTTTGTGCCAACAATGCAGCAAAACTGGCGGGATCGCCGCCAGTCCGGCTTGAAGTGTGAAGCATAACGGATTTTGAGGTATTGGCAGACGTTCCGGTTTGCGGCATGATCGGGCGTAGTTACTTATCTGCAAATCAAACGGAGAAAACCAATGACGATACTTGTAGCCTACGTGCCTCGCCCCGAGGGCCAAGCAGCCCTGGACAAAGGAATTGAAATTGCGCAACGCCGCAATGAGCGTCTGGTGGTGGTCAATGCCAGCCCCGGCGGGAGCAAAGAAGATCCCTCGCTGGCCGATGTGCAAGACTTCGAGCGCGTCCAACAGCTATTGGCAAACACCAGCCTCAATGCTGAATTTAAACAGTATGTGCGCGGCAAAAATGCGGTCGAAGAAATTCAGAACCTGGTCGAGTCCTTGCCGGTATCCGTGCTCATCATTGGCCTGAGGAAGCGCTCCCCGGTGGGCAAGCTTATCATGGGCAGCGTGGCGCAGGAACTGCTTCTTTCGGTTTCCTGCCCGGTGCTGGCAGTCAAGTCGGCCAGCTGACGCTGCGCAGCCGGCGGCAAGGCTTATTCCAGATTCGTCAGCGCATCGCGTCGGCGCAGCGCCGATGCGAAGAACCAGCCCACCGCCATCAACACGACCGCGCCAAGCGCAATCACCGTAGCGGAACCAATACGCTCGATCAGGTTAGCCGCCAGCAACACTCCCAGCGACTGGCCCATAAACAGCGCTGCAGCAAATAGCGACACCGCCGTGCCGCGCGCCGCCGGTGCCATTTTCGTGGCGTTGGCCTGCATGGTGTTGTGGAACATGAAAAAGCCAAACCCGGCCAGGAAACTCGCCGGAATGGTGGGCCACCAGTAAGGTGTGAAAGCCACCACCAGGGCGCAGACTCCCATCAGGCAGACCCCGAGCAGGGTCAGCCCGTGCTCACCAAAACGGCGAATAAGGTGACGCGCGACTGCCATATAAAGCATGCCGCCCAAACCAAACAAAGCCACAATGGCACCCGCCGCCGTCAGCGACAGGCCCAGCGCCTGGTGCAGATGCGAAGCCCACATGGCGATCACGCCAAAACCGGACGCGCCCTCAATAAAGGCCACCCACAGCACAACGCGTGACCAGGAGCCGGTGATGATGCTCAGCGCCTGCGCCACAAAGCCCAACCGGACGACCTGCCGACTGCTAGCCACACCAGGCGTTGCCGCATGCTGGCGACGTCCATCAGCGTAGAGCAGGCAACCGACGGCACCGAACAGCAGTGTCATGAAGCCAAAGGCCCAGCGCCAGCCAAGTGTGTCGGTCAACAGACCGCCCACCAGCTGGCCGCCCGCATTGCCCAGTGTCGTGCCCACCCCGATGCGCGCCAGCGTCTCCTGCAACTGATCGTGGGTCACGACGTCCCCGACCCAGGCCATCGAAAGCGGAATGATGGCGGCCGCCCCCAGCGCCACCAGCACGCGCGCCAACACCAGCCAATCCAGGCTTGCGGCAAAAACCGCCATGAGGCTGCCCACGCTGCACGCCAGCGTGGCATAGGTAACGATGCGGAATTTGCCAAACCGGTCACCCAGTGGGCCATAGAAGAGTTGCGCCAGGCCGTACACCACTGCAAACATCCATACCACCTGTGCCGCCTGTGCCAGACTCACTGAAAACACGCGGGAAAGTTCCGGCAACATGGCATCGCAAATGCGCTGCGCCGCCATGCTGGAGAAGGTCGCAAAAGAAAGCAGCAGGATGGAGTGTCGGGTCGCCCTGGAAATAGTGGTAGCGGTCATGTGCAATGGGATTCAATCATGGAATCTTCGCCGCTTCGGCTTCCATCTGCGCCACCAGTTCTTCCATTTGGTCCACCATCGCCTGCACGGTCTCGCGCTTGGAGAGATCAACGCCGGCCTTTTGCAACTGTTTCATCGGGTGATCGTTGCCGCCGCTCCTGAGCAAATCAAGGTAGCGCCCGGTAGCCGTTGCGCGCGACTCGGTTGAGCCGGTGGTCATGTCCTTGAACAGTTTGGCCGACGATGCGAAACAGGTGGCGTATTGATAAACGTAGTAGGGCGAATTGTAGAAATGCGGGATGCGCGACCAAGTGTATTTGTACAGGTCATCAATCGTCACCGCGTCACCGTAATAGTCTTTGAGCAGCTTGAGGTAAATGTTGTTGAGCACCTCGGATGTGATCGGCTGGCCCTGCTCAACCAACTGGTGCGCCTGCAATTCATAGTCGGCAAATAGCACCTGGGTGTAGAAGGTGCCAACAATCGAATCAACCGCGTGCTGCAGCAACAGGAAGCGCTCCTTCGGGTCGCTCGTGGTTTGCAGCAAGTGGTTCAGCAGAAAGCGCTCGTTGGTGGTGGAGGCGACTTCGGCCACAAAGATGGTGTAGTCGGCCGTCACGAACGGCTGACTTTCGTACGACAGCAAGGTGTGCATGGCGTGGCCGCCTTCGTGCGCCAGCGTGAAGAGCGAATCCTGCGTGTCGTTGTGGTTGAGCAGCATGTAGGGGCCGACGCCGTAAATGCCGCTCACGTAGGCACCACTGCGCTTGCCTTCGCTTTCATACACATCAACCTGCTGGCCAGCCAGAAACTTCTGGTACCTGGCCACGTAATCCGCGCCCAGCGGAGCCACCGAAGCCAGCACCAGCGCGCGCGCATCGGCATAGGGATAGACCTTGTCGGTCTTGTAGATCGGGATGACGCCGTCGTACGGGTGATAGGTCTGCAGGCCGAGCAACTTCTTGCGCAGTTTCATGTAGCGTTGCAGCGGTGCCGTGCCCTTGCGCACGGTATCAACCAACGTGGTCACCACCGACGTTGGAATGGCGTTGCCGTCGAGCGCGGCAGCCAGCGTACTCGGGAAATTGCGCGCCTGCGCGTTGAACCAGTCGCGCTGCAACACGCCGTTGTAGATGCCTGCATAGGTGTGGGCGGTGGCGGCATAGGTTTTGAGATAAGCCTCGAACGCCTTGGCCCGGTCCGCCTGTTGATAGTTGGTCTCCAGCACCGATTGATAAGTGCCCGGCGTCAGCTTGATTTCCTTGCCGTCTGACAGCGTGACTAGGGGAAACTTGATGTCCGAGGTTGACAACTCCTGAAAAGTCTCCTTCGGCGTGGCATTGAACTGCGCCGCGTAGGACAGCAAGCGCTCGCCCTGCTCGTCGAGCACGTGTTTTTGCTGGCGATAGTTGTCAAGAATGGTGAACTGGTACGGCTTGAGCGCCGGTGTGGCGGCAATCCATTGTTCCATCAAGGCCTGTGGCACGCCGAGCAGTTCGGGTGTGAACCACGAGGTGGCAGTGCCCATCTTGGCAAACAAGGCCATCACGCGCTGGGACTTGCCCGAGACCTCCTGGTTGCGGGTATCAACGTCACGCTGCAGGTGGGTATAGCCATAAACCTTGTATTGCAGTTTGCCGATATCGTCGAAGGCCTGGTAGGCTTTGAGGACAGCGGCCGGACCGTTTTTGAGCGAACCCTTGAGCTGGGCAAAGGCCTCAATTTTGGCGTCGATCTCTTTCATGTCAGCCTCCCACGCCTGCCAGTTCGCATAGATCGGCGTGAAGTCCCAGCGAAACTCGGGCGCAATCTCGGCGCGATTCTGGGTGGTCGGCTTGGTGGAGCCGACTGCCATGGCACCACCCGCCAGCGTCAATGAAATGGCAGCCGTGAGGAGGCCGGGGAGAAAAGTTTTATTCATGGTGAGCAGACTTTGCAAGTGAGCTAAGGGAATCAAGCGCCGGGCTTGAAGTATCTCACCTTCGCCACAGTCTATCGCTGCGCGGGCCTGGCCGCATTGCCCTGCTCCTTCGATCCCCTCAAAACACCAAACTGGTTTGCAACGATGCATCCGCCGATGGCCGCAATCGTGCGTAGTCCAGCAGTTCGGCCAAACGCGCTCCTTTGGCCTGCCACTCAACGAGCACGTTTTCTGCCAGCAACACGTAATGCCAGGGCGCACTGCCGCGCTGTTCAACAGTCAAGGCGTTGATGCGTTCGCACCAGGCCAGCGCGGCTTTGCGCTTGCGCTGCACGTTCGGATGAATCGTTTGCTGTTGCGCTTTGGTCTCCACCAGATAGACCGCGTCTTTTGTCCGCACCAGAAAGTCGGGTGAATAAAACGCTGGCAGGCCGTCGTCTTTCACGTAGCGCACCCGTGCTGGACGTGTCGTCCATGCCATCGCCCGTGCTGCCCGCCAGACCTTCCTTGAGCAGTTCCTCATAGAACGACTGAAAAGCCGGGTGCTCCACGATGGACAGCACATCGAGCAAACTGCCGGGCTCCTGACCTGCGTTGATGCGTTCGCGGTTTTCGCGTTTGAGATCGCTGTATTCGTCGTCACGCCACATCAGTCGCAGGCCGCGACCAATGGTCTGCTCCAGCAGAATCTGCGCCTGGCTGGAGCGCAGCGGCACAATGACGCAGATGTTGTTCACATCAAAGCCCTCGCGCAACATCAGCACACTGACGATCACGCGTGGTGTGGCGTGGTGGTCCACGCTGAACAGGCGCTCGCGCACCGGTGCCCAGTCCTTCTCGCCCAGCTCGGCCTTTTTGCCCGAATCGATGGTCATCACGTCTTCATCATGCAAGCCTTCCTGGTCTTGCAGGAAGGCTGTTACCAAGGGTGACACCGTGGTGTCCTCGCACACCACCAGCATTTTGGGATGGCGCTCTACGTCGAGCTTGGCAAAGTCGGTTTCCAGCTTGCGCAGTTTCTTCAGACCGGCTCGCAGCATCACGCGCTGGCCTTCGCTCAAAGCCGGGTTGCCCTGCTCGTCGCGCTCGGCCTTGAACTCCAGTGGCAACGCGCCAATCTCCTTGCGTCGGTCCAGCACCAGCGACTTCACCAGCCCGGCGCGCATGGCGCTTTTCAGGTCAAAGTCGGTGATGATGTGCGGGAAGTACAGCTTGCGCTTGGTCTTGCCCGCGCCCACGTCGTTGTATGGCGTGGCTGAAAAATCCACTTGCACAAAGCGCCGCCCTTTGGCCTCAGAAATGCGTGACAGGCTCTTTTGCCACTCGACTTCAGTGCTTTCGCCTTCACGCTTGAATTCATGAATGTGATGCGCTTCATCGTTGAACACCATCAGCTCAGGCAGCCCGGCTAAAAACTCCAGCACGTTGCCGCGTGCGTAACGACGGTCCAGCACATCGAGGCTGTTGCCGGTGGCGCGGCCGGGGGTGAGCGGCAGCACGGCGTTGATGACTTGCTGGGGTTCCAGCGGCGCGCCAGGAGCCTCAATTTCTTCCACTTCTTCCGCCGCCTCCCCTTCCGTCAGCAGATGCCAGTTGGTGATGGCGATCATGCCATTGCCAGTCGCCTTCAAACCGATCTCGTTCTTGCTGCACACATTGCCGCGCACGAACGCAAACACCGCGTCACGGTGAGTATCCGGTGTGAACAGATCGGCAAACCGGGCCACGTCCGAACTGGCGAAGTCGCGGGAGCCGTTGCCGTTCTCAACCAGCTTGCCGCAAAACGCATCCAGCAGCCGCTCATAGACGATCAGCCCCGGTGCCACCACCATGAACTGGCGCGTAAAACGCGCGTCGTCAATGCCCTCATTCAGCGCCGCCGTTTTGTTGAGAAGCTGCCAGATCAGCAGCGCTTGCAGCACCCATGTTTTGCCGGTGCCGGTGGCCATCTTGAAGCAGTATTTGGGGTGCTTGTGTTTTGCCTGCGTCACCTCAAACATGCGTGTGCCAGTCAGCAAGGCATCCGGTGCGCAAGCGTGGTACAGGTCCAGCAGTGACCAGCGTTCCTGGTCTTTGCCCAGTACCTCGTGCGCGACGATGGCGTTCAGGATCGCCTGCTTTTGCCCGACGTGAAAGTTCAGCCCGCCGCGTGCGATCACCATGTCCTCGCCAAACCACCAGGTCAGCAGTTCTGCTGTAGTCGGTGTCACCAGTTCCAGAATGTCGGCGGCACCGGACTCCAGACCGAGGCAGAGCTGTTTCGTTTTGGCGGTCAGGCCGATGGAGAGGGCCAGTTGGTCGGCTGCCTTGCTATTCATGTCGCCCCCAGGGTGGTGACGACTTCGGCCTCAAAGCCAAACACATCGACCACGCGCACGCACACCTTGCGCGTTCCAGGTTTTACGGCGGTCGTGACCTGCGCCTGCGTTACCACGCGCAGTGCGTCGGCATCATTCGCGGTGTTGCCCCGGTAGTCTTGCCACACTGAGCGGAACACTTTGCCGTCGTAGTCCGGGTCCACCGCCCAGTACTCAATCAGCGCCAGCGGCTCCTGGTTGATCACGGCCTGCAGCTTCACGCGGTTGGCGTCGTCCAAATTGATGGCTTCGGGTGACAGCAGCACATAGTTTTTGAGCTTGACGGTGAGCGTTTCCTGCCGGGCCTCGAAAGACTCCGTTCGCCCTGAGCTTGTCGAAGGGGTCGAAGGGCCGCGCTCAATCGGATGGATCGTGAGGTACTGCAAAGAAGAAAACCGCACCTGCCCGCGCAGCTTGTCAATGCCGCCTTTTTTCTTCAGCCGGTCCATCAGGTCGGGCGGAATCACCAGCACTTCGAGCCGGCTGTCGTTCAGCGCGGTGATGGTCTCGCCAATTGAAGGCTCAAAGTTCCAGCCCAGCACCACGACCCGGTCCCAGCCGCCCATCAGGTTGTCGCGCTGGGCAATCGCCTTCTTGAGAGTGGCCATGCCGGTGAGCTTGTTGGGCGAATCGGCCAGCACCAGCGTCTTGCTGCCCCGGCCTGCGCCGGTGGCAATGCCTGCGATCTGGCCGAGGTTACGCTGAGGGTTAACGTCGGGCGGCAGCGGCAGCGCGCCATAGAGCGAGAGCACGATTTGCGACAGATCGCCGATGCGAAAGTCCCGCCCCAGTGTGGCCTTGGCCACCTCTACCTGGTAGTCGCCAATGGCCTGGTACAGAAACGGCTTGGCGTCCTGGTCGATCAGGCGCTTGCGCATGATCATGCAGGCCGGTTTGCCGAGGTCGGTGGTAATCCAGCGGCGGCCCAGTTTTTCGGCGACTGCAGCGGTGGTGCCGGAGCCGCCGTTGAAGTCGGCGACGAGGCCGTTGGCCGGGCAAGAGCTTTTGATTAACCGGCCAACCAGTTCCTCTGGTTTCTGTGTGTCATAGCCGACTTTTTCGCTAGCCGGTAGTTGTTTCAAATCCGTCCAGATCGTACCCGGCCTGATCCCATCCGAGTCATCGAGATACTTTTTGTATCCTGGCACATTGTTTGAGCTCATCACGATCAGGTTTGATCGCTGCATTTGATCCAGAGTCTCTGGTACGTAACGCCAATGATTCCCAGATGGTGGTATCAAACCTTGCCACGGATCCCCCGTCTTGCCACCGCTAACACCTGGTGCATGCAAGGGCAAGATACGGTATCTGCGCCCATCTTTTTCTTTGTGACGGTAGGAGCGTTCAACATATTCCTCATCGAGCGGTATGTAGTCTGGTTCAAACGTTCCACGTAAATTTTTCCGATAAAAATACAAGCTATCGTGAATGTTGCTGTAGCCGAATTGGGTGAAATTCTTGGAGTTGCATTTTTGCCAAATCAACTCATTTTCAAAACACTCTTTGCCAAACACTTCATCCAACACGATCTTCACGTAATGCCCCACATGCCAGTCCAGATGCACGTAAATCGAGCCGGTGTCTGCCAGCAGCTCGCGCATCAAAATCAGCCGGGGCGTAATCATGGCCAAGTAGGAAGCGGTGCCGTCGCTCCAGGTGTCGGAGTAGGCGAACTGCTCGATAACGGTTGGCTTTTGCTCCAGCTCCACGGCGCTTGTGCCGTTCCCGATTGCGGGTAGCGTGACCTTGGTGCGGTAGTCGGCCTTGCTGTCAAACGGCGGATCGATGTAAATCAAATCCACCTTGCCGCGCAGTGAGGGCGTGTTGTCATCGCCCGCCAGCAGCGCCGCTATCGCCAACAGGTTGTCGCCGTAAATCAGGCGGTTGATCCAGGGCTGCCCATCGACGGTGCCAGCGTCGCCCAGCATCGGCTGCGGGCTTTCAATCAAGCTGGTCTGACCGGGTGCAAACACTTCGCGCTGCACCGCGCGTTTTTGAGCCGTCACCCAATCCTGCACCGCACTGTCTTTGGCGGGTAACACCACTTCGCGGGTTTGCAGCGTCACGCGGTGACGGTTTTCAATCCCCTCCAGGATTTTTTCGGCTTCCTTGCGGCCGTTGGCGACGATTTCGGGGAGTTGTTCTAGCAGGGATTTGGGCATGGTGTATGCGTTGACCCTTTGGATAACCAGAACCAGTCAACGTAATCGATAGTTACGTATAAAACGTGACTATACAGCTTGGTTCCGATCTATCAGTGATTGCCGGATAGCGTAACCCTATGGAAAACGCAAGAAAATTGTTTGCGGATCGGTTACGTGACGCGATGAAAGCTGCTGGTTTTGATCCCAAGCCAGCCGTGTTGGAGCGCGAGTTCAACACCCGTTACTGGGGCAAGCCGATGACACTGCACGGTGTGCGACGTTGGTTACGCGGTGAAACCTTGCCAACCCACGAAAAATTATTGGCGCTGGCGGAGTGGCTGGCAGTGTCTCCGCAACAACTCGGCTTTGGTGACGAAGTTCAGCGCAAGATTGAGGTGCGCCGTGCCCGCTGGGACAGCGGCATTGGCTACCAGGACCGGGACATTTTTGAAGCGTTCCTCAAGCTGCCGGTGCCGCAGCGCAAAATCATCCGCGAAGTGATCCTGACCTTTGCCAAAGTCCATGCCGTCGCTGATGCACCGGTAGTGCCGGGCAAGGACTGACGGTCAGTCTATGCGCTGTTTGAAGCTGCTCAATGGCCGAACGGCCAGGAGCGGTTCTTCAGAGCGCCGACCCAAAGCAGACAACCGTTCTTCAACAAGCTCGATCATCATTGCTTGTTTCCTTGTGCGACCGTATATTGAATTCAGACGCGAAGGTTACTCGGGTCCTGTCCATACGGCCCCACGACTCCAGTTGCCTCACGGCAGCGGCGAGTCAGTATGCGTTTTAACGCCAAGGGTGAACGGTGATGGCATCCGATACACTCGGCAATCTCAGTGGAGGTAGCGCCATGTCAGTCAATACAGAGCCACAACCGTCGACAACCCCCGAAGGCATCTTACCCGACGCGGGTGGTACGAGCGCTGAGGCGTTCCTATTGGAGGCTCGAAACGCAGTCGTGGAGATCAGGGGACATGCCGATGCCGCGAACGCAGCGGCGCTGGCTAGCGGCGAGAGTCTAAGGCTGGTCACCGCAGCCCACGCAGAGGCCGCAACGAAGTTGGCTGACATGACGGCTGTTGCCACGCAGGTGGTAGCGATGAAGACGCAAATATCAGACGACCAAGCCGTGATTGCGACGAAATCCAATCACATCGAGCAGGCAAAAGAACACGCAGACAAGGTTCGCGACGAACTTGACCGTACTCTTACTGCCGCCTCCCAGCATTCGGTAGACGCTGAAGGTCTCAAGGCGCGCGCGCAATCTGCTGTAGACAGCGCTGTCGAGCTCCTCACGGATATTCGGACAAACAAAGGGTTGGTCGAAGCTGATGCGGCGACCATCACCACGACTCGGGATGCCGCGAAGGAATCAGCAGCCGTGCTGAAAGGCCTGGCTGATAAGTCGGCAACGGTGGAGGCAACCATCAAAGCATACGAGGATCGGCTTGCTAATCTCGAATCGCAATGCGCCGATCAACTGAAGACAATCGAAGGGCTATTGCCGGGAGCAACAAGCGCCGGACTTGCACATGCGTTCGATGAACGACGGAAAACGTTCCTAGGTCCGAGTCGGTGGTGGCAAGGGCTGTTCGTGGTCTCAGTGGTGCTTTTGGTCGTGCTGGCAATTACTGGTGTGTGGCACGTTTATCAGGCCGAAAAGACCCTGACCTACGATGACCTGTTGCGCCTATGGATAGCGCGGCTGCCAGTGGCCGGTGCGCTCGTGTGGTTGGCCCTACACGCGAGCCATGAGTCGGCTCTTGCCAAACGGTTGGAAGAAGACTACGGGTACAAGGCCGCAATCTCCTCGTCCTTCCAGGGGTTCCACAAGCAGATGTCGGAAATCGGTACCGCGACCGGACCGGACGGTCCACTGGCAAAACTATGCGGCGATACCCTCGCAACGATCGCAAGTCCGCCAGGCCGAATTTACGACAAGCATCAGCTGACGGTCTCTCCAGTGGATGAATTGAAGGATGTCGCCAAGTCCGTTGCCGGACAAATCAACGGTGCGCACGGCCCTGCCATGTAGCCTCTTGGAATAAGGTCGCGTCAGAAACCAATTGCGTCGTATTTGCGGTAGGCAGTCATTCGCCGAGACCCCTTTCGAACCAGCTACCGGACCAGTCCGCCGCAATTGAATGACCGCTTCTGCATCGAGCGAACTCCCGCATTGGCTCGGTCTCATCCCCCCAACACAAACCTCGCTTCCAACGTATTCAGCATTTCAAACGTGTCGATAAACAGCACCCCGAAGTGCTGGCAGACGTTGGGAATCAGGAATTTACGGCGTACGGCCAGGTTTAGTTGCTCATGCGTCACCACTGTGGCGTTCATCGTCATGGCTTTCGCGATTAGCCAAGGGTCGGCACCACCCAGAAATTCATCAAGCGCACCAGCTTTCATTTGCGGGGCAGCGTTGGCCACATGCTGGGCTACTTGGGCAAAAGCGGTCTGCGTCGCTTGGTCGGATTCGTCCAGGAAAAGGGGTGCATGGTTTTTCGCCCATTCGGCCAGTGCGTCGTTGCCACGTTTCAACTCATCGCGCACGCTGCGGATGCTGACCACTTCACCCGTTTGGTTGGCTTTGCGCAGCCAGTCCCAGTAACCGGGGCAAATGCTCATCTGGTAGTAACGGTTTTTAGCTTCTATCAGCGTGTTGGCGTCTAGCAGGTAAGTCACTGTTCCAGCTCTCCTGCAAGTAGCCGCAGCTTGCCCGGCTGCACGCCGAGCAGGCGTCCGGCATCCCGCAGCAGCAGTCGGCCGCTCAAAGCTTCGGCCAGCACGGCGTGGGCAAAACGCTTGCTGTTTTTGACGCTGGCATTGCGGTAAAAGTTGCCCCCGCTGCCTGGTTTGTCACGAAAGGCGGCCAGTTCGGCCTGGTAGTGCTGTAGGTAGGTGGCGTGGTCCACCAAGCCCAAATCAAGTGCGCGCCGCATGATGACTAGGCGGCTGACGTGAAAGCGCAGGGCCAGTTCGGCCAGACGCTCGGGCAGGCTGGCGGTGCTGGCGGTCCACAGGGGGATGAACACGTTTTGCGGGACCAGAAACTCACTGGCTACAGCGTTGCAAAAAACTTCTTCACGCCGGGTATTGCCGGGGCTCGCGTTGGATATGCCGCTGCTGCCCACCCACAGATGGGCCAGCTCGTGCATCAGGGTAAACAGGCGTGCGGCCGGGGCGTCGGCAGTGTTGATAAATACGAGTGGGGCCAGTGGGTTGCTGATGGCAAAACCTCTGAACTCAGCTACGTCCAGCGGGCGGTGCGTGTTGTTGCCAACGATGCCGCTGCGCATGACGAGGATGCCAGCGGCCTCCGCTGCATCGATCAACTGGCGGAAATAGATTTCCCAGTTGCGCTGGCCGGTCTCTATGTCAATGCCCAACACGGCCCGCATGTCAGCGGCCACCTCGCGCACCGGTGCATCCGTTGCAAAGCGTGCCACAAAGGGCAGGGGGTCGGTGTCTTGGTCGTGCAGGTAATCCAGATACCAGGCCTGCCGTTGCAGCGACAGGCGGATGGTGTCGAGCAAGTCCACGCTTGGGCGCGCCATCGGGGCGCCGCCCACGGTACGTAGGTCAGGCAACGGCAGATCTTCAACGGGTGGTTCAGTCAGAAACAGGTAGCCAAACGGCGCGTGCAGGGCCAGAGCCAGTTTTTGCGCTTGAAGGAAAGTAGGACGGCTCTCGCCAGTTTCCCAAAGGGCCAATTGGTCCGGCGAAATGCCAGCGACACGGGCGGCATCGCCCAAATCCAGCCCGCCACGCTCACGCATCCAGCGCAGGATCTGGGGATTGATATGGGCCTTGGCAGACATGGCGTGAGTCTAAACCAACGGTGTCAAATGGCACTGCCGGTGTTGATAAATTTTGTTAAAGTCGCATGGCGGTACTGACCCATACCGAATACGACCGGGGTGACTGGAAAAGGAAAAGATGATGCAAGAGGACTTGGCAGACTACGCACCGCAAGGCCGTATCTCGGACGTCCTCAGCGGCAAGCGCTCAATCAGCAAAGAAATCGCCAAACGGTTTGCGCAGCGCTTTCACGTCCGTGCTGATTTGTTTTTGGGATGATGTGGCGCGCGCGCCGTGGTGCAGCGCAAAATCATTCGCGAGGTGATCCTCACCTTTGCCAAAGTCCATGCCGTTGCTGATACGCCGGACGCGCAGGGTAAGGACTAACTGACGATCAGTGGGTGCACTGCTGGAGGTTACTCAATGGATGAAAACGGCCAACACCCGACGGTAAAACGTGTATCGCCGAGTGACTGACCTCGTTACTCACGTTTCTCGCGGTCTTTCTCCTGTCCTTGTGCCCCTTTTGGCTGCTGCCGCTGCTCTTGGACCGCCGGACCTCTCTGTTGAGGCGGGGCCGTTGGTGCTGCTCTTGGAGCGGCCCTTTGCTGTGGCTGCTGCCGCTGCTCTTGGACCGCCGGGCCTCTCTGTTGAGGCATGGCTTGGGTTGGTGCTGCTCTCGGAACTGCTACGCCTCCCTTTTGCGGCGGCTGTGAGCGTGGGACGGCTGGACCGCCCTGCTGGATCGGTGTCGGGTTAGAACGCTGGGTATCTTGCTGCTGGGGCCTTCTCTGCGGAGATATTCCTGGCTGTTGGCGCTGAGAAGTCGCGGATGCTCGTTGCTTTGCCTGCTCCTGATAGTGCTGCTGCACTACGGCCTCACGCGGCTGGTAACGGTAATGCTGGCTCTGAAGCTGCTGCTGTTGCTGCACTGGTGGATAGCGATTCCCTGAATACTGCCGCTGGTAGACAGGCAGCGGGGCGGGCGCTGGCGCAGAACTGTGGTTCCACTGGTTCCAGCCGCTTCGCTGTTGCTCCCATCCTGTGCCCCAGTGCTCGCCCCAGCGGGGCGGCGCATCCGACGCCCACCCGCGAAAGTACGCAGGAGGAACCCGGTAGTAGCGCACAGGGATTCGCAGAACGAACAGCGGCACATACTCCGGCCCCACCAGTCCCCAAGGCCCGTTGTACCAAGAGCTTGCATACCAGTTATCACCCTGGTACACCCAGTACATGCCATCGTAAAAGAAGAAGTTTGAATTCAGTCGCGGGGCGTAGTAGACCGGGTAGCCCGGCACCCGGACGAGTTGTGGATACATCGGCTGGTTGATTCCGATGCTCACGCCGGGAAGCGCGATACCGATGCCGACGCTGACCTGGGCCATGGCCGAAGTCACCGAGCACAACAACATCCAAAACACAATGAGTACGTAGCGCATTTTCTTCCTTCCGGTTGGATCACGGGGCGGGCGTGTTGTCAACGTACAGCTACACCGACCCCTCTTCAAAGACTTGCTCTTCTCCCAGTTTACTCAAATCCGGCTGGGAGACTCTGTGCGTTACCGCACGCTTCAGACGTATCCCGCTGATCACACTTTATGTCGTCGCCGTCCCCAAGGATTGATATTACTCACGCGCCGCGGACACCCGGATCAGGAATTTACGGCGGACAGCCAGGTTTAGTTGCTCATGCGTTCCGGTCACCACAGTGGCACCAAAATTTCTCGCGTCGGCGCGCCCGAGTGTCTAAAATGTGCGGAACCATGGAAGCACAACGCATTACCTTTGCACTGGTAGATAACTCGGCCGGTTTTGAAACCAGTCCCGAGCGCGTGCGGCTGGGCGATCTGGCAGGTTTCGCCGCTGACGTTGCTACGTTTTTGCGCGGTGAGGGTAAGGAGATGGATGCCAATCAGTGAAGACGCCAGTACCTTGGCAAAGTACCTGGATCGCTCGCGCAAAAGTGATTCTGTGCAAACCCAGGTTGTTCTATTGCATGATGGTTTTGACGCAGCATGGTTCGAGAACGGGCAGACTCGGTTGCTGCCCTGACTTCCGGGGACGATGCACCATGACACAAAAATTTATCGACGTGAACGGCGCGCGTCCCATTACGACCGACACAGCTCTGCGTCTGGGTCTGTTTTTCAACCACCCTGAGCCAGCATGACCCCTTCCATTCACGACATCCATATTGCCCGCTCCGAGGCCTTACCCGAGCCACAGCTGCTGCGCGCGGAACTGCCCACCGGGGAGACAGAAGCTCAATTTATTACAGCCTCGCGGGCGGCCACCCGCGCCGTGCTGCGCGGTGTGGACGACCGGTTGCTGGTGATTGTGGGCCCCTGCTCGATCCATGATCCGGCAGCGGCGATTGAATACGCACAGCGCCTGCGTGCGGTGGCCGGGCGCTTTGCCGATGAGCTGCTGCTGGTGATGCGTGTCTATTTTGAGAAGCCGCGCACCCGCATGGGCTGGAAAGGCCTGGTCTACGACCCCAGCCTGGACGACCAGGGCGACATCGGCGAGGGGCTGCGCCAAGCGCGGCGCATCTTGCTGGCGTGCGCCCGGCTGGGCGTGCCGGCCGCCTCGGAAATCCTGGACCTGGTCACGCCCCAGTATTACGCCGAGTTGCTGAGCTGGGGAGCGATTGGCGCGCGCACGGTGGAGAGCCCGCTGCACCGCCAGATGGCCTCGGCACTGTCGGCACCGGTGGGCTTCAAGAACCCCACCCACGGCAGCATTAGTGTGGCCATCGATGCGATCCATGTGGCGGGCCAGGCGCACCGCTTTCCGACCATTTCGCTCGAAGGCAAGGCCACCGTGATCACCACCACCGGCAACCCCGATGCTCACCTGGTGCTGCGCGGCTCCGGCAGCGGCCCCAATTTTGATGCCACCAGTGTGCAGGTTGCCGCAACGGCACTCCAAGCCGCTGGACTGCCAGCACGTTTGGTGATCGACTTTAGCCACGGCAACAGCAACAAGGACTACGCCCGTCAGGTTTGGGTGGCAGCCGACGTTGCCCGGCAGTTGGCCAGCGGCAGCCGCAGCATCTGCGGCGTCATGCTGGAGAGCCACCTGGTTGAAGGCCGCCAGGACATCAAAAATGGCCGCACCGGTCTGCGCTACGGCCAAAGTGTCACCGATGCCTGCATCAGCTGGGAGAGCACGGTTGACGTGTTGCAAGTTCTGGCGCAAGCCGTGAAGACGCGCCGCAGAGCTTGCCAGTGACTGCCCCGGTTCTGCATTAGACTGCGTCGCATGACTCCAATTCAAGGCCCACTTCAAGCCGCGCGGGTGGCGCTGATCACCGGCGCAAACACCGGCATCGGCCGCGTGACAGCGCGCGAGCTGGCCCAACAGGGCTTGCATGTTTTTGTGGCTTGCCGATCAGAGCAAAGCACGCAAGCGCTGCTGGATGAAGTTCGCAGCGGGGCTCCTCCTGGCGCAAAAATTGAATGGTTGCCGCTTGACCTGGGCGACTTTAAGTCCATCCATCAATGCGCCGAGACATTTTTAGCCAAGGGTTTGCCGTTGCACCTGCTGATCAATAACGCCGGTATCGCCGGCGCCAGGGGCTTGACCCACGAGGGTTTTGAGCTGGCCTTTGGCATCAATCATCTGGGGCATTTCTTGCTGACGCAGTTGCTGCTGGAGCGCATCAAAAGCTCGGCTCCGGCGCGCATTGTCAGCGTGGCAAGCAGGGCGCACTACCGGGCCACCGGCATTGATTGGCGGGCAGTTCGTGAGCCAACCAAAACCCGTACCGGCCTGTCGGAGTATGGCGTCTCCAAACTGGCCAATGTGCTGTTCAGTGCGGAACTCGGCCGAAGGCTCAAGGGCACGGGGGTCACCACCTATTCGCTCCACCCGGGCGTGGTGGCGTCGGATGTTTGGCGCACTGTTCCTTGGCCATTGCGATCCCTGATCAAGCTCTTCATGCTCTCGCCCGAGGCCGGTGCCGCCACCACGCTCCATTGCGCCAACTCGGCCAGTCTGGCCGGGGAAACCGGACTCTACTACGACCGATGCCGCTCCAAACCTGCCAGCCAGGTGGCACAGAACTTGTCGCTTGCGGCCGAACTATGGCAAGCCAGCGAAAATTGGGTTCGATAAACGGGGCACTGACCAATCAGCGTCATTCTGTGGTATCTCCAATGCGCCGCAATTGAGATGCAGGTCAGACAGAATATTGAGTTTCATGGGAGGGTATATCTAGACATCAACGCTTAAGTTCTGCCCGCTTGGCCGTCACGGACGCCCATTCGTCAGCGTCGGGAAGAGCCGCCTTGGTTCGGGTGATGACTTTCCACTTTGGCGCGAGTTCTGCATTCAATGCGATGAAGTCCTGCTGGTCGGCGGGTACGTCTTCTTCGGCAAAGATTGCGTTGACTGGGCACTCTGGCACACAGACCGCGCAGTCAATGCATTCGTCTGGATCAATTGCCAAGAAGTTGGGACCCTCGCGAAAAGCATCTACCGGGCACACATCAACACAGTCGGTATATTTGCATCTGATGCACGACTCGGTGACAACGAACGTCATGATTTACCTCCTTTGTTAATGCAGCATGCTCCAATGGAGCAACGGTTGCTGGTCAAGATAACTCGATGGCGAACCTGCTCTTGCCACACGACGGGCACCGTCTGTTCGTCAAGGTCGGGCGGCAGGGCGTCCACTTCGATGTCGGTGACGAAGCCGAGAAGACAGGGACCGTCAAGAGCCTTGCTCAAAGCGGGGATTTGATCGGTGCATGTCATGGTGCGCTTTTAGTAAAAGATGGCACGACCTATCGCCGTGCACCGCAATAGATGTATATTACATGAATCTATTACAAGGGATTCAAAACAAATTATTGTTGCCCGTGATGAACTCGTGGGTTTACATACACGCAGCGCTCTGAGCTTGGCGCTTATGTACCATGAACTGCAGCCTGTGAGAAGCAGGCGAATTGTTTGAATCGGGTTCGCCGTGGTCGTTGACTTCGACCCTTAAGGAGACGATGGTTGGCATATCTTTTGGTCAAGTACCTGCACGTGACTTGCGTGCTGATCAGTGTCAGCTTGTTTGTTTTGCGCGGGGCGCTGGCGCTGATGTCGCGGCCATGGCGTCAGAGGCGTGTGCTTCACGTGGCACCGCATATGGTGGACACCGTGCTGCTTGGCTCCGCACTGTGGCTGGCCTGGCGCATCGGGCAATACCCGTTTGTGAATGGCTGGCTTACGGCCAAAGTGCTGGGGCTATTGGCCTACATCCTGCTGGGCATGCGGGCTTTGGGCAAGAACACACCCCGGTCACAGCGTCTGCCATTCTTTGTGGCGGCGCTGCTCACGGTGGGCTACATCGTGGGCGTGGCGCTCACGCATTCGCCAAGCTGGGAGCTGCTGTCCTCCTAGTACCGGTAGCTTGCCCAAGCTGGAGGTGGCCTGAACCCTTGTGCATAGCGAACCGACTGAGTCTCGACGCCGGTCAGCGTTGAGTTTTGCTTAAGGCCTGTCGCGCCCCTATAATTTCGTTCCCTTCGCTGCACCCCACCGAGAAACCGCCTTGAGCGAGAACACCATCGTCGCCACCCAGCCCTCGGCCCACAGCGTGGCCTCGGCCAACGCAAACTTCGCCATCTTGGTGTCGTTGAGCATCTGCCACCTGCTCAACGACATGAACCAGTCGCTGCTGTCAGCGATCTACCCAATCCTGAAGGATTCCTATCACCTGGATTTTGGCCAGATCGGGCTGATCACACTAGCCTTCCAGTTCACCGCCTCGCTGCTGCAGCCGGTGGTGGGCATGGTCACCGACCGGCGGCCGCTGCCGTTCTCGCTGCCGCTGGGGATGGGCTGCAGTCTGGCCGGGCTGCTGCTGCTGTCGGTCGCCAGCTCCTATCCGGTTATCCTGCTGGCGGCGGCGCTGGTGGGGATCGGCTCCTCGGTGTTCCATCCCGAGGCAGCGCGGGTGGCGCACATGGCGTCCGGCGGGCGCTACGGCCTCGCGCAGTCTCTGTTCCAGGTGGGCGGCAGCACCGGGTCCGCCATCGGGCCGCTGCTGGCGGCGTTTGTCGTGGTGGCACGCGGACAAGCCAGCATCGCTTGGTTCTCGCTGGCGGCGCTACTGGCCATTGTGCTGCTGATCAATGTCAGCGTCTGGTACAGCCGGCACCCCTCGATGGTGGAACGCCGCGGCCGCCGGCAGGCGCCGCCAACCCGCGCCGCCCTGCCACGCGCCAAGGTACTGGTTGCTATCGCCGTGCTGGTGGCGCTACTGTTCTCAAAGAACGTGTACACCGCCAGCTTGAGCTCGTACTACACGTTCTACCTGATCCAGAAATTTCACCTGTCGGTGCAGGCCGCACAGATCCATCTGTTCCTCTTCCTCGGCGCGGTGGCGGTGGGCACCCTCGTTGGCGGCCCGATCGGCGACCGGTTCGGGCGCAAGCCGGTGATCTGGTTCTCCATCCTGGGCGCGTTCCCGTTCGCGCTGATGCTGCCCTACGCCACGCTGTTCTGGACTGGCGTGCTGTCGGTGCTGATCGGGCTGACCCTGGCCTCGGCTTTCTCCGCCATCCTGATCTATGCGCAGTACCTTCTGCCCGGACGCGTGGGCCTGGTTGCCGGGATGTTCTACGGTTTCTCGTTCGGGCTGGCTGGCTTGGGCGCGGCGGCGCTGGGCCTGATCGCCGATGTGACCGGCATCGAGACGGTGTACCGCGTCTGTTCCTTCCTGCCGCTGATCGGTCTGCTTACGGTTTTCCTGCCGAACGTGGAACGGCGCTGAGACTGTCGGATTGACGGCGGCAATTTCGGAGCAGCCCTCACCGCGAAAACCAGCGATGCAGTCGCGATTGGATCCGAGGTGTCAGACGCGTGCGGTTGTAGGCGTCCGCCGCCTTCTTGATCGCTTCGGCCTGCGTCGGGTAGGCGTGGATGACCTGGGCAAGCGTGCGCAGACCGATACCTGCCACCATCGCCAGGGTGATCTCGTTGATCATGTCCCCGGCATGGTGGGCAACGATGGTGGCGCCAAGAATCTGATCTGTTCGCTCTCTGACGTGGATTTTCACGAAGCCTCCATCCTCGCTGTCGGTCACCGCACGATCAACTTCGTGCATCGGGATGGTGAAGGTCTTGATAGGGATGCTCTGGCGGATGGCTTCCCGCACATACAGACCAACGTGGGCGATTTCCGGGTCGGTGAAGGTGCACCACGGGATGACCAGCGCGCTCAGCCGCTCGCGACCCCGCAACAGCGCGTTCCGTACCACGATGCGCGCCGAGGCGGTGGCGGTATGGGTGTACTTGTCCTTCAGGGAGACGTCTCCGGCGGCATAGATATGCGGATTGCTGGTGCGCAGAAAATCATCGGCACGAATACCGACGATGGCATCGTAGTCAACGCCGGCAGCTTCCAGGTTAAGTCCTTCAACATTCGGCGAACGGCCAATGCTGATGAAGATCGCATCGACTGCGATGGTGTACTTATAGTCGTCGCTAACCAGATCGACCAGTTTCTGTCCATCTTCCACGCGCACCGCAACCACGCTGGTATTCAGACGCACCTCGATGCCGTCGCGTGCAAACGCATCCGACAGAATCTGTGCCGCGTCGCGTTCTTCCCCGCCCAGAAATAGGGGCAGGTCCTGCACGATGGTGGTTTGTGCACCCAAGCGACAGAAAACCTGGGCCAGTTCACAGGCCAGCGGGCCGCCGCCGATCACCAGCAGGCGGCGCGGCAGTTCGGTCAGCTCAAACACGTTCTCGTTGGTCAGGTAGCCGGCCTCCGTCAGGCCGGGAATGACGGAGGAATCCGGTCGCGCGCCGGTCGCGATCATGGCCTTTTTGAAGCGCAGCTTTTCGCCATCGACCGTCAGCGTATCGGTTCCGGTGAAGCGTACTTCGCCGAAAAACATATCCACGCCGACGGCGGTCAGCCGCCGGACCGAATCGCCACCGCTGAGGTGGGTACGGATACGCCGCACGCGCTCCATCACGGCGGCAAAGTCCACGCGGATATCGCCTGGCATCTGCGCGCCATAGCGCTTGGCGTCACGCATTTCAGCGTACAGGCGCGAGGTGCGGATGATCGCTTTCGATGGTATTACGGAACCCGCGTTCAGACGACCGTCGCCGCTCAGATGGCGTTCGATCAGTGCAACTTTGGCGCCGAGCGTGGCAGCCATTTCCGCAGCGGTCCGGCCTGCTGCGCCAGCACCGACAATCACCAGGTGGTAGCGATCTGCGGGCTTCGGGTTTTCCCACGTGGCAGGGTGCACATCGGCAAGGCGTTCGCGCTCATCGGCATGCTGCGGCGGGGTGATCGATGCGTTGTTCAGCAGTGACATCAGCTTGCTCCATCGACGGGCGGTGCTTGAAGCCAGCCACCGCGAAATCCGGCCTTGTGCAAGCCGTTCCTGACGTACCGGCATCCGTGCATTAACTGCCAGATCCGCTCGGTGCGATGGTTTTCTATCATCATCAGCACGATGCCCTGATCGAGCCCGAAGTGCCCCGCGGAAACCCATGCACATTTATTGGCATCGGTCAGCGTCGGGTTGAAACTGCTCGCCAAACGACCATCGTGCAATATCTCCGGGTAGCGCGCGATCATGCTGCGCACGGTGTCCAGGACGATCTCGGGCGCGAACGGCAGCGACGCCAGTACCGACGCAGGAGACACAGTGCCGTCGTCCGGCCCAAACGGCACGCCACGGGCGGCATAACCGAACAGACGGCGCGGCTCGTTGCACAGATCCGGCTGCTCATCGCTTGGGCCATCGCAGGCAGACAGGCCCCAGCAGTTTTCATCGTAGCCAGCGAATTCGTGCGGGTTGCGCTGAGCGTATTCGCGATGGATATAGGCGGCGCGTCGGCTGTTTTCGAAATAGTCCGAGCGCTTCTCGCGCATGAAACGGTCACGAATACCACGAAAATCAATCCATGCGTGCGAAAAATGATGCACAAACAGCGGACCCGCGTAGAGATAGTCATGGTTGTACAGGTTTTCCCACTGGTAGGTGGCAGTCCATGCCTTGTAGCAATCGCCTACGATCGGGTGCGTGGGCGAACCCATGGCAAGCACGTACAGCAGAATAGCTTCGCTATAGCCTTCCCAGCCGTAGTGCAGGAACCCGCATTCGGGTTTCCAGCCTTGCCGGATTGTCTCGCCGTCATTCTGTGCCCAATGCCAGTCGATGCGACGATATAGAAAGTCGACCAGTCCACGCAGTTCGATCTCATCGTTTGTATCTGCCGTGAAATACATGCTCGCGGTCAACGCGCCAGCGATGAGCAACGCGGTGTCGATCATCGACAGTTCCGAGCGCCAGACACGAGCGCCAGTGCGACTGTCGAGAAAATGATAGTAGAACCCCTTGAAACCCGTCGCGGTGGGGCTACCGCTCTGATCGCTGTCGCGGAAGAAACGCAATGCCGCGAGGCTGCGTTGGGCCGCATCGGCACGCTCGATCCAGCCCCGTTCTACCGCCACCGGATACGACGACAGCGCAAACCCGACCACCGCGATGCTGACAGGGGAGTTGTCACGAGAAGTGTCGGCAATCAGTCCGTTGAGCGGGTTCACCGTCTGCAGGAAGTAATCGAACGCAGCACGCTGCAGCTGATTGAGCAGCGCCTCATCCGTGAGCATGGATATCTGAAGCATCAGGCCAAGTATCGCACTATGGGCCTGCGTGAAACTTGGGTGAAAAATCCGCTTTGCACGCAGCCACGCCCGGTTCGCGAATTTCGATATGCGAAGCATCGCCGCACCAAGTCATGGAGGCCGCGCCGTAGAGTGCGGCCCGACTGCCGCCGCCGGACAGGGCGACACCCACAACGGTGTTTTGCTGCGCGGCTGACAGAAGTAGGGAAGATTCACCTGCCCGCCAATCCTTAGGTCACGCTCTCAAGCGTCAGCGGACCCCTCGTCCTAGGTGCCAAAAGAGGCCTCATCGCGTTCATTGTCGCCAGCAATGCCGAGCCATTGCTCAGCAGCGTACAGGCGACAGGTGACATCCACCCGCTTGGCAACGCCAGCGCCAGTGCCAGTGTGTTGGCCCCCGCGATCAAGGTGTAGTTTTGGCGCACCAACGCAAGCGCATCGCGACTGATGTCGATTGCCGGCAACAGCAGATGCAGGCCTTCTTCCATGAGCACGACATCAGCAGCGGCGCGTGCGATATCGGCGCCGTCAACCAGCGAGATACCAACGTCGGCTTGCGCCAAGGCCGGAGAGTCGTTGACGCCATCGCCTATCATGGCGAACGGACCATTGGCTATGCGCAGGGTGCGCACGATCTCGGCTTTGTCGCGCGGCAGCACCTCGGAATAGACCTTGTCAATTCCAACCGACTGAGCTACGCGCCGGGCGACGCCGTCGCGGTCGCCGGACAGCATCACAATCTCGCGCACACCGCGCCGGCGCAGGCCTGCTATGACTGCGTGCGCTTCAGGCCGCGGTTCGTCGCTGCAGGCTATCGCGCCAATCAGGCTGTCGTCGAGCGCCACCAGCAATGCGATGTGGCCTTGGCGTTCCATGTTGACCAAATAAGTGCGGGCTTTGCCGGTTGCGATACTCAAACTGCGCAGGTAACGCTCGCTACCGATGTGAATGCGGTGTCCCGCGACTTCTGCCGTAACCCCCAAGCCGATCGCGAACTGAACGTTCTGACAGAGCGGCAGGATCAGGCCGCGCACATCGCGAGCATGCGACACCAGCGCGCGCGCGACCGGATGGCGCAGCTCCGCCTCAGCGGCAGCGGCCAGCTGCAGTACGCGGTCGGCATTCAGCCCGGCACAAAATGGCTGCACCTCGAGCACGGCCAGGCGCCCGCATGTCAGCGTACCAGTCTTGTCGAAGGCAATGCCACGCAGCGTGGCCAGGTGCTCGACATGGCGTCCGCTCTTGATCAGGATGCCCTGGCGCGCCGCCCGAGTCATGGAAGCCAGCACGCTGGTGGGCGCCGCGATCCGGATACCCGTGCCATAGTCCACGATGGCCAGCGACATGAAACGGTCCAGGTTACCCGTCGCTGCCAGCAGGGCGATGTTGGCACCCAATAGGGGTGCCACCAGGCGGTCAGCGAATTGCTCGGCGTAATTCTGAATGCGTGTCTCGCCCACCGGCGCTGATTCGATCGATGCGACAATTTTTGCCACTGCGGTGTCGGCCCCTGCCTCGGTGATTTTGACCGTGATGGATCCTTCAACAACAGAAGAGCCGGCAAACACCATGTCGCCAACGCGCCGCGTGGCGGGCGCTGCTTCTCCCGTGATGTGGCGTTGATCCACTGCAGCCACCCCGCTGCTTACTCTGCCGTCTGCAGGCACCAGATCGCCGGCCAGCATCAGTGCCATCTGATCGGCTATCAGAGTCTGCGCTGCCACCAGGGTAACGCTGCCATCAACCTCAAGGCGTCGGGCTTGCACCGTCTGAAAGTCGAGCAGCTGGCGGATGTGGCCGCGCGATTGACGCGCCGTAAGCTCACGTACCAGATCGCCCAGATGCACCATCAACGCAATTAATGCACCGGTGCGCGGCTGCTGGCGCAGGACTGCAATGGCCAGTGCGAGTCCGTCCAGAAAATCGACGTTCAGTCGTTGTTCGTAGACGAGGGTGGTCAAAGCCCGGCGCCAGATCGGCAACCCTGTGATCAGAAGCGAAAGCATGGCGAAGGCAACACCGGCAGTCGGTCCCAACACCAGAGCCGCGCCGGCCCAGGCGAGTGAGTACACAGGCTGCTGGTGGCCAGCGACTGGCAAGGTTTTGATGACACTGCCTTGAGTGCCCTCAGGCACTGAGACAGTTCCCGGCTCCAGTAGCAAAGCAAAGAGGGTTTCGATCGGTCCTTGATGCTCGACGGTGACCGACTCACAGGCCAGGTTAAATCGAAAGCTGTCCACCAAAGGGCTGGCTTTAAGCCTTCGTTCCACGCTCTCGCGCAGCACGCGATCGACGCGTAAACGGGAGACTCTCAGACGGCAACGACCCGGCACCTCATGCAGCACCATGAAGTTCGGAGTTGAAGCGGATGGACTACCGCAGATTTGTAAATCACGCACGCCGTTTGGGACGAGAGACGATTTGAACAACGGGAGCGCCGATGCGATCGCGGTGCAATGTGATAAATGTATTGAACGCGAATATGCTCAGCGTGAGCCACACGGGCGTTCCCCTGTGGCGCGCCTTGCGCAGGGACGTTGCAGCTGCAACGCCCAGCGGCAACAACACCTTGAGGTCCAGATACCCGTGACTGGCTGTGCGCAGGTTGAAGTCCAGATGCTCGGCGGTGGACACGATGGATTCCGCCAGGTAGGAGTGACGTTCAAGATAGCGCACACCCGCAGCAAGCGTCTCCTCAATTTCGGTGAATAGCAGGTCCTCACCTTCCAGGCGAAGCCAGGAGCTCACCTCTGGATCCTCTTGGAGTCGGGAATGGAACGTGGTGTCAGACGGTCTGTAATCGACAACGATGCTGGACGAAGCAGGATTGACGCGCACTGAAGCCACACCAGGCAATATGCCAATCGCCCGCTGCACGGCGGTAAAAAAATCCGCCTCCGCCCGAGCGTCCATCACCTTGATGCGAAGTCGACCGGGAACGTGGTGGACGATGCGCGCAGGTTTTGCGGCCTTGCGTACACTGGTGTCCACGGTCAGTGCACAGGCAAATCGCCGGTTGCAACTGCAACTTTGCTCGAGGCATGGTTGCGCTTGGCAGACTGCGGTTGGTGTTGCCCCTGTTCGTGCTTCACTTCGGCGACCAGATCATGAACTTGTTCATTCGCTTCGGCCATCACTTCACGGGCCTTTTGGCTCATGGAGAAACCGGCACGCACAGCGCTCTTGACCATCGGGCGCACATAGCTGCCCATTTCGGGGAACAGTTTGCCCAGCAAAATGGCACCCGCTCCGATGATAAGGCCGGGGATTAGCTCGACCTCAATCAATGCTGCACCGACGACGATTGCCGCTGCAGTTGCAACGCCGCCCGCCTCGTCAGAAAGCAGGGCTTTGCCTCGGGCAACCAGACCGCTGCTTTGTTTGCTATCTCCAGCGATGGACGCCCACCCCGGAGAAGACGGATCGGCGTGTTCCGTAAATGCACGGTCCGTTATCTTGTTCTGCCCGGCAGCGTTCGCCTTTGTCGCGTGATTACTTTTGGCTCTGTTCGCTTTACGCAGTTCCGCAGCCTGTTGATGCAGAGGCTGAGACGTACTTTTTTTCTTTACTGTTACCACTTATTTCTCCTGGATAGATTGAACAAAGCCGGTTCAAATGAACCAATGAATGTAGACAGATTGAAGAGTGGCATCTTGTTGGAAAGTCATCTGTGCGTTAGCGCACATAAGCGTGTAAGTCATGGAAAATTTCTCCAGGACCAACCCGTTCGGGCGGGATGACGCCTTTGCCGCTGGTGCCGTGAATTGGTTTGTAGCATGATGACGTCACCGATTCACTCACACCCCGAAGCGCAGGTTCCCTGCGCTCGTTCAAACTCACTCACAACGGAGCATTCCAGTGGCTGATCTTCATATCCTGCGCAAGCATTCGCTTGGTTTGACCGAGGCGCGAAAAATCGCTTTCCAATGGGCCGAACAAGTCGAAAAAGATTTCGGCATGACCTGCGTTTACGAGGAGGGCGAGGTGGAAGATGAAGTGTGTTTCACAAGGCCCGGGGTTCAGGGCCGCTTGTCGGTCACCCAGAATAAGTTCGAAATCAACGCGCAACTCGGTTTTTTGCTGGACACGTTCAAATCAAGCATCAAACGTGAAATCGTGAAAAATCTGGATCGTTTTCTTGAAGACAAGCCGTAAGCGTGCTATTGCCGGTTCGGATTTGATCAGTTGTCGATGCATTATTTAAGATGCTATGTTGAGCAGTTCCGATAAGCGTAGATCGGCAGACAGTCTGCAAGAGTCATTGAATTTTTTCTGACCGCTGTGCTATCGTTGCACGATGCGTTCACTTAGCCGAAGAAATTGGATTCTCCTGATCCTGATCACCCTGTGTTGGGGAATCAATTGGCCGATCATGAAAATCGGTGTGACCGAGTTTCCTCCGATCACTTTCCGAACCCTTTCCATGATCGGCGGCCTGCCCGCAATCTGGCTGGTTGCCAGGTTGCGCGGCATTTCGCTAAACATTCCACCGGGGCAGCTTTCGATCATCGCCAGACTCGCGGTACCCAACATGATGATCTGGCACCTCTGTATTATTCTTGGGGTAAGCATGCTGTCGTCGGGCCGCGCTGCCATCCTTGGTTACACGATGCCGGTTTGGGCAGTGCTCAGTGGCCTGCTGTTTTTTCGCGAACGGGTGACACGCATGGCGTGGCTTGGCGTCGCCTGCGCCTTGGCCGGCGCATTGCTGCTGCTGTCGAGCGAATTCGCGACTTTGAGCGGTCATCCGCTGGGTAGCATACTGGTACTGATTGCGGCCGCCGGTTGGGGCTACGGCACCGTCGCGCTGAAGAAATCCCAAATCGACATGCCCACTATAGCGCTCACTTTCTGGATGCTCGCAATCACGACCCTGGCGCTGGGAGCGGCGGCGGTATTGTTCGAGCGTTCGGCGTGGCGCTGGCCCAATGCCATTGAATGGGGCGCCATCGTTTTCAACGCCGGCATCGTGTTCGGCTTTGCTCACGTGGTGTGGTTTCAAATGGCCCGCACGCTGCCGCCCATTGCCTCCAGCTTGTCGGTGATGATGATTCCGGTCGTCGGCGTGTTCTCCGGTGCCTGGATATTGGGCGAAACGCCGCACTGGCAAGACTATGCGGCGATGGGGCTTATTCTGGCGGCAATGAGTACGGTTTTATTAAAACCACGCGCCAACATCCCGGAATAATTTTGGCGCGGGTCATCTCGGGGATGGAGCGGGTGAAGGGAATCGGACCCTCGTATGCAGCTTGGGAAGCTGCCGTTCTACCATTGAACTACACCCGCATGCCAGTTGTACAGTTTACTTCAGTATGTCACCAATGCAGACATACTTGACTTCCACATAGACGTCAATACCGAGGCGTGAGCCCTCGCGGCCCAGGCCCGACTGCTTGCCGCCGGTGAGAAAACGGGCTCTTTGGCGAGCGCATCCTGCACATGACGCTCGACTTTTTGCAGCGCGGCTTCTTCAATCAGCGGCCCCTGGTTGACGGCATCAAGAGCGGCGCTGCTCATGCAGGGCCTTGACAAATAGTCCCTCCTATGGACTTTTATTTCCAATGTGCACTGCGACGGCGTCTTGTTTTCCAAAGAACAACGGTAGTATTCTTAACGTGTCCGTTGTGGCCGTTAAAATTTTCAGTTCAGGATAGTTCCTATTCCATAGAGTGGAATATCGGCCTACAGTGTTCGCAATTCATCAAAATCACAAGGAGAAGTCGCCATGAACAAGCGGTGGAAGAAATTGAATGCAGGCCTCGCGCGGGTACTGTTTGCCACATTCTCAATGCTCGGCGCCGCGCACGCCGCTGCAGACAATTACGAGATCAACGTGATCCTGCCGCAGACGGGAGGCGCATCGTTTCTCGGCAAGGCCGAGCAGCACGCCCTCGAGCTGGTACAGAAATCGGTGAATGCGGGCGGCGGCATCCACGGTCGTTCTTTGCAGTTCAATTTTTTCGACGATCAGTCCAATCCGCAGACGGCGCTTCAGATGGCGAATCAGGTGCTCGCCTCGCATCCGGCCGTGATGATCGGGCCGTCGATCGTCGCCATGTGCAACGCTGTGGCGCCACTAGTGCAGACTGGGCCGGTCATGTACTGCATGTCTCCGGGGATCCATCCTGCCAATGGCAGCTACGTCTTCACCTCCAGCGTCTCGACACACGACCTGGAGAACGCGCTGATCCGCTATTTCCGCCTGAAAGGCTGGACACGCATCGCGCTCATCACCAGCACCGACGCTAGCGGCCAGGATGCCGAGCGCGGCATCGACGATATTCTGAAGCTGCCCGAGAACAAGGACATGAAACTGGTTGAACGAGTCCACTTCAACCCGACCGACGTCAGTGTCTCGGCGCAGATCGAACGGGTCAAGGCGGCACAACCGCAGGCGTTCATCGCCTGGAGCACGGGCGCGCCCGCCGCCACTATCTTCAAGGGCATCGTCCAGGCCGGACTGAATGTGCCGGTCGCGACTACCGACGGCAACATGACCTACACCCAGATGAAGCAGTACGCCGCCTTCATGCCCAAGGATCTCTACTTCCCTGTCGGCCTGTGGGCTCTTCAGAACCCTAGTGTAAAGGTTCCCCCTGAGGTGAAGAAGGCGCAGGACGAGTTCTATGCAGCCTACAGAGCCGAAAACGCGGCGCCAGATGAGGCGGCCAACCTCGCTTGGGGCCCAGCCATGCTGTTGATCGATGCGCTGCGCAAGCTCCCGCCGAACGCGAGTGCCGTGCAGGTGCGCGACTATCTCGCGCGGCTTAAGAACCATGCCGGCATCAACGGCATCTTCGACTTCAACAGTGTGTCGCAACGCGGACTTGGCGTGCAAAATGCCATCGTCACCCGTTGGGACGCCGCCAAGCAGCGCTGGGAGACCATGAGCCAGCCAACGGGCATCCCGCTCGCAAAATAGGCTACAACCGCGCCATGGAATACGCTACGCAGATCGTCATCGGCGGGCTGCTGCAAGGCAGCGTGTTTGCCATTGTCGCCTTGGGCTTCTCGCTGGTCTTTCGCGTCACTGGCGCCATCAACCTGTCGCAGGGTGCATTCTGTATCCTGGGGGCACTTTTGACCTATTCGCTTGAGGAGAGCTTCGGCTGGCCGGTGGCGCTTGCCGCCGCGGGAGCTACAGCAATTACCGCGCTTGTAGGCCTTGCCATCGGCGCTGCCGTGTTCGTGCCCGCGCTATCCAGGCTGCCGATGAGCAGCATGTTGATCCTGACCATAGGGCTGCTTACCTTGCTGGAAGGGCTTGCGCTTGTGGTCTGGGGCAGCCAGCCCTATGCACTGCCGTCGTTCTCGGGTGAAGCGCCAATCCATTTATTTGGTGTGAGCGTTAGCACGCAGAGCTTCTGGATCGCGGGAGTGACGGCGGCAATCATTTTCGGCTCGTGGTTTCTCCTGATGCGCACCGCTGCCGGCAAGGCGCTACGCGCTTGCGCCGAAAATTCGATGGCGGCTAGGCTGATGGGCATTGACGTACCGCGGGTGACCTTGGCGAGTTTCGCGCTCGCCGCCTTTATCGGCGGCCTGGGCGGCATCGTGGTCGGACCGATCATGTCACTGCAATTCGACAGCGGACGCTTTTTCACAATTTTCGGCTTCATCGCAGTTGCGATAGGCGGACTCGGTTCTTTCGTCGGCGCAGTCGTGGGCGGCCTGCTGCTGGGTGTCGTCGAGCAACTCGCGGCCGGCTATGTTTCTTCGCTGTTCGCGAATTCCCTCGCCTTCGGGCTGCTGCTCGTCGTGCTGCTGTGGCGGCCGAACGGATTATTCGCATCGAGCCTGGCGCGGCGCACTGATGTGCGTGAGGAGCACCGCATCTATCCGCCCATCGTGCGCCTGCAAGGGCGGCGAGCGGCCATTCTGGGCGCGCTAGCCGTGCTCGCGCTGGTCGCGCTGCCCAGTCTCATATCGTCCGTAAGCGTGATGAGTTCTCTTGTCATCACATGCATACTGTTCATAGCATTGCTCGGCCTGGACATCTTGATGGGCTACACCGGCCAGGTCAGTCTGGGACAAGCAGGGTTCATGGCGATCGGCGGCTACGCCGCCGCGATACTGGCCACCGGTTACGGCTGGTCGCCGCTGGCCGGGACCCTAGTCGGCATGCTGCTCTCGGTCGCCTGCGCGACGGTGCTCTCGTTATTCACAATGCGCCTGCGCGGTAGTTACCTCGCTCTGGCCACGCTCGCTTTCGGCCTGCTGGTGGATTCGTTCGCAGTCGGCCTCACCGAGATTACCGGCGGCCCCTCGGGCCTGGTCGGCATTCCATCCTTTTCGATTGGGTCGCTGATCTTCGACACGACGACGAAAATGTACTACTTCCTCATTGCCTTGATCGTCGTCCTGCTGCTTTTGCTACTGGGTGGCGTACGTTCCAGCTTCGGACGGGCGCTCCAGGCTGTGCGCACCGACCAGACTGCGGCCAGTGCGCTGGGTATCAACGTCGCCCGCTACAAATTGATCGCACTCTCCATCAGCGCAGCGCTGGCCTCGCTTGCGGGCAGCCTGTTCGCCTTCTATTTCCATTTTTTGTCGCCCGACATGATCGGCACGCCGCGCTCGCTGGAATTGGTCGCGATGCTGGTCCTGGGCGGCGAAGGTACGCTGGTTGGGCCGTTGCTCGGCGCGGCGCTGCTTACGCTGCTGCCGACGATCATCCAACCGCTTGCCGCATACAAAACCTTCGCCACGGGCGCGCTGCTCGTTCTGGCCGTGCGTTACCTTCCTGGCGGAATTTACGGGGCGGCAATCCACCGCCTTCGCCGCCTGGCCGGTGCGCGCGCGACGCCGGCACAGACGACCGGAGCGGTGCGATGAGCGCGGCCGCTCTTGAAGTCGTGCGCCTGGCCAAGACCTTCGGCGGCCTGCGCGCTGTCGACAATGTGTCCTTCGCCGTGCCGCATGGCAGCGTGACCGCGCTGATCGGCCCGAACGGGGCCGGCAAAACAACTGTGTTCAACCTGATCACCAATTTTTTCCGGCCAGACGCGGGCGAAGTCCGGTTCTACGGCACGTCGCTGGCACGCCTGGCGCCGGGGCGCATTGCCGCGCTGGGGCTGGTGCGAACGTTCCAGAGCGCGCGGATCTTCCCCGGCATGACGACGCTCGAAAACGCCCTCGTCGGCGCACACCTACAGGTGTGCGCCGGGCCAATGCGGCAGATGCTGTGGCTTGCGTCGGCGCGACGCGAAGAGCGCGCGCTCATCGCCCGCGCCGAAGCGCTGCTTGAACTGGTCGGCCTCGCGCCGCACCGCGACATCGCCGCCGCCGAACTCCCGATGGGCGCGCAGAAGCTGCTGGAAGTCGTGCGCGCCCTGATGGCCCGGCCGCGGCTGCTGCTCCTGGACGAACCTGCGGCAGGACTCAATGACAGTGAAACCGCCGAACTCTCCGCCCTGCTCCGTGCAGTGCGCTCCAACGACATTACGGTCGCTATCGTCGAACACAACATGTCGTTGGTGATGGATGTGGCTGACCAGGTGGTCGTGCTTGATGCGGGCACAGTTCTGGCGAGCGGGACACCGGCGCAAATGCAGTCCGATGCCCGTGTTATCGAAGCCTATATCGGACAAGATGCGGGGATAGCCTAATGCTCGAGATACAACGACTCACAACAGGCTATGGCGCAGACGCCGTGGTACACGACGCCGGGCTGGTCGTGAAAACCGGCGAAATTGTCGCCTTGATCGGCGCCAATGGTGCTGGCAAGTCCACCTTGCTCAAGGCGATCTCCGGACTGCTCCCGGTCCGGAGCGGGAAAATTCTTTTTGACGGCGAGCGCATCGAGCAGCTATCGTCACGCGAGCGCGTGCGGCGCGGCCTGGCCCACGTTCCGGAGGGCCGGCAGGTGTTTGCCGGCTTATCGATAGAGGAGAACCTTTGGCTGGGCGGGAGCGCGCACCGGCGCCTGCCCGAGGAAGAAGCGTCGCGCCGGCTGACCGATATGTGCGCGCGCTTCCCGGTGCTCGGCGAGCGTCTGCACCTGCCGGCGGGCAATCTGTCCGGCGGCCAGCAGCAGATGCTCGCCATCGCCCGCGGCCTGATGTCGCGGCCGCGCCTGCTGCTGCTTGACGAACCCTCTCTCGGGCTGTCGCCTCTGTTGGTGAGCGAGATTTTCCGCTTGGTCGCAAGCCTGCGCGCCCAGGGTATGGCGATCCTGCTCTCGGAGCAGAACGCGCGGCAAAGTCTGGCCATTGCCGACCGTGCCTATGTGTTGGAGGCGGGCCGAGTGGTGCTGGAGGGGACGGGTCAAGAATTGCTGGGCGACCAGCAGGTCGCGGAACGCTATCTGGGTGTCGGCAAGGCGGTTAATGCACCGGGCCAACGCGACGCAGCGCAACTCGCCGCACGCTTGGGAAATATCCTCCATAGCTGAATCCTGAACGCGCGTGAAGCAGCCGGAAAAACCCGGCGAGGTAGAGATCAGATGGTCGGACATGACGTTAATTGTTCAAGTTAACCTAAATCCGGCAGTTACTCTGCCAATGCGAGCCGGTTCGGCGGCAGCGACGGTGGCAAAGGGCGGGTGATTTTGGCCATCACGTAGTCCAGGAACGTCTCCCAGCGGTCTGTCTGAGGCAGCTGACCTCATCAAACCAGTCCAAGCCGACAGTGAACAGGATCGACGGGAACGCTCTTTGAGCGACAACTGTCGGAATCAGATTGGCTGAGGAGCATCGCTGGCCGGCCTGCCAGTTTGTTGCGACTTTCGTCTGAACTTAATGCTCTCAAAGTGCAAGTGATGCATGAACTCTCGCAGAATCAACAAGGTCGCAGCGAGTTTGGGGTCATCCGGTATGTCCACTTGCGACGATGGCCTGCCTTCGGATCTGGCAGCAAGCTGGTCAAACAGCGCTTCAACCTGTTCAATGGTCAGAGTTATTGGCATCTCATCTGGACAGCCCGCCATCTTGGCTATTTTATAAACCATTTCATCTGTCGAATAAAGTGGGGCCGGGCCCTCTGCCAAGCCACGGGCACGCGTTACTTCGTCCTCAACGACCATGATGGCGTTTTCGATCTCAAGCGGCGATGGTGGATTGTGTTTGAACGAACCGAGGGCTGTCCGACTGGCGCCAATCTCCAGCATCAGCACCTGGTCGGGCTCAATGCCCGTGCCTGATGCCACGCCGGTCCGATCTTCGCCGATGTGCAGCAGCATTATCGGGGTCGCTGGCGACTCGTTCCTGCGAATGCTTGCGTAGCTCTGATGAATGGTGTCATGCATATCAAACCCCTGAAGTAATGCTCTGCAACCAGTACAAAAAATCCGCCTGCATAGTGGTGCTAATACCGTGGTCGATGGGGTACAGCCGGGTCAGGTGCGCCACCCCCAAGTCACTGAGAAGTTGATCCGCGCGCTGCGCCCATATCACGGGCAATTTATTATCGTACTCGCCATGTCCAATGAATGCGCGAAGGTTTTCCAACCGCGCCTTGTCGGCAATATGCGGTTCGAGTTCAGGCAGAATGCGCCCAGACAAGACCGCAAATCCGGCCGTGAGGTCTGGTGCGCTCAGAGCCACGCTGGCACTCAAAATACCCCCTTGGCTGAATCCGGCAATAACCGTTTTCCGCGGCGCAATGCTGTAGACCGACTGTAGTTGCTCCACAAAGCGGAGCAATGTTTGACGACTTTGCTCGGCCTCGGTCTCGACGATAACGGGGCCAGCAGAAGTGAAGTTCACCCGAAACCAGCCATACTGCCCCGCGCCCAAGGTAATGGGGCCGCGTGGCATGACGACGAGCGTTTCAGAGTCCATTGCGCCGGCCAAGTCGACGAGATCGCTCTCGCAGCCGCCCACACCATGCAAGAGCACCACCAGCGCTTTGGGGTTCGAAGGCTGCGGTTGTTTCGATAAAAACATCAAATCAAAGTGTGCACTCATCATTCAAGCCCCCATGCATAGGATTCCATTGACAAAACGCCGTTAGTGATTCCTCCATGCAGCACACTCACTTCATCCGCCTCGGTGGTGGCCCCCATGGCGATCAGCAGTGGAAGAAAATGCTCTTCGCTTGGATGTGCCCGTTCGGCGTGAGGAGCCTCAGAACGGTAACCATGCAACTGTTTGAATCCTTTAGCGAGCACGGCGGTCTGCACCCAAGAGGTAAATTCCTGGACATAAGACTCCGGCTGCGCGCCTGATTGACGGAAGTCGTACAGGTTATGCGTCATGCTGCCGGAGGCAACAATGAGTACGCCCTGGTCGCGCAGCGGTGCCAGCGCCTGGCCCAACTTGACCGCCGCCCCGGTGGTCAAGTCGAATGGCATGGAGACCTGAAAAACCGGAACCTTTGCCTCAGGCAACAGATGCATCAATGGAACCCATGCACCATGATCGAGCCCGCGACGGTCATCGCAATTTGCAGAGAAACCTGCCGCATTCAGTAGGCGGGCCGCCTCTTCGGCCAACTCTGGCTGACCGGCAGCCCGATATTGCAATGCATACAGGCTGGACGGAAAACCGCCAAAATCATGCACCGTCTCTGGCAGCGCGGTGGTCATGACCATCACGTCTTTTGTTTGCCAGTGGGGTGACACTACCAACACCGCCTTGAGTTCAGGCAGTTGCCTGCCCAGGGTTCCTAGCCGGGGGCCAAGAAGTCCAGGCTCAATGGCAAAGGTCGGTGCCCCATGCGATATGAAAAGGACAGGGGATTTGGCTGTGGATGTCATGATGATTCCAGTGGTTTTATTTTCGTTTTAATCAACGTTCGTTGCGTTCATCCAGGCTCCAGGCACCCGCGCCGTTGGCCGCCAGTGCCAGCAAACCGCCAACCACGGCAATGTTCTTGAAAAACAGCAGTTGAGTGACAAATGCCTGGTCAGCAGGCACTGCCCAGTAGGCGTGGAAGAAGAAGCTGGCCACCAACGTGAATGCCGCCAGAGCCAACGCAGCAATGCGGGTGCCGAATCCTGCCAGAAGCGCCAGGCTGCCCAGGATTTCAACCGTCAGCGCCAGAACGGCACCCAAGGTGGCCAGCGGCAAGCCCACCGAGGAGATGTATCCCACGGTACCGGCAAAGCCGGTGAGCTTGCCGATGCCAGCAGGCAGAAAGAGCGCAACGAACAACAGGCGAGAAACTAGAGTGAGCGTGTTTTGAAAGGTCTTTGACATGATGGTTTCCTGAAGATGAAATGTGTTAACTGATAGGTAGGGTCGATCTGCAAGCCTTAGGCTTTTGCAAATAGCGCGACTTTGTTTAAGCGCGCTTGATCCAGGTCGGCGCAATCGACGTGCCCAGACCCGCACCGTAGCCCAGGTAAATGTTGAGGCCAGCCACCGGTTCCAGATAGCGGGCATTCTTCAGGCCACCGGCATCCACCGTGGGGAATCCCATACTTTCGGCCAGCGCCTTGGCGGTCTGTTTGGCACGCTCACTGTCACTGGCGACAAACACCGCAACGGACTGACCGTTACCGAAATCAGCGCCGTCGACAAGCACTTGGGCGAAGATGGTGTTGAAGGCTTTTACCACTTCAGCACCAGGAATGGCTTTGGCGATTTCTTCCGCAGCAGAGCTACTGTGACCCAGGGTCAATCCCATGAAATCAGCCGTCAGGGGGTTGGTGATGTCGATGACAACCTTGCCGCTCAAATCCCCAATGCTTTTGAGCGCATTGACGGCGTCGGCATAGCCGGTGGCCAGAATGAAGACATCAGCTTGAGCGGCTGCATCGGAGCTGACCACGGCAATGGCACCGGTGTTGGCGGCTAGCGCCTGTGCTTTTTCAAAACTGCGAGCAGTCACACTGACTTGATGGCCAGCGCGGGTGAGTTGTTTGACGAAGGCTGCGCCCATATTGCCGGCGCCGATAACTGTGACTTTCATGATGATTCCTTTAAGTTAGTGGAATTGATCCGTTGCAAGCACTGCATTTGCTTGTCCATTTGCGGTTTGCAGTGCATGGGATGGACTTTATTGGAAACATGAGAGAAGATAAACAGTTCTAAATATGATTAATTGTCTCAATTGGAGGATCAATGGACCGATTTCTTGAAATGCAAACCCTCAATGCGGTGGTTGACGCGGGGAGCTTTGTCAAAGCCGCCGACGCGCTCGCTATGTCCAAGGCGGCGGTCTCGCGCTATGTCGTTGATATGGAAACCCGCTTGGGTGTGCGCTTGCTGCACCGCACGACCCGGCGGCTCTCACTGACAGATGAAGGCCAGATTTTTTATGTTCGCAGCAAGGAGCTACTGGCCGAACTGGCAGAGGCTGAGGATGAAATCACGTCACGTAACGATGCCGCGAGTGGGCTGCTCCGAATCAATGCGCCTTTTACCTTTGGCGTTCTGCATCTGGCACCCCTGTGGGGAGCCTTCAGGGCCCAGCACCCCAAGGTCAAACTGGACGTGACGCTGGCCGATCGTCTGGTCGATTTGGTGGAGGAAGGCTATGACGTGGCCATTCGCATCGCCAATTTAGAAAATTCGACTTTGGTCAGCAAGAGACTGGCAACGACGCGCATGGTGCTGTGCGCGTCGCGACAATATCTCACTCTGCACGGCACACCAAAGCACCCCAGCGAATTGACTGGCCATTCCGTGATTTCCTACAGCTACTTGTCAACCAAGGACGAGTGGCACTTCAAGGGACCGCTGGGATCAGTGAGTGTCAAAACCAATCCATGCATTCATACCAACAACGGGGACACCTGCCGAGCGGCTGCACTTGCCAGCCACGGCATCATCTTGCAGCCCAGCTTCCTGGTGGGTGACGATTTGGCCGCGGGAACATTGGTTGAGTTGATGCCCGAATTTCGATCGCTTGAGCTTGGCATTTATGCAGTCTATCCAACCCGCAAACATGTCTTGCCCAAGGTTCGAGCGCTCCTGGATTTCTTGACAAATCACTTTTCCCAACCAGGGATGACATGGTAGACGGGCGGTTGGTTCTCCTCTGCTGGAATCCCAATGCCTGGCAAAGCGTCTCAAATACGAAAGGCCATTGACAACGGGATGAAGGCGAGATTTAACACTACGCCTGACATTACTCTGGTAATCCACTTCTTGACTTCTGCACGGCTTGCACAAATTTTGGGTGGTTGATGCCTTCGCCCTTCGGGCACTTTGGCGGTCTCGCGTCGCCTCAAATGGTGGATGCCACCCACGACTGTCCCGGCGAAGTCAGTGATAGTGACCTCATGGCGGCAGTGGGCGCACCAGACGTTGGACAGCAGTAGCTTCTTGGCGGCAACGTGAATGGTTGTCCACAGTTTGGCAGCAGGGCGGGTGGATTTGGGAATGGACTCGACGTTCATGGTTCATGCTGCTTTTGCTGTGGGTTCGCAATAGACCGTCAGCCAGCAATACGTAGTGCCCATGGGCGAGTTTCAGAATTTCTTGATGATCCATCGTGGAAGTGTTGCCAGCGACATGAGCCGGCTAGAGTCGAAGAAGCATTGTTGCCATTGTGCTACCTGGGCACTAGCGACTATCTTGGCGATGGTCAGTTCACGAGTTCCCGTGGTCGCGGCAATTTCTCGTTTGTTGAAAAGTGAGCGAAGCTGAACTGGCACAGCGATGCGAAGAACGTAAATGCCCGACGGACGACGAAAAAGATAAAGCATGGCACACCTTTGTGTGAGTGTGCTGTAGCAGTGGCTAAAAATCTTGATTTATTTAATTAAATCAATTGGTTAACGAGACGTGGAGTGGGTGAAGGGAATCGGACCCTCATATGCAGCTTGGGAAGCTGCCGTCCTGCCGTTGAACTACACCCGCTGCCCCCCGTCGATGGCAATCTCGGCACCGGTGATATAGGACGACTTTTCGCTACACAGGAATTCGATCAGGTCGGCAATTTCGCTGACTTCGCCCAAGCGCCGCATCGGAATGTTGTTGTCCACGATCTTGCTTGTTCCCGGTGACAGGATGGTGGTGTTGATTTCACCCGGTGCAATGGCGTTAACACGCACCCCCATTGGCGCCATGTCGGCCGCCATTTCCCGCGTCAGCGCGGCCAGCGCGGCTTTGGAGGTGGCGTAGGCGGCACCGGCAAAAGGGTGAACCCGGTAGGCCGCAATCGAACACAGGTTGACGACCGAGCCCTGCGCGTTGGAGAGCTCCTGGGCAAAGCCGCGCGTCAGGATCAGCGGTGCATAAAAGTTGGCGTTGTACATCTCTTGCCAGACCTTCAGGTCGGTGGTGAGCGAGTTGACCCGCTCGCCGCCTGGCCCTTTGGGTGAGATGCCCGCATTGTTCACCAGTGCGTGCAGTTTGGAGCCGCCCAGCAGAGGCCGCAGTGCCGCGACCGTTTTGGTGATTTCGTCCAGATTGGACAAGTCGAGTTGAACGTGGGTGTTGCCATCATCATTCCACGGGCATTTCGGCGGCGGCGGGCCGCGCGACACCGTGATGACACGCCAGCCCAAATCGGCAAAGCGCTGCGCCACGGCGTGCCCGATGCCACGGCTGGCCCCGGTGACGATTGCAGTTTTTTGTTCTGCCATGGTGAGTCAAGCGCGCTGGGCGGCACGGCGCGTGCGCCGTTGCAGCATCTGCATCAACATAAACAGGGTGGTTGAAAAAACAATCATGATGGTCGCCACTGCCGTCAGCGCCGGTGTCATGCTGTCGCGCAGGCTGGAGAACATTTCAAGTGGCAAAGTGCGCTGCGCCGGGCCGGCGATCAGTAGCGCAACCACCACATCGTCAAAAGAAGTGGCGAACGCAAACAGGGCGCCCGAGGCCATGGCGGGCATGATGCCAGGCAAGGTGACCCGCATGAAGGCAACCCGCGGCGTAGCGCCGCAAGCGGCGGCAGCGCGCACCAGATTGGGGTCAAGCAACTCCAGCGCGGTCAGCACCGGCACCACCACAAAGGGCACGGCAATCACGGTGTGCGCAATGATCAAGCCGCTGTAGCTGCTGGTCAGTGAGAGCGGTGCCAGAAAAAAGTAGCTGGCCACGGCAATCAAGATCACCGGCACGATCATGGGCGAGAGCGCCATCATTTTGAGGGCCTCGCTCCACCACGCTTTGTGGCGCATCAGACCCAGACAAGCCAGTGTGCCCAACAGCACCGAAATGGCCGTGGCAAAAGCACCAACGTAGAGCGAATTACCCAGGGCGGCAAGCCATTTGTGGCCGCCCAACACCTCCTGGTACCAGCGCAGTGACAGACCCGGCAAGGGGTAAGTCAGAAAGGAGCCGCTGGAGAAAGACAGTGGAATGATGGCCGCAATCGGTGCCAGCAGAAACACCAGCACCAGGGCGCACAGCAGCCAGTAAATGGGTTTCCACGGGAATTTAAGACGCTTCATGCTGCCGTCGCGCCGTCACTACGAGACTTGCCCGAGGGCACGGCCCCCTCGGGGGGCAGCGCAGTACATGCGTAATCGGCTGTGGCCGATTCCGGGGAAGTGACAAGCGTGGGGGGTCATATTTTTAGCCCATGGAGAGCGCGCGACCACTCGAGAGCTTGTGCGCCAGTGCATACAAGAGCATGGTGGTGACCAGCATCATCAAGCCCAGGGCGGAAGCCAGGCCCCAGTTTCCGGTGTCGGTGGTGTAGGTGGCAACAAAATAAGACAACATCTGGTCCGACCCTCCACCCACCAGTGCCGGTGTGATGTAGTAGCCCATGGCCAGGATGAACACCATCAGCGAGCCGGCCATGATGGCGGGTGCCGCCATCGGCAGATAAACCCGAAAAAAAGCCGTCAGCGGTGGCGCACCCAGACTGGCGGCTGCGCGCATGTAGTGCGCCGGAATGCCTTTGAGCACGCTGTACAGCGGCAAAATCATGAACGGCAACAGCACATGTGTCATCGCAATCAGCACACCCGTGCGGTTGTAGATGAGAGTCAAAGGCTCGCTAATCAGGCCCAGGTGCATGAGCAGCGAGTTGACCATGCCTTCACGTTGCAACACCACCACCCAGGCGGCAGTGCGCACCAACAGCGATGTCCAGAATGGCAGCAACACCAGAATCATCAGCCAGTCAGCGGTTTTTTCAGTCACCTGCGTGAGCAGCATCGCCACCGGAAAACCCAGCAGCAGGCACAGCAACGTGACGCTGGCACTGATGCCCAGAGTGCGCAGCAGCACATCAACATAAATTCGATTGGCTTCGGAAACACGCTCTATTTCGCCTTTGGCGGTGCGTGTCAGGTCGAAGGCGGCCAGCAGGTAATAGCCCGATACCGGGCCGCGCGCACGTTTGACGGCGGCAAAGAAGTCCGGGCTCGTCAAAGCCGGATCGACCGCCGCAAAAAAATCGGACCCAAACACCGTGTTGGCGGGTGCATCCGACACTTCACGGGCGGCGCGCATCAGGGTGCTGCGCACGCCGTTCACTTCATAATTGAGACGCCGCGCTGCATCGGCCAGTGTGCTGGCGGCACGAGCTTCGCTCAGGTCCTGCGCAAAACGCGCATAAAGCTGGGTTGGCAAGGTCTGTCCGGCGTGCCAGCCTTGCAGTGCCACCAGGGTTCGCGGCAATGCGCGCGGCACTTCAGCCTCGCGCACTGCCAGCGAAAGCAGCCACAGCAGCGGCGCCACAAAAAACACCAGTAAAAACCCGGTCAAGGGCAGTAGCAGGGCTGTTCGTTGACGCATGTGCATGGCTGGTTTACTTGGTGCCGGCCCACTTGATCCAACGTTCGGCCAGCTTGTCACCGTTGTCAATCCAGAACTTCACGTCCTCGGCAAAAGCCTGTTTGTGAATCGCCGGATTGGTTGGCAAATCAGCCATCAGGGACTTGTCGATCAGCGGTGTGGCGGCCACTGCGGTGACGCCGTAACGCACATACTTGGGCAACTTGGCCTGGTTCTCGGGGCGACCCATGAATTCGATCAGCTTCTCGGCGTTGGCTTTTTGTGGCGAGCCTTTCATGATGACCCAACTGTCCATGGTCCAGGGCGTATCTTTCCAGACCATCTTGAAGTTTTTATTGTCCTTCTCGTTGGCGGCGGTGATGCGGCCGTTGTAAGCGGTGGTCATGACCACATCACCCGCCGCGAGCATCTGCGGCGGCTGCGCGCCGCTCTTCCAGAACACCAGATCGCCCTTGATGCTGTCGAGTTTCTTGAAGGCGCGGTCCACTCCCTCGGGCGTGCGTAGCACTTTGTAAACGTCTTTGGCCGCGACACCGTCGCCAATCAGCGCAATTTCGAGGTTCCATTTGGCGCCGTTGCGAATCGCGCGCTTGCCCGGGATCTTTTTGGCGTCAAAGAAATCAGCCCAGCCGTTCGGTGCCGCTTTCATCTTGTCGCCGTCATAGGTCAGCACCAGGTTGTAAATGATGGCGCCCACGCCGCAAGCTTGCACGGTGCCCGGCAGGTAACGCGCCGCGCCGCCGATCTTGTTGACATCGAGCTTTTCATACAAACCTTCGTCGCAGCCGATCTCCAGCTCGTCGTGCTCGACCTGCACCACGTCCCAGGTGTTGTTGCCGCCTTTGATCTTGGTGCGCAACACACCCAGGCCGCCGTCCCACGCTTCATCGCTCAACTTGATGCCAGTGGCATTAAAGGGCTTGAAATAGACTTCCTTTTGGCCGTCCTGATAAGCGCCGCCCCATGACACCACATTGAGATCGCGCGTTTGCGCTTGTGCCGAGAGCGCCAGACACGCCAGGGTGGCGGCCTCGGCAATCGCTATCAATACCTGCTTTTTCATACCCGTTCTCCTGAATAAAAATAAAGTTAAACCATCAAAACACCCATGCATCCTGCGCTGAAAAGCCAAGACTCACGTTTTGCCCCACGACCAACCCTTGCGGCAAAGCGCCGGGGCTGATTTTTGCAAACCATTGCGTTGCCTCTTCAGGCCCGCTTCTGCACTGCAGACGCGCTACCAATCGCCAGTGATCACCCTGGTGAATCAGGTCAACCAGGGTGGCATCCATGCAATTGCCGGTGGCGAGTGCCGCACGATCAGCGCTAACTTGCAGAAATTCAGGACGCACACAAAGCTTGACAGCAGCATTTTCAGGCAACGTCTGGGTGCCGCAAAGCCGGGCTTGCAGGCTTTGGCCCGTGACCGTTTTAACGCTGGCTGTGGCGGTTTCCAGTCGCGCTGGCGTGGTCGATTCCAGCGTGCAATTGATCATGTTGTTGTCGCCCAGAAAATTGGCAACAAACGGGTTGGCCGGCGCATCGTACAACTGCTGCGGCGAAGCCAGTTGCTCAATTCTTCCCTGGTTGAAGACAGCGACCCGGTCCGACAGCGTCATGGCCTCAGATTGATCGTGCGTGACAAACACCATGGTGATACCCAGTTCGCGGTGCAAGCGCCGGATTTCGAGTTGCATCTCCTCGCGCAACTTCTTGTCCAACGCCGACAGGGGCTCATCCATCAACACCAGACGCGGCTCAAACACCAAAGCCCGTGCCAACGCGACGCGCTGCTGCTGGCCACCCGAGAGTTGGCTGGGCTTGCGATGGGTAAAATTTTCCAGATGCACCTTGGTCAGGGCTTGGGTCACCTTGTCGGCGATAAGCGCTGCACCGAACTTGCGCACCGACAGCGGGAAAGCCACGTTTTGCGCCACCGTCATATGCGGAAACAGCGAGTAGCTTTGAAACACCACCCCCATGTTGCGCAAATGTGGCGGCAGCGATTCGATCGATGCACCGTCGAGCCGGATCGAGCCTGCGCTGAGCGCTTCAAAGCCGGCCAGCAGCATCAAGGTGGTGGTTTTCCCCGAGCCCGATGGACCGAGCAGGGTCAAGAATTCACCCGCTTCAATGTGCAGATTCAGGTCTTCCACCGCCGCGGCACCGCTGCCGGGGTAGCGCTTGAAGACATGGTCAAATTCGATCAAGGCCATAGCTCAATTGGGGTCAGATCGCAATTTTGCTGCGACGCGTAGTGCCGCACCCGAAGGGACAGCCGAAGGCTGGGCGAATTTGGGCTCTGACCCCGATTGAGCCCATGACTGAACCCAGGCCCAGGTGTCCGCCAGGGCTTGCTCGGTGCGCGCCAGCAGCGCATCAATTTCGGCTTCCGAAATAATCAGGGGCGGTGAAAAAGCAATCACGTCGCCGATCAGGTTACGCACGATCAGCCCGTGCTCTTGCGCGCGACTGACAAAATAAGCCCCCACGCCGCACTTCGGATCAAACGGTTTTCGCAGCAATGGATCTGCCGACAACTCGATGGCACCGATCAGGCCGAGCCCACGCACTTCGCCCACCATCGGATGATTCTTGAATTTTTGCAGGCCTTGTTGCAGCCGTGGGCCCACTTTTTGCACATGACCAATCACGTTGTCGGCCTCGTAGATGCGCAGCGTCTCCAGCGCAATGGCGCAGGCCAACGGATGGCCGCTGTAGGTGTAGCCATGACCAAAAACGCCAATCGCTGCGCTGGCATCGGCAACGGTCTGGTAAATCTCGTCGCTCAGATACAGGGCAGACATCGGCACATAGGCCGAAGTCAACATTTTGGCGACGGTGATCATGTCGGGTTTCAGGTCGAACACCTGGGTGCCAAAGGCTTGCCCCAAACGGCCAAAACCGGTCACCACTTCATCGACCAGAAACAGGATGTCGTACTTCTTCAGGATGGCCTGAACTTTGGCAAAGTAGCCCGGCGGTGGCACGATCACGCCGCCGGCGGCCTGCACCGGCTCGGCAATGAAAGCCGCCACCGTGTCAGGCCCGGCGCGCAGGATTGTGTCTTCAAGTTCCTTTGCCAGCCGGTCAACAAACTGCGCCTGCGTTTCACCGGGCAGGCCATATTGGTAGAAATGCGGGCAACTCACGCGCAACACATCGGGCAGCGGCAAGTCAAAGTGCTGGTGCATGGTGGCCAGACCCGACAGCGATGCAGCAGCCACGGTGACACCGTGGTAAGCCTTGTCGCGCGCGATGATTTTCTTCTTCAGCGGCCGCCCTTTGGCGTTGTTGTAGTAGCGTACCAGCTTGAACGCGGTGTCGTTCGACTCGGAACCCGAGTTGGCAAACAGCACACGCGCCATTGGCACCGGCGCCCATTTGATCATGGCTTCAACCAGCGCTGTCACCGGGCCCGGCACCTTGCCCGAAAACGAGTGGTAGTAGGGCAGCGTGGTCATCTGGCGGTAGGCGGCATCGGCCAGACGCTTCTCGGAAAACCCCAGGGAGGCGCACCAGAGACCGGCCATGCCTTCGATATAGGCTTTGCCGTGTTCATCGAAAACCTGCACGCCCTCGCCACGTACAATCACCAGCGGACCTTCTTTTTCCAGTTGGCGCAATTGGGTGTAAGGATGCAAGTGATTTTTGACATCACTTTGTCCGGCGGCGGAGAATGGAGTTATGGGTGTGTTCATGGCTGACCCCTATTTCAGGATGTCGCCAATGCAGACGTACTTGACTTCTACATAGTCGTCAATACCGAGGTGCGAACCCTCGCGGCCCAGGCCGGACTGCTTGACGCCGCCAAAGGGTACGTGCTCGGTGGCCAGAATGCCGACGTTGACGCCGACCATGCCGTACTCCAGCGCTTCAGTGACGCGAAAGATGCGCCCGACATCGCGGCTGTAGAAGTAGCTGGCCAGGCCAAACTCGGTGTTGTTGGCAGCATCTATTGCCTGCGCTTCGGTCTGGAACTTGAACACCGGCGCAAACGGGCCAAAGGTTTCTTCCCGCGCGCAGAGCATGTCGGCGCTGGCATCGGCTATCACAGTGGGTTCAAAAAACAGGCCTGGTAACCGCTTGCCGCCGGTGAGCAGGCGGGCTCCTTTGGCAAGCGCGTCCTGCACATGGCGCTCCACTTTTTGCAGTGCGGCTTCTTCGATCAGCGGCCCCTGGTTGACGCCTTCATCAAAGCCGTTGCCGACCTTGACGGTAGCCACTTTGGCAGCGAATTTCTTGACGAATTCGTCATAAACGCCTTCCTGCACATAGTACCGATTGGAGCAGATGCAGGTCTGTCCAGCATTGCGGTATTTGCTGGCAAAGGCGCCGGCCACAGCGCTGTCGATATCGGCATCGTCAAACACGATGAAGGGCGCGTTGCCGCCGAGTTCGAGCGACATTTTTTTTACCGTGGGGGCCGATTGCGCCAGCAGGATGCGTCCCACTTCGGTGGAACCGGTGAAGCTGATGTGGCGCACGATGTCGCTGGCACACAGCACTTTGCCAATCGCAATCGAATTGTCAGCGTCGGCCGTGAGCACGTTGAGCACACCGGCCGGAACGCCCGCACGAAGGGCCAGCTCGGCCACTGCCAGGGCGCTCAAAGGCGTGAGTTCGGCCGGTTTGATCACCACCGGGCAGCCCGCAGCGAGCGCGGGCGAAACTTTGCGCGTGATCATTGCCATGGGAAAATTCCACGGTGTGATGGCGGCGCAAACGCCGATCGGCTGGCGCAGCACCAGCAGGCGCCGGTTGTTGTCAAACTGCGGCAGCGTCTCGCCATTGATACGTTTGGCTTCTTCGGCAAACCATTCCACAAAGGCGGCACCGTAAGCGATTTCGCCGTTGGCTTCGGGCAGCGGTTTACCTTCTTCGGCGGTCATGATGCGCCCCAGGTCATCCTGATTCGCCATGATCAGGTCAAACCATTTGCGCAGGATGATGCTGCGCTCTTTGGCCGTCTTGCTGCGCCAGGCGGGCCAGGCCGCATTGGCCGCAGCAATGGCTTGCAGGGCATCGGCCGGGCCGAGGTTGGCAACGTCGGCGAGCCTGGCACCGGTGGCTGGGTCAAGCACATCAAAGCGGCTGCTGCCCTTGATCCACTGGCCATTGATCAACGCATCGGTTTTGAGCAGCGAGGGGTCTTTGAGCAGGGCAAACGGGGAAGTTTTCAGGTTCATGATGCGTGTTAGAAGTAGTTGAGGATGAAGGTGGAATGGTGCACCCAATAATAGGCGGTTTGCAAAATTCAACCCACCTGAGTCGCCGTCAGTGCGGCATCGATGATGGCCAGCCCTTCATCGACCAGCGCGTCGCTGGCGGTCAGTGGCACCAGTATGCGAATGACGTTTCCCGAGGTGCCGCACGACAGCAGGATGAGACCGCGCCTGGTCGCCTCTGCCACCAGGCGTTTGGCCAGGTCGGCATCGGGTTGGTCAATATTGCCCCCTTTGCACAGTTCCATTGCCACCATCGCCCCCAAGCCCCGCACGTCGGCAATGCAAGGGTTATGTGCGGCCATTTTTTTCAAGCTGGCGGTCAAGCGATCGCCCAGCTTGCGGCTGCGCTCGATCAGTTTTTCATTTTCAAAGACCTTGAGTACCGCCAGTGCTGCCGCACACGCCATGGGGCTGCCGGCATAGGTGCCGCCCAAGCCCCCCGATGTGGGTGCGTCCATCACCTCGGCGCGACCGACCACGGCCGAGATCGGAAAACCACCGGCCATTGATTTGGCCAGCGTGATCATGTCGGGCTCGATGCCGCTCTGCTCCACCGCAAACCAGGTGCCGGTGCGCCCGGCACCGGTTTGAATCTCGTCAACAATCAGCAAAATGCCATGCTCGTCGCACAGCGTGCGCAAGCGTTGCAGGAATTCTGGTGACGCCACATTGAAACCGCCTTCGCCTTGCACCGGTTCGACGATGATGGCAGCGACGCGGCTGGCTTCAACATCGTTCTTGAAGATCGACTCGATCGAAGCGATGGATTCATCGACGCTGACACCGTGCAGCGCATTGGGAAACTGGGCGTGGAAGATCTCTGGCGGAAAAGGGCCAAAGCCGGTCTTGTAGGGTGCCACTTTGCCGGTCAAACCCAGGGTGAGCAGCGTGCGACCGTGGTAACTGCTGGTAAAGGCAATGATGGCGGCGCGTTTGGTGTAAGCGCGAGCAATTTTGACCGCGTTCTCGATCGCCTCGGCACCCGTGGTCAGGAACAGGGTTTTCTTTGGAAAGTCGCCGGGTGCCAGGGCGTTGATGCGCTCAGCCAATTCGACATAAGGTTCGTAGGCCAGCACCTGAAAACAGGTATGGGTGTAAAGGTCGAGCTGGGCTTTGACGGCGGCAATCACCGTTGGGTTGCAATGCCCGGTGTTGAGCACCGCAATGCCACCGGCAAAGTCGATGTAGCGTTTGCCTTCGACATCCCAGATCTCGGCGTTTTCACTGCGGGCGATGAAGACTTCGTGGCTTTGACCAACGCCGCGCGGGATGGCAGCGCGCCGCCGGGCCATCAGGTTGGCATTTGTCAGGTTGGGTTCGTGTTGCATATCAATCCGGTGCTTGTTGTGGGTTTTCCAAAGTAAAGTTAATTTAGCCTCAAGTCAGCCCGGTTACCATATACAGACAGTCTGCTTTCAGGGGCGTACTGTGCAGCAAAGACGGCCACTACATATAAACCCTTAGTCGCTACCCATGTTTTCTCTTCATCCACAGAATTCAACGCCCCTGGTGCTGCAAATCGTGGAGGGTTTTCGTCAGGTCATTGATAACGGTTCCCTGCGCGCTGGCTCCAAAGCCCCGTCGATCCGCCAATTTGCCCACGCCCATGAGGTAAGCGTATTCACCGTGGTCGATGCCTATGATCGGCTAGTGGCTCAGGGCTACTTTGCGTCGCGCCCTCATTCCGGGTTTTTTGTGAAGCAACGCCCCGCAACGGATTCGGGCGTGCCGGGACAGGCACCGAATTTCAGTTTTGACTCGATGTGGTATTTGCGCCGGATTTTTGAGAACCGAGCGCTGCGCATGAAGCCCGGCTGCGGTTGGTTGCCCGGCGACTGGCTGTTCCAGGACGGCGTGCGGCGCAGCCTGCGCAGCCTGGCCACTGATGACATGGACTTCGGTGGCTACGGTGAGCCCAAGGGTTATCCGCCGCTGCGTCAACTGGTGCGAGATTTGCTGGCCGAGAAGGAGGTCGCCGTCAGTTCCGAGCAAGTGCTGCTGACGCAGGGTTCGAGCCAGGCGATGGACCTGGCGGCGCGTCGCCTGGTGCGGCCAGGCGACGCGGTGCTGGTGGACGAGCCGGGCTACCCCAATTTGCTTTTTTCGCTGCGCTTCCTCGGTGCCCGCTTGATTGGCGTGCCGCGCACGCCCACGGGCTACGACCTGGTAGCACTGGAGCAATTGGTCCTGGCGCATCAGCCCAAGGTGTTTTTTACCCAACCCCGGTTGCAGAGTCCGACCGGCTCGGTCGCCCAATTGGCGCATTTGCACCGCGTCATGCAACTGGCCGACAAGCATGATTTTCTGGTGGTGGAAAACGATATCAACGCCGACCTGGACCTCGAACCCCGGCCTTCGCTGGCCAGTCTGGATCAGCTCAACCGCGTCGTCTATATTGGCAGTTTTTCCAAAACAATTTCACCCAATATCCGGGTCGGTTACCTGGCCGCCAACCCGGATTTGCTGGAAGACCTGGCGCAACTCAAAATGATCGCGGGCTTGACTTCCTCTGAGTTCACCGAGCGCCTGGCCTATGGTGCCTTGCTCGATGGTCGTTGGCGCAAGCATGTCAAGAGTTTGCGTGAGCGCCTAGCCAAAGCGCATGTGGCTGCGGCAGCGCGCTTGCTCAGTATTGGCTTCGAGATTTTCACCGAGCCCAAGGCCGGAATGTTTTTGTGGACGCGCCATCCTGGCATCCCCGATTCTGCCGTGCTGGCTTACAAAGCGGCGGAACAGGATATTTTGCTTGGGCCTGGTCATTTGTTCAGCCCGAATCTACAGCCCAGTTCCTGGCTCAGATTTAACGTGGCCTTTAGCGACGATCCGGCGATCATGGTTTTCCTGGAAAACCAGTGTCAAAGCAGCCACTGATTTTGATCCGACCGTGTGTGGGCCGAAGGCAACGCAGCGGGTGGCTCCGCAGCCGGGCGGTGGCACACGCCGCCGTTCGTGAGTTTTTGGGGTCAGAGCCCAAATTCGCCCAGCCTTCGGCTGACGGCAGGGTACGGCGCTTAGCGCCGTAGCGAAATTGGTGTCTGACCCCAATAACTCATCCTTCTTTACCTCACTTTTGCATGTACCCCTACCCTGCTACTCAGAAGTGTCGACTTGGTTTTTTGAACTCGAACTCGAATACCAAATCACCGGGATCGGGGTGCCTGGGTGTTCTGCGTAGGTAAAGGAGGAGCCCGCAAGGGCGGGGGACACGAAGCAGAGCATCCAGGCAGCCTGATCCAGCGCAAATCGGGCTGCCTAGGTGTTCCGCGTAGGTAGAGGAGGCCAAAGGCCGGGGGACAGCCGCGAAGCTGAGTGCCCCAGCGGCCTGATCCTCACCGCATGCCGAGTCGGGTTTGGCCTGTCATCATTTTGGAAAATATCCATAGGCGCGACAATGCGCGCATGTTGTCAAGCTCACCCTCTGCTACCGGGCCCCATGCTTATCAGACCCTCACGCCTGACGTCGTCATGGACGCGCTGGCCAGCGTCGGGCTCTTCGGCGACGGGCGCCAACTGGCGCTGAACTCCTACGAGAACCGGGTCTATCAATTGCACCTGGAAGACGGTGCCGTGGTGGTGGCCAAGTTTTACCGGCCCGGGCGCTGGAGCGAGGCGCAAATCCTGGAAGAGCATTCTTTTTCAACCGAGCTGATGGCGGCAGAAATTCCGGTGGTGGCACCGCTGTCGCTCAACGCCGACACACTGCATCACTTTGGCGGTTTCGCCTTCAGCATCAGCCCGAGCCGAGGTGGACGGCCACCCGAGCTTGACGACGCCGAGGTGCTGGAATGGATTGGGCGCTTTCTGGCGCGCATTCACAGCGTCGGCGCGGCCAAACCCTTTGTCAGCCGTCCGGCGCTGGACCTGCAAACGTTTGGCATCGCCTCGCGTGAGTGGCTGCTCAGCCACGACCAGGTGCCGCTGGACGTGCAGTCGCGCTGGGCCAAGGCGTCGCAAGCGGCGCTGGATTTGATCGCGACGCATCCCTGCTTGACCGGTGCCAGTAGCCCAAGTGGTCCCGGCGGTCTGGAAATTGAACCCATCAAATTGCTGCGTCTGCACGGCGACTGCCACCCCGGCAACATTCTGTGGACACCGCTGGAATCCGTCGCCAGCGCCGGTCCCGGGCCGCACTTTGTCGATCTGGACGATGCCCGCACCGGGCCGGCAGTGCAAGACCTGTGGATGCTACTCAGCGGCGACCGCACGCAACGCAGCCGTCAACTCGGGTGCCTGGTTGATGGCTACGAGCAGTTCCGCGCCTTTGACCGGCGCGAAACGGCGCTGATCGAGCCCTTGCGCACGCTGCGCCTGATTCACTACAGCGCCTGGCTGGCGCGGCGCTGGAGCGACCCCACCTTTCCAATCAACTTTCCGTGGTTTGGCTCCAGCGACTACTGGCAGGGCCAGGTGCAAATGCTTGAAGAACAGATCGAGGCGATGCAGGAAGACCCCCTACAAGTATGAGGTCAAAATCGTCCATCGTGTTTGGCTTGATGCGTTGCCGACAGGGGGAAAAGAGACATAATCCAACGTCGGAACGTTATCTACAATTTAAATATTTGGAGACACAAAATGAAGAAACTGATACTGCTCGCAGTGTTTGCACTGGCAAGCGTCCAAAGCTGGGCGGCGGACACCATCAAGGTCGGCTTGCTGGTTGAGATGACTGGCACTTTTGCCGACTTCGGTCTGCAGATTACAAACGGTGCAAAGGCGTACATGAAGCAGCATGGCGATACCGTCGCAGGCAAAAAAATAGAGCTGATCATCAAGGACACCACGGGGCCCGCGCCGGACGTTGCAAAGCGGCTCGCGCAAGAGCTGGTGGTGAAGGACAAAGTCGATTTCCTGGCCGGATTCGGTCTCACGCCAAATGCGCTGGCGGTAGCGCCGATCGCGACCGAAGCGAAGATACCCACGATCATCATGAACGCCGCGACCTCGGTGATTACGGCCAAGTCGCCCTACATTGTGCGTACCTCGTTCACGCTGGCGCAAGTGACCGAGCCGATGGCCCAATGGGCCTACCGCAACGGCGTGCGCAAGGTTTTCACGGTGGTTGCGGACTACGGTCCTGGCCATGATGCGGAAGACACGTTCAAAAAGGCCTTCACAAAAATGGGCGGCCAAGTGGTGGGCGAGCTGCGAGTTCCGTTGACAAACCCTGAGTTCGGACCCTTCGTCCAGCGCGTTAAAGACGGCAAACCCGAGGCGGTGTTCGTCTTCGTGCCGGCTGGCGAAATGGCCGTCGGATTCATGAAAGCCTACAATGAGCGCGGCCTGGCCAAGGCCGGGATCAAGCTGCTGTCAACTGGCGACGTGACCGAAGACGGCGTGATCGAAGCGCTTGGAGACAATGCGTTAGGCGTCATCTCAACGCACCAATACTCCGCCGCTCACGTGTCCCCGGAGAACAAGGCGTTTCTTGCCGCCTACAGCCAAATCGACCCCAAGACCCGGCCCAACTTCATGGCGGTCGGCGCTTATGACGGCATGGCCGCCATCTATGAAGTGGTGCGGCAACTCAAGGGCAACATCGACGGCGACAAGGCAATGCAGGTGCTGAAAGGCATGAAGCTCCTCAGCCCGCGCGGCCCGATCCAGATCGACCCCGAGACCCGGGACATCGTGCAAAATGTGTATGTACGCGAAGTCAAGAAAGTGAATGGCAAACTGTACAACGTCGAATTCGAGACGATCAACGCCGTGAAGGATCCGGGTAAATAATCCTCGCAGCCACGTGCATAATTTTCTTGGCGTATTGTTCGACGGTCTGGCCTATGGCACGCTGCTGTTTCTGATCTCAGTCGGGTTGTCGATCACGCTCGGTCTGATGGGCTTCATCAATCTGGCGCACGGCGTGTTCGCGATGGCTGGTGGCTACCTGCTGGTGACTCTGATGGCACGCGTGGGCATCGGTTTTCTTCCGGCGCTACCAATCGTTTTTTGCGTGGTGGCACTGGCCAGCCTGTTGCTGGAGCGCCCCTTGTACCGGCCGCTCTACCGCAGCAGCGCGCTCAATCAGGTGCTGCTGACAGTCGGCATTATTTTCATTTCGATCGCTGCGGCCAACTTCTTTTGGGGACCGGGGCAGCAGCCGGTTCTGCTGCCCGACGCACTGAACGGTCAGCTCTCGGTGTTGGGAGTCGATCTGTCGCGCTACCGCTTGTTCCTGATGGCAGTCGGTGCCGCGATTACGGCGGCGCTGGTGTTCGGCCTGGAACGTACCCGCTTTGGCGCCATGATCCGCGCCTCAGTGGACAATCAGCGCACAGCAGAGGCGATGGGAATTCGGGTCGAGCGGGTATTTCAGGTCACGTTCGCAATCGGTAGCGGCTTAGCCGGATTAGGCGGCGCGCTCGGCATCAACGTCATCGGACTGGACCCGAATTTCGCCCTCAAGTTCCTCGTGTACTTTTTACTGGTCGTCGTGGTTGGTGGTGCGGGTTCGGTGATCGGAACCTTGCTGGCGGCACTGTTGCTGGGCGTTGCCGACATCGCCGGAAAATATTACGTACCCGAGATCGGCGCATTTGTGATTTATGCGGCGATGATTGTGTTGTTGTTATTGTTCCCGCATGGCTTGCTGGGACGGAGCAAGGCCAGATGAGCGTGCTTCGAGGCAATCCACCCTCCGGCGCGGCGCGCCACCTTGCAGCCTTGCAGGCGCGCGAGCGCTGGAAACCGGTTGAAATCGGATTCTGGCTGGCACTGCTCGGCGTCTATTTTGCGTTTCCAACCAGTCTGGTATTCGCCAGCCAAATTCTGATTACCGGTCTGTTCGCGCTGTCGCTCGACCTCATACTCGGCTATGCCGGTATCGTCACGTTAGGCCACGCGGCATTCTTCGGGGTTGGGGCCTATGTCGCGGGTTTCCTCGCCAAGTATGGCTGGCAAGAACCGCTGACCGGGCTACTGGTCGCGGGCATGGCCGCAGCTATCGTTGGCTACCTGACCAGCTTCATCGTCTTGCGCGGAAGCGATCTGACGCGCCTGATGATTACGCTCGGCATCGGCCTGCTGCTGTACGAATTGGTGAACCGCGCCACCACCCTCACCGGAGGCGTGGATGGGATGCAGGGCATAGAAATGAGCAAATTGTTCGGCTTCTTCAAATTCGACCTGTACGGCAAAACCGCTTATTTGTATGTGCTCGGCATTTCTTTCCTGATGTTTGTCCTGGCCCGGGCGCTGATGCATGCGCCGTACGGGCTTTCGCTGCGCAGCGTCCGCGAAAACCAAACGCGGGCACGGGCCATCGGCATTCCGGTCAGAGCGCGCCTGACCAACATCTACACTTTCGCGGCGCTGATCGCCGGCGTCGCCGGTGCACTGCTCACGCAAACCACGCAGTTCGTCGGCATCGACGTACTGAGTTTTCAGCGTTCGGCCGATTTGTTGATCATGCTGATCATCGGCGGCACCGCGACCTTGTATGGCGGCTTCATCGGCGCTGCGGCATTCCTGTTGGCGCAGGATAGGCTCGCTGACCTGAACGCGCAATACTGGCTGTTCTGGCTTGGCATCTTGCTGATCGTGATGACGCTGTATTTGCGCGGCGGCATTCTTGGCGGCTTGGGGCGCCTCTTGCTGCTATTGACCCGATTGCGCAAGCGGGAGCGCGCATGAACGCCATGCTGGAAACCCGCGCCCTGTGCAAGTCATTCGGCGGACTCGCCGTCACGCAGAACCTGAACCTGTCGCTGGCAGCCGGCGCGCGCCATGCTTTGATCGGTCCGAACGGAGCCGGCAAGACCACGCTGATAAATCAGCTCACTGGCGTCTTGCGGCCATCGGGCGGATCAGTCTGGCTCGACGGCGTCGATATCACTCGCATGACGCAAAATGAGCGCGTTGCGCGCGGCTTGTCGCGCACGTTTCAAATCAACACCTTGTTCCCGCAACTGACGCCGCTGGAAGCCGTCACTAACGTCATCTGCGAGCGCGAGCGGACGCACTTGACTTTGCTGCAACGGCGTTTCTTCCGATTGTCGCGGCGCCGCGCCGAAATCGATGAAGCGTATGCACTGCTGGAACAACTCAGTCTGGCGCGGGACTGTCTGGTCCAGACGCACGCACTGGCCTACGGAAAACAGCGCTTGCTCGAAATCGCGCTGGCGCTGGCGGCGCGGCCCAGGGTCTTGCTGCTCGATGAGCCGGCGGCCGGCGTGCCCGAGGGCGAGAGCGATGAATTGTTCGAGGTGTTGGGCGCATTGTCGAAGGACATCAGCATTTTGCTTATCGACCACGACATGAGCCTGGTGTTCCGCTTTGCAGATCGCATCACCGTGCTGGTCAGCGGCGCTGAATTGATGACCGGGACGCCGACCGAGATCGCGGCCGATGCGCGCGTGCGCGAAGTCTATCTTGGCAAAAGAAATTGAGATGCTGAAACTTGAACACATCTTTGCCGGCTACAGTGACGCGACCGTACTCGACGACTGTTCTCTGACCATCGGCGAGGGCGAGAGCGCGGCACTTCTGGGGCGCAACGGCGTCGGCAAGAGCACCTTGCTTTTAACAATTATGGGCCATGTCAGGGTGCGGCGCGGCTCAATACGCTGGCACAATCAGGACTTGCTCAAAGTGCCGTTGCATGCGCGTGCTCGAGCCGGACTTGGCTGGGTGCCGCAGGAGCGTGAGATATTCCCGTCGCTTACCGTGGAAGAAAACCTCAGCGTCACGGCCTTGCCGGGCCAATGGAATTTGAAGGCGGTCTACGCGCTTTTCCCGCGTCTGCAAGAACGAAGAAAAAATTTCGGTGATGAATTGTCGGGGGGTGAACAACAAATGCTGGCGATTGGGCGCGCGCTGATGCTGAATCCGAAACTGCTGCTGCTCGATGAGCCGCTGGAAGGCTTGGCACCGGTTCTGGTCGAAGAATTGTGCGCCGCAATCGAACGGATGGTGCGCCATGAAGGGCAGTCGATAATCTTGGTGGAGCAGCATGTCGAACAGGCGTTGCTGCTGACGCATCGCGGCATTGTGCTGGAGCGGGGCCGAGTGGTGCACGAAGCGGCCAGCACCGATCTGCTAGCCGACCTGAGCGTATTGGAAAAATGGGTCGGGGTGCGGATACAACCGCCGACATGAATCAAAAAACCTTAACTGTTATTACCACTATTTGGAGCTATGCAGGAAACTGCTATTCCAGCACGAAACAAACAAAATGATTATGAAAATTGATCCCGACATGAACGCCGCCCAAACCCTGCTGCAAAACGGAGCGCCGACAGCGATCGCGCTGGAATGTGGCCTTGAGCGGCTGAGCTATGCTGCGCTACGCCAGCGCGTGCGCCAAGCCGGCGGCACCTGGCAGGCGCTGGGCTTGCAGCGCGGCCAGCGCGTCATCGTCTTTGCGCCCGACAGCATCGACTGGGTGGTGGCTTACCTGGGCGTGATCTGGGCTGGCGGCGTGGCCATTGGTGTCAACCCGCGCTTGGGCATGCCGGAGTTCACTCTCATTCTGGCCGAGAGTGAAGTGCGCTTCATCTGGTGCGAAGAAGACAGTGTGGCGGCTTTGTCGCCGGTGCTGTCTGACATGGCGCCAGCGCCGACTCTGATCGTTAGCGCTGACGATGCATCGGACTGGACGCAGCGCTTGAACCAAGCCGGTGAGATGGAGGCGGTATTGCGGAGCAGTGAGGCGCCCGCGCTGTGGATTGGCACCTCGGGCACCACCGGTGCCTCCAAGGGCGTGATTCACGCGCAGCGCGTCGTGCTGCAAGCGCATTCCTTTGCTGCCGGCATTCTCAAGCTGGATGCCGCCGACCGCCTCTATGCCAGCTCCAAATTGTTCTTTGCCTATGCGCTGGGCAACAGCCTGTTTGCCGGTTTGCGCGCCGGTGCCACGGTGATTCTGGACCGCGAGTGGCCCACGCCTGCACGCGTGCAAGAGATGGTGAAGCAGCACCGGCCCACGCTGCTGTTTAGCGTGCCTACCCTGTACAGCAAGCTGCTGCAAAGCGGTGTTGCCGCGCAACTCCGCAATCAAGGCATCCGCCATTTTGTTTCCGCCGGAGAATCCTTGCCCGCCAGCGTGCGCCAGGCCTGGATTGAAGCCACCGGCCTGGGCATCGTGAGCGGCTATGGCACTTCCGAAACGCTGTGCCTGATGCTCTACAGCGAGCGCAACGATGGGCTGTTGCGGCCTACGCCTGATACGCAAGTTCGGTACGCGGACGGCGTTGATGCCGCCCTGCCGCAGCGCCTCTGGCTCAAAAGCGCGACCAATGCGCTGGGTTACTGGCAGCGCCCGCAAGCGCAGGCCGATGGTTTTGAGGATGGCTGGTATTGCCCAGGCGATATGTTTTTGCGCCACGCTAATGGCCAGCTCGAATTTGCCGGTCGCAATGACGACATGCTCAAGATCAACGGACGCTGGGTCAGCACGCTATGGGTTGAGCAGGCGCTCGGCAGCGCCGCTGGCAGCAGTGTGGCGCAAATCGCCTGCGTCGGGGTGCGCACGACGGACGGCCTGACAGCGCTAGCGCTGCTGGTCAGCGCGGCACCGGATCAGCAACCCGTTGCCGCCGAGCGCATCAACCAGGGCATTGCCGACTTGCCAAACTACCGCCGCCCACGCTGGGTGCATTGGGTCGAAGCGCTGCCCTTGACGGCCACCGGCAAATTGCAGCGTGCGCGCCTGCCAGCCCTGCACGAAGCTGCGCTCGAAAGTGAAACTGCGGCGGCGTGAAAACCCGCAGAGGTTGCTACTATCTGCAATCTTCGTCTATGCGCTGCTGGCCAGTGAGCCACTCAAAAAACAGAGGGCTCTGCAATTGCTGGAACAAGCCCTAGCCAGCCATTTGGGCTGCATCAGTTACCAGGTTATTCAGGAGTTTGTCAACGTGGCTACGCGCAAGTTTGTGCAATGCTTCAGCACCGATGAATGCAAACAGTTCATCGATGCCGCCATGCAGCCACTCAATCGGGTTTCATCCAGCCCTGCATTGATCAACGCTGCATTCGACCTGCAAAATGAGACCCACTACAGTTTCTACGACAGCCTGGTGCTGGCCGCTGCCCTGCAAGCTGGCTCCGACGTGATCTACACCGAAGACCTGCAACACAACCAACTGGTGGGCGGCAGGCTGCGCATCGTCAATCCGTTTTTGACGGTGGCTCATGAAGGCCCCGCTGAATAGTGGTCAAATCCTACTCGCGCAACCAATAAATACGGGGCTATTCCCGTAAGCAAACGCCAACTTAATGTTGGCGTTTTGTTTTGTAGCCCAGAAATAGCCCATCTGCAGCCCACGCACTTTTGCGAAATATTGTTTGTGACCTTTGGGACCATAGACATTTGGAAGATTCACTTCAAGGGGAATGTCTGATCGTCGGCAACAAATCTTAATTCGCTGATTGTGGCAGCACAGACTTGTGGTTCATGCGCTTCACTGTTGAAAAGCGGCAACGCCAAAAAAATCAGGGGATATTTGCCAGGCATTGCTTGAACATCCACTATTTGAAACCATCCATTTGCCACTGGCGCACTTGGTCAGCAACCCAGGGTCCGTCGTCCAGCGGGATGTCGTGCCCGGCCGAAGGGTGCAGCCCCAATGGACAGTGCCAAGCCCGCGCCAGGGTGACAGAACATTCAACTGAAACCAGATGATCCTGTACGCTGGCCAATAGCAAGGTCGGCGTCAGAGGCCGGGGTCTGGATGCACGAAAACGCGTGGCGGCGATCAATTGGCGCAAGGCATTGACGCGTGATACCGGACGTTCCCGGTGCAGCGCCAGCCAGAGCGGCAACACGGCTTCACTGGTTTGGTTGGCCGTGAGACGCAGAATAGTGCGCTCCCACAGCACAGGTGCAGCGTGCGTCACAATCAATTTCAACAAGACAGCATAATTGGCTGGCCGAAGGCGCTGGTAAAACGCACTGAAGGGCCGCATACTGGTGCTGATGAGCACATTGGCGTTGATTTCTTGCGGGTAGGCGTCGGCCCAAGCGAGCGCCACCATGGCGCCCAGCGACATCGCTAGCACCTGGTACGGCGGCGCAAGGTGGCGCGCTGCGAGTTCTGCACGACAGTACTCCACCATGTCATGCACCTGAAGCGGGCTGCGCTGTTGATTCAATCGGCCATTGCCCGGCAGATCCAGCGCCATCACTTGACCAGCCTGTAGGGTATGCTGAAATAGCGCAACGAAGTCGCCCCAGTGTCGGCTTTCCCGTGTCAACCCGCGCAAAAATATCCAGTTACCCATGGTGAATCAATACCAGTCCTGTAGCGCCTGTGCATGGTGTTGCGCGCGGGTCTCGACGCCGGGAAGCCAGAGTGAATGGCCGCAAGCGGCACGCGACAAAAAGTCCAACAACAACTGGTGCTGGCGCAGCACACGCTGTTGCCGGTGCTCAATCAAGGGATTGAAAATACCGTGACGCGAAAACAGTTGGCGTGGATTTTTCTTGACCCAAAGCCAGGAACCCATTTCTAACGTGAGCGGCAGAAATATTTTGTCAACTTGCGCACATGACTGCTGGTACAAGTAATCCCACAAGTCACCATGCGCGAGGTAGTGCAAACTTTGTGGCTCAATGATGTAGCGGTGGTGACTGTGCGATTGGACAAAAATACTTTTGAGAGCGTGCATCTCTGCCAGGTGGGTGATCGGCACCCGCGTATGCGCATAGGGGAACCAGATACGGTCGCTGCTTCCAAAGCCAGAGTGGCAATCAACGCTCAGACTGAAATGACGCGATAGCAATTCAGCCCGCGCCACCTCGCATACGGCCTGATTCTCGATTTCCATCGCTTGCTCCTTGGCACCGCGGTACCAGGGCAAGCCCGCGCTGAAGCGCTGCCCGCCAACTAAAAAAGGCACCGACTCTTGCGCCTCAATCGGCGCATTCCTCATCAAGTCCACCCCATGGGGATTGGCCCGCGTGCCCAGTGCCATGCCGCCCGGGTTGACGATGGGCATGAAGACCAAACGGACCGATTCAAGTTGCCGGTGCAAGGTGCTGTCCCATTGCAAGCGCATGACCAAGCTTTGCAGATACGAAATCACCACGCCAGCGCCGATTCGCTCCAGTCCGTGAACGCCGCCAAAATAGCCCACGGCTGGTACGTCAAGCGCGGGATTGCCCAACGCGATGACATGTACCGGATAGGCCACGCCGCCCGAGAGATTCACGTTGCAGACGACGCGTGTTTCAAGCCAGGCTGCACCCAATTCGATGATGCGCTCCAGTGCATCGAGTTCTGGCAGTTTAGCTTGGGTCACAGTTGTCAATGGAATAGAAGTTGAAGGCTGACAGCATCACTCGCAAGCTTAGCGTCACATGCTCAGGACCTGCAACTCTTACCGCGCTCAGCGTCGTTATTTCGCACTGACACAAAGCTGTCATAGAACCAATGTAACTTGGCTGCCATCAGCCCTTGGCCTTACACTATGTTAAACAAGAAAAATATCTTTCTCATCATGACCATTGCGGCTTGTATTGCCTGTGGCGTGCTCGAATTTTTCGCACTGCAACGCTCACGTCTGATGAGCCGCCAAACTTATTCTTAGACACCGACACATTGCCGCAGGCTAGCAACCCTGCTCAGCAGTTTGCCTTGTCGTCAAGTTGTCATTTTCTCCGCTTAAATTACCTGCATGTTGGTGGCGGGACGACCATTCCGGCCAATCAAGACATCAGTGTTGACTGACGTGATGCTACCAACGCCAGATGCCAGAACCAGCCACGCCATCCGAAGGAAAACACAATGCAAAGTGACTTTGTTCAAGCGTTAGCCGCCATGTAGCAGTTGATCCAATGAATACGCTCAGCATGCCAAACCACTTTGAACCCAGGGAGCCATCCCGTCGGGTCACAGGCTTGGTCGTCGTGCTGACATTGCACGCGTTGTTGGGCTACGCCCTGGTTTCCGGCATGGCGCGCAAAGGTCTGAACCTGATCAAGGAGCCACTGGAAGCCGTGATCATTCAGGAAGTTCTTCTTCCGCCGCCACCACCGCCACCGCCGGTCAAGTTCATCAAGACCGCTGAGCCACAGGCACCCAGAGCCGATAGCGCGCCGCCGATCCAGCGCTCCGATTCGTTGCCAGTTCCCAGCGTCAGTCCGGTGGAGCTGCCACCCAGCGAAGTCCAGGCCCCAATGAAACCGACACTGCCGGTTGTTGCCGCACCGGCAGCAGAACCGGATCACCAGAAGGCACAGGTCGCCTCAATGGAAAACGAATACGCCAGTTGGGTGCGGGCCATGCTCAATTCAATCAAGCGTTTCCCGACCGGCCGCGCTGCCAGCCAGCAGCGTCCGCAAGGCAAGGTCAAGGTCTGGTTCACACTGGCCCGCGCCGGCAGCCTGATCGAAGCGGGAATCCTTGAATCCTCCAATTCCAATTTGCTCGACAATGCGGCGCTGGCTACGGTGCGACGCGATGTCTACAGCTGGGATGCCAGTCAACCCGATGGCGCGGCGCCCAGCAGCGGGCAGCGCGTCGTGCCCGGCTCCATGAAGCTGCACGGCATCCCGATTGAAATGGACAAAACCTACCGCATCACAGTGAACAATTTCATGGCCAGCGGCGGCGACAACTTTACGGTTTTGCAGCAAGGCCGCAATGTTCAGGCGGGTGAAATTGATTCGGTGGTTGCCAAGCTTTATTTCCGTGCCAAGGGCATCGTGAAGACGCCAACACTGGACCGGATTTCGCGTGTGAACTGAAACGGCTGCATGGGTGTCCTGGGTTCTGCCACACCACCTCTCAGGGCGCGTATTTGGCAAGGAAGTTCCGTAAATCTCGAAAATCAGCCATGCGTTCAGTCAACGTGTCGTGATCCCAATCCCACCAGGCGGTTGCTTCAATGGCTTGTGCAATCACTTTTGGAAAGCGTTGGCGTATCACCTTGGCCGCCGCGCCAGCGACGATAGCATAGGTCGGCACATCTTTCGTCACGACCGAGTTGCTGCCAACCACCGCGCCATTGCCAATGTGCACTCCCGGCATGATGACAACACCGTGGCCGATCCATGTGTCGTGACCAATCACCACGCGCTGGCGGCGGCGCCAGGCAAAGAAGTCGGCATCGTCGTGCTCATCCATACCGTACATCGTGGGCCGGTAGACAAAGTGGTGCAGCGTGGGTCGCTCCATCGGGTGAAAGCCCGGGTTGATGCGCACCATGTTGGCAATGTTGGCAAACTTGCCAACGTCGGTTGACATCAGGTCGCAATGGTGCTGAACGTAGGCGTAGTCGTCAAGCAAACAGTCTTCCATGCGCGTCTGCTCGCCGACCTGGGTGTAGCGACCAAAGCGGCAGTCGCGCAGGATGGCGCTGGCCGAGAGGGTGGGTGACGGCCCCAGGTTGACATGGGGCGGGAGGTTCTGGGCGGCGATGTGGGTGTAGTGCATGGTGAATAGGTTTGATCAGTTGGGGACAGAGCTGGCTCAGAATGCGCGAGCTGCGGTCCTTCCCATGAAGTTTCAGAAAGCGCGTTTTCCGGACAGCCAGGTTTCCAGCACCAGCGGCATGCCGACGCGGTTCATGCGCACGCGCAGCAGGTCGCCGCGCTGGCCGACGGCCACGTCGCCACGGTCCTGCCGGCCAATGGCGCGTGCCGGGTTGACCGTGACGGTGCGTACCGCTTTGGGCAGCGTCCAGCCCTCCAGGGAACCGAGCATGACAGTGGCCAGCAACAGGCTGCTGGGCACGTAGTCAGACGAAAAAACATCAAGCAAATCAAGTTGTGCCAGTTCCGCTGCCGACACGTTGCCGGAGTGCGAGCCGCCCTTGACCATATTGGGTCCACCCATGATGATGGCCATTCCTGCGCCGCGCGCCGCTTGCGCTGCCTCCACCGTGGTGGGGAATTCGGACATGGCCACACCCTCGGAGACCGCTTGGGCAATGTCGCTGAGCAGGGTGTCATCGTGGCTGGCCAAGGGCAGGCCACGGGCCTGGCATTCACGCACAATTTCTACCCGGTGCAGGAGTGAATAGGCCTGCTGGTCGGCTTTGCGCTGCGCAATCATGGCGTCGAATTCGGCATCGTTGTAACGGCCATTGCGCTCGGTGTAACGGCGGTAGCTTTTCAGGTCACGCCATTGGCGCTGGCCGGGTGTGTGGTCCATCATGCTCACCAGGGTCAGCAGCGAGTCGTCGGCATACTGGTGAAACACCTCCAGCATATCGGGGGCGGAGAGCTCGCAGCGCAGATGCAGCTGGTGATCGACCCGCATCAACCCTTCTTCGTTGCATTGGTGCAGGGCAGCAATGGAGGTGTGCTGCGTTTGGCTGCGCGGACCGCCTTCATCCAAGTCGCCAATCACCACGGAGTCCAGCACCGTGGTAATACCCGCTGCCGCGCACTGTGCGTCATGCACCGTCATGGCGGAGTGGGCGTTCCACAGCACGCCAGGGCGGGGCGACAGGTGTTTTTCCAGATTGTCAGTGTGCACCTCGACCAGACCGGGCATAAGCCAGTCGCCAGCCCAGTCTTCGGCGCCGAGCACCGACGTGTTGCCACGGTCTACCGATTGGATAAGACCGTTTTCAATCACCACGCTGCCGGTAAATTCTTCGTCAACTGTGACGATGCGAGCATTGCTAAAAATACGTTGTTTCATAAAGCGGAGGCCTTGAAGTTCAAACGGGATTTCTGTGTTGTTCGACGTCAAAGCAGCGCGTGGCCACGGCCTCGCGCACTTCGTCATCATGGAAGATGCCGACGATGGCAGAGCCTTGCGCGCGGGCCGCGTGGATCAGTTCCACCACCACGCGCCGGTTGTCTGCGTCCAACGAGGCGGTGGGCTCGTCCAGCAACAACACGGGTGGGGCGGTGATCATGCCGTGGGCGATGTTGACGCGCTGCTGCTCGCCGCCAGAGAAGGTGGCCGGCGGCAGGTGCCACAAATGCTCGTGCAGGTTCAGCCGTTGCAGCCATTGTGCCGCTTGCTTGCGGGCCTCTTCGGCACCCACCCCGAGCCGGCGCAAAGGGTCGGCCACGATGTCCAGTGTGGACACGCGCGGAATGACGCGCAGGAACTGCGACACATAACCGAGGGTGCGGCGGCGCACGTCAAACACCTCGCGCGGCGCGGCTGTGGATAGGCTGACCCAATCACCAGAATGGCGGATACGAACCTCCCCACTGCTGGCGCCGTAGTTGCCGTACAGGCAGCGCAGCAAAGAACTTTTACCACTGCCGGAGTGGCCGGTGAGTGCCAGGCACTCGCCCGGTTGCACGCTCAAATCAATGCCGGCAAACACCGGCAGTTGCAGCCCGCCGCGTCCGTGCAGCGTGAAGGTCTTGGACAGGGCGATGGTTTGAATAAGAGTGGTCATGGTGTCAGTACCGAGGAAACAAGCAGTTGGGTATAGGGATGCTGGGGGTCATCCAGCACGCGGTCGGTCAGGCCCTGCTCTACCACCTGACCGTCTTTCATCACTAGCATGCGTTGCGCCAGCAGGCGTGCCACCGCCAAGTCATGGGTGACCACCACGGCGGCCAGTTGCAACTCGTCCACCAGTTCGCGCAGCAGGTCCAGCAAGCGCGCCTGCACCGACACATCAAGACCGGTGGTGGGTTCGTCCATGAACACCAGGCGCGGATACGTCACTAGGTTGCGGGCAATTTGCAGGCGCTGTTGCATGCCGCCAGAATAAGTGCCGGGCAGGTCGTCAATGCGGCCGGTGTCAAGCTCCACGCGCTCCATCCATGAGACGGCCTCGCTGCGCAGATTGCCATAGTGGCGCGCGCCCAACGCCATCAGGCGTTCACCCACATTGGCGCCGCCCGACACGTTCATGCGCAGGCCATCGCGGGCATGTTGTTCGACAAAACCCCAATCGGTGCGAGCCAGGCAGCGTAGGCGCGCCTCCGACAGCTCTGCCAAATCCACCAGGCCGACAGGTTCGTTGTTTGATTCGGTGCGCACGTCGTAATGCACCGAGCCTTCGTCGCACGCATGGCGCGCTGCCAGCAAGCGCAAAAGCGTGCTTTTGCCCGAGCCGGATTCGCCCACCACAGCCAGCACTTCGCCGGGATAGAGGTCAAAACTCACATCCCGACAGGCCCAGCGCGACTGACCCTGGTGCACAAAGGCTTTGCCGGCTTGGTGCGCCGACAACAATACGGGCGGGTTCATGCAGCCTCCAGTTCGCTTGACATAACCGCCTCAGTCGGCGTGGCCAGAGCATCGTGCAGCGTCACGGCTTGCTGTGTGCCTACATGCCCGGCATCGCGCCTCTCCTCGCAGTAATCGCTGTCAGAGCAGACGAACAAGCGGCTGCCCGCGTCGTCCACAATCATCTCGTCGAGATAGCTTTCACTGGCGCCACACAGCGCACAGGCATGGTCCCAGTGTTGCACCTCAAACGGGTGATCCTCAAAGTCCAGACTGCTCACGGCCGTATAAGGCGGAATGGCATAGAGGCGCTTCTCGCGACCGGCGCCAAAGAGTTGAAGAGCCGGGTTCATGTGCATCTTGGGGTTGTCGAACTTGGGGATGGGCGAGGGTGACATCAGGTAGCGCTCGTTGACCATCACCGGGTAGTCATAGGCGCGCGAGATGGCACCGAGCTGCGCAATGTCCTCATACAGCCGCACATGCATCAGGCCGTATTCACTGAGTGCATGCATCTTGATGGTCTCGCGCCGACTCGGCTCCAGTCGGGACATCGGCTCGGGCATGGGCACCTGATAGACCAGGATTTGAGACTCGGTGAGCGGCACCTCCGGGATGCGGTGGCGGGTCTGGATCAGGGTCGCGTCCCGTGTTTTCTCAGTGGTGACCACACCGGTGGTGCGGGCAAAAAAGCGCCGGATGTTGACCGCGTTGGTGGTGTCGTCCGCGCCCTGGTCGATGACCTTGAGCACATCGCTCAAGCCAATAATGCTGGCCGTGATCTGCACCCCGCCAGTGCCCCAGCCATAGGCGAAAGGCATCTCGCGCGAGCCAAACGGCACCTGGTAGCCCGGCACCGCCACGGCCTTGAGCAGGGCGCGCCGGATGTGCTTCTTGGTGCGCTCGTCCAGAAAGGCAAAGTTGTAATGTGCGTCCATCATGCGGCCTCTTGCTGGGTGGGATTGAAAGGGCTGTGTGCGGCGAGATCCGCCTTGGCAGCCTCGGCATGGGACATGCGCAGCTTGCGCACCAATTCAAGCTCGGCCTGAAAGTCAACGTAGTGCGGCAGTTTCAAGTGCTGCACAAAACCCGAAGCCTCGACGTTGTCTGCATGCGCAAGTACAAATTCCTCGTCCTGCGCCGGAGCCACGCGCGGCTCGCCCAGCTCGTCGGCGCGCAAGGCACGGTCCACGAGTGCCATGGCCATGGTCTTGCGTTCGGCACCGCCAAAGGCCAGGCCGTAGCCCTGCGTGAACTGCGGCGGCACGTTCCGGCTACCGCTGAACTGGTTGATCATCTGGCACTCAGTGACTTCCAGGTCGCCAATGTCGATGGCAAAACCCAGCTCGTCGGGCACTAGTTCCACGCTCACAAGACCGCGCCGGATTTCGCCGGCAAACGGATGCGAGTTGGCGTAACCGCGCTGGGTCGAGTAGCCCATGGCCAGCAGCCAGCCCTCATCACCGCGCGCCAGGGCTTGCAAGCGCAGGGCACGGTCGGCGGGGAACATCAGCGGATCACGGGTCAGGTCACCCGGTGGCGCTGCGTCAAAAGGCTGCGGTGTTTCCAGCAGGCCCTCACGCGCCAGCAGGTCGTTGATGCGGGGCACGGTGTCGCAGGGCGACTCATGGGCCACACTTCTTTCAGACTGGACTATGGGCTTCGCATCGAAACTGGCTGGCGGCGTGTCGCTGCCAAGAGGCGAGGTGACGGGGCAATCGCCTTCTGCCAGCAGCGCAAAGTCGAGCAGGCGCTGGGTGTAGTCGTAGGTTGGGCCGAGCAATTGGCCGCCCGGCACCTCCTTGAAGGTGGCCGAGATGCGCCGCACCAACGCGATGCGCGCGGTGTCCAGTGGTACGGTGTAACCCAGGCGCGGCAAGGTGGTGCGGTAAGCCCGCAGCAGGAATATGGCCTCCATCAAATCGCCACTGGCCTGCTTGATGGCCAGCGCCGCCAGTTCGGGGTCATACAGCGAGCCCTCGCTCATGACGCGGTCCACGGCCAGCGAGAGCTGTTCAAGGATCTGCGTCACGTTCAGCGCGGCAATGCCGGTATCGCCCCGGCGTTGTGTCTCCAGCAATCGCCAAGAGCTTTCTATGGCGGCACCGCCGCCTTTTACTGCAACATACATGTCAGATTCCTTCAAGTCGTCGCACGCGTGTCGTGCGGGGCAAGCCCAGAGCGTTTTCGACGCAGGTAAAAACAATGTCCACCCCTTGTGGAAAGCTGGCATGGTTGGCTTGCCACTGCGTCCAAAAGTGATCAGGCAAGCCTTTTAGACAGACGCGCCGCACGTCTGCAATGCCGGGGCCGCGCCACTCCAGCGTCGGGCCACCGGTCAGCGCGGGCAACTCGATGAATACGGTACAGGAGAACTCGGGCGAAGCCGCCAAGCCGACTGCGAACTCGGCCAGCAGTGGCATTTGCGCCATGTCGGTCAGCACGGCAAAACTGGCAGCGTCAGGCTGGGGAGCCGTCGGCGCACCGGTGTGAAAGCGCAGCCAGTGCGGCAAGCCCATATCCGCGCCTTGCCACCATACTGGGGTTTCGTCGTCGCTCAGACTGAGCAGCAGCCGGGCCAGCGCGCCGCCTAAAGCCACGCCCGGCAAGGCGGCGCCAATGTGGCGCATTTGCCCTGGTCGAGCCAGCGCATCCAAAACAGCCCGAAAGGCCTGTTGACTGTCATGCACGCCATCCAGCAGACCGGGTGCCAAAGTATGCGCGCTGTTCATGCCTCACCCCGCACAAAAGTGAAAAATTCGACTTTGGACCCAGCCACATCGCGCTGCTGTTGTGCTCGGGCCAGGGCTTGCGCCTGCGCCAGTGGCGCAATCAAATGTTGTTGCAACGCGTCGTGGTGCTGCGGGTCTTGCAGCATGGCATCAAACAGCGCTGCCAGCTCGGCCCGCCGTTTGTTGCGGCCCAGCGAATAGGACACGCCCAGCGGCCCGTCACCCAGCCGCACGGCGCAGCGCACTACGCTGGCCTCGCCCAGGTTGAAGGGGTTGCCGGTGCCGCCGACGCGGCCACGCAGCATCACCATGCCGATCTCAGGCGGGCGCAGCTGCTGCAGGGGCGGTAGTTCATTCACTGCGGGCGCTTGCGCCTGAAGTTGCGCCAGGGTGGCGCGGGCCAGCACGGCCAGCCAGGCCGGACGCGTGGGGTATTCGTTAGTTTGGCTGTCGCTTGTCATGCAGAGGTTTAAGGCAGTTCGTTAAGTTGGAAACCGACGCACATCGGTGGAAACACGGTGTGCAAGCTAGAACGTATTTGACGTTCTCAACATGAAAGATTTGTGACATTCGGTCTTGCGATGTCGCATAGGAACTTACCGGCAGCAACAAAAATGCTATATATGTAATAGCTGTTAGTGCATATTACATAGGGACTACAGCCTGATTCTCTACATTGTTTTGCGACGGATGCGTTTGTCATACAGATGTCTCAATCAGTCAGTAAAGTCAGCTCACAGCTCACAGCTCACAGCGCACACCGGCATGAGCAGGATGTGCAAGGCAATCCAGTTCACCTTCATGACAGAGAAGACTTATGACATTCAGCCAACTCATCACCAGCACCCCCGGTCGGCGCAGCGGCGTGTCCGTGTGGCGGCAAATTTCCGATACCCTGGTCACCGAAATTCGTGACCGCGCCTATGCTGACACGGGCCGATTGCCGGGCGAGATTGAGCTCGCGGCCCGCTTCGGCGTCAACCGCCACACGCTGCGCCAGGCCGTGGCCGCGCTGCAAAGCGAAGGCCTGGTGCGCATTGAGCCGGGACGGGGCATGTTTGTGCAGCACGAGTTGCTTGATTACGGCCTGTCGCGGCGCACCCGCTTCAGCGAAAACTTGCTTAGTCAGGGTCTACTGCCCAGCAAGCAACTGCTGACTGCGCGTGAAATGCCTGCGCCCGAGCGCGTAGCTAAGGAGCTCAAGCTGGACAAGGGCGCCAAAGTGCTGAGGGTGGAGATGCTCGACAAGGCCAATGACGCACCCATCGGCCTGGCCACGGCCTACTACCCGGCACTGCGCTTTGCAGGCTTGCTGGAGATGCTGGCCGAGGGCACCCGCACCACCGATATCCTCAGGCACTTTGGTGTGCAGGACTATGTGCGCGAACAAAGCCGCATCACCACGCAAATGCCCAATGAAGAAACGGTGCGCCTGCTCAAGCAACCCAGTACCCGGCCGCTGTTGTGCGTGGAATGCGTGGATGTGGACATGGACGGCACGCCGATCAAATATGGCGAGACCTATTTTTGCGGTGACCGGGTGCAGCTGGTGGTGAACGCAAGGGAGGACGCATGAGACCGCGTTACGCCATCTATTTCGCGCCCGCACACGGCTCGCCGTGGTGGGAGTTTGGTGCCCGCTGGCTGGGCCGTGACGAGCGAGACGACACCTCTCTGGTCCAGCCCACGCTGGTGCAGATCGCACCCGATGAACTGCGGGAGATCACCGCAGAGCCGCGCCGCTACGGTTTTCATGCCACCTTGAAAGCCCCATTCAGCTTGAGTGGCGACCAGACCGTCGACGACTTAACAGCGCGCCTGCAGGTGATGGCAGCCACGCTCACGCCAGTGCTGCTGGGGCCGCTACATGTGACCACTTTAGGCGACTTTGTGGCTCTGGTGCCAGCGCTGGCGACGGACGAACTGATGGCCCTGGCCGCAGCCTGCGTGACCGGGCTTGATGACTTGCGCGCACCATTGTCCGAAGTTGATCTGGCGCGTCGGCGAATTGAACACCTCAACGCACGCGAACAGGAACTGCTGCAAGCTTACGGCTACCCCTATGTGCTGGAACGCTTCAGGTTCCATTTCACCCTGAGCGGGCCGGTGGAGTCGCGCGCCGGGCAGCGGGTGCAGCAGGCGGTGGCCGCGCCAGTGGCTCAACTCAATGAGGCGCCTCCTCTGGTGCTGGACCGGTTGTGCCTGTTTGTCGAGTCGGCGCCGGGGCAGCCCTTCAAACGCATCGCTGATGCGGCCTTGAGCGCATGAACGGCCTGTGGGTGTTTGTGTGCGGCCCCTCGGGCGCAGGCAAAGACAGTGTGATGAATTGGGCCGCCACACATCTGGCTGGTCGTCAGGACATTGTTTTTGCGCGGCGCATGGTGACACGCAAGTCACACGCTGGCTCTGACCATGATGAAGTCACCGCAGAACAGTTTGTCCGTCTGAACGACGGCGGTGGCCTGACCTGGTGGTGGGAAGCGCATGGGTTTTGCTACGGCATTGACGCGCGTTATGACGAGCAGGTAGCGGCTGGCAAAGTGGTGGTGGTCAATGGCTCACGCGAACACGCCAGCGCACTGAAGGCAGCAGAACATGTGCGGGTGGTGCAAATCATGGCAAATGCCGAACACCTGGCGAGTCGGCTGGAACAACGCGGGCGCGACGCGCCGCATGAGGTCAGCCAGCGGCTGGCTCGCAACGCGTGTTTCTCCAACCTGCGTGTCGACCACACCATTTTCAACCAGATCGCGCTGGCGGATGCTGGCCGCCAGCTGGCAGACTATCTGCTGGCCGGCGCTGCGTTTTGCGCAACGCGTTGTTGCGTCGCTCGATGACCTCACTCGACACATTGCTGTCAGCCAATTTGCTGAAATGCCTGATTCATACCGGACGCTGGCATTCCCCTTTGACGCTACGATTGACGCCATATCCTTCGCCATTGCGCATCCTGCGACTGCCAGGTGAAAGCTGAAACACAGCACGACAAAGGGAAAATTCCGATGAAATTTTCAATCAATTGAGTTGTCATCCCAGCAAACCACAATGACCAACTTGCTTCACATTGCGGCCGTGAAAGGTTTTGCCAAGGAGGCTCAGACCTATTCACGGGGAAGACCCGATTACCCTGCAGAACTGGACTTGTGGCTTTCCCGCGAGGTCCGAATTGGACGTGGCACCTCATGCCTTGATGTTGGTGCCGGCACCGGAAAATTCACGCGGCAACTGGTAGCTTCTGGTGCACGCACATTTGCCGTGGAACCAGTAGGCGCAATGCGCGAACAATTGACCGCAAGCCTACCGTCCGTCATAGCGTTGAATGGAACGGCCCAATGCATCCCTTTGGAGGATGCATCGGTTGACGCGGTGGTGTGCGCTCAAGCATTTCACTGGTTTGCAACCAACGACGCATTGGCCGAATTCCATCGGGTTCTCAAGCCGGGTGGACGCCTTGCGTTGATATGGAACGTGCGTGATGAATCGGTTGACTGGGTCACCGCCCTGACCGGAATCATCACACCCTATGAGGGTGATGCCCCGCGCTTCTACAAGGGGGACTGGCGGCGTCCATTCCAGCAGACCCCTCCTATCGGCTTTACTGCGCTGCAGGAAAGCAGGTTCGACTACGTCCATGAAGGTTCTCCGGAGCAGGTCATCATTGACCGATTCATGTCGGTAAGTTTTATTGCGGCACTGCCCGCTTCAACCAACACCCTGGTGCGCCGGAAAATTCAAGAATTGATTGCCACGCACCCGGCATTACGCGAACAGCTTACGGTGCGATTTCCGTACACCACGCGTGCCTTCATGTGTACGCGTGGCGTGTCGGTTTCATGAGTAATGAAGTATCCGCGAGACAATGATTGACCGCCCGGGTCGTTTCCAGCCAAGCAAAACCATTTTGTGCATGGTTTCAAACTGTGCATAGGCAGCGCAATGTGCATCTCTACGTTGTCGCGCGATCCTGGTCTACGATTTTCTCCATTCCGGTCGTTCAATTTTGAAAGGCGGCTTCGCAGAGGCCCGACTGGTTTCCGGGTCTTGCACTTCTGACCGGTTCTCAAACATTGTCGCCACCAGATTGCACGCAAGAGTACTGGTGTATATCTGTGCGTAGCTTCCAGCCTTGGCTCTCCCAATAAGCAGCGCCAGTGTCGTTAGACTTCAGAACATCAATATGACTCTTTCGTATTCCTAGTTTCTCGAGCGCTGTGAGACAACGCTCCACCAAAGAGTTTGCAATACCGTGACGCCTGAACTCTGAATGCACGACAAGATGTTGTAGATAGCCACGACGCCCATCATGACCAGACATGATGCAGCCTGCTAGTTTTTTCTCTGCTATTGCAACGAAACTGAGTTCGGGGTTGCGATCCAAATACATCGCGGTCGATTCACGCGAATCAGCATCGCGGAATGTCACTCCCGGCGTCTGTTTCATCATCCCGATTACCGAATCGTAATCGTCGATCATCATTGTTCGGATGCTGTACACGAAGGGCAAACGTTGAAGTTGAGCCGCTGACGGAGGTCCGCCGACGGCAGTCGGCTCGAACGACAGGCTAGACGGCATCATCGCGACTACCCAAGAAGGATCCTGTGCCATTGTGGTGTACGGAAAGACGCTCCCATTCATCTTGAACATGCCTTTCGCCAGTTGCATCTCAGGCAGTCACTGCCGCCGGTTTACGCTCAAATGGTGCCAGCTTAGCCGCGCTAAATCAGCGACTTGCGAATCCGCGCAGAGACCAAGTCAATGACCGTGACCGTGGCAATGATGATGATCATCACGGCGCCGGTTTCTGCGTACTGGAAGCTGCGCATGATGTCCCACAGAATCACGCCAATACCGCCGGCACCGACCATGCCGACGACAGAGGCCGAGCGCACATTGGATTCGAAGCGATAAAGTGAATAAGAAATCCACAGGGGCAAGACCTGCGGGATGACGCCGTAGACGATCTCTTCCAACGCATTGGCACCGGTGGCTCGTATACCCTCCACAGGCTGGACATCAATAGACTCCACCGCCTCCGAAAACAACTTGGACAAGATGCCGGTAGTGTGCACAAACAGGGCGAGCACGCCAGCAAAAGGGCCGAGGCCCACGGCCACGATGAACAGCATGGCAAACACCATCTCGTTGATGGCACGGGCCGCGTCCATCAGACGCCGAATGGGGTGGTAAATCCACCATGGCGCAATATTGGCGGATGACAACAAGCCCAACGGCACGGCAAACACGACCGCCAAGGCCGTGCCCCAGAGCGCAATTTGCACCGTGACAATCATCTCCTGCAAATAGATGCGCCAATCATGGAAATTGGGCGGGAAGAAATCGCCCGCATAGGTGGCCATGTTGCCCGAATCGCGCACCAGATCAAACGGCCGCATGTCGGCCCCTTGCCATGAGCCCGCCAGCGAGGCCAGCAGCAAGCCCCAACCGAACAAGCCGTACCAACTGGTGCGGGGAATTTGCACCGCAGGCACACCCGCCATGGTAGGTATGCTGGCCGGGGCGTTCATACCGACACCTCAAGAGACAAAGACATGATTTGAGGTGCCAATCGCATTACTTGGCAATGGCCAGTGTGGCCAACTGCTTGTCGATCTGAGCCAGCTTGACTTGTTTGGTGTCGGCGGCCATGCCGGCATCGGCTTCCACCTTGTTGCGGCTCTTGAACAACTCCAGTTGACGAATTGGTGTCAGCTGGTTGTTGGTCGAGGCTTTAAAGCCCGACAGCTTGGACAGCTTCATCAGCGCGTCTTTTTCATCCTGACCGCCTTGGCCATAGGTGTAGAAGAAGTCGCGCACTTTGGCTTTTGTGACTTCAGGCAGGTCTTTGCGCATCACCAGTGGGTCCAGCGGGATCAACGGAGAAGTCCAGATCACGCGGATGTTGTTGAACTTGTCGGGCTGGTGCTCTTTCAACTTTTCCAGGTTTTCACTGTTGTTTGTGGCCACGTCGACCTGCTTGTTGGCGACCGCCATGGCATTGGACTCATGGTTGGCACCGCGTGTCGTCTTGAAGAAGGTCTTGGGGTCAATCTTGTTTTCTGCAAACACGTAATAGCTCGGCACCAGGAAACCGGAGGTGGAGTTGGGGTCGCCGTTGCCGAAGGACAGGTTCTTGCCCTGTGCCAGCACGTCGCTGAGCGACTTGAGCGAGCTGTCCTTGTTGACGATCAGGTGGGAGTAGTAGCCTTTTGAGCCATCGGCGTTAACCATCTGGGCAAAGACCTCACCGCTGGCGCGATCCACGGCTTCCATGGCCGACAAGTTGCCAAACCAGGCCACTTGTACCTTGTTGAAGCGCATGCCTTCGATGATGCCGGCGTAATCCGAAGCAAAAAAGGCGTTGACCTTCATGCCGGTCTTTTTGGCCATGCTGTCCAGAATCGGCTTCCAATCAGATTTCAGGTTCTGCGACGACTCGGTCGAAATGATGCCGAAATTGATTTCCTTCAATTCTTGAGCTGCCACGGGATTTGTAGCGAGGAGGGTGGCACCAGCAAGGCTGACGAGTAGCTTTTTGATCATGGTATTTCCTTTAAAACGATCAGACAGGGGATAAATTAAATTGAGTTCAGGCCGCACAGGCCAACGGGGTAAGCGAGGCCAGTGGAGTTGGCCAGACCAGGTGCGGAGCCGCAGGTTTGCTGTCTTGCAGGCTGGAGATATGGTCGCCAAGCGCCAGGATGTTATCGGCATCGGCACCATAGAGTTCGCGCAGCAAGGCGGGTGTCAAATTGATGGATGGACCGTCATAGACCACGCGGCCATGGTGCAGCGCAACCGTGCGCGGGCAGTATTTCAGGGCCACATTGACCTGGTGCAGCGACACCACCACGGTGCATTTGTCTTCGCGGTTGACGCGTGCCAGGATATCCATGACTTTGCGCGAGGATTCGGGATCAAGCGACGCAATCGGCTCATCGGCCAGGATAACTTTGGCACCCTGCACCATGGCACGCGCAATGGCCGCGCGCTGCTGCTGGCCGCCCGACAGGGTCGAGGCGCGTTGGGTACAACACTCTGCAATGCCAACCCGCCTCAATGCCTCCACGCCGTGCGCCACCTCGGCAGGCGTGAAACAGCGCAGCAGGCTGCGCCACAGGGGAACCCGGTGCAAGGTGCCTGCCAGCACATTGACAATCACTGGGAGCCTGTTCACCAAATTGAACTGCTGAAAAACGAAGCCGACTCCAGCACGGATCTGACGAATATCTGTCGCTATCTTTCCGTTCTGCTGCACAGTCTCACCGTGAATTTCGATCAAGCCCCGCTGGCGCGCGTCCCCGGCCATGAGTCCGGCGATGTGTCGCAGCAACGTCGATTTACCTGAACCGGAGGCGCCAATCAGCGCGACCATCTCACCGGCTTGGATATTTAAATGCACTTCCTGTAGCGCCTTGCGTCCGCCGGGAAAAGTTTTGTTCAATGCATTGATGTTGATGGCAGTAACCACGGTAACTCCTGTTCGATACCGGGACCATAGCGACGCAATATGTCAAATTGATGTCATCAATGTTTTTTACATCGCTTTACTTGATGTCTCACGACTGCTTTGACGTACCACCAGAAACGTGGACTGGGGCGGAGGCAAGCACCGAACATTGAACATATTCGCTCCACAAAATTGCCCCGATTTACGCTGACACCAACCCTTCGGCAATCGGGCGTCTGAAGGTTAGCCAGGCTGGTAGTGTCGCAATCAGGGCACCCCCCCAGCATGAGCCCCGCCACCAACAGAAACTCGGCTGCTCCTAAACTCACGGGCATCTCAAATCCGGTCTGCGTCTGCATCCACTTTGAAAAGACCATGGAACCGCCCCAACCAAGCAACGTACCGAGTACAGCACCACCCGCGATCAGCCTGACCACTTCGATCCAAACGACACAAAAAACGTAAGTGCGACTCGCACCGATGGCCCGTAATACCGCAAGCTGACGCCTGCGCGCCAAAAAACCAACCATGAGAGCCATGAGTACCACCACCACCAAGACCTGGGTCGCAATCGCCAACAGCGACATCAGGTCACGCACATTGTCCAGCGTCACGTAAAGATCGTTGAGCACTTCGGCCGGAAACAAAGCAAGGCTGTGGGCGCTGCGAAACTGGCCACGAAGCGTGTAAGCAGCGGCCACTGAATCAGGCTTGACTGCGATTGCGGGCAGGCCCGGCAACTGCCTTGAATTCCAGGGTGGGCCGATGTGTTGCAAGTCGCCGACGTCGTGGCCCGAAGCCAGACCGTGCACACGCCAGACGTCTTCTACGGGAACCAAAATCGCAGAATCCCAAATGTTATGCCGCGCGGGCAAACGCCCGAACACGGTGTAGTGAACTGCGCCATGAGCGGCATCTGGTTGCCTTCACGCAGCACAGCACCGGGAACATCTTTGTACTTGTCGTTGGCCACCATCACGCCTGCGGCATTGCGAATAGCAGGCACAAATTCACCATCCATGTGGGGTGCAAAAGTATCGTAATAGTTAGGGTACGAACCAAACACCAGGCGCAAGCGACGCGAGACGTCCACCTTGTTGGGTAACCCTCAGCATCCGGTGCCGGGTAGTTGGGGAAACCGGCTTCGTTATAGGTCTCTATGCGCCACGATGGCGGCCGGCGTGGCGTCTTCAATTTCGGAGTTGGTGACAGTACCGACTGCCATGCCATGGCGTTTTGCAAGAGAGGTGATGGTTTCAACTTTGGGATAGTCCAAGGTGCTGGCGGCGCGCGAGCAATAGACGCCCAAAGCATTCACGCAGGATTTGTGGTCCGCGGTGTAGGCGTGCGCCGCGTTGGCCGAATCGGTAATGATAGAAACTTAGTCAGGTGAAGTACTTCTTTAGATCAACTGTGGAGCGGCGTCCGACACCATCGAAATGCTCCGCAAGCCAGGCGCTGGCGCACTCCTGCCCTTGTCGATGCAGGAGTTCTAGAAATGGCCCATGTGCCAGCAGTTGGGTCTCAGCGCGCTGCAAACTTGCCAGGTGGCTTGAATCGATCATGTGAAACCGCATTTTCTGCAAACGCCGCTCGAGTCGGCCCATGGTCAGGAAGGTCGGGCTCGAGAAATCGATGGCCTGCGCAAACATCAACATTTCACGCATGAAATTGGCACTGAACGCCAGCTCGACAATGCGCGCCTCGATCTCCTGCACGCTGCGCGGTGTGCCCGTGCGTTGCAACGGACTGAGCAGCACCAACAACACATCGCGTGAGTCGCACTCGTAGAACAGCGGAGAGACCGCCGGATTGGCCGAGTAACCGCCGTCCCAATACGTCTCACCGTCGATCTCAACCGGGTGATGAATCGTCGGCAGACAGGCAGAGGCCAGTAATACATCAACCGTGAGTTGGGTTTCGCGAAACACCCGCAGTTTGCCGGTGTTCACTTGAGTGGTGCCGACGAATAACTTGAAGGGACTGCGAGCGCGCAACTGCTCAAAGTCGATCTGTCGGCCCAGCAGATCGCGCAACGGGTTTAACGCCAAAGGGTTGAGCTGCGATGGTGAGAAATAGCCAGCCCACTTCACCAGCATCTTGCTGGCGAGCGACAGGCTGAACGCATCGCCGTCGCCTTGGGTCACCATCCCCATCGGCATCTGTTTGCCGACCTCGGTCCAGAAATCCGTCAAGCCTTGGCGCGCGCCATCGCGCCCACCTTTCATCCAACCATCGGCAAAGACCACCGCGTTCATGGCCCCGGCGCTACTGCCGCTCAAGCCCTCAAACCGAACGCGTTCGTCCGCCAGCAGGGCGTCCAGCACGCCCCAGGTGAAGGCACCGTGCGAACCACCGCCTTGCAACGCCAGGTTGAGCCGGGACGGTGACGGGTTGAACCCAGCGCTTGAGCTGAGCCAGACCCGACGGCGGGCTGATAGCTGGACGAGCGGGGACGGCTGCACTTTCGGTCAAATGAATTCCTTTTCGGCGCCAGACGCCAAGCGAACAGGAATCAGTATAGGGTTAACGCCGATGCCAGCAGTCCACATGACGCTTGCCCAACGTGGAGTTGACGGGTATGGCTCGAAGATCCTCTACCGCCCGACGCAAATCAGCGCTCCAGGCACGCCGCCCACGCGACTGGGTCGATTGGAGATCGCCAAACGTCAGGGTCACGCATAACCGCGGTACGCTCAGGGTGCGCCAAAGCGAGCCCAGCAAAGTGTCATTGTTGATGTAGCATGGCGCGACACTGTGGGCGGCGCTGGCAGCATCCAAATAGCGCAGTGCCACGGGCTGCACCGGTGCATTGGCAGCGATGGCTGCTTGCAACAGGTTGGCATGAAATGGCAAAACGCGCACGCCGTCGCTGCTGGTGCCTTCAGGAAACACTGCTAACACATCAGCACAACGCAAGCGTTCAGCCATGTGATGCACCACCCGCAGGGTGTCACGGCGGGACTCGCGCTCGATGAACAAGGTGCCAACCGCGTCGGCCAGTTTTCCAATGAAGGGCCAGCGTCGAACATCGGCTTTGGCCACAAAGCGACAATGACAAGCTGCATAAATCACATAAATATCAAGCCACGAGATATGGTTACACACCATCAACAAGGGTCCGCGCGTTGGCGGCTTGCCAAGAATTACCAGTTTAATATCCAGTTTCGCAAGTAGCGCGAGGGCCCAAGTCCTGATTCGCTGCTCTTTCTGTAGGGAAGAAAGTCTCGGAAATACCCAGACGACCGTCCACCAGCCGCGCACGAGATGCAGCAACACGCACACAAATCGCCAACTGGCGCGCACACCAACACCCATGCGGGTCACGCCCGGCCCAGGCCAGAGTGCCTTGTGATGCCGGCTGGTGGAAGACAAAGAATTAAGCGCGATGACGACTCCATGGGTTGAATGATGTGCAGCTTAAATGATTGTCATGACAAGATGAAGGCAGTTTTATGACAGCACCGTGAGCACTCCTGACACACCGGCAGGAGGCGCCGCACAGGTCTTGCAAGAGCCTGCTAGTGACTTACACATCCACTGTGGTGTATTGAATACAAATGGTCTCTGTATTTGGCTATCAACACGCAGTGGGACGCCTTTATCAAATATTCGAACCAAAGTTCACTGAACTGTCACAGTGGTTTTTTCTAATAGCGAGGCATCGAATCGAAATCGGTGAGCGGACCCTAAGGTCCTTCTCTTTTTTTGGAAATTCAAATGAAAAAATCTCTAGTATTTTTGGCTGTACTGGCCGCCTCTGGTGCCACTATGGCACAGTCTAATGTGACTTTGTACGGCGTTGTTGATGCTGGCTTTACCCATGAAGACAATGGCTCAATTTCGGTCAACCGCATGGACTCCGGCATCCTCAACGGTAGCCGCTGGGGTCTAAAAGGCACTGAAGACCTCGGTGGTGGTCTGAATGCCTTGTTTGTTTTGGAATCTGGATTTGGCACTGACACTGGTGCCCAAGCGGATGCCGCACGAATGTTCAACCGTCAGTCGTATGTGGGTTTAAGCGGCGGGTTCGGTACCGTCAAACTCGGTCGCCAAATGAACTCTGTTTACTCCAACAACGGCACTTTTGACCCGTTTGCTAATGGACTGGCTGGCGATACTTCACGCCTGATCAACTACCAGGGCAGTCGCACCGACAATACCATCACCTACGCCTATGCCGCCAACGGCTTGCGTGGTGAGTTCCAGTACGGGTTGGGCGAAGTTGCTGGCAATTCATCTGCCAACCGCATGATTGGTGGCAATTTGGGCTACAAGAGCGGCCCGATCGATGTCGTGCTTACCACCCAGGACGTGCGTAACGCAACCGACACCGACAGCACAAAAGTGACTTTGTTGGGCGGCAACTACAACTTCGGCGTTGCCAAAGCATTTTTGACGTATGACATAGAAAAGGGTACGGGCACAACCGATCTGCGCAACACCGTCATTGGAGCCACCGTACCGATGGGTGCCGGCACCGTGATAGTGTCCTACATCAACCATCAGAACAAGGCTGTTTCAAACAGTGATGCACATCAGTTTGCAGTGGGCTACAGCTACGCCTTGTCCAAGCGTACAGCCTTGTACACCAGCTATGGTCGTTTGACCAATGATGCAAATTCAGCAGTAAAAGTGACTACAGCTGGTAACACCGATTCACTGTTCGACGTTGGCGTGCGTCACAACTTCTGATCTGACGCTGGCGCAAGCCAGCTGACGTTTAAAACCTCTAAAACCCCGCTCTGAAAACTGAGTGGGGTTTTTTCTTTGACTGGCATGCCGACCTCAGCCTGCTTGATGAACCCAATGATTTACTCTTCGGTGAATCTGCTCTTCTTCATAGCCGTCATTCTCCATGTTGACGGACTTCCCGGAAATTACTTTGGTACGGCTAGTAGGGAGCAGGTCAGAGTAACCTGTCACTGTTTTGTAACACTTCGAGATCAAAATTCAGCCTTCCATCTATTCTGGCAAGAAAAAATGGAAAACGATGTCTTCTTCAATATCACTCCGACAATACTATCCAAGATGACGATCAACCACGAACTGGGTCCGAGTCAATTTGCCTTGATTAGCGATGGACGTTTGCCGGAAGCGCCGACTGTTCGACAGCTGTTGCGTTATGTTGAACCAGTAAAGAGCAGTGATTTTGTCCTTGACGCTCTTGATCGCTTTCTAAACGACAACGAGCTCTATGCTTTGCCAGTCGTTGATGGAGATGACAAGCCAATTGCGCTTTTGGATCGCAAGCGCCATGTCGAGTTTTTCAGCAAACCCTACGCCCGAGAACTCTTCGCTCGCCGCAAAATAGCTGATTTGTTCGCCTATCCAAGTTATGGTCATAGCGAACCCATCATTGTTGAAGACGATTGCGGTATCGAGGATGTAGCAAAGATCATCATCGATGCAGGAATGCAGTACATGGTCACTGGCTTTCTGATCAGCAGCCAAGGAAAATATCAAGGCGTCGCCAACGGCCATGATTTGCTCAGCATCATTACCCAACGTAGACAGGCAGAACTCTTCTATCTCGCCCACTACGACAACCTGACCGGCATTCCCAATCGGGCGTTACTGAACGATAGGCTCCATCAAGCTTGCTGCGATGCCAAACGTAAGGAAAAGTTGGTATCTTTTCGCCAAGCCCATGCCAGCAAAGGACCTCTTCACCTGGGCCCAAGCCCATAAAAGTCATGATCTCATATCAATCAGAAGTTAAGCCAGTTCCGAACTGGTCGCTCCAGAGCCGTCATTGACATCAGTATCCCGCCCTTTAATTGCGTTTGCGTAGATTTGTGTTGTCACAAGATTGACATATTCGTCAGTCACACTTCTACATAAGAAGAGTTGCCGCAGGGTATGAGCCGAACGATAACGGCTGCACGAAATTCATACTTTCTTTGAAACAACTCTCTTCAGTTGAACACAGACGAATGATCTTTGTATGACGGCTACTAAACCCAGTTCCCAATTTGTCCAGACACATACGATGCCTCAGTGGTTGGACCGGGACATGAGCCTGCTGGCCTTCGACGCACGGGTGTTGCATTGGGCCCAGCGTCCCGATGTGCCCTTGCTGGAGCGAATGCGCTACCTGTGCATCGTGTCTTCGAATCTGGACGAATTTTTTGAGGTGCGCGCCGCCCTGTACGCCAGTCTGGCCAAGCCCAAGGCAGCGCTCAGTGCGATTGACGCGCAAGCGCAAGAGGCTTTGAGCAAAGTCGCTCACAGCCTGGTTGATGCCCAATACACCTTGTACAACGAGCTGCTGATCCCCGCCCTGGCTAAAGAGGGCATTTGTCTCGTCTCGCACAGCGAACGCAGCCTGGCCCAGCAGAGATGGGCCAAATCCTTTTTCGAGCGCGAGGTGCGCCCGCTGCTGTTGCCGGTGGGTCTGGATCCGGCGCATCCGTTTCCGCAAGTGGCCAACAAGTCGCTCAATTTTATTGTTCACCTTTCAGGCCACGATGCCTTTGGGCGTGAGAACGAAATCGCCATCGTCAGAGTGCCGCGCAGCCTGCCGCGCTTTATCCGCCTGCCCGACAAGTTATCGGGTAAACGCACCCTGCTTGTGTCCATCTCCAGCGTCATTCGCACACACCTGAAAGACCTGTTTCCCGGACGCAAGGTGGGGCAGTTTTCGCAGTTTCGAGTCACTCGCCACTCGGACCTGTCGGTCGACGAAGAGGATGCGAAAAACCTGCGCACGGCCTTGCGTCAGGGTCTGGTGCATCGCAACTATGGCCAGTCAGTGCGCCTCGAAGTGTCGGCCAGTTGTGCCGAGCATTTGTCGGATCTGTTGCTGCGCCAGTTTGAGCTACCAGCATCGGCCCTGTACCGGGTGCATGGCCCGGTGAACCTGGTGCGACTGACGCAATTGATCGATCTGGTGGCTCAGCCCAAGTGGTTGTTCCCATCCTATGAGGCCAGCTACCCGCATCAGTTGATCAGCAGCACCTCAATCTTCGAGCAGATCCAGGCTGGCGATGTGCTGATTCACCAGCCTTACGAAAGTTTTGACGCTGTGCTGGCTTTTTTGCGTGAAGCCGTGCTCGACCCGGATGTACTGGCCATCAAGCAAACCATCTACCGTACCGGATCGGATTCGGTTTTGATGGATCTGCTGCGCCAGGCAGTACAGCTCGGCAAAGAAGTGACAGTGGTGGTGGAACTCAAAGCCCGCTTTGACGAAGAGGCCAACATCAACTGGTCGGAAAAACTCGAATACATTGGCGCACAAGTGGTGTACGGCGTGGTGGGCTTGAAAACCCATGCCAAGATGCTGCTAGTGTCGCGCCGCGAAGGGCACGCAATTCGCCGCTATGCCCACTTGTCAACCGGTAACTACAACCCGAAAACGGCAAGGCTCTACACTGATTTGAGCTACCTGACGTGCAACGTCAAACTGGCGCATGATATCGAAACCGTGTTTGGCCTGCTGGCCAACCAAAGCCGCATTCCACGGCTGAACAAGCTCATCCTGGCACCCTTTCATTTGCAGCACCACTTGATCGAATGGGTCAACAAAACCGCCAGGGCGGCGGCCCAGGGAGAGACTGGCAGGATCATCGTGAAGACGAATTCGCTCACCGACCTCAAGCTGATGGAAGCACTGGTGCGCGCTGGCCAGGCTGGTGTCGAGATTGACTTGATCGTACGTGGGGCTTGCATGCTGCCAGCGCAGGTTCCCGGCATCACCGATCACATTCGCGTGCGTTCCATCATTGGGCGGTTTTTGGAGCATTCCCGGGTGTTTTATTTCCGCGCCGGTAACGATGAAGCGCTGTACCTGTCCAGTGCCGACTGGATGAACCGCAACATGCTACGCCGCGTGGAACTGGCCTGGCCGGTGGAAGATGTGCAACTGCGCCGACGCATCATCGACGAGTGCTTGCAGACTTGCTTGAACGATAACGTCGATGCCTGGACGCTCAACGCCGATGGTCAATACCGCCAGCTGCAACCTGCTCGCAGTCGCGCTGGGGCCAAGCCCAAAGTGCACTTGAGCGCGCAGGCCAAATTGATGGCCTTGTATTCGGCGAAAGCGTGAAAACCGTGGAAGAGCCATGAGATATGCCCCATGGATTTGATCTTGTGGCGCCACGCCCAGGCGCACGAGGCGCTGCCTGGTTGCGACGATTTGTCGCGTGAGCTCACGCACAAAGGTGAAGGTCAAGCGGACCGAGTGGCGGCCTGGCTGGATCGTCAATTACCCGAGAGTACGCGCGTGCTGGTGAGCCCGGCCAAACGGGCCGAGCAAACCGTTCGTGCGCTCGGGCGCAAGTACAAGCTGCGCGATGAGTTAGTGCCTGGCAGCTCTGCTGATGAGGTGCTGACCCTGACCAAATGGTCGGCAGAAACCGGCCCCGCGCACAACGGCACGGTATTGCTGGTGGGGCATCAACCAACGCTTGGGCAGATCGCGGCGCGCTTGCTCGGCATCAACGAACAAGTTTGCGATATCCGCAAAGGGGCAGTGTGGTGGTTGCGCACACGCATGCGCGATGACCAGGTGTGCACCTCGCTGCTGGCGGCAATCCGCCCGGAGCTTATTTGATGTCTTTGGGACGGCCGGTTTTAAGGGTCGGCACGTTGCTCAGTGCGGCATCATCGAATCGGTCACTGTCACAGTACTGAAATATTGTCATGCGATTCTCTTGGGATGGAAAAAACGGTTCGAAACTTGTTTCGCTTTGAGCCCGGTATCCTTGTCAGCGCGACACGGGTTGCCGGTTGACCATGCCGCAGGTTCGCTCGATCTTCCTGTCCGATATTCACCTGGGCACCAAGGCGTGTCAGGCTCACCACCTGCTTGAGTTCCTGAAAGACTATTCATCCGAGCATGTATTCCTGCTCGGCGACATCATTGACATGTGGTCCATAAGCCGTGGCGGCGTGCATTGGTCTTCGGCACAGAATACCTTTGTGCAAAAGATGCTGCGCCGCGCCCGCCATGGTGAAAAAGTCATGTTCATCCCCGGTAATCATGACGAGGCAATGCGCGAGCTCGTCGGCACGTCGTTTGGCAACATTTTGGTGGAGCACGAATACATCCATACCGCAGTGGACGGGCGTCGCTACCTGTTGTTGCATGGCGATGAGTTTGACCAGGTTACGCGCCATCACCGCTGGATCGCCATTTTGGGCGACAAGGCGTATGACCTGCTGGTCAGTCTCAACATCTACCTGTCCTGGTTGCGCCGCACACTGCGTCGCCCCGGCTACTGGTCCCTGGCGGGTTACGCCAAACGCAAGGTCAAGACGGCGGTCAGCTTCATCTTCAACTTTGAAGATTCCATCATTCGCCACGCACGGGAAAAGGGTGTGGACGGCGCCATTTGCGGCCATATCCATTGGCCCATGATCAAGGAATTGGACGGCATGCACTATCTCAATTGCGGTGACTGGGTCGATAGTTGCACCGCCATCGTCGAGCACCTGGATGGCCGCATGGAGCTCATTGTGTGGAGCGGGTTTCCCAAGACCAGTCCTGCGCCCATCGCACTTACCTGAGAAATACACAGTGGAAAGTCCATACAAGGGTAAGACCGGACTCCGGCGTTTGCTCAACGCTTTCGGGTACTCCTGTGCCGGGCTACAGGAAGCCTTTCGCAATGAAGACGCCTTTCGTCAAGAGGTGTTGCTGGCTGGCGTGCTGGTGCCGCTGGCGTTCTTGCTGGAGCAGGACATGCTGGGTCGCGCGTTGATGCTCGCGTGCGTGTTTTTGCTGCTGATCGTCGAGTTGCTCAATTCGGCGATTGAGGCCACGGTAGACCGCATCTCGCTGGAAGATCACCGACTCGCCAAACGCGCGAAAGATATTGGCAGTGCAGCCGTCTTGCTCAGTCTGCTCAATCTGGTGCTGGTCTGGGCTTTGGTGTTGTGGCACTGACCCAACGAATTAACCAATGGAGTTGCCATGAAAATCCTGTTTATTTCCGATGTCTATTTCCCGCGCGTCAACGGTGTCTCCACATCGATTGAAACCTTTCGTGAAAATCTGCAGGCACTCGGCACTACCGTTGATTTGGTCGTGCCGTCTTACTTGGCGGCGGGCGTTGACGAAACTGCTGACCAAGCCGGCATCCTGCGCGTACCAGCGCGCCGTGTGCCGTTCGACCCCGAAGACCGCCTCATGAGTTACCGATGGGTGATGCAGCGTCTCGATCAATTTGGCGCCGAAAAATACGACATCATTCACATCCAAACGCCGTTCGTGGCGCACTATCTTGGAGTCAAGCTATCGCGCCTGCTAAGCATCCCCTGCGTGGAGACCTACCACACGTTTTTCGAGGAATATCTCTACCATTACATTCCGCTGGTGCCCAAAAAGGTGCTGCGTTTTGCTGCGCAGCGCTTCTCTTGTCACCAGGGTAACAGCCTGGATGGCATGGTCGTTCCGTCGCACCCCATGTTGCAGGTATTGAAGCAGTACGGCATCACCACCCCGACTGAAGTCATCCCGACCGGAATTGCGCCGCAGAGTTTTGTCGCTGGTGATCGAGCCGCTTTCAGGGATAAATTCGGCATCCCGCAGGAGCGCCCGGTACTGCTGTTTGTCGGACGCGTCGCACATGAAAAAAATATCACATTCCTGCTCAAGGTCGTTGACCGTGTCAGAAAAGCGATTCCTGAGGTGTTGTTTCTCATCGCCGGTGAGGGCCCGGCGCTCGAAGGCCTGGCAGATGAAGTCACCGAGCTCGGGCTGGGGGCAAATGTCCTGTTCATCGGCTACCTGGACCGGCATACTGAATTGAACAATTGCTATCGCTGCGCGGACATTTTTATCTTCGCGTCGCGCACCGAAACGCAGGGCCTGGTGTTGCTCGAAGTTATGGCACAAGGTGTTCCCGTGGTCTCCACCGCCGAGTTGGGAACGCGCGATGTACTGCGGGACGGTCAAGGGGTCTGGATTGCGCAGGAAGAACTGAGCGATTTTTCCGGCAAAGTGGTCAACTTGCTGAACGACGCGCCAGTGCGCCAGGAGCTCGGAGACACGGGGCGCGACTATGCACACGGCTGGTCGGCCAGCGGGCAGGCGCGACAGATGCAGTCCTTTTACCGCTCAGTACTTCAGCGTTTTGCACCATAAGTGAGGTTTGACGTGCGCCGCACACATTGGCTATTGTGTCTGGGCTTGCTGCTGTCTCAGGTTGGCCAGGTCCAGGCATCGCCAGACTGCGCCGCCTCCATCAGTGAGCTGAATCGATTGCTCGGCGAGCCCAATTTTCCCGTGAAGTGGGAAGAGACCAGCATGGACGACGGCAAGCCACTGCTGGTGTCAATCCTTCAAAAGGATGGCGCCCTCTGGCTGGAATTCATCAAAACCGGCGAGGGCCTCTGGGCCCGGACCGCCGGTGTCATTTGCCGCGCCGGCAGCGACTTTGAAATCCGCTTTGGCGCAGAACAAATTCGCATGGGCCCGGCCGCCCACTGGGTTTTGCGCCTCGCCTTGGGAAACGGCGGAAAATTCACCTTGACCCGGCTCGGCCCAGACCAGTTGCGCATTGCGGGCGGTGGTTGGCGTGGAACGTTTGTCCCCGGCACGCCAAAATGGAAGCTTGAATGAGTAGTAATTATCAATACGAAACGTCAGGTGAACCAGGATTTCAGCTAGAACGTATCAACAGCTCAAGCCCCCACGAAGTTTTTTGCCACGCGGCACATTCCTGATGCAGCAGATGTGCCGACTGCGGGTAGCTGGTCGCCCAGGTTTCATCCGCGGTCAAGGTGAAACGCTGGCGCAGCGGTTTGCATGCTAAAACAATATTCTGGTCTTGCGGATCCTGGCGTGCATGACACAAGATGACCGCTACCCGCAAAGCCAGTAACATCATGACAAACCCTGGTTCTTCGAATCCGGCATCGAGCTTTTTCAGCTTACCTCGATGGCCAAGCACCAGCAGCCCCAACCGGTACAACTCAGACATGCTAAAGCCCACGGTGTCGGCATTTTCAAGAATATAGGCACCATGCTTGTGGTAGTCGCTGTTTGAAATGTTCATGCCGATTTCATGCAGCAGTGCAGCCCAGCCCAATTTGCGTTTCAAATCCGCCGCTGTAGCTACGTCTTGGGGCAGAATTTGCAGCAGCAACCGATCGGCCACTTGGCTGACCCGTTCTCCCTGAGCAAAGTCCACCGCGAATTTTTGCGCCAATCGTTGCACTGACGCATCGCGTGTGTCGGTGGCATTGAAGTCACGTTCGGCCATTTCCAGCAAGACACCGTGACGCAGGGCGCCTTGGGCCACTTGCAAGGTGTCAATGCGCAGCAGTTCCATCAGCCCGCGCAGGACGCTCACACCACCACCTATCACGGCGCGGCGGTCGTCTTTGAGTCCTTCCAGCCACAGGTTGCTGACGTTGCCGGCGCGCAGCATGCACTTGATCAGCCAGTTCAAACCGTCCTGACTGATTTGACCTTTGGGCCAGCCAGAAAGCGCCAGAATGTCCGCCACGGCACCCACTGTGCCAGAGGCGCCATAAGCACTGTCCCATTGATCACGCGGATAGCTGCTGAGCGCTTCTTCCAGCACCGCCTGTGCGGCAATTTCAGCGCGGTACATCGTTTGCTCGGTGAACTCTCCGTGCGGAAAATATTTCATTGACCAGGCCACGCTGCCAACTCGATAAGAGGCCGTTTGCAGGGTTTCTGTGCCGCAGTCCAGCACCAATTCGGTGGACCTGCCGCCGATGTCAATCACCAGTCGGCGCTCCAGGCTGTAGGGCAGCAGGTGCGTCACGCCTTGATAAATCAACCGCGCTTCCTCGGTTCCGGCGATCACCTCGATCGGGAAACCCAAAATCTCGCAACCCCGTTTCAAAAACTCGTCACGATTCCTGGCTTCACGCAGGGTCTGTGTGGCTACCGCGCGAACCTGCGCGGCTTTGAAACTTGAAAGACGTTCGGCAAAACGCGCCAGGCAGTCCCAGCCGCGTGTCATCGCCTCAAGCGAGAGAAGACGATCTTCGTCAAAGCCGTTGCCAAGACGTACCGTTTCTTTCAGGTAACTCAGGCGCTGAATTTGACCATGGTCGTAGCGCCCGATTTCGACACGAAAGCTGTTGGAGCCGAGGTCGATAGCTGCCAGGAAAGTGTCGTTTTTCATGAAAACAATATTACCGTTTGGTTGTGACAAATGGGTGTCAGTTTTGAGCCCGTACGACTTTCGGCCAAGGCGTCATGGTTTTATCACCAATTCGCCATCATCCTGTCACCAAGCCTTGCCACCATAGCGATGTTAACTACGGAGTACAAGATGAAAGAACTACCCAACCCGACGTTCGCCTTTGCCCCTGTGGCTTTGCCCAGGGGGTCACTTCATCGACCTTGTTTCGGTTATCCTGAAGCAGGTGTTGAAAAGCCTCAACGCGGTGGTCTGCTGGTGTCGTGGGCCCGGCATGGCGACGAAGTCCGTCAGGCCCAACGCCTGAGGTACCGTGTTTTTGCTGACGAGATGGGTGCTCGACTGAGCACCACCGTACCGGGCCATGATGTTGATATGTTTGACAACTATTGCGAGCATCTGTTGGTGCATGATGTCGCCACTCATGACGTGGTCGGCACCTACCGCGTGCTGACACCGGCACAGGCCAAACGTATCGGCAGCACCTACAGTGACACCGAATTTGACTTGATTCGCCTGCGCGGTTTGCGAGATCGCATGGTCGAACTGGGACGGAGTTGCGTGCACCCGGCGCACCGCAACGGCGGTGTGATCATGGCGCTGTGGGGTGCACTGGCCGAGTTCATGGTTCGCAATCAGCTCGACACGATGGTCGGCTGCGCCAGCATACCCATGCTGAACAACGGCGTGGTCAGCGGCGACGTTGCCGCCAGCATCTGGCAGCAACTCAAAATCACCCATCTGGCCCCGATTGCGCTACAGGTGCGCCCACGTTTACCCTTGCCGGTAGAACAGTTTGACGGCAGTTTGCCGGTGGATCCACCGGCGTTGATCAAAGGCTACTTGAGACTGGGAGCCAAAGTGCTGGGCGCACCTGCCTGGGACCCCGACTTCAACACGGCCGACCTTCCCATGCTGATGCGCATCAGCGATCTGCCAGCACGCTACCGCAGGCACTTTTTGCAAAGCTGAGCCCTACCTGCGTCAAGTTGACCCTGTCGACCTTGCCGCTCGCCTCTGGGTGATGAAGCAGTGGCTACCCCGGTCCGAGTACAGAGACGCAAACAGACCGTAGCGGGCAATGGTCTGGCCGATCCCATGAAAGCTCGATGCCGTTCCCTCCTGATCGCAGAAAAACATGCTGGTGTGCTCGCTGGTGGCGTCATCCATCGTGACCACCAGATCCCACACGGCATTGGGCACCCAGCGGTGGGTGCTGGCATCCTGGTGAATCATCATGCCCACAAGCGGCATGCGTTCGCGCTTGATGCGGTGTTTGCCCCTGAGCTTGCAAGCTTTGACCACGCCAGCGCCCTGTAGAACGCTCTTGAGCCAGCTGTAGCCACATCAGATACGGCCTTATTCTCTATTTCCACCGCTTTGTCCTTGAGACCGCTCAACGACCAAGGGGTTGACCCGGCTCGCCGGAAAGATAATCCTGAAGGTGGAGCCCTGGCCCAGGGTGCTGTCGATTTTCAACTCGGCACCATGGCGCTGCACCACATGCTTGACGATGGCCAGACCGAGGCCGGTGCCGCCGGTGTCGCGCGATCGGCTGCGGTCCACCCGGTAAAAGCGCTCGGTCAGGCGTGGCAGATGCTCGGGCGCAATGCCGGGTCCGTTGTCCTGCACTGAAAACTCGGCACGCCCATCGGGCAACCGGCACATACGCACCTGAATTTCACCACCGTCTGGCATGTAACGAATGGCGTTGCTGAGCAGATTGCTCATGGCACTGTGCAGTTCATTGGGCGCACCGACAAGGTCGCCCGCCAGCAAGCAGTCAAACACCAGATGATGCGCAGCTTTAGCAGTCGGACTCAAGGCCGCCGACAAGGCGCGGCCCTCTTGTTCGAGCTGCGCCATGAGTTGGGGCAGCGCCACCGAGTCGGTCACGCCCGGTGGCGGGCTACCCTCCAGGCTGGAGAGCGTCAGCAAATCGCTGACCAGGGTTTGCATGCGAGTGGCCTGCTGCGCCATCAAGGCCAGATAACGTGCACGCTCGGACTGATCGAGCTCCAGGGTTTGCAGGGTCTCAACAAAACCGGCCAGCACCGTCAGCGGCGTGCGGATTTCATGCGAGACGTTGGCGACAAAATCGCGGCGCATTGCCTCGGCCTGCTCGAGCGCGGTGATGTCGCGCGAGATCAGCAGCAGTCGGCCTTCGCCATAAGGGTGCAGATGCACCGACAGCTTGACCGGCCGGGTCGGCGTGCTCTGACGCCCCGGCATGACGAGCTCCTGGCGGTAATCGTGGCCGGAAAAATAAGCGGCAAAGCCCGGGTCGCGTACCAGATTGCCCAAGTGCTGCAGCAAATCGCGTTCAGGCTCGAACCCAAAATGTGCCACTGCCATCTGGTTGAACCATTCGATTTGGCCGCGTGCATCGAGCAACACGACGCCGTTGGGCGAAGCCTGAAACGCGGCCAGAAAATCCTGCAAGCGCTGCTGGCTGTCCCGAGCAACTTGCTCGCGCGAGCGAAGCAAACGCCGCACCCGGTCCGACACCTCGCCCCACAAACCGGTGCGCATCGCCGCGTCGGAGGCATCGCCCACGCGCAGCCAGCGCAACAAGCGCGCGCCACGCGAGGTATCCAGCAAGAACCACAAAACACCGCCCAACACCACACCGACCAGAGTGCCGACCCGCTCGCTGCTGGATGTCTGTGTGAACGAGGTTGCGTACCAGCCGAGAATGCCGCCCACAAACTGGAACGCAACGAAGGAAAAAAAGCGCCAAAACATGTTTAGGCCGTCGGCATTTGCGCCGTCAGGCGGTAGCCAATGCCGCGCACGGTTTCCAGCATTTTCCCGGCCTCCAGGCCCAGGGCTTCGCGCAAACGTTTGACGTGGACATCGACCGTGCGCTCTTCAATAAACACATGGTCGCCCCAGACTTTGTCGAGCAGTTGCCCACGGCTTTGCACATGTTCTGGGTGACACATCAGGTAGTGCAGCAGCTTGAATTCGATCGGACCGAGTTTGAGCAACTGGTCGTTAAACGTCACGCGATAAGTAGCGCCGTCCAGCGCCAAGGCACCGATGCTGACCAAACCGGCAACTTGCTCAGGCGCACGGCGGCGCAGCACCGCGCGCACCCTGGCCAGCAACTCTTTGGTGGAAAACGGTTTGGCAATGTAGTCATCAGCACCAGCATCGAGCCCCGCCACCCGGTCCGCCTCATCGCCACGGGCCGTCAGCATGATGATCGGCACCGCCTTGCTGCGCGGGTTGGCGCGCCAGCGCTTGGCCAGCACCAGGCCACTCTCACCGGGCAGCATCCAGTCAAGCAAGATGACATCGGGCAATACCGCGTCCAGTTCACGCTGCGCGCTCTCACTGTCCATCGCCCAGGTCGGTCGAAAACCGTTGTGACGCAGATTGACGGCGATCAGCTCGGCAATCGCCGACTCATCCTCCACAATCAAAACGCTTGGCAGGTGTCTCATTTGACAACCGATTCAATCTGCTCCATCGAAGTATGGCGCACGTCAGCACCCTTTACAACATAGATGATGAACTCGGCAATATTTTTGGCGTGGTCGCCAATGCGCTCGAGTGCCTTGGCCACAAAGAGCAGGTCCAGACTGGGTGAAATCGTGCGTGGATCTTCCATCATGTAGGTGACGAGCTTGCGCACAAAGCCGTTGAACTCCCGGTCGATCGAATCGTCTTCCTTCAGGATCGCCACCGCTGCGGCGGTATCGAGCCGGGCAAAAGCATCAAGTGCTTTGCGCAGCAACCCCGCTGCCATATCCGCTGCGACCCTGAGCTCATGTGCGGGCAACGAACGGGGTGTGCCGCCTTTGATGATGGAGCGCACCATGCGGGCGATTTTCTCGGCCTCGTCGCCGACGCGTTCCAGATTGGCAGTGGTTTTGGAGATCGCCATCAAGAGGCGCAGGTCGCGCGCCGTCGGCTGGCGACGCGCAATGATGCTGGAGAGCTCGCGGTCGATATCGACTTCCATGGCGTTGACGCGCGGCTCGGTGGCCGAGACTTCATTGGCTACCTCGACGCTGAACTTTGAGAGGGCATAAACGGCCTGCTGAATCTGGGACTCAACCAGCCCGCCCATTTCCATGACGCGGCTGGAGACGGCGCTGAGCTCGCTGTCGAATTGGGTGGAGAGATGTTTTTCTGGCATGGTGAATTTCCTTAATCAGTTGGGGACAGAGCGCGCTCACTTCCCCGTAATCGGCGGATGCCGATTACGCATGCAACTGCGGTCTGTCTTTTAATCGGTTGGGGACAGAGCACGCTCACTGCGTGTAGCTTTGGTCTGTCCCACAAAATTTCAGGCTTATCCAAAACGTCCCGTAATGTAATCTTCAGTCTCTTTGCGCTTGGGTTTGAAAAACATTTGCTCGGTGGTGCCAAATTCGATCAGGTCGCCCAGGTACATATAAGCGGTCAAGTCACTGCACCGCGCTGCCTGCTGCATGTTGTGCGTGACGATCACCACCGTGTAGTCGCTCTTGAGTTCGGTGATCAATTCTTCAATTTTGGCGGTCGAGATCGGGTCCAGCGCCGAACAGGGCTCATCGAGCAGCAAGACTTCGGGCTTGATGGCAATGCCGCGCGCAATGCACAGGCGCTGTTGCTGTCCGCCTGACAGGCTGGCACCGCTTTGTTTGAGCTTGTCTTTGACCTCACCCCATAAAGCCGCCTTGCGCAAGGCCCACTCAACGCGCTCTTCCAGGTCGGTGGTACCCAGCGACTCGAACAGCTTCACGCCAAAGGTAATGTTGTCATAGATCGACATCGGGAACGGCGTCGGTTTCTGAAACACCATGCCGACCTTGGCGCGCAGCAGCGCAACATCCTTTTTGCTGGTCAGCAGATTCTCGCCGTCGAGCCAAACTTCACCCTCGGCGCGCTGCTCCGGGTACAGCTCGAACATGCGATTGAACACGCGCAGCAGGGTCGATTTGCCGCAACCCGACGGGCCAATAAAAGCGGTTACTTTTTTCTCCGGAATTTCCAGGTTGATGTTTTTCAGCGCGTGAAATTTGCCGTAAAAAAAATCGAGATTTCTGACGGAAATTTTCGGTGCAGCAGGACTTGCGAAAACGGCATTCATTCTTGGTATTCTCTTACGTCTTGCTGCGGGTCAGCAACCGGGCCAAAATATTGAGACCGAGCACCGTCAGCGTGATCAGGAATACACCGGCCCAGGCCAGTTTTTGCCAGTTCTCGTACGGACTCATGGCGAACTTGAAAATGGTCACCGGCAAACTCGCCATCGGTGCACTCAGGCTGGAGGTCCAGAATTGATTGGACAGGGCCGTGAACAGCAAGGGCGCAGTTTCGCCGGAGATGCGCGCCACCGCCAGCAAAATGCCGGTCAACACGCCCGCCCTTGAGGCGCGTAATGTGATGCTGATGATGACCTTCCATTTCGGCGCGCCCAGTGCATAAGCCGCTTCACGCAGCCCGGCGGGTACCAGTTGTAGCATGTTCTCGGTGGTGCGAATGACCACCGGGATAACGATCAAGGCCAGCGCCAGAATGCCCGCATAAGCCGAGAACGATTTAAACCGCGTCACGATCACAGCATAGACAAACAAGCCAATCACAATCGAGGGGGCTGAGAGCAGGATATCGTTGACAAAGCGCGTCACTTGAGCGAGCCAGCCTTGGCTATCGAACTCGGCCAGGTAAATACCAGCCATGATGCCAATCGGCGTGCCCACAAAAGTGGCTAGCAGCACCATTAAAAACGAGCCATAAATGGCATTGGCCAAGCCGCCCGCCTCATTGGGCGGTGGTGTCATCTGGGTCAAGGTGGCGAGGTTGAGTCCGCCCACCCCGAGTCGAATGGTTTCAAACAAAATCCAGGCCAGCCAGAACAGGCCAAACGCCATGGCCAGCAGGGACAGTGTGAGCGCCAAGCGGTTGACGAATTTGCGCCGCGCATAGCGCGCCAGGCGTTCATGCTCGCCAACGGCTCTTTGAATCGGGGTTTCTTGGGCGCTCATGTCGCAGCACCTTCCCCTTTTTTGAGCTGGGCCAGCAAAATTTTAGACAAGGAGAGCACGACGAAGGTGATGAAAAACAGCACCAGCCCCAGGTACATCAGCGCCGCCTGGTGCAGGCCTTCAGCGGCTTCGGCAAACTCATTGGCCAAGGCCGAGGTGATGCTGTTGGCGGCCTGAAACAGGCTGAGCGAATCGAGCTGGTTGAAGTTGCCGATCACAAAAGTGACGGCCATGGTTTCGCCAATGGCACGCCCCAACCCGAGCATGATGCCGCCAACAACACCGGCCTTGGTGTACGGCAGCACCACACTCCAGACCACCTCCCAGGTGGTGGCGCCCAAGCCGTAGGCCGATTCCTTGAGCAGGGTAGGAGTCACGTCAAACACGTCGCGCATCACCGCCGCGATGAACGGAATAATCATGATCGCCAGAATGATGCCAGCCGAGAGAATCCCGATGCCTACCGGCGGTCCGGAAAAAAACGCGCCCATGTAAGGCACGTCAGCAAACACGGCTTGCAAGGGTTGTTGCACATAGGTCGCCAGCACCGGGCTAAATACCAATAAACCCCACATGCCATAGACAATGGAGGGGATCGCCGCCAGCAATTCAATGGCCGTCCCCAGTGGGCGCTTCAACCAGGCCGGGGCAAGCTCGGTCAAGAACAAGGCGATGCCGAAGCTCACCGGCACCGCGATCAGCAAAGCGATGAACGAGGTCATCAAGGTGCCATAGATCATCACCAGACCACCAAAGTCTTGCTTGACCGGGTCCCAGGTGGTGCGGGTGAGAAAGCCCAGGCCGTACTTGTCGATAGCTGGCCAGGCACTGATCGTCAACGATACCAGAATGGCGATCAAGAGACCCAGCGTCAACAGCGCCGCAGCTTTGGCCAGCCAACCAAAGAGGCGGTCAGCCAGCGGGCCCGAGCGAGCCACTTTGAGCGCTGGAGGGAGGGTCATGACAGATCCGGAAAATCTGGCAAACTGGTTAGGAGAGAGGACATTTGCCGGAAGTGTAAATGACATGCACATCGTGTCTGCTGTCGTCATTGCGAGCCATCAGTTCCGTTCCAGAACTGCACACGGACCATGAACCCGATTTCGTCACTGCGAGCGAAGCGCGGCAGTCCATGGAGTCCGGCGTCGTGGATCGCCACGCTACGCTCGCGATGACGAAGAAAAGGAATTTATAGGATTGTCACCCGCTTTATTTGAAAGCAACCGGTTTGCCCGACGCGTCCTTGATTTCACCCCAGGCTTTTTCGATGTTTGTGACCACCGATTTCGGCATCGGCACGTAGTCAAGGTCATCAGCCGTCTTGTCGCCGCTCTTGTAAGCCCAGGCAAAGAACTTCAGCGTTTCGGTGGCATTGGCGGGCTTGTCTTGCAACTTGTGCATCAGGATGAAAGTGGCGCCCGAGATGGGCCACGCGTCTTTGCCCGGCTGGTTGGTCAGAAGCTGATAGAAGCTCTTGCTCCAGTCAGCGCCGGCCGCTGCAGCCTTGAAGGCAACGTCATTGGGTTGAACAAAATTGCCCGTTGAATTTTGCATCAGAGCATAAGTCATCTTGTTTTGCTTGACGTAGGCGTACTCAAGGTAGCCAATCGAGTTGGGCAGACGCCCGATAAAAGCGGCAACGCCTTCGTTGCCCTTGCCTCCCGCACCAACCGGCCAGTTCACTGCCGTACCTTCACCGACCTTGGCTTTCCACTCGGCATTGACCTTGCTCAGGTAATTGGTGAAGATGAACGTGGTGCCCGACCCATCAGCGCGGCGCACCGGCGCAATGGCCGCATCGGGCAAGGGCAAGGTTGGATTCAGCGCCTTGATGGCCGGATCGTTCCACTTGGAGATTTTGCCCAGATAAATGTCGGCCAGCAGTTGACCGTTGAGTTTCATCTGACCGGGGTTGATGCCCTTGATGTTGACCACAGGAATGACGCCACCAATGACGGTCGGAAACTGCATCTGGCCTTTTTTGGCCAGCACTTCATCGGTCAGCGGCATATCAGATGCGCCGAAATCAACAGTTTTAGCATCAATCTGATTGATGCCCGCACCCGAGCCAACGGACTGATAATTGATTTTGACACCCGTAGCCTTGTTGTAGTCAGCCGCCCATTTGGCGTACAAGGGTGCCGGGAACGTGGCGCCAGCGCCAGTGATTTGCTGGGCGCCGACCAGGTTGGTCAATAAGATGGAGGTGATGCCTGCCACACTGAGCAGGGCGGTTTTGAAACTGGTTTTCATTGCTTTCCTTTTACGTTGAGTTAAATGGAACGTAGCTGAATGGGGGGTCGGATCCCAATTCGGGGCAGGGCGTTCGAGCTGGCTTACAAGAGTTTTTGGGGTCGGAACCAAATTTTGCGGTGGCGCGTAGCGTCACGCTCGAAGGGCCAGCCGAAGGCTAAGCAAATTTGGGCTCTGACCTCAATAACTCTCGATGAATATTAAGAAGCTTTTGTGACAGTGATGTGACAAATCACGCAAAGATCGCCGTCTGCGGCGCGGCACCGGCGCGGGCATAGCCGCGGTACATGCCTTCGGTGTTGAAAGAAAGGCTCAAGTTGCCCTGCGCATCCACCGCTATCAGGCCGCCGCGCCCGCCCATGGCGGGCAGCACTTTCATAACGATTTCCTGCGCGGCCGCCTCAAGTGACTGCCCGGCGTAAGCCATGCGTGCGCAAATGTCGTGCCCCACCACGGCGCGGATAAACATCTCGCCGGTACCGGTGCATGAAATCGCTGCGCTGCGGTTGTCAGCGTAGGTGCCAGCGCCGATCAGGGGCGAGTCGCCAACCCGGCCGCTTCGCTTGTTGGTCATGCCGCCGGTGGAGGTCGCTGCGGCCAGGTTGCCATGGGCATCGAACGCAACGGCACCGACGGTGCCCAACTTCTGGCCTTCATCCAATGGTGCAGAGCCGTCAGCGACCGGACTGCAAAACGTCAGGTTGGCTGCGTCGTGATCCAGCACGGCGGCATCGCCCGACAGCGCGCGCAGCAGTTGCTCACGCCGCTCGGCTGTGGAAAAATACGCAGGATCAACCAGCTCCAGCCCGCAAGCCTGCGCAAAAGCTTCGGCCCCCGTCCCCACCAACAGCACATGTTCGCTGCGTTCCATCACGGCGCGCGCCGCGCGCAGGGGCCGACGCACGCGGCTCACGCAGGCCACCGCGCCGGCGCGCAAAGTAGCGCCGTCCATGATGGCAGCGTCGAGCTCATGCGTTGCGTCATGGGTAAAAACCGCGCCATAGCCCGCATTGAAGAGCGGGCAGTCCTCCAGCATATCCACCGCCAGACTGACGGCATCAAGGGCACTGCCACCGCTGGAGAGCAGTTGCTGTGCGGTGCGCAAAATATCCTGTAGCGCGGCATGGTAAGCCGCCTCTTGCGCGGCGCTGATGGTGCTGCGGCTGATGGTGCCAGCGCCACCATGGATGGCGATGACAGGTTGGGGTTTGATAGTCATGATGAAACTTGTGTTGTTTGCTCAAATTCTATCGACACTATCCTCGGCAACGAGCAAAGTGGTTTGCGCAGGTCGCACGCCAACTCTACTTGAACAATCAGGCTGGTGGGGCTGCCTGAATCCATGGCAGTGGCCGTCTTCGGCCCGCCCATCGCTAAAAACCTGGGACTGGCGCGACTCGTTGTCGGCAGAATCATCTTCAGCCCGGACAGCCGCTGGATGCTGGCCCCCACCACCGACACCACGCTGCCCGAAGGCTTCTTGTTTGTTGCCAAAGCGGCTGATCTGGGCAAGCCCGATGTCGCCTGGAAACAGATCGCCGGTTATGCCGACAAGATCACCGACCTGGAGTTGGCACGCAATGACCTCTACCTGATGACTTACATCAACGCGCCGCGCAAACACGTGCTCAAACTCGATTTACGCGAGCCCCGCTTGGCGCTCGCCAAAGTGATCGCAGTGCCGCCGCCAGACAGTGTGCTGGAAGGTTTCTCGCTCAACCGTGACGCACTGGTAGCCAGTATCCGCCAGGGCACTTCCATTGGCATTCGCCATTACGCAAGCGGCGACACGCAAGGGCAGACGATCGAGGTGCCTTTTGCCGGTGCCGCCGGCGTGCATGGTGATCCGGCGCACGCCTACAAAAATATTCTCTACAGCCTGAGCGGCTGGACGCAATTGCCGCGCACTTTTCTATTCGACGGCAAACACTCAAAAGAGGCCTCCAGCTCGACGGCTACGGCGCTTATGGCTTCTCGGAAACGGCCCACTTTTCACCGGCCAGCATGGTCTGGCTGGAGCGGGGTGGCGTGCTGGCTTTCGCCAACGTGCGCGGCAGCGGTGTCTATGGCAACGACTGGTACCAAGCCGGTTTCAAGGCGACCAAATCCAACACCTGGAAGGACGGCGTCGCCTGCGCCCAGTACCTGATCAAGCTGGGCTATGCCACACCAAAAACGCTGGCCGTGATGGGCGCCAGCGCGGGCGGCATTTTTGTCGGACGCAGCGTCACCAGCGCACTCGAACTATTTGCCGCTGCCGTTTTCAATGTCGGTGTGATGGACGCCATTCGATCAGAGGAAAGCGCCAACGGTATTACCAATATTTCCGAGTTTGGCAGCACTCGAAATGCAGCCGAATTCCCGGCTTTGCTGGAGATGAGTACCTACCACAACATCCAGGACAACACGCCTTATCCGGCGGTGCTGCTGCTGCATGGCATGAACGATCCGCGCGTCGATGTGTGGGAGAGTGGCAAGGCAGCAGCGCGGCTGCAAGCTGCCTCGACCAGTGGCAAGCCGGTGCTGTTGCGCCTTGACCTGCAAGCCGGTCATGGCCTGGGCAGCACGGCGGCGCAACGCTACGCGCAAGCAGCCGATATTTACAGCTTTTTATTGTGGCAAATGGGCCGGGCGCAGAGCAGGCCCTGATCAGATCTTTTCACGCACCCAGGCCAGCACACTGGCCAGCGCTTGAGGCAACTTGGCCGGTTCGGTACCACCGGCCATCGCCAGGTCGGGCTTGCCACCGCCTTTGCCGCCAACCTGCGCGGCAATGAAATTCACCAGTTCACCGGCCTTGACCTTGCCGCAAGTATCCGGCGTCACACCGACGGCGAGCTGCACCTTGTCGCCGTCGGCCACGCCGAGCACGATGACGGCGGTTTTGAGCTTGTCCTTGAGCTTGTCCATGGTGTCGCGCAGCGTCCTGGTGTCGGCGCCTTCGAGCTTGGCGATCAGCACTTTGACACCTTTGACATCAACTGCCTGGGCCACCAGCTCATCCCCTTGACTGGAGGCCAGCTTGCCCTTGAGCGCGGCGATTTCCTTTTCCAGCGCCTTGACATGATCGAGCGTATGAACGATGCGCTCATTGAGCTCTGGCACGGCGGCCTTGAAGCGCTCCGCCGCCTGCGTCACGGTGTCTTCAAGCGCTTGCACATAGGCTAGCGCGTTCTGGCCGGTGACGGCCTCGATCCGGCGCACGCCGGAAGCGACACCGCTTTGCGCCACCACTTTGAAGAGGCCAATGTCGCCACTGCGCTGCACGTGCGTGCCGCCGCACAGTTCGCGGCTCGCGCCAATATCGATCACGCGGACCGACTCACCGTACTTTTCACCAAACAGCATCATGGCGCCGGTCTGCTGGGCCGCTGCCATGTCCATCACGCGCGACTGGGTGGCCGCGTTGGCCAGAATCTCGGCATTGACGCGCGCTTCAACTTCACGAATCTGCGCGTCAGTCACCGGCGCGTTGTGGGCAAAGTCAAAACGCGTGCGCTCAGGCGTGACCAGCGAACCCTTTTGTTGCACGTGCTCTCCCAGCACTTCGCGCAGCGCTTTGTGCATCAAGTGGGTGACGCTGTGGTTGCGCTGGGTGGCACTGCGGCGTGGCGCATCGACGTGTGCGGTGACTGCGTCGCCGACTTTGAGCGCTCCGATTTTTAAAGTGCCCTGGTGGCCAAACACATCGGCCTTGATTTTCTGCGTGTCGGCAACTTCAAACAGCGCGCTGTCGCAGAAGATGGCGCCCGCATCTCCAACCTGACCGCCGCTCTCGGCGTAAAACGGTGTTGCCGCCAGCACCACCACGCCCATCTGACCGGCGTTGAGCTCGCCAACACCGACCCCGTCGGCGTACAGCGCCACGACTTTGGTCACTTCGGTGAGACGCTCATAGCCGACAAAATCATTGCTGTCGCCGCTGTAATCGAACGCGCGATCCATCTTGAATTTACCCGCCGCACGGCCTTGCGCCTTTTGCTTTTCCATGTCAGCGTGAAAGCCCGCCGCATCGACTGCGACGCCGCGCTCGCGGCACACGTCGGCCGACAAATCCAGCGGGAAACCAAAGGTGTCGTGCAACTTGAAAGCGACGTCGCCCGGCAGCATCTTGACACCTCCTGCAAGCGCTTCATCGAGTATTTGCATGCCGTTTTCCAGCGTCTCAAAAAACCGCTCTTCTTCTGCGCGCAACACTTCGCCGATGCGCCCGGCCTGCGCGGCCAGGTGGGGATAAGCCTCGCCCATCTGTGCGACCAGATCGGGCACCAGCTTGTAGAAGAACGGCTTCTTGCAACCGAGCTTGTAGCCGTGGCGGATGGCGCGACGGATAATGCGGCGTTGCACATAGCCGCGCCCTTCGTTGCCGGGCAACACGCCGTCGCTCACCAAAAAGGCGGTGGCACGGATGTGATCGGCAATGACCTTGAGCGAATTGTTGGCCAGGTCAGTGCAGACTGTCTCACGCGCTGCGGCCTTGATCAGCGCCTGAAACAGATCAATTTCGTAATTGCTGTGCACGTGCTGAAAGATGGCAGCCAGGCGCTCCAGCCCCATGCCGGTATCGACGCAGGGCGCCGGCAAGGGTTTGACGCTGCCGTCCGGCTGCATATCGAACTGCATGAACACATGATTCCAGATTTCGATGAAACGGTCGCCGTCTTCGTCGGGGCTGCCAGGCGGGCCACCAGGAATGTCAGGGCCGTGGTCGTAAAAGATTTCGCTGCACGGGCCGCACGGCCCCGTGTCGGCCATCATCCAGAAGTTGTCTGAGGCGTATTTTTTGCCTTTGTTGTCGCCGATGCGGATCACGCGCTCGGGCGGCAGGCCAATCTCTTGCGTCCAGATGTTGTAGGCCTCGTCGTCGTCGATATAAACCGTTGCTGTCAACTTGTCGGCGGATAGTCCGTACACTTTGGTCAGTAGCTCCCAGCCCCATTTGAGTGAGTCGCGCTTGAAGTAGTCGCCAAAGCTCCAGTTCCCGAGCATCTCGAAGAAGGTGTGGTGACGCGCGGTGTAGCCGACGTTCTCCAGGTCGTTGTGTTTGCCGCCAGCGCGCAGGCAGGCCTGCACCGAAGTGGCACGGACGTACGAGCGCTTGTCCTGGCCCAGGAACACATCCTTGAATTGCACCATGCCCGAGTTGGTGAACATCAGCGTCGGGTCATTGCCAGGCACCAGCGGGCTCGACGGCACCACGGTGTGGCCCTTGGACTCGAAGAAGTCAAGGAATATCTTGCGGATATCGGCGACGGTGGCAGGGGCGGCTTGTGAAGTCATGTTGTCAGGATCGTAACAGGGCAGCGATCGCCTGCGGGTAGATGAGGTGCTCTTGCGTCAACACACGCGCCGCCAGCGTGTCGGCTGTATCACCCGGCAGCACCGGCACCACCGCTTGCGCCAGGATCGGTCCGTAATCAAGTTCAGCCGTCACTTGATGCACGCTGGCCCCGACAAACTTGCAACCTGCATCAAGCGCACGCTGGTGCGTGTGCAGCCCGGAAAAAGCCGGCAGCAACGAGGGATGGATATTGAGCAAGCGTCCGGCATAACGGCTGACAAAGCTCGGCGTCAGGATGCGCATGAAGCCCGCCAACACCACCAGCGCTGGTTGCCCCAGAGCGTCATATTGATCAATCGCTTGCGCCAGCGCTGCATCAAACGCCTCACGTGTGGCAAAACTCTTGTGATCCAGTACTTCGGTGGCCAACCCCTTCTGCTGGGCAAAAACCAGACCTTTGGCATCGGCCTTGTTGCTGATGACGGCGGCGATGCGCGCGCCAAATTTATGTTGCCAGTCCTCACGCTTGGCCGCCTTGACGATAGCCGCCATGTTGGAGCCACCACCCGAAATCAAAATAACGATGTTTTTCATACCGGCAGGAATTATGCCTTGAGCTTTTGCGGCCTGTCACCGGTCCGACAACCAGCGGCGATGGCACGTGGTTAAATCGGCGCTCTATTAGGAGCCCGACATGGATTTGGCATTTACGCCTGAAGAGCAGCAGTTCCGCGCCGACATTCGCGCCTGGGTGCGCGAAAACCTGCCCGCAGAGATTTCACATAAAGTGCATAACGCCATGCGTCTGAGCCGTGACGACATGCAGCGCTGGGGCAAGATTCTGGGCAAAAAAGGCTGGCTCGGGCACGCCTGGCCCAAGGCCTTCGGCGGCCCGGGCTGGAACTCGGTGCAAAAGCATTTGTTTGAAGAAGAATGCGCCCTGGCCGGGGCACCGCGCGTGCTGCCGTTTGGCCCGGTGATGGTGGCGCCGGTCATCATGGCCTTTGGCAACGCGGCGCAGCAGCAGCGCTTTTTGCCGGGCATCGCCAGTGGCGAAGTCTGGTGGAGCCAGGGTTACAGCGAGCCCGGTTCCGGCTCGGATCTGGCGTCGGTCAAAACCCGGGCTGAGCGTCAGGGCAACAAATACATCGTCAACGGCCAGAAAGCCTGGACCACGCTGGGCCAGTATGGCGAGTGGATTTTCTGCCTGGTGCGCACCAGCAACGAGGGCAAGCCGCAAACCGGCATCAGCTTCCTGCTGATCGACATGAAGTCGCCCGGCGTCACTGTGCGTCCTACCGTGCTGCTCGATGGTGAAGCGGAGGTCAACGAAGTTTTTTTTGACGATGTCGAGGTGCCCATAGAGAACCTGATCGGCGAAGAAAACAAGGGCTGGACTTACGCCAAGCATTTGCTCAGCCACGAGCGCACCAACATTGCCGACGTGAACCGCAGCAAGCGCGAACTCGAACGTCTCAAGCGCATTGCCAAGCTTGAGGGTGTCTATAACGACACCCGTTTTCGTGACGAGATTGCCAAGCTCGAAGTCGATGTGGTGGCACTCGAGATGCTGGTTCTGCGGGTGCTGGCGGCCGAAAAATCGGGCAAGAATCCGCTCGATATCGCCGGCCTGCTCAAAATTCGCGGCAGCGAAATTCAGCAGCGCTACACCGAGCTGATGATGCTCGCGGCCGGGCCGTTCGCGTTGCCGCTGATCCAGGAGGCGATGGAGGCCGGTTGGCAGGGCAACTTCCCCGGCGGCGGCACCTGGTGCGCGCCGCTGGCCTCGACCTACTTCAATTTCCGCAAGACCACCATTTATGGCGGCAGCAATGAAGTGCAGCGCAATATCGTGGCGCAGACCGTGCTTGGCTGACGCCGTGCACAGTTTGCGTTGTGCGCTCACACCGCTCCTCCGTGCCCCCTCCGGGAGGGGGTTCTATTCAGACTAATGCAGGTGACCAATATGGATTTCGATTTTTCTGACGACCAGCAGCAACTGCGCGACGCGGTGCGTAAATGGGTGGACAAGGGCTACAGCTTCGAGCGCCGCCGCGCCGCCGTCAAGGCCGGTGGCTTTTCACGCGGAGCGTTTCGTGAGCTCGCCGAGTTGGGGTTGTGCGGCTTGTACGTTCCGGAACAATTTGATGGCATGGGTATGGGGCCGGTCGAGGGCATGGTGGTGATGGAAGAGCTTGGGCGCGGCATGGTGCTGGAACCGCTGAACCAAAGCCTGATCGCTGCTGCCGTGCTGAGCAGCCATGCACCAGACCCCGTCAAGGCTGCCTGGCTGCCCAGGATTGCCAACGGCGCGGCGCTGGTGGTGCTGGCGTACCAGGAGCGGGCGGCACGCTATCAGCTCAACGTTTGCGCGGCAACAGCGACGCAGACTGCCAACGGCTTTACCCTCAACGGGGTTAAAAGCCTGGTTCCGGCCGGTGATCAGTCCGACGCCTTTTTGGTTCCGGCCACACTCGACGGCACGCTCGCTTTGTTTTTGGTCGAGCACAGCGCCAGCGGCGTCAGCGCACAGGGCTACGGCACTCAGGACGGCAGCCGCGCAGCTGAAGTCACGCTGCAAAGTGCCCCCGCCAGCCTGATCACGCCCGACGGCCTTACTGCACTCGAATACGCGGTTGATATCGGCATTGCCGCCACCTGTGCCGAAGCCGTGGGTGTGATGGACAAGACGATGGCGATCACTGCCGAGTACATGAACATGCGCAAGCAGTTCGGCGTGGCGATCAGCAGCTTTCAGGCACTGCGCCACCGCGCTGCCGACATGAAAATGCAGCTGGAGCTGGCGCGCTCGATGAGCTATTACGCCAGCCTCAAACTCGGTGCGCCCGCGCCGGAGCGCCGCGCCGCGCTGGCCCGCGCCAAATACCAGCTAGGCAATTCGATGCGTTTTGTCGGCCAGCAGTCCGTGCAACTGCACGGCGGCATCGGCGTGACCGATGAATATATAGTCAGCCATTACTTCAAGAAACTCACGCAACTGGAAATAAGCTTTGGCGACAGCCTGCATCACCTCGGTGAGGTATCGCAGAGGATGCAGGAGACGGCGGGCGTGTTTGCCTGAAGGCGGGTTCGACAGCTACTCCGCCTCGCTCACCCTCAAAAATGACGCAAAACGCGGCAAGCCAGAGGGCGTGCGATCCCGATAGCGGTAGGTGACGGTGGCACCCACAGGCGGCGGTGCTGCACGCTTAGCATCGGTAAAACCGGTGCCCAAGGCAAAGCGCTGGCCACTGGGCAACTCAAGCAACAGTGCACCCATCTGCCCGGCAAAGCGGCCTTTGCCGGGCAGATGGGCAATCACCCGAGCGTCTTCGTCTGGAACCGGTTTGAGTTTAAGCAGCGCATCGCTGCGCCCGGGCAGCCAAAGCGAATCAGCACGGTGCAGCACCAGCCCCTCGCCGCCTGCGTCCACCAATTGGGTCAATTGATGCTGTAGTGCCGCTGAATCAGGCACGCGCCGCTGCTCTATGGTTTGCAACCACGCCACTTTGGCGCTGGCCACAACCGAGACCATTTGCACGGCACGCTCGCCAAATGAACCGCTCGCTCCAGGCAAATCAAAAATCATGTAGCGCAGTGTGTGCCACTGGGCATCATTCGGAACACGCCGGCGCACGATACCCGAGAGCTCATCAAAACGACCGCGCCCCAGCCAGAGCTCGCCATCGAGTGGCGTGGCAGGCAGGGCGGCTGTGAACCACGCCGGTGCAGCAATCTTGCGGCCACTGCGAAAACGCAGCGCCTGCCCATCCCAAAACGCGCGCACGCCATCGAGCTTTTCGCTGACGAGAAAAGCGCTGGGGTTCTGGCCCACCTGCCAAAGTTTGGCCAGCATGAGTGCCGGTGTCGCCGAAGCTTGCAGCGACGGCGCAGCAACAGCCATCGCCAGCACCGGCACCGGCAAAAATGCACTGCCCAAAAGCAGCGACAAATAAGTGCGTGGCCGGTTTGCCCATTGATACTTCATTTTGTGACTCCAAAAGAAATGCCCATCCATCGCCAAGAGAATAAGAAATTACCAATGTGCCCGTCTTGTCATTGCGAGCGTAGCGCGGCAATCGCAGAAACTGACAATCTTTCACGCCATCAGCCGTGACGACCTCGGCACATGCGCCATCAAAAACTCCATCTGGTCGGCCAGGATGCGGCGATTGCGCAAAATGAAGTCTTCCCACAGGCTTGGCACATAAGGCGTGTACAAAAGCGGCATATGCGCCTGCTCGGGTGTGCGCGAGCTCTTGCGGTGATTGCAGGCGCGACAAGCCGTCACCACATTCATCCAGGTGTCGATACCGTTCTGGGCGAAGGGAATGATGTGCTCACGGGTCAGATCATCTTCATGAAAAACGTCTCCGCAATAAGCGCAAAGATTGCGGTCACGTGTGAACAGCTTGCCATTGGTCAGCGCCGGCTTGCGCTGAAAAGGATTGATCCTGGGTACGCCCTTGGTGCCAATAATACTGTTGATGGTGATGACCGATTGCCGACCGGTGAGCGCATTTTGTCCGCCATGAAAAACAGCAATTCGCGCGCCCATCTCCCAGCGCACTTCTTCGGCCGCGTAATGAATCACCGCTTGCTCCAGCGAAATCCACGACTGGGGCAAACCCTGCGCTGACAACTTCAAGACCTTCAAAAGAACCTCCTGATAGCTTGCGGGCAAACCTTGCTGCGGACTGCCAAGGCACAATATACCCTGTTTTTATGTGAATTTGGCTTTCAGTGCTTTAACAAGCTACGCCGTCTGCTACTAAAAAGATACCATTCCAATGAAAGTATTCCGTGGTTTCAAACACCCCGACATTGCCCCGGCGTGCGCGCTGACGATCGGCAATTTTGACGGCGTGCACCGGGGTCATCAAGCCATGCTGGCGCTGCTTAAAAGCGAGGCACAGCAGCGCGGTATACCGAGTTGCGCCCTGACTTTCGAGCCCCATCCGCGCGACTTCTTTGCCGCCGTCAACCACCAAAACGAACTGGCGCCGGCGCGGGTGGGCACACTGCGCGACAAGCTTACCGAGCTGGCCCACTGCGGCGTTGATCAAACGGTGGTATTGCCCTTTGACGCGCAACTGGCAGCGCTAACGCCACAAGCCTTCATCGACCAGGTTCTGCTCAAGGGACTGGGCGCGAAATACGTCCTGGTCGGGGACGATTTCCGTTTTGGTGCCAAGCGCGCCGGTGACTACGCCCTGCTGGACGCAGTCGGCGCAGATCAGGGCTTTGATGTGGCGCGCATGAACAGTTACGAGGTACATGGCTTGCGCGTGTCAAGCTCGGAGGTGCGGTTGGCGCTCAGCCTTGGCCGCATGGCCGACGCTGCGCGACTGTTGGGACGGCCTTATCGCATTTCAGGACACGTCGTTCATGGCCGCAAGCTCGGACGCGAACTCGGGTTCAAAACCCTGAACCTGCGCTTTGCCCACTGGAAGCCCGCCGCCAGCGGCATCTTTGCCGTGCTGGTTTATGGCTTGGCCGAGGCAGCGCTGGCGGGTGTGGCCAATTTGGGCATTCGGCCTTCGCTGGATCCGCGCGATGTCAATGGCGGGCGCGTGCTGCTCGAAACCCATTGCCTGGACTGGCCAGCGCAGCTCGGTGCCGAAGGGGCCTACGGTAAAATCATTCGTGTGGAACTCCTCCACAAACTGCACGACGAACTGAAGTACGGCACACTTGATGCGCTGAAGGCTGGCATCACTCAGGATTGCCTCGATGCACGTGCCTACTTTGCCACCCAGCGCCAACATGACCACCATTAACACTACGCCGGCTTGCGAGCCCACCGCCAAAACTGATTACCGCAGCACGCTCAACCTGCCCGACACGCCGTTTCCGATGCGCGGCGACCTGCCTAAGCGCGAGCCACTGTGGGTCAAGCAATGGGAAGAGCAAGGCATTTATAAAAAGCTGCGCGCGGCGCGCTGTGGCGCGCCCAAGTTTGTGCTGCACGACGGGCCGCCTTATGCCAACGGCCAGATCCACATGGGGCACGCGGTCAACAAGATTCTGAAAGACATGATCGTTAAGGCGCGCCAACTCAAGGGCATGGACGCGGCCTACATCCCGGGCTGGGACTGCCATGGCCTGCCGATTGAGAACGCGATCGAGAAAAAATTTGGCCGCAAGCTGCCGCGCGATGAAATGCAGGCCAAAAGCCGCGCCTTTGCCGCCGAGCAGATCGACCTGCAACGCGCCGACTTCAAACGTCTGGGCGTGCTGGGCGACTGGGATCATCCCTACCGCACCATGGATTTCAAGAACGAAGCCGATGAAATTCGCGCTTTCAAACGTGTCATCGAACGCGGTTTTGTCTATCGCGGCTTGAAACCGGTCTATTGGTGCTTTGACTGCGGCTCCAGCCTGGCCGAGTTCGAGATTGAATACGCCGACAAAAAATCGCAGACGCTTGACGTTGGTTTTTTGTGCGCCGAACCAGCCAAGCTGGCAGCGGCATTTGGCCTGAAGGCACTGACCAAAGACGCTTTTGCGGTGATCTGGACCACCACCGCCTGGACCATCCCGGCCAACCAGGCGCTCAACCTCAACTCGGAACTCAGCTACGCGTTGGTGGACACCGGGCGTGGTCTGCTGCTGCTGGCCGAGAGTCTGGTGCCGCAATGCCTTGAGCGCTTCGGGCTCACCGGCAGCGTCGTTGCCACCACACTCGGCAAAAACCTCGGCGGCATCAACTTCAAGCACCCGCTGGCGCATGTGGACAGCGGCTACGACCGTCTTTCGCCGATCTACCTGGCCGACTATGCCACCGCCGACGACGGCACTGGTGTGGTGCACTCGGCCCCGGCTTATGGCGTGGAAGATTTCAACAGTTGCGTCAGCCACGGCATGCCCATCGATGCGATCTTGAATCCGGTCCAGGGCAATGGCGTTTATGCCAGCGAACTGCCCTTGTTTGGCGGCCAATTCATCTGGAAAGCCTGCCCGGTGGTGATCGATGCACTGCGCCAGGCTGATCGCCTGTTTGCCACGTCCGACCTGGTTCACAGCTACCCACATTGCTGGCGCCACAAATCGCCGGTGATTTACCGCGCCGCCGCCCAGTGGTTCATTCGCATGGACGAAGGTGTCGGCGTCTTCACCCAAGACAAAGCACCCAAAACCCTGCGCCAAACCGCGCTGGACGCCATCGAGCAAACCAGGTTTTACCCCGAGAACGGCAAGACCAGATTGCGCGACATGATTGCCGGACGGCCCGACTGGTGCATCAGCCGCCAGCGCAGTTGGGGCGTGCCACTGCCCTTCTTCCTACACAAGGACAGCGCCGAGTTGCACCCGCGCACGATGGAAATTTTGGACATTGCCGCCAGCATGGTCGAGCAGGGCGGGGTGGAAGCCTGGAGCAAGGCCAGCTCCGAGGACATTCTGGCGCGTGTCGATTGCGCTGCGGACGCGCCCTTTTACACCAAGAGCAGCGATATTCTGGAAGTCTGGTTTGATTCTGGCACGACGCACACCACCGTACTCAAAGGCTCGCACCCCGGCAGCGCTCACGAAGAAGGTCCCGAAGCCGACCTCTATCTGGAAGGCCACGACCAGCATCGCGGCTGGTTTCACTCGTCGTTGCTGACCGCCTGCGCCATGGTTGGCCGGGCCCCTTACAAAGGCATTCTGACGCACGGCTTCACGGTGGACAGCAAGGGCCACAAGATGAGTAAGAGCGCCGGCAACGGGGTCGATCCGCAGGAAACGTGGAAGAAGCTCGGTGCCGAAATCATCCGCCTGTGGGTGGCGGCCAGTGACTATTCGGGCGACATTGCTGGCGACGACAAAATCCTGGCACGCGTGGTGGACACCTACCGGCGCGTGCGCAACACGCTCAAGTTTCTGCTCGCCAATGTGAGCGACTTTGACCCGGCGCAGGACAGCGTGCCGCTGGCGCAGATGCTGGAGATTGACCGCTACGCCCTGGCCCGCGCGGCGCAGTTGCAGACCGACATCCTGGCCCACTACGAAGTTTATGAATTTCATCCGGTGGTGGCCAAACTGCAAATCTATTGCAGTGAAGACCTGGGCTCGTTTTACCTCGACATCCTGAAAGACCGGCTCTACACCACCGCACCCAAATCACTGGCGCGGCGCAGCGCGCAGACGGCGCTGTGGCAAATCACGCAGGCGATGCTGCGCTGGATGGCGCCGTTTTTGAGCTTTACCGCAGAAGAGGCCTGGGCCGTGCTGGGTGCAGCGGGCAAAACGCCAAGCGCCACGAGAGAATCCATCTTCATGGACACCTACTGGAAGTTTCCTCTTTGGAATGACAACTTAGCCGCTAGGTTGATGACCGGTGACCCACTTTTAGTCAGGTGGTCGCGCATCCGCGAGATCCGCGATGCGGTCAACAAAGAGATCGAAGCCTTGCGCGCCGAGAGCAAAATTGGCTCATCCTTGCAAGCCAACGTGACGCTCACCGTGGTCGGCGACGACCACGCGCTTCTTTCCAGCCTGGGCTCTGATTTGAAATTTGTCTTCATCACCTCCGCCCTTGACCTGATTGCCGGGGACGCACTCGTGATCAACGTCGTCGCCTCCACCGGCACCAAATGCGAGCGCTGCTGGCATTACCGCGACGACATCGGCGTTGACCCGGCGCACCCCACCCTCTGTGGGCGCTGCGCCAGCAACCTGTTCGGCGCGGGTGAAGTCAGGGCCTTTGTCTGATGGCGCGCAAATCAAGCCCCGGTTGGAGCGGCTCGGGCGGCCTTTTGAAATGGCTCGGCCTGGCGCTGCTTGTTGTGCTAGCGGACCAGCTCAGCAAGGTCTTGATCGTCGGCTTCTATCAGCTCGGTGAAAGCACCCTGGTGAGTAGCTTTTTCAACCTGGTTCGGGTACACAACAGCGGTGCCGCTTTCTCATTTCTGGCCGGTGCCTCGGGCTGGCAGCGCTGGTTCTTCAGCGCGGTTGGGGTGCTGGCAGCGGTCTTGATTGTCTGGCTGCTCAAGTCGCACCCCGGGCAAAAACTGTTTGCTTTTGCACTGGCCTGCATTTTGGGCGGGGCCATTGGAAACGTGATCGACCGTCTGCTCTATGGTTATGTAGTTGATTTCCTGCAATTCCACTGGCGCTGGCTGGCTCCGGTGTTTCCCGGCGGCTACTTCCCGGCCTTCAACCTTGCTGACAGCGCCATCACCATTGGCGCTGCCTGCCTGATCCTCGATGAACTGCTGCGCGTGCGCCGCGCCCACTAACTGATGAATCCTGAGCGACGCCCGAGATAATGAAAAAATCCCGTCATTGCGATTGCCGCGTCGCTTCGCTCCTCGCAATGACAATCCTCTTTCACGTTAAAGAAGAGAGAAGGCCATGACGCATCTGCTCAACCTGCTGGCCGCCATTGCCCTGCTGGTGTGGGGCACCCTGCTGGTGCGCACCGACATCCTGCGCGTGCTCGGAGCGAGTCTGCGCAAGGTGCTGGCCCAGAGCGTGAGCAACCGCTTCAAAGCCGCCCTTTCAGGCATTGGCGTCACCGCCTTGTTGCAGTCCAGCACCGCCACCGCACTGATCATCTCGGCGTTTGTCGGTCAAACGCTTATGACTCTGCCGGCGGCGCTGGCGGTCATGCTGGGCTCTGACATTGGCACCAGCCTGATGACAGTGGTGTTCTCACGCGATCTATCGTGGTTATCGCCGCTGTTCATTTTTGTCGGCGTGCTACTTTTCATCGCGCGCCAGTCCAGCACCGTCGGCTACGTCGGGCGAATTTTGATTGGGCTCGGGTTGATGCTGCTGGCGCTGCATCTGGTCACGGTCTCGGCCCATGAAATGACGCAAAACCAGGCGATACGGGCGCTGCTGGCCTCACTCAGCAGCGACTTGCTGCTCGAGATCGTCGTGGGGGCCTTGCTGTCAGTGCTGTCTTACTCCAGCCTGGCCATTGTGCTACTGACCGCCACCCTGGCCAGCACCGATGTCGTTCCGGTGGACGTGGCCCTGGGGCTGGTGCTGGGCGCCAACCTGGGCAGCGGCTTACTGGCCGTGCTAACCACGTTGGGCGCCAAGGTGGAAACGCGCCAGGTACCGCTGGGCAACCTGGTGTTCAAAGTGTTGGGCGTTGCTTTGGTGGCGCCGCTGATTGGCCTGTGGTTGCAGCACATACGTCCACTGCTGGGCGATGTGGCCACCGTGGTCGTACTGTTTCATCTGGGCTTTAACCTGTTGGTAGGCCTGCTCTTCATCGGCTTGACCGAGGCCGTGGCACGCTGGGTCGCATACTGGCTACCGCCCGCCCCAGAGAGCACGATCAACGGGCGCCAGCGCCACCTCGACCCCTCGGCACTCGCCACGCCAAGCGTTGCCCTCTCGTGCGCGGTACGCGAAGCCATGCACCAGTCTGACGTGGTTGAAACCATGCTGCGCGGAGTGTTCAGAGTCATCCAGAACAACGATCTCGCGCTCGCCAAAGCGTTACAAGCAATGGACGATACGGTCGATGAACTGTACTCGGACATCAAGTACTACCTGACCAAAATTTCGCGCGCGTCCTTGAGCGAGAAAGAAGGGCGGCACTGGGCTGACATCATCAGTTTCACTGTCAATATGGAACAAATCGGCGACATCCTCGAGCATGTGTTGACTGAGGTCGAAAACAAAAAAATCAAACCAGGCCGGGAGTTCTCGCCAGCGGGCATGGCTGAAATCACCGAACTGCACGGCTACCTGGTGGACAACCTGCGTTTGGGTATGAGCGTTTTTCTCAATGGCAATCTGCGTGACGCGCAAAAACTGCTAGAGGAAAAAACCCGCTTTCGCGATCTGGAGCTCAAATATTCGGCCAATCACCTTGATCGCTTGAGTGTCAACACGCTGCCCAGCGTCGAAACCAGCTCGCTGCACCTGGACCTCATCAGCGACCTCAAACGCATCAACTCCCTGATCTGCTCAATTGCCTATCCGGTTCTCGACGCAGCCAGGGTGTTGGCACCGAATGCGCCGACGTAAGCAAAATGATCCTGAAGCGGGAGAATATGACCGTGACCTTACCAAGACTTGCCCCTTTTGCCCCCGAGCCGCCTTTTAACCATGGTCAGCAGCAACGCACCGCTGTGCTGTACTGCAACCTGGGCACGCCCGATGCGCCGACCACACCCGCAGTGCGACGTTTTTTGCAGGAATTCTTGAGCGACCCGCGCGTGGTCGAGATCCCGCGCCTGCTCTGGCTGATGATCCTGCACGGCGTCATCCTGCGCACGCGTCCGGCCCAATCAGCCGCCAAATACGCCAGCATCTGGCGACCCGAGGGCTCGCCGCTGAAAGTCTGGACCGAGAAACAGGCGCTGCTACTGCAAGGCTGGCTGGCGCAGCGCGGCCACGACGTGCAAGTGCGCTACGCCATGCGCTACGGCTCAACCTCCATCGCGGCGCAGCTCGATGCGCTCAAAGCTGCAGGCAGCACCCGCATCCTGATTCTGCCGGCCTACCCACAATACTCCGCCACCAGCACGGCCAGTCTGTTTGACGCGGTCTATGCCTGGGCTGGCCAAGTGCGTGCCCTCCCCGAGCTGCGCTTTGTCAACCACTACCACGATGACCCGCGCTACATTGCCGCGCTCGCTGGCAGCATCAGGCGCTACTGGCAGGCCAATGGGCGGCCCGATCAACTGGTGATGAGCTTCCACGGCGTGCCCGAGCGCACCTTGCTTTTGGGCGACCCTTACCACTGCGAATGTTTAAAGACGGCACGGCTGCTGGCCGGGCAATTGGGCCTGGCTCAGGAGTTATACAAAGTTACGTTTCAGTCACGCCTGGGCCGTGCCAAATGGCTGCAGCCCTACACCGAACCCTCCCTGATTGCCATGGCCAAAGCCGGTGTCAGACGCGTCGACGTGGTCTGCCCCGCTTTCACCAGCGACTGCCTGGAAACGCTCGAAGAAATCAATATCGAAGGCCGCGTCGCTTTCCTACAGGCCGGCGGCAAGGAGTTTCACTACATTGCCTGCCTGAATGACGACCCGGCCTGGATCACGGCGCTGTGCGAGATCACGCAGCAGCACCTGGCCGGTTGGCCGACAAAAACTGAGGTTGATGCTGACGCTCTCGCGGCCTCGCGCGCAGCGGCGCTGGCACGCGGTGCCAAACACTGAGCCAGCAATGGGCCCAGCCCGCCTGGCGCCAACGTTGAAAGCGCATAATTCCCGGATAAAAATTCCAACGGAGAGACAAGCTTGGGTATATTCCAGTGGCGCTCGCTCAAGACCCGCATAACCCTGTTCACACTGATCATTTTCGTGCTCGGAATCTGGTCGCTGGAGTTCTATGCGGGTCGGATGCTGCGCCATGATATTCAAGACCTGCTGGGCAAACAGCAGTTTTCGACCGCCACGCTCATCGCTGCCGAAGTCAATCAAGACTTGACCGACCGCTTGCGCGCGCTGGAACAATTGGCCCAGACACTGGGTCCGGCCATGCCTGGCAAAGGAGCGGCCCTACAGTCCCTGCTCGATCAGCATCTGCTGCTGCAGGATCATTTCAACGCGGGCGTCATCGTCCTCGATCCTGCTGGCAGTGTGATCGCCGATGTGCCACGCTCAGCGGGCCGGATCGGCGCCAATTACATGGACCGCGAACACATCATCGGCGCGCTCAAAGAGGGCAAAACGATGATCGGTCGCCCGATCAAAGGCCGCAACATAAACGCACCGCTGCTCGCCATGGCGACACCCATACGCGATGGTCAAGGCAAAATCGTCGGCGCCCTGTCCGGGGTGATCGACCTGGGCAAACCCAATTTTCTGGATCATATTTCGCTAGGTGACAGCGGCTTTGGACAAGCCGGGGGCTATTTTCTGATCGCGCCGCAGCACCGGCTGGTGGTCACTTCCTCCATCAAAAGCCGCATCATGGCTGAGCTCCCGGCCGACGGCGTGAGCCCGCTACTCAAGCGCAACCACAGCGGCTTTGAAGGCACCAGTATCGACATCGACCCCATGGGTGTTGAAGTATTGGCATCGATCAAACACATTCCAGTCGCAGGCTGGTACGTGGTCGTGCGGCTGGCCACGGCGCAAGCCTTTGCCACGATTGCCACCATGCAGCAGCGCCTGCTGCTGGCTGCGCTAACGCTCACCTTGCTGGCCGGTGGGCTGACCTGGTGGATGCTGCGGCGCGAACTGGCACCGCTGATGACTGTTGCCACCACCCTGGCGGCCCTGCCCGACACCGGCCCGTTCCCCAGTGCCTTGCCTATTACCCGGCAAGATGAAATTGGCCATTTGATTGGCGGCTTCAATCGCCTGCTGACGAGCCTGCAGCAACGCGAGACTTTGCGCAAACAGGCTGAAGCCAATATCGTCGAAAGCGAAGAGCGCTACCGCGCGCTGATTGAGAAGTCCCCCACCGCCATTGTGGTTCATGCCCGGAACAAGCTGTTGTATGCCAATCCGGCTGCCATCAAACTGATCGGCGCCGCCAGTGCGCAAGAGCTGGTGGGCCAACCGGTGCTGGAGCGAGTTCATCCTGATTACCGCCAGGCGGTACTGGCAAGCGTTAACAGCGGCAGCGCCATTGGCACTACCGCGCCCTTTACCGAGGAGAAATTTCTCAGGCTCGATGGCAGCGCATTCGACGTTGAAGTCCACAGTACCAAAATTATTTTCGATGGCCACACTGCCTTTCGAACCGCCTTTAGCGATATCACCGAGCGCAAACTGGCGCAAGAAAAGCTGCAGCTTGCCGCCAGCGTTTTCAGCCACGCGCACGAAGCCATCACCATTGCCGACGTGCAGGCCAACATCATCGACATCAACCAGGCTTTTTGCCAGATCACCGGTTACAGCCGCGCCGAGGTGCTGGGCCGCAACCCGCGCTTCATGCGCTCGGAGCGCCAGAGCGTGGAGTTTTACACTTCCATGTGGCGTGAGCTGAATAACAAAAATCAGTGGTCCGGCGAAGTCTGGAACCGGCGCAAGAACGGCGAGGTCTATCCCGCCATGCTGACCGTCAGCGCCGTGCGCAACGGCCAGGGAGAAATTCAACATTACGTGTCCCTCTTCTCCGATATCACGATCATCAAGGCACACCAGCACGATCTGGAACACAGCGCCCATTTTGATGCCCTGACCGGTCTGCCCAACCGCGTGCTGCTGGCTGACCGCCTGCAGCAAGGCAGGATACAAGCGCAACGCCGCAGCAAGATACTGGCCGTGGTCTATCTCGACCTGGACGGCTTCAAGACTGTCAACGACCAGCACGGTCATGAAGTCGGCGACCTGTTGCTGGTGACGCTCGCCACCCGCATGAAGCAGGCCTTGCGCGAAGGCGACACGCTGGCACGCATAGGTGGCGACGAGTTTGTGGTGCTGCTGCTTGATCTGGGCGACCGGCTGGACAGTGTGCCCATGCTAAAGCGCTTGTTGGCTGCCGCCGCCGAGCCGGTCCAGCAAGGCAAACTGATACTGAAAGTCTCGGTCAGCCTGGGCGTTACTTTTTACCCGCAAGGCGATGGGGTCGATGCCGATGCCGATCAATTGCTGCGCCAGGCCGACCAGGCCATGTACATGGCCAAGCAGGCCGGCAAGAACCGCTACCACTTTTTTGATACCGGACTTGCCGCGCCTGAGCCAAACAGCCTGTAGCCCCTCGCCCTTTGGAAGAAGGCTGGGGAGAGGGCGCTGCTGATCTGCTACGCTTGGCCGGATGCCCATTCAAGTTACCCCTTCTGCGCCTGCTGCCATGTCACCGAGCCTGATCATCCTGATTCTGTCGCTGTTGCTCGGCTTGCAACCCGTCACCACCGATTTGTACCTGCCTGCCTTGCCGGCATTGACCGAGAGTTTTGCGGCACCGATGGCGCAGGCGCAGCTCACGCTGACCGCCCTGCTGCTGGCCTTTGGCCTGTCGCAACTGGTTTGGGGTCCGCTGTCGGACCGCTTTGGTCGGCGTCCGATTCTGCTGGTCGGTTTAAGCGCTTACGTGCTGGCGTCCATCGCCAGCGTGCTCGCGCCAAACATGGCGCTGCTGATTGTCTGGCGCACCGTGCAGGGCGGCGCCATGGGTGCCGGCGTGATGTGCGCCCGCGCCATCGTGCGCGACCTCTACACACCTTTGCAGGGCGCACGCGTCATGTCCAAGGGCTTGAGCGGCCTGGGCGTGATCGCCTGCATCAGCCCGCCGCTTGGGGGCATGCTTTCAGCCTCGTTTAGCTGGCGTATCGCGCTGCTGGCTCTAACAATTTTTAGTGTCGCCGCTTTGGCACTGGTGGCTTCGCGCTTTACCGAGACCCTGCCGCAAAAAAACCGCCAGGCGCTGCACCCCGCTGACCTGGCGCGTACCTGGCTGACGATTGTCCGCGACCCCGTGTTTGTGGCCTTCTCGGCTTTGTCAACGGCATCCTATGGCGGCTTGTTCACGTTTCTGGCGACGTCTTCATTTGTCTTTATCCAGGTGCTCGGCTGGAGCGCGACGCAGTACGGGTTGCTGATGTTTTCCAACGCCCTGGCCTACCTGTTGGGTACTTTTTTGTGCCGCTATTGGTTGGCACGCTTTGGTGTGAAACGCGCTGTTGCTTTGGCGGGCAGTCTCTCCTTGATCGGTGGCACCTTGATGGGCGTGCTGGTACTGGCGGGCCTGCACAACGGCTGGGCCATCATGCTGCCCCAATACCTGTTCATGCTCGGCCATGGCGTGCATCAACCCTGCAGCCAGAGCGGTGCCGTCGGGCCGTTCCCACGAGCAGCCGGTGCGGCTTCGGCACTGAACGGTTTTCTGATGACGCTGGCGGCCTTTGCCGTGGGCAGTTGGCTCGGCATCCACATGGACCGCACGGTTTATCCACTGGCCCTGGGCATGTGGTTCTGGAGCGCATTGATTGCACTGGCGGCCTGGACGCTGGTGCAAAAACAGGGGTTACCGGGTGAATGCTGAGGGAGTCAACGCGCCGTTGCGCTACCTGGCGCTGGCGGGGCCTACCGCGTCGGGCAAAACAGCCGCTGCTCTGGCGATCGCGCGGATGCATGAGGTCGAGATCATCAGCGTTGATTCGGCGCTGGTCTATCGCGGCATGGACATTGGCACCGCCAAGCCAAGGGCTGCCGAGTTGGCGGCGGTGCCGCATCACCTGATCAGCATTCGCGATCCTCTGCAACCTTACAGCGCTGCCGAATTTGTGACTGACGCGCGCGCCCTCATTGCCGACATCTCGGCGCGCGGCAAATTGCCGCTGCTGGTGGGCGGCACCATGCTGTATTTCAAGGCGCTCATGGAAGGCATTGATGCCATGCCATCAGCCGACGCCGCAGTTCGCGCGACGATTGAACTTGAGGCGATGGAGAAAGGCTGGTCCGCTTTGCACGCTGAGCTGGCCCGGGTGGACCCGGTCAGCGCCGCCCGCCTGCACCCGAGCGATTCACAGCGCATTGCGCGCGCGCTGGAGGTTTATCGCATATCAGGGCAGCCGCTGTCGTCTTTTCATCAACGGCGTAATCGAAGCGCATCCCCTCACCCCAACCCTCTCCCAGAGGGAGAGAATCGCACGCTGCTGATTTCACTTGAGCCACTCAAGCGCGCCTGGCTGCACCAACGCATCGCCGAGCGTTTTGATGCGATGCTCGCCAGCGGTTTTCTGGAAGAAGTCAAAACCCTGCGCGCACGCGGCGACTTGCACGCTGACTTGCCCGCCATGCGCTGCGTCGGTTACCGCCAGGCGTGGCACTATCTGGACGCGCTGGAGGCGCATGCAGCACACCCGCTCGAGCGCATGCCAGCGCTTGCCGACCTGCGCGACCAAGGCATTTGCGCCACGCGCCAACTCGCCAAACGCCAGCTCACCTGGTTGCGCTCGATGCCACAACGCCACGTGGTGGCTTGCGATGCGCCCACTGCAGCGCAACAGGTGCTGGCCATGGTGCAGGCTTTTGTTGACTCTTCTAAAGGTACGCTTCCATGCTGACATTTGATGCCCAACATTACCCTTACGCTTCGCGTCGCAACGTGGTTTATGCTCAGCGCGGCATGGTCGCCACCGCACAGCCGCTGGCGGCGCAGGCCGGCTTGCGGGTGCTGCAAGCGGGGGGCAATGCGATTGATGCAGCGGTGGCGACGGCGGCCGCCCTGACGGTGCTGGAGCCGACTGCCAACGGCATCGGCGGCGACGCGTTTGCGCTGGTCTGGCATAAGGGCAAGCTGCACGGGCTCAACGCCAGCGGCCCGGCACCGCAGACGATCACGCAGCAGGCACTCGCTGCCCAAAACATCAGTGAGATGCCAAAGTACGGCGCGCTGCCCGTCACTGTGCCCGGTGCGCCCGCGGCCTGGACCGCGCTGGCGCAGCGCTTTGGCACACTGCCGCTGACGACGACGCTGGCGGCTGCGATTGAATACGCGCGCGACGGCTTTCCGGTTTCGCCCTCGGTGGCATTTGCCTGGCAGGCAGCGACCAGGCTGTTACGCGAGAATTTGCGTGAAAGCCATTTTCAGCCGTGGTTCGACACCTTCGCTCCGGAGCGTGCGCCGCAGGCCGGCGAAATCTGGCGCTCGGCCGCGCATGCACAAACCCTGCAATCCATTGCCGAGACCCAGGCCGAGAGTTTTTATCGCGGCCCTCTGGCCGAGAAGATTGCGTCTTTTGTGCAAGCTGCCGGCGGCTATTTGTCGGTGCAGGATCTGGGACAGTATCAAGTCGAGTGGGTAGAGCCGATCAACATCCATTACCGAGGCTACGATGTCTGGGAGATCCCGCCCAATGGTCACGGCCTAGTGGCGCTGCTGGCGCTCAACATCCTGAAGGGTTTCGATTTCAGCGAGCGCGATACGGCGCTGACGCATCATCGGCAGATCGAAGCCATCAAGCTGGCCTTCGCCGACGGCTTGGCGCACATCGCCGACCCGCGCTTCATGCGGCTGTCGGTCGCCGATCTGCTGTCTGACGCTTATGCCGACGAACGGCGCAAACTGATTGGCGCGCAGGCCAGAGCGCCGCTGCCGGGTGAGCCGCCGCGCGGCGGCACGGTGTATCTGAGCACGGCCGACGATCAAGGCAATATGGTCTCCATGATTCAGAGCAATTACATGGGCTTCGGCTCAGGTCTGGTGGTGCCGGGCACCGGCATCGCCTTGCACAATCGGGGCAACAATTTTTCGCTCGATCCGGCCCATCCGAATTGTCTCGCTCCTGGGAAAAAGCCGTATCACACCATCATTCCCGGCTTTCTCACGCAGGGTGCCAAAGCGATCGGACCGTTCGGCGTGATGGGCGCTTTCATGCAGCCGCAAGGGCATGTGCAGATGGTGATGAACACCCTCGATTTCGGTCTCAATCCGCAGGCTGCGCTGGACGCGCCGCGCTGGGAGTGGGAGAGCGGCAAGCGGGTCAACATTGAACGATCCATGCCTGAGCATCTGTACCATGCGCTCGGCCGGCTTGGGCATGAGGTCGCATGGTCGAACAACCGGTTGGGCTTTGGTCGTGGCCAAATCATCTGGCGCGATGACGCCGGCGTGTTGTGCGGCGGCACCGAACCGCGCAGTGACGGCCAGATTGCCGCCTGGTGAGCGGTGTGTGCGGCTGCGCCGAGGTGACAGCCAGGCTAGCACAAGTTTGGCAGACTCTGCCCAAGTGACAGTTATCGTTACATCACAAAGGTCCGCCATGAATTTCGACTACTCAGCGCAAACACAGGCCCGCTGCCAACGCCTGCAAGACTTCATCGACCGTTATGTCTTGCCCTACAACAGTGCTTGGCACCGCTCGGTGGCCGAGGGCGTCTTTCCCCCGCCCTTCATGGGAGATCTCAAGGCGCTGGCCAGGTCCGAGGGCTGGTGGAATCTGTTTTTACCCACTCTGCACGACGATGAGCCCGGCACGCGCCTGAGCAACCTCGACTACGCGCCGCTGGCAGAAATCATGGGGCGGCTGCCCTGGGCTTCGGAAGTGTTTAACTGTAGTGCACCCGACACCGGCAACATGGAGTTGCTGCATTTGTTTGCCACGCCGGAGCAGAACCAGCGCTGGCTGCGGCCGCTGCTCGAAGGCGAGATCCGCAGCGCCTTTGCCATGTCCGAGCCCGATGTCGCCTCGTCGGACCCGACCAACCTGCAAACTTTGATGCGCCTTGACGGTGATGAGCTGGTGCTCAACGGCCGCAAGTGGTTCGTCACCGGTGCGGCGCACCCGAACTGCAAGTTGCTGATCGTGATGTGCCGCAGTGGCGACGAGGACAGCGACAAACATGCGCGCCACAGCATGGCGCTGGTGCCACTGGATACGCCCGGTGTCACGCTGGTGCGCAACATTCCCATCATGCAGCACCACTCGCCGGAGGGGCATTGTGAAATTGTTTTTTCCAACGTGCATGTGCCAACGACCAACCTGCTGGGTCCGCAAGGCGCGGGTTTTGCCATGGCGCAGGCGCGCCTCGGACCCGGGCGCATCCACCACTGCATGCGTACCATAGGCCAGTGCGAGCTGGCGCTGGCCTTGATGTGCGAGCGCACGCTGGAACGCCACGTTTTTGGCAAATACCTGGCTGATTTTGCCAACGTACAGGAGTGGATTGCCGAATCGCGTCTGGAAATTGACCAAGCCCGCTTGCTGGTACTGCGCGCCGCCTGGCGGCTCGACCAGCAGGCGCTTTTGCCAGCGCAAAACCGCAGTCAAAGCCGGGTCGATGTGGCGGCCATCAAGGTGGTGGCAGCGCGCCTGCAAACGCGCGTGGTCAACCGCGCCATCCAGGTCTTCGGCGCCATGGGTCTCTCAAGCGATACGCCGCTGGCATACTTCTGGACCTGGGGTCGCGCCGTGCAACTGCTCGATGGCCCGGATGAAGTCCATTTGCGCAGCGTGGCGCGTCACGAGCTGGCACAGGCGCGCATGAACCGGAGCGCCACTGCGGCCTACTTCACCCTGCCCGAGCAATTACTGGCCGAGCCGCATATCCGGTAGGACCAGCGGTGCACAGGGCGCCCCAAACATAGGGAAAACCCCATGATGCTCGAGAGCGAAATGATTTACCATGACAATCGAAATTTAATCGATATTAACGTCAACAATTCAATTTAATCATTTTAATAAACAATTGAAAGTTTATGGATTCCTATAAAAACAAGCGCCCTGCGGGAGGAGATTTGGTGATCCCGCTGCTAGCGGGTAGTTTTGCCGTGTATTACATCAGCACGGTATGGGATCTGCCATGGGAGGCGAAGGCCAACGGTCTGGTGCTGGGCAGCCTGCTGGTGTTGCTGGTGCTAGTCTCCGTGTTCGGAACCTTGCATTCGCTGTACCGTGGAACCGCTTCGTTGAGCCTGCGCCGACTGATTGAGCCGATCCAGTTTCAGAGCAAGCGGCTGGGCCTGGTCGCGTTGATGATTGCCTTCATCGCGGTGATGCCGTACCTCGGCTTCACGCTCACGTTATTCACTTTCCTGGTGTTGGCGATGCTGTTGCTCGGGGTGCGTTCAGTGCGACGGTTGCTCAGCGTCGCCGCAATCGCCGCGCTGGTCGGCTATTTGATGTTCATTGTGCTGCTTGACACGCCTTTCCCGCACGGCCCGGTGGAAGCGCTGCTGGGAAAAATATCATGATGCAATGGGATCTCACGCAAGCCTTCGCCCTGTTTTTGCATACGCTGGGCTACTGGTGGGTGATTATCCCGTCGGTGTTGTTGGGAATTCTGGTGGGTGCGATTCCGGGGCTGAATGCCGCCAATACCATCATCCTGCTGCTACCACTGACGCTCGCGATGGATCCCGAGGTCAGCATGTTTTTCATGGTCTCGCTCTATTGCGCGACCCACCTCGGCGGCGGCATACCGGCCATTCTGATCAACGTGCCGGGAACCGGGGGGGCGGCAGCAAGCACTCTGGACGGCTACCCGATGGCCTTGAAGGGCATGGGCCAGCAGGCACTGGCGATGAGTTTCGTGGCCGCGACCGCAGGCGGATTGATCGCCTCGATCGCCACCCTGCTTCTACTGCCCTTCCTGTCGCGCATCGGCTACTACGTGCACAGTGTCGAGATGGTGGTGATCATGCTCTTCGGCGTCATCCTGATCGCCGCCATTGCCGCCAAAAACATGCTCAAGGGCTTGATCGCCGGTGTCTTTGGGCTGCTGCTGGGCAGCATCGGGGCGGATACCATCTACTCGGCGCCGCGGGCGACCTTCGGCTTTCTGGAACTCTTTAGCGGACTGCCGCTGGTGCCGGTGCTGATCGGCTTGTTTGCCATATCCGAGGCGCTGCTCATGATCGAGCATGAGATCGTGGCCTCCAAAATCGGCGCGCACGACAAGGATGCGGTCTGGGCCCAGACGCTGGAGGGCATTCATATGGCCGCCCAGCGCTGGTGGCATATCGTGTGGACCAGTTTTATCGGCCTTTTTATCGGCATCATCCCCGGCGCTGGCGCGACCATCGCTTCGTTTGTCGCCTACCAGCAATCGCGGATGTATTCCAAGACCCCCGAGCTATACGGCACCGGCCACCCTGAAGGGCTGATCGCGCCCGAGTGCGCCAATAACGGCGTCGGCCCCGGCACCTTGGTGCCGCTGATGGCGATCGGGGTGCCGGGTGGTGATACGGCGGCGGTGATGATGATCGTGCTGCAGTACCATGGCATCGTGCTCGGGCCACGCCTGTTCCTGACCACACCCAATCTCGCTTACGGCGTGTTCATTGCAATGTTGCTGGCCTATTTGTTCATGCTGCTGACGATCCTGCCGATGACCCGCTACCTGTCACGCGTCACGGTGGTGTCGAGCAAGTACCTGGTGCCGATCATCATCGCGTTCACCCTGGTGGGCTCATTCGCGCCGCGTGAGTACGGTTTCGACATGGTGGTCGCGCTGGTGTTCGGCATCCTGGGCTACTTGTGCCGCAAGACCGGCTTTCACGTTGCGGCGCTGCTGATCGGCGTGGTTCTTGGCCCCTACATCGAACAAAACCTGATGCGCGCGCTGCGCATCTCCAATGGCGACGCAAGTGTTCTGTTTTCCTCGACGCTGGGCAATATGCTGTGGGCGATGTTGGTGCTCACCCTGCTGCTACCCTGGCTGCGTCAGTGGTGGATCGGTCGGGCCGCAACCCAACCGCGAGCATAGATGCATTATCAGTAGTGTCCCAACGTT
>PKWM01000029.1 GCA_003133245.1 Rhodoferax sp. | reverse complement strand
CAGGATAGTTGACATCGACCAGCGCGCAATTCTCGCGTTAGTCGGGGTTCGTGGTTCATTTGGTTTCAAATCAGTTGAGTCCGGCCGTGGGCTTGGCATGGCGGTCGGGAGAGCGCGCAGCCTCGTCAAGCTCATTTTGATTGTCCCCTATACCTCCGCCCCCCTCGGGGACTGATTGCAATGCCGGTTGCTATACGAACCAGGATGACGGCAGAAGTCGGCCATCCTGTTGCAACCAATCATTGAGGACAAACGATGCAAGTTTTCGGAAATATAGCTACAGCGCCTGAGCGCAGGGTGTCCAAGGTCACTAACAAAGGTTACTACCAGCACCGCCTCTGCGAGGCCCAAAGGGGTGTTGATAACAGTCCCACGTTCTATACCGTGCGCGTCATGAAGGATGAAAACCCAAACCTCGCCTTGGGCGACTTCGTCCGGGTGACCGGAAAGTTGAAAGCAGATTTCTACATCGGACGTGACGGCAAGCCAAGCGGCACTCTTTTGATTATCGCGTTTGATGCCATGAAAATTGCCAAGCCCTCGGAGCTCACAGAAGAGTCAAAAGGCAAGCAACCATTGGCACCAAAAGTTGAGCCTAAGAAGGAAGAACGAGCACTGGTGCAAGGGCCCGAACGGAAGCCAGAGCCAGCGCAGGAAATGGTCCAGGAAGTGGTCCAGGAAGAGTGCGAATCGGACTGGTCGAGGCTGTACAACTGACCTGCCTGATTGAGGGCAAGAAATTGATTTCAAAGCCACCCAAATCGGGTGGCTTTGTTTTGGGTTTGGTGCCCACGCGAGCAGCAGAAACCCGATACCTCACAAGCCAGTTCGAATCTCTCACTCTCCGTCGAACTGTCACACAAAGAGTGCCAGAGTAACAAGTTGGATGCGTGGGTACTGGCATCGTGTATTATTAGCACAATCGGTGAGCGGGGTATGCCAAATTAGCGTTTTTGATATCACCTAAGTCGTTGATTTTATGGGATTTTTTGCGATGCGAGTAAATTTCTCACCGCTTCCGCCAGAACGTGCGTGACCTCGCCCGATCCCAACTTCATCCACCCATTAGAGGCATCGCTTCGTGGATGCCGAGGTAGATTAGCGCCACGCTGCCCATTAGCGTGTACGCGCCCACTTTAGTGAAATAAAGCAGGCCAGTAACGACGACCACTGTTGCCAGTCCGAGCGCCCCGGCATGAGTCGCCTGCAGCACGATGAGCGCACTAGCGAAAATCAAGCCGACGGCGATCGGCGCCAAGCCGCGTTCAATTGCGCTTCGTATCGGCGATGCCTCGTTACGCTGCCACCAACCCGCCGCGAAGAAAACGACCACGGACGATGGAAGATAAATGGCTAAGGTGGCAACGACGGCTCCCCAGAACCCGTAGACCTGCCAGCCGATGAGGGCGGCGATCAAGCTACTCGGTCCTGGCGCCGCACGCGATATCGCGAAAAGATCAGCAAACTGCGGATCGCTCAGCCAGCCATGAACCACCACAGCCTGATTTTGTATTTCCGGGACAATTGCTTGGCCTCCGCCGAACGAAAGGATCGAGAGCGGGGCGAAGACAAGGATCAGCCCGAGAAGGCGACTATCGAACATTGCTGGCCTTCCTTTCCAGAATGAAGGCCCAAGCGATGCTAATTGGGGCGGCAATCACGACTACTGGAACCATCGGCCATCGGAGGATGCCAACCAACGCGAAACAAACTCCCGCGACCACGGGCGCCATGACATTGCGGGAGAGCCGTCCAGCCAACTTGATTCCCATTTGCAAGGTCGCGCCGACCGCAGCAGCAGCCATGCCCGCAAGCACGAAGTGGACGATCTCAAAATGTCCGTATGTGCGGTACAAATATCCCAAAACGAGAATGACGCAGAAGGCAGGGATAACCATGCCGAGAACTGCAATGGCTCCACCGACCCCACCCCGTAGTCGCATGCCCACATAAAGCGCGATGTTGACCGGATTGGCTCCGGGTAGCACTTGGGCAACGGTCAGGCCGGACAAGAATTCCTTTTCGTCAAGCCAACGACGTTTGACGACGATATCGCGATGGACCCAGGCTTGGACGCCGCCACCGAAAGTTGCCATTCCCAGCCGAACAAAGGCGCCCAAAAGCGCCATCAGACTGACTTTCTGTCGGAGGACTTCGGAGCCGGGAAGAATTGAGTTGTCTGTCGCCATGGGGTGGTCCTTAAGGATGCGCTGAACAACTCATCGCTAAGCGGTGAAGCTGTACGTTTATTTTCGAATAGTGAACTATCACGAGAAATCTCCCGAAACTTCGCCACTTCAGATGAACGTTTAGGCCTTTTCCGCCCTTTGCAGGGCTCTTGCCCCGCTTTTGGACGCACTCATTTCGTTAAGAGAAGAAAATGCTTCCCGGCAAACGGATCATCAGCAATTGTTCAAACACACCCCAAGTGAGCAACCCCATAACTGCCGCCGAGATAACAGCCAGTTTCCAGTTGCGGTTACCTTTCGCTAAGAAGTAAATGAGGAAAAAGACGGGGACTGCGATTATGTATCCGAGAGCATAGATTCCCGCTACATAGGCAAAAGCCCAACCGATCGCCCCCAGCTGGCGACGTTCAGCAGTATTGCCGCCCTTGACAGGGCTTGATTTCTCATTGGAAACAATCGTGACGCTCTCATTCTCTTTCTTATTCCTGTCCAGTTCGGTGGTTTCCCGTGCGTGCGTAAAAGGCCTCAAAACCGGTATGAAGTTGCCGGCCAGTTGCACCAGGCCAATAATTAGCGTCGCAACTCCGACCACATCGGGAATTAGTCGACCGTCCGGAGGATAGGCTCGCGCTATCGCAAGGTACGATATCGACAGCAGAACCCAAAGCACATCGACCATTAACTCCGGGCGCAGAACTTTTACGTGTGTCTGGCTGCCCTTCATCGTGGCGATCTTCTCATTGCGCCGTTTGCCGAACCGCTTGGTGATATAAGGGCCAAAAAGAAGAGCAAAAATCATCAGGATCAGCAGGTCGGACAACGGCCTGGACAAGAAGTGCATGTCCTGAAAACTGATCGCCAGATAGAGATTCTTTTCGATTATCTTGCCCAAGATGAAGCCGATCAAGGCTGCTGGCAGGGAATAGTGGTATCGCCGGCCCACCAGACCCAGGACTCCAAAAACCGCCATAAAGAGGATCTCACCGGGATTGAGCGATGCCGCATAAACTCCAAGGTAGGAAAAAGTAAAAATAAATGGCACTAGCATCGGTCCGCGCACTTGGGCAACGCGTGCCAAAAGGGGAGCGATCGCAAGCCCTGTCAAGCTGGCCAATAAACTCCCGATCCCAATAACCCAGGCCATTCCATAGATAAGATCAACGTGCGAAGTCAACATCGGGGGGCCAGGAACGATACCCAGGATTGTGAATGCGCTCATCAGGATCGCCATTCCCACTCCACTGGGGATACCCAAGGCACACGTCGGGACCAAGCTTCCCGCCTCTTTGGAAATCGATGAGCCTTCAGGCGCAATAACGCCTTCCGGAATGCCTGTGCCGAACTTCTCGGGATGTTTGGAAGTTTTCACGGCATGGCCATAAGAAATGAAATTGGCAGCCAGACCGCCAATTCCAGGAATCAAGCCCAAGAACGATCCGATTAACGCAGAACGAACCGTCAACCCAAAATGATCGAAAACATCTCTGACGCCATCCATCACTCTGAAACCTGGTTGTTTGGAAAACTCAAAACCCTGATTCTGGACAACCGCCTGATTTCTTCCGTAAAGAATAAACATTTCGCCCAAGCCAAAAATGCCCAGGGCCACTGACGTCACATTGAATCCGTTGTACAAATATATCCAATCAAAGCTGAACCTAAGGACCCCCGTGATCGGGTCGTAGCCTACAAAAGAAAAAAGCAATCCAGCTAATCCAGAGAGCAGCCCCTTTGTAAGGGAACCCGAACGCAATTGGCCTATCAGGACAATTGCGAGAATTGAGAGCAATAGATATTCCGAAGGTTGAAAAAACGTACTCATCTTTTGCATCAGTGGAATCATTAAAACCAACACCACGACCCCGACCCATCCACCGATGGTGGTCGCTGCCGCTGAGATTCCTAATGCTCTCGTCCCCATACCCTTCTGGCTCATCGCGTAGCCGTCCATGGTCGTCGCGGCGGACTCCGCAGCTCCCGGCGTATTCAGCAAAATCGCCGTGATAGAAGCGCTGAAATAAATTCCCGTGTGTGCCGCTAAGAGCAGCGTCAAGGCTCTTAGCGGTTCCATGCCATAGATAAACGGCAGAAGCACGGTCAATAAAACAGCCCCGCCGAGACCCGGGATCGCACCGGCAATCGTTCCCAGCAAACTCCCGCCAAGGAACAGCAGTATCGTATGCAAACTTAATAGGGAATGAAAACTTGAACCCAACATATCTAGCACAGGTCAACCTCCTTGCTAGCGGCGTTCAACGAACTGATGGCTAAACTTGTCATTTTATTTTTTCGCAGTCAGCAGCGGTTGGAAGAAGGCCGCATTGGCCAAGCCCGCATCGGTCATTTGCTTAAGCTCCTCAGCAGAGGCATAGCCGGGGTATAGCTCGGACTTTTGAACCGCAGCGATAAATTCCTTGTCCGCCATGGACTTCTGAAATGCGGTCCTCAGGGATGCCAAGCGGTCTGCGGGAACGCCAGGTGGCGCAAAGAAGGCATGTCCCATCGACATGATCGCGACCATCGCCTGCAAACCTTTTATGCTGCTTTCTGGCACGTTATTTTTCTTGGCCAAAGCCATGACGGTCGGCACATCGGCCAGCTTGCTGAAAGGTTCTTCCGTAACCTGCAGAATGGGCTTGGCTTGTTGCACAATTGCGGCAATATCGGAAGCGGACACGGACATAGTATCTCCGTTGCCGCCCAGAAACGACGCCTTTTCATCCGAGCTCCCGCTGAAAGCCGCGACCATCTGGTAATTTGTCTTAAAAGCATTCAAGATTATGACGGCTGCGTTGTAGTCAGAGCTCCCGGCCCCGGTTGCCAACGCCTTCAACTTAGTCCCATGCGCTGATGCTTGCAGTAGATCATCAAAGGATTTATACGCTCCGTCCGTATGGACAGCAATGATGTGAGGATCACCATCCGGGCGACCAATCCAGTTGAATTTTTGAATATCGAAACTCGCACCCGTTTCTTTGGCGAGTTGTGAAAACAGGCTACCCGCAGCATTTGTATCACCGATCGTTAATCCATCAGGTTGAGATGAGTAGATCTTGGAGGTTCCCACCAAGCCGCCGCCGCCCGGCTGATTGACAACCAGTACTTTGCTTACACCAAGGTACTTTTGCATGTAAGGACTAATGACGCGGGCCCACTGGTCATACCCCCCGCCAGGTCCATAGGGAACGATGATACTTAGAACTTGATCCTTAAAGAATTCGTTGGTCGATGCTTGACTTGTCTCGGTGTTGCTGGTTTTGCTTGATTGCGTGGTTTCGATCTTTTTTTCGCACCCGCCAAGTAGTAGCGCTGAGGTAATAATTGCCACCGCTACAGTGATCCTCTTTATTGAGCCATTCATAATTCATGCCTCCTTCGGGCAGTTAGTGTGGTTTCTGAAAAATAACTGGCGGACAGATGACGCGCGCCCAGCGGGTTTGCGGCCAGCCCGTTGCTGGCAACTTCATTAGATTTCGCTGATAGTTCGGTCATGCTTTTTACGGTTCAATTTGTTGTTCTTCTATGCAGAACGTCGGTCCGCATACAGACATGCAACTGTAAGAACTGAATCACATCTTGTCAATGCATTTGGCTAAGTAATAACCCGCATATCACTACACATTGATGCTGCCCTTGGCGCGCAGGACAAGATCGGTGCCGGGGTGGCTGGTGGACAGCCGGCATCCGACTATTTGTTGGAGACAGAGCTTGTCGCTTCGCCTGCCATCGGCCTCAGCCGATGGCACACAACTGCGGTCTGTCCCGCAAGTTATTCTGTTTGTGGCATTGGATCTTTTTCATTCTAGCGTTATTGGCTGCGACTTTATGCCGGGGTCCGCAAAAGGAGCGAAACTTTCGTCCGTGGCCTTTCACAATGATTTTCGCAGCAAGTCGGCCCTAATCTGCTGCGAGAGTATCACGCCGTTCATGCCCAAATACGTATTGAACAACCGCTCCACGGCAAGGCGTTGAGCGTCACTGACATTGGCTTGCGCCCGGTGTTGGGCATCCGTTGACGATGATTTTTTAAGCGACTGAAGCTCAATCCCACTTGAGGCGCAACCCTACGCAAAGCGCTGCGCCAACCACCCAGAGCAGCCAGGTTTGCGTTACCGCATAGGGGTACAGCATCAAGGCCACACCGGTCCAGGTCAAGGCTGGACGTGAGGTTTTTCGGCCGCGCTTGAATGCCACGTAGCCCACAAGGCCGAACAGGAGCGCACCGGAAATGTAGGCCGGGCTGGGCAGGGTCAAACCCAGCGATTGAAGATTTTCCAGCTCATTCATGGGGACGCAACCACTTTTGCAGGAACTGGGCATCACCCATGGCCGGATCGAGTTGGTAGTTGGTAAAACCAACACGGCGATAAAGTTTGATGGCAGCCGCATTGCCTGGCAGCACCTCCAGCGTGAGTTTGCAAGCGCCCTGCTGGAGCGCAATTTCTTCCACCAGCACCAGCATCTTCTGAGCCACTCGCTGCCCCCGGTAGGCTGACAACACCACCACGTCGTGAACGTTCACCAGAGGTTGACAGGCAAAGGTGGAAAAGCCTTCAATGCAGTTGATCAACCCGACCGGAACAGCACTATCGCCAGCCAGAAACGCCAGCACACTGAACGCTTGTGACCGAGCCGCCAGTGCTGCCACCAGATTGGTTTTGGTGAACCCGGTCAAAGGCTCGCCGCCGCCCATCGGGTCGCTGGCATAAGCGTCAAGCAGGCTCACCAGGGCGCTCGCATGAACCGGATTGGCATAGTTAGCGCGGCAAATACGCAATGAAGAAGCCGGGGCCATCATCAAGCGCCAACCGTGTCGGCGATGCGCTGGGCGCAAGCCCTGGCCTGCCCGGCATCGCGTGCCTCGACCATCACGCGCAGCAGGGGTTCGGTGCCACTGGCGCGTATCAGTAACCGACCGTTGCTGCCCAATTCAATTTCTACCGCTTGCACGGCACTGGCGAATTGGACACTGGCCTGCCAGTCCTGGCCCGACTTCAGGCGAACATTGATCAGGCACTGCGGAAACAAGGTGAGACCCACCAGCAGCTCCGCCAGGCTTTTGCCGCTGCGCACGCAGGCTTGCAGCACCTGCAAGGCTGAAATCAAACCGTCGCCGGTGGTGTGCTTGTCCAGTGCCAGCAAATGACCCGAGCCCTCGCCACCAAGCAGCCAATGACGCTTTTCAAGCTCTTCCAGCACATACCGGTCTCCCACCTGGGCGCGCACCAACTGCACGCCGCGCGCTTTGAGCGCCTGTTCCACTGCCATATTGGTCATCAAGGTGCCCACCACCCCCGGCACCGGTTGGGCGCAGCCCAGGCGCGCAACAGTCAACAAATAAAGCAACTCGTCACCGTTGTAGAGGCGACCACTGGCATCCACCAATTGCAGGCGGTCGGCGTCGCCATCAAGGGCCACACCAAAATCAGCCTGATGCGTCTTGACTGCTTCAACCAGGGCCTGCGGATGGGTGGCACCGACTTCATGATTGATGTTCAGGCCATCAGGCGAACAGCCGATCGCCACAACGTCAGCACCGAGTTCGTGAAACACCTTGGGAGCCACCTGGTAGGCCGCACCGTGCGCCGCGTCAACCACAATCCTGAGGCCTTTGAGCGTGAGGTCATTGGCAAATGTGCTCTTGCAAAATTCAATGTAGCGCCCCGCCGCATCGTCAAGCCGTCGCGTTTTACCCAGACTGGCAGAATCGACCCAGTCGGGTTCTTCAGCCAGCGCCTGTTCCACCGCCAGTTCCCAGGCATCGGGCAACTTGCTTCCCTGGCTGCTGAAAAACTTGATGCCGTTGTCGGCAAAAGGGTTGTGACTGGCACTGATGACCACGCCCAGCGAAGCGCGCTGCGCCCTCGTCAGGTAGGCCACCCCCGGCGTTGGCAAGGGGCCGAGAAGCACGACGTCGACACCGGCAGAATTAAAGCCGCTTTCGAGTGCGCTCTCGAGCATGTAGCCCGAAATGCGCGTGTCTTTACCAATCAGCACGGTCGGCCGGGCTTCGGATTTTTTAAGCACACGGCCCACGGCGTGGGCCAAACGCAAGACAAAATCTGGCGTAATCGGCGCGCGCCCGACGGTGCCGCGAATGCCGTCGGTGCCAAAATATTTTCTGCTCATTTCTTGTTCTTTTCCATTGTTGTTCAGGCCGCTCCAACCGGGCTATCTTATCGCCTGTAGTACCTTGATCGCCTGCACCGTTTCGCGCACATCATGCACGCGAACAATGGCCGCACCGCGCTCCAGTGCCAACAGCGCTGCCGTCACGCTGGGCACCAAATGTTCATGCCAATCCCGCCATGCCACTGAGCTGGTTGCCATGCCACTGAGCGCTGCGAGCGACGACTTGCGTGACCACCCCAGCAGCAGAGGATAGCCAGCCGCGAGCAATTCGCCCTGGCGTGCCAGCAGGTCGAAGTTCTGCGCCACAGTTTTTCCAAAACCGATGCCAGGGTCGATCACGATACGATCCTGGCTCACCCCTTGCGCTTGCAAAGCCTGCGCCACACCTTTTAGAAACAGCAAAGCCTGCGCCACCACGTCGCCCTGCATGGGGCTCAGTTGCATGGTCACTGGCTCGCCATGCATATGCATCAAACAGACGCCGCAGGCGCCATGCCGTGAGACGACTTGCTGTGCCGTCAACGGCTCGGCAGTGCTGTTCTGGTCGCGCCAGCGCAAAGCCCAGATGTCGTTGATGATGTCAGCGCCAAGATCGAGCACCGCTTGCATAGCCTGCGGTTTGTAGGTATCGACTGACACTGGAACGCCCAACTTGACGGCTTCCTGCACGACCGGCAACAGGCGTGCCAATTCCTGCTTCAGAGGTAGCACCTCGGCACCCGGGCGCGATGATTCACCACCGATATCCAGAATATCAGCACCGTCTTTAATGAGTTTTTCGCAGTGCTGTAAGGCCGCTTGGGTCGAGTCATGCTGCCCACCGTCGGAAAATGAATCGGGCGTGACATTAACAATGCCCATCACTTTGGGCTGGGTCAGATCAATCTGAAATCGGGAGGTGTTCCACTGCATGCTGGACTTGGGAAAACGGGGCCTTTCAGCCCCGTTGTTATCTCCTACGCTGCCGACGGCGCTGCGTCGGGTTTGACTGCCGGCGTGCCACCACTGCTGCCGTCGCCACCGGTGGTGGCAACTGTGCGTGGCATCCAATCTTTGGGCGGACGCGGCTCTTTGCCTGCCATGATGTCGTCGAGTTGCTCACTGTCGATGGTTTCCCACTCCAGCAAGGCCTTCGCCATGGCGTGCATCTTGTCGCTGTTGTCTTCAATCAGTTTGCGCGCCTGGCTGTACTGCTGGTCGATGATGCGACGCACCTCGGCATCCACCTTCTGCATGGTCTCCTCGCTCATGGTGGTGGTCTTGGTCACCGAGCGACCCAAAAATACCTCCCCTTCATTTTCGGCATAGACCATCGGCCCCAGCGCATCGGTCATGCCGTAGCGCGTGACCATGTCGCGCGCGATGTGGGTGGCGCGCTCAAAGTCGTTGCTGGCACCCGTGGTCATCTGGTGCATGAACACTTCTTCAGCAATACGGCCACCAAACAGCATGCTGATCTGGTGCAGCATGTACTCGCTGTCATAACTGTAACGGTCTTGCGCCGGCAGGCTCATGGTGACGCCCAAAGCACGACCGCGCGGAATGATGGTCACCTTGTGCACCGGATCGCACTTGCTCAGCAGCTTGCCAATCAGGGCATGGCCCGACTCGTGATAAGCGGTATTCTGGCGCTCGCTCTCAGGCATCACCATGCTCTTGCGTTCGGGGCCCATCAAAATCTTGTCTTTGGCCTTTTCAAAGTCAACCATTTCAACCGTGCGGGCATTGCGCCGCGCCGCCATCAAGGCGGCTTCATTGCACAGGTTGGCCAAGTCGGCACCCGACATACCCGGTGTGCCGCGCGCAATGACACCGGCATTGACGTCCTGGCCCAACGGCACTTTGCGCATATGCACATTGAGAATCTGTTCGCGACCCCGGATGTCGGGCAACGAGACATAGACCTGGCGGTCAAAACGACCGGGTCGCAGCAAAGCCGAGTCAAGAATGTCAGGCCGGTTGGTGGCGGCGACAACAATCACCCCAACATTAGTCTCAAAACCATCCATTTCGACCAGCATCTGGTTGAGAGTTTGCTCGCGCTCATCGTTGCCACCGCCCAGACCGGCACCGCGCTGGCGGCCCACCGCGTCAATTTCGTCTATGAAAATAATGCAGGGCGCATTTTTTTTTGCGTTCTCGAACATGTCGCGCACCCGCGAAGCACCGACACCGACAAACATTTCAACAAAATCAGAACCCGAGATCGAAAAGAAAGGCACTTTGGCCTCACCGGCGATGCCTTTGGCCAATAGCGTCTTGCCAGTACCCGGTGGGCCAATCAGCAGCAGACCGCGCGGTATGCGGCCACCGAGCTTCTGGAATCTTTGCGGGTCTTTCAGAAAATCAACAACTTCCTTGACTTCTTCCTTGGCCTCGTCGCAGCCGGCTACGTCGGCAAAAGTCACCTGATTGGTGTTCTCGTCGAGCAGACGCGCCTTGGACTTGCCAAAACTGAAAGCGCCGCCCTTGCCTCCGCCCTGCATCTGGCGCATGAAATAAACCCAGACGCCGATCAACAGCAGCATCGGGCCCCAGCTGACCAGCAGCGTCATCAACAAGGAGCCTTCTTCGCGCGGTTTGACGTCGAACTTGACATCGTTGGCGATCAAATCGCCGACCAGTCCACGGTCAAGGTAAGTGGCGGTGGTTTTGACCTTGCGATCATCGGTGGTGAGTGCAACAATTTCAGTGCCGCTCTGCCCTTCCTGGATGATGGCGCTCTTGATTTGCTTGCCGCGCACTTGTTCCAAAAAGTCGGAATACCCAACATAACCGGCACTTGCCGGACCGCGTGTATCGAACTGTTTGAACACCGTGAACAACACAAGAGCAACGACCATCCAGACGGCAATTTTCGAGAACCACTGATTATTCAAACAAGGCTCCAATAGGAATGTTAATAGAAAGAGACTAAGGGTACTTGGGCTTGATTTTAGACGTTTCAAGACGTAGCGGGTGCAGCTTCAGGTTTTCAACGATAACATTGCCAATGGTTTCAATCCCAAGCCAACCAAAAAGGTTTCGGATGACTTGTCTCTCGATGCCTTGGGTTTGATCGGTTTGACCACCAAAAAGGCCGCCTTGAAGCGCTTGAGCAAGGGATCGTAGCCAGCACCATGAAAAACTTTCGCCACCAATGCACCCTGCGGCTTCAGGTGGCTCTGGCTGAATTCAATGGCCAACTCGACTAGGTTCTCGATCTGCGCCGCATCCACTGAGGCAATGCCCGACAAATTGGGCGCCATGTCGGAAAGCACCACGTCGGCCAGGCGGCCTTGCATTTCATTCGCCAGACGCTGCAACACTTCGAACTGGCGAATATCACCTTGCAAAAAGACGACATCTTCGACTGGTGCCATCGGCAGAAGATCGAGCGCGATGATGCTGCCTTTGAGTTCGCCCACCGCCGCACCGCCACCAGTCGCGCTTTTGGGTGCCATTTTGCGGCGCAGGTACTGGCTCCAGGCACCTGGCGTCGAGCCCAGATCCACCACCAACTGGCCCGGTTTGATCAGATGCAGGGTTTCATCAATTTCCTGCAGCTTGTAGGCCGCGCGAGCGCGATAACCGTCTTTCTGCGCCAGTTTGACATAGGTGTCATTGACGTGATCGTTCAACCAGGCCCGGTTGACCTTGCTGCTTTTGACTTTGGATTTCATAATGACTGACGGATAATACCAACATGCCTCAAATTGAACTCACCCCGGCCCAACGCAAAGAACACCGCTCAGAAGCCCATCACCTTGACCCGGTCGTGATGATCGGTGCCGACGGGCTGAGCGCCGCCGTTAAAAAAGAAGCTGACGCTGCTTTGAACGCCCACGGACTGATCAAAATTCGCGTTTTCTCAGATGACCGCGCCGCACGCGAAGCCATGTTTCAAACCCTGGCCTCAGAACTGAACGCGGCACCGATTCAGCACATCGGCAAACTGCTGGTGCTGTGGCGAGCCCAGCCGGAGCGCGAAAAAACTGTTGATGAAGACCGCAAGCCGGGTCCACGCGACTTTAAAGTGCTCAAGTACAGCAAACGCGGTGGCCAGCGCCCTGAGGTAAAAACCCTGCGCGTGTTAGGCAATCAGCGTCTCACTTCTGGTGGCCAGGTGAAACGCTCCAAGCCCAAGAAAATCAGCATCAAGAAGCGCAGTCAAACCTGACATCCAACTGATTGTCGGATGTCAAAGGTATTTCACTGCCGCCACTTCGTAATTCTTGATACCGCCGGGCGTCTGAACTTCAACGCTGTCGCCTTGCTCCTTGCCGATCAAGGCGCGTGCAATCGGACTGCCAATGTTGATCAGCCCGAGCTTGATGTCGGCCTCGTCTTCACCGACAATCTGGTACGTTACCTTGGCGCCTGTTTCTTCGTCTTCAAGCTGCACGGTCGAGCCAAATACAACGCGACCGTCGGCATGCAAATCAGCCGGATCAATGATCTGGGACACCGAGAGCTTGCTCTCGATCTCCTGAATTCGCCCTTCAATAAAACCCTGCTTGTCTTTGGCCACTTCGTACTCGGCGTTTTCGCTCAGGTCGCCCTGCGCGCGCGCCTCGGCAATGGCATTGATAACCCAGGGGCGCTCTACCGTTTTAAGTTTTTGCAACTCGGCCTTGAGCTTTTCAGCGCCGCGTTTTGTAATAGGAAGGGTAGCCACGTAGTATTCCATTGAGAATTCTTGCGGGACAGACCGAAGCCTGAAAGTTTGCGGGACAGACCGAAGCACGCGAAGCGCACAAGCTCTGCCCTCAACATTTCAAGGCGAACAAGCCCTGTCCCCAACTGATTAAGAAGAAAAAACGAAACCGCCGAGCGTTCCCGTTCGGCGGTGGAACTGATTATGCCGTGATTTTCAGCTTATCTTTAACCAACGGACAGTTGCGCATGCATTTCCTGCACCGAAATCACGCCGAGCGCATCGACGTGGCGCATGCCCTGCACAGCGGCCTCAGCACCGGCAATGGTGGTAAAGGTGGTGACACGCGCCAGCAAGGCCGAGGTACGGATATGGCGCGAGTCGGCAATGGCGTTGCGCCGCTCTTCGACCGTGTTGATGACCAGCACCACTTCGTCGTTCTTAATCATATCGACAATGTTGGGCCGCCCTTCGGTTACTTTGTTGACGCTGGCGCAGACCACACCGGCGGCGTTGATGGCCGCCGCCGTGCCCTTGGTGGCGGTCACGACAAAACCCATGTCAACCAGGTCACGCGCCACTTCGACGGCACGCGGCTTGTCGTTGTTTTTCACTGAAATGAACACTTTACCAACCAGCTCGCCCGAAGCACTGCGCGGCTTGGGCAACTTGGTCCCGGCACCAATTTGGGATTTGACAAAAGCCTCGCCAAAGGTTTTACCGATCCCCATCACCTCGCCGGTTGATTTCATCTCAGGGCCGAGAATCGTATCGACACCGGGGAACTTGACGAACGGAAACACCGCTTCCTTGACGCTGAAATAAGGCGGCGTCACCTCGTGCAAAATACCCTGCGCTGCGAGCGACTGGCCAACCATGCAACGCGCCGCCACCTTGGCCAGCGCCACGCCGGTGGCTTTGGAGACAAAGGGCACGGTGCGCGACGCACGCGGGTTGACTTCGAGCACGTAAATCACATCTTCGCCGTCAATATTCTGAATGGCAAACTGGACGTTCATCAGACCCACCACATTGAGTTCCTGGGCCATGGCGGTGGTCTGGCGCTTGATCTCGGCCACGGTTTCAGGGCACAGGCTGTAAGGTGGCAGCGAGCAGGCCGAGTCGCCACTGTGCACGCCGGCTTGTTCAATGTGCTCCATGACGCCGCCAATAAAGGATTGGCCCTGGGCGTCGCGCACGCAATCCACATCGCACTCAATCGCATCGTTCAAAAACCGGTCTAGCAACACCGGTGAATCATGGCTGACCTTGACCGCCTCGCGCATGTAGCGTTCCAGGTCACGCTGCTCATGCACGATTTCCATGGCGCGACCACCCAGCACATAGCTCGGGCGCACCACCAACGGGTAGCCCAACGCCGCCGCTTTCTTCAAGGCATCGGCCTCGGTTCTGGCAGTAGCGTTAGCCGGTTGGCGCAGATGCAGCTTGTGGAGCAACTTTTGAAACCGCTCGCGGTCTTCAGCGGCGTCGATCATGTCGGGCGACGTGCCGATGATGGGCACGCCGTTGGCCTCTAAAGCCAGCGCCAGCTTGAGCGGCGTCTGGCCACCGTATTGCACAATCACGCCCAGCGGCTTTTCCTTATCAACGATTTCCAGCACATCTTCGAGCGTGACCGGCTCAAAATACAGGCGGTCCGAGGTGTCGTAATCGGTTGAAACCGTCTCCGGGTTGCAGTTGACCATGATGGTCTCAAAACCGTCTTCGTGCAGGGCCAGCGCCGCATGCACGCAACAATAATCAAACTCGATACCCTGGCCAATGCGGTTGGGGCCACCGCCGAGCACGATGATTTTTTTTCGGTTGGTGGGTTCGGCTTCGCACTCGCTGCCCGTATCAAACGGACTGGAAGATTCGTAAGTCGAATAAAGATAAGCGGTATGCGTCGCAAACTCGGCGGCGCAGGTATCGACGCGCTTATAGAGCGGGCGCACGCCCAGCGCGTGGCGCTTCTCGCGAATGGCGGTGTCAGTGGTCTTGAACTGTTTGGCTAGACGGCGGTCGGAAAATCCCTTTTGCTTGAGGGCGCGCAAGGTGGCCGCATCGATGGCGTCGAATGCGCTGCCGCACTCGGGCGCAGGCAAGCGCTCAATCTCCAGCTCAATTTTCACAATCTGCTCAATTTGCACCAAAAACCAACGGTCGATTTTGGTCAGCGCAAATACCTCTTCGACGCTCCAGCCGGCGGCAAAAGCGTCACCCACATACCAGATGCGCTCGGGGCCGGGCTCGCCCAATTCCTTTTCCAGAATTTCGCGGTCTTGCGTTTTCTCGTTCATGCCGTCAACACCGACTTCAAGGCCGCGCAACGCTTTTTGGAACGACTCTTGAAAAGTGCGCCCCATCGCCATCACTTCGCCGACCGACTTCATTTGCGTCGTCAAGCGGCTGTCGGCAGCCGGGAATTTCTCAAACGCAAAACGCGGAATCTTTGTCACCACGTAGTCGATACTGGGCTCGAAACTGGCTGGTGTCACACCGCCCGTGATGTCGTTACGCAACTCATCGAGCGTGTAGCCCACCGCCAGCTTGGCCGCCACCTTGGCAATCGGAAAGCCGGTGGCTTTGGAGGCCAGCGCCGAGGAACGCGAGACGCGCGGGTTCATCTCGATCACCACCATGCGACCGTCTTCAGGGTTGATGGCAAACTGCACATTGGAACCACCCGTATCAACCCCAATTTCACGCAGCACAGCCAGGCTGGCATTGCGCAGGATCTGGTATTCCTTGTCAGAGAGGGTTTGCGCCGGGGCCACCGTGATCGAGTCACCGGTATGCACCCCCATCGGATCCAGGTTCTCGATCGAGCAGACGATGATGCAATTGTCAGCCTGGTCGCGCACCACTTCCATCTCGAACTCTTTCCAGCCCAGCAGCGACTCTTCAATCAGGAGTTCACTGGTGGGGGAGGCTTCCAGACCACGCTTGCAAATCACTTCAAACTCTTCGGCGTTATAGGCAATACCGCCGCCGCTGCCGCCAAGCGTGAAACTGGGGCGAATTACCGTGGGAAACCCGAGCGTCTTTTGCACGCTCCAGGATTCCTCCATGCTGTGCGCAATGCCGGAGCGGGCCGAGCCCAGACCAATTTTGGTCATGGCGTCCTTGAACTTGAGTCGGTCCTCGGCCTTGTCAATCGCTTCCGGTTTGGCACCAATGAGTTCGATGGGCCGTCCCGTAGCCGCACCCTTGTACTTTTCGAGCACGCCGTGATGCCACAGGTCGAGCGCACAATTGAGCGCGGTCTGGCCGCCCATGGTCGGCAGGATCGCATCGGGCCGCTCCTTGGCAATAATCTTCTCGACCGTCTGCCAAGTAATCGGCTCGATATAGGTCACGTCGGCGGTCGCCGGGTCGGTCATGATGGTGGCCGGATTACTGTTGATCAGAATGACTTTGTAGCCCTCTTCGCGCAATGCCTTGCAGGCTTGCACACCCGAGTAATCAAACTCGCAGGCCTGGCCGATGATGATCGGGCCAGCACCAATGATAAGGATGCTTTGGATATCAGTACGTTTTGGCATTTATTTCTACTGCTCTTGACTATTCATAAAGACGCTGTGGCTAATTCAAGCTGGCGGTGGCCAGTTTCACCCCAAACCCGACAAACAGGCCACCGACGGCACCAGAAAGACCAGCCGACAATCGTTTGCGACGACCGAAAACCTGCGCTACGCGGGCACCCGCAAAAATGAGCGCCGTCAGATAAACAGCACTGAAACTCATCAAAATGGCACTCAAAATCAGAAACGGAACTTCCGGTTGGGCATAGGCCGGATCAATGAACTGCACAAAAAATGACAGTAAAAACAAAATCGCTTTCGGATTGAGCAGGCTGATTAGCAAGGCCCGGCGAAACGGCCGCTGCAAATGCCCTGCCGCAACCACAGGCTTTGCTGAGGGTGAGGCGGCAGCAACCGGCACCGAATCAGCCCGCGCACGCAAGCTCGCCATGGCTGATCGCAGCAAATTGAAGCCCACCCACGACAAATACGCGGCCCCGGCGTACTTGACCAACATAAACAGTGCCATATGCGTGTGCATCAGACTGGCCGCGCCCATGGCCGTGCACACCAGCAAAATGGTGTCGCCCACAAAAACTCCAAAAGCGCCTTGATAGGCAGCCCGCACACCACGTCCGGTGGCCACCGAGAGCACATACAGCGAATTGGGTCCGGGCAACAAAATGATGCCAAATGCGCCAATGACGTAAGTCCACAGATCAGTCACACCGTAAAAACTCATCGCTGCGACTCCATCGATTGAATAAACCGGTCAAACAGATACGCAATATCATGCGGCCCGGGTGAAGCTTCCGGGTGACCCTGAAAGCTGAACGCAGGTCGGTCGATACGCTCCAACCCTTGCAGCGTGCCATCAAACAGACTGATGTGGGTGGCACGCAAGTTAGCCGGCAATGACTTTTCATCGACTGCAAACCCGTGGTTCTGGCTGGTGATACTGACCCGGCCGCTGTCTAAATCCTTGACTGGATGATTGGCACCGTGGTGACCAAACTTCATCTTGAAGGTCTTGGCACCGCTGGCCAACGCCATGATCTGATGTCCCAGACATATACCGAAAATCGGAATGCCAGATTCGATCAATGTTGCCACCGCCGCAATGGCATAGTCGCATGGCTGCGGGTCGCCCGGACCGTTGCTTAAAAAAATGCCATCGGGCTGAACCTTGAGCACGTCAGCCGCGCTGGTTTGCGCTGGCACCACCGTGACCCGGCAGCCGCGTGCGCTAAGCATGCGAAGAATGTTTTTCTTGATGCCGAAGTCATAAGCGACTACGTGAAATTCAGGTTCGATCAGTTCCCCATAACCGGGCTTGCCGCCGAATGCCGGATAGAAGAGTTGCCACTCGGTCTGCGTCCATTCATAGGCCGCCTTGGTGCTGACCACTTGCGCCAGATCACACCCAACCATCGTCGGAGCGGCCTGGGCCAGCGCAACAGCCTTCTCAACCGCCGTTGGCGTCACCGCCTCACCGGGTGCCAAACCAACGATGCAGCCATTTTGGGCACCCTGACTGCGCAACTGGCGCGTCAATTGGCGCGTGTCAATGTTGGCAATTGCCACCGTACCTTGACGCAGTAAATAATCGCCGAGAGACTCAGACTGGCGAAAATTGGAGGCTAACAACGGCAAGTCCTTGATGACCAGGCCCGCCACCTGAACCTGATCGGACTCGATGTCCTGCTCATTGACGCCATAGTTGCCAATGTGCGGGTAGGTGAGTGTGACAATTTGCTGGCAATAGCTCGGGTCTGTCAGGATTTCCTGGTAGCCGGTCATGGCCGTGTTGAAGACGACTTCGCCCACTGTAGCGCCCACAGCGCCGATCGAGTCGCCTACATAGACTGTGCCGTCTGCGAGCGCCAAAATGGCGGATGGGAAGTTTCCCTTGAGAGACAAAAGCACGGGGTTCTCCGAATCGGTTACGGGTACGCCCAAACGCTCTCCAGAGGCAACTCCTGGAACGGCTTATTTACGGGATTCAGCTTGAATTGCGCTAGGCGTACGTGAATGTGAGGTAGCGGCTCATTATAGCCAAGGGTGCCGCTCGTAATCGGTCAGGGCAACGACCAGGATGCACTGGCGTGCAGACAAATGGCAGCCGCAGCGGCCACGTTGAGCGACTCCTCGCCGCCGGGCTGGGCAATGCGAATATGCAAGCGGGCCATCGCTTCCAACTCCAAACTGACACCCTGCCCTTCATGCCCCAGTGCCCAGGCACAAGGCATGGGCAGTTCATTATTGATGAACGCCTGCTGCAAAAAAGAACCGCGGTGCGAACTGGTGACGATAATTGGCACCCCCAGCAGCGCCAGATCGCTCAATGGCGCCACCTCAATCAGTTGCAGGCCCCAGTGCGCGCCCATGCCGGCACGCAGCACCTTGGGACTCCACAGCGCGGCCGTGCCTTTGAGCGCGATGATCTGCTTGAAACCAAAGGCCGAGGCACTGCGCAATATCGAGCCGACATTGCCAGCGTCCTGCACCCGATCCAGAATGACCGTGGCCACACCCGGCTGCAGGGTCTGTAGCAGCGGCAGGTCAAACACAAAACCCAGGCGTGCGGGCGACTCCAAGCCACTCAGGTCGGCGAACATCCGGTCCGCAATGACGACGTTTTTGACAGCGGCTTGCGCATATTGGGCGGGGGCCAAGGGCCAATAGGACTGGGCAAACACGCCCAGCACAGGCCTCGCGCCGCGCGCCAGCGCTGCCTGCCCCAAGTGTTCGCCCTCCACCCAAAAGCGCCCCTGCTTGCGGTAGCCGGTGTTGTCCTGCGCCAAACGACGCAAGTCCTTGAGAAAAGCGTTGTCGCGTGACGTGATGTGTTCAACTTGAGGTGTGCTCATCACAAGACCTCGGCCACCGGGCGAAATGTTTTGCGATGCTGCGGGCAGGCGCCGTGCAAACGCAAGGCCGCCAAATGCTCGACCGTGCCGTAGCCCTTGTGCCTGGCAAAACCGTATTGTGGGTATTGCTGGTCAAGCTCAACACACCAGCGGTCGCGCTGCACTTTGGCCAGAATGCTGGCTGCTGAAATCGCCGCCACCAGCGCATCACCCTTGACAATGGCTTGAGCGCGCATCGGCAGCAGCGGCAGGCGGTTGCCATCGACCAGCACCAGGTTGGGCTTGAGCCGCAAGCCCTCGACCGCACGGCGCATCGCCAGCAGCGTCGCCTGCAAAATGTTGATCTGCTCAATTTCCTCAACACTGGCCTGGGCGATCGAGCAACACAGCGCTTTGGCGCGGATTTCATCAAACAGCTTTTCGCGCCGCCGCGCCGTCAGTACTTTTGAGTCGGCCAAGCCTCTGATCGGCTGCAAATCATCAAGAATCACCGCTGCTGCCACCACCGGCCCAGCCAGCGGGCCACGACCAGCCTCATCGACACCGGCGACCAGGCCAGCATCGCCCCAAACCAGCGCAGCTTGCTTAACGACGGCTAACTCAGCCCTGGAGAACTTGCTGGATCGCATCGGTAGCCAATCGCGCAGTGTCGCGCTGCAACTCAATATGCAGCGCAGTAAACTTTTGTTGCAGAGTCGCTATTTTGTCAGGGTTGCACGCCATCGCATCCAACCAAACCAGCAGCGCGGCCGCCAAGGCCTGCGGTGTGGCCGCGTCTTGCAGCAGCTCTGGCACGACAAACTCCTGGCACAAAATATTGGGCAAACCCACCCAGGGCTGCAACTGTTTGCGCCGCATGAGCTGCCACGACAGCGCACCCATGCGATAGGCAATCACCATCGGGCGCTTGAACAAAGCGGCTTCGAGCGTGGCCGTACCGCTGGCGATGAGCGTCAGGTCGCAAGCGGCCAGTGCGGTGTGCGATTGCCCTGCAAAAATCTGCAAATTGTCGGCCAGGCCGCTGGCAGCAGCGATCTGTTCGAGCATGGGTTTTAGAGTTGGCAATGCTGGAATAATCAATTTAATCCCGGGGCGAGTGCGTCGCACCAGAACTGCCGCTTGAAAAAACCGTGCTGCCAAATGTTCAATCTCGGACTTACGGCTGCCTGGCAGAATGGCCAACACCAAGTCCGCATCGGTCAGGCCCAACTGGGCGCGCGCCGCTGATCTGTCCGGTTGTAGTGCAATCACGTTGGCCAGCGGGTGGCCCACATATGTGGCGGCAATGCCGTGGCGCGCCAGCAATGCAGGCTCAAACGGGAAGATGCACAAAACGTGATCAGCACTACGGCGAATTTTCTCAATCCGCTCGGCGCGCCAGGCCCAAACCGAGGGCGAGACAAAATGCACCGTCTTGACACCCCGGGATTTAAGCGCGGCTTCCAGATCAAGATTGAAATCAGGCGCATCGACACCAATGAAAACATCCGGGCGTTGCCGCAACAGTCGCGTTTTGAGTTGACTGCGAATGCCCACAATCTCGCGGTAACGGCGCAACACGTCCCAACCAAACCCATGCACTGAGAGCCTGTCGTGCCCCCACCAGGCGTCAAAACCACGGCGCGCCATTTGCGGCCCGCCAATGCCAAACGCGGTCAGGCCAGGCCAGCGCTGCTGCATACCATCGAGCAGCAAACCCGCCAGCAAATCGCCCGAGGCTTCACCCGCCACCATGCCGACATTCATCTCAACGAACAATGCCGCGCTGAGGCGACGTTTGCTCCAAAAACGAAAGCATCAGTTCCACATCGGGCTTGGATTCAGGAATTATTTCAGTCAAGGCTGCAATGCGCTCACGTGCTGCCGCCAAGGTCAACTCCTCACGGTACAAGGCTTTATGCATGGCTTTGACGGCTGCCATCCGTTCGGCTGAAAAACCACGACGGCGCAAACCTTCATAATTCATCGAACGAGCCTCGGCTGGCTGGCCCTGACACATGACAAAGGGTGGCAAGTCGGCCAACAACACACTACATATGGCGGTCATGCTGTGACTGCCGATTTTTACAAACTGGTGCACCGCGGTGAAGCCGCCCAGAATCGCCCAGTCGCCCACAGCAACATGACCGGCCAAGGTGGAGTTGTTGGCAAAAATCGTGTTGTTGCCCACGCTGCAATCGTGCGCCAAATGCACATATGCCATCAACCAGTTGTCGTCACCCAGACGCGTGACGCCGCCGCCGCCGGGCGAGCCAATATTGAAAGTACAAAACTCGCGAATCGTGTTGCGATTGCCAATCACCAGCTCGCAGGGCTCGCCAGCATACTTTTTATCTTGCGGAATGGCACCCAAAGAATTGAACTGAAAAATACGGTTATCGCGCCCGATCGTCGTATGCCCCTCAATCACACAATGAGGGCCAATGGTGCTGCCTGCAGCGACCTTGACGTGCGGACCTATGACGGTGTACGGCCCCACCTTCACCGAACCATCAATTTCGGCTGCCGGATCAATAATCGCCGTGGCATGAATCGCAGTCACGTTGAAAACCTCAGGCGACAGCACGCACAGCGCAGGTGATCTCGGCTTCCACTGCCAATTCGTCACCCACGAGCGCGCGCGTTTTGAATTTGAAAATACCGGCCTTCATGCGCATCAGTTCAGCTTCGAGAATCAGTTGATCACCCGGCTCCACCGGACGTTTGAAGCGCACGCCATCCATACCGGCGAAATAATAGATCGAGTCTTCGTCAGGTATCGCATCCATCGCATCAAACGCCAACAACGCCGCCGTCTGCGCCAGCGCCTCCAGCATCAGCACTCCCGGCATCACAGGTCGATGCGGGAAATGACCTTCAAAAAATGGTTCATTAATGGTCACATTCTTCAAGGCGCGGATGCTTTTGCCCTTGTCGATGGAGAGCACCCGATCGACCAGCAGAAACGGGTATCGGTGCGGCAGTTGTTTGAGAATTTTGTAGATGTCCATCATGGTGATTTTTCCTGCGCGGCAAATTTGCCTTCAAGTTCTCGAATGCGCTCGCGCAAACGGTGCAACTGTTTAAGCGTCGCCGCATTCTTTTCCCAGGCTGCATTGTCGTCAATCGGAAACACGCCGCTGTAATGCCCAGGTCGGTGAATCGAGCGCGTCACCACCGTCGCTGCTGAAATATTAACCTCATCAGCCAGTGTCAGGTGCCCCAGCACAATCGCACCGCCACCCAGTGTGCAGTGCGCCCCGATAGTGGCGCTGCCCGCGACGCCGACACAGCCCGCCATGGCGGTGTGCCGACCCACATGGACGTTATGGCCGATCTGGATCAGGTTGTCGAGCTTGACGCCGTCCTCAATGACAGTGTCTTGCAAGGCACCCCGGTCAATGCAGGTGTTGGCGCCAATCTCGACATCGTTACCGATGCTTACAGCACCAAGCTGTTCAATTTTTTCCCAACGGCCTTCATTCGGCGCGAAGCCAAAACCATCCGCACCAATAACCACCCCCGAATGCACGATGCAACGCTCACCGATGACGCAGTTTTCTGCCACCGTAACGCGGGATTTGAGCACGCTGTCGGCACCGATGCGGGCACCGCGTTCTATCACACACAACGCGCCAATCCGCGCGCTTGGATGGACCAAAGCTTGCGGATCGATGACGGCACTCGGGTGTATGGATGGTGGTACGGTCTGGGGTAGACTTTTTTTCCAGAGTTGGGTGACGCGTGCAAAGTAAAGATAAGGTTGCTCGCTCATGATGCAGGCCCCACGCGCCAGTGCCAGCGCGCGCATCTGCGGACTGACAATCACACAGCCCGCCTTGGAGTGCAACAGTTGACTTTGGTACTTGGGATGACTAAGAAAACTTAACTGGCGCGCTGAAGCCGTTTCCAGTGGTGCCAAGCCCTCGATCAAAAGATCGGCATCGCCCTGCAACTCGCCGCCGAGAACCGCTACGATGGAACCCAGCTTTAGTGCCATTCGCTCGAACAGGCGCTACTATTTGGCCGCCGCCGAATTCAGAACCTTGAGCACTTTGTCGGTGATGTCATGCTTGGGATTGACATACACCGCGTCTTGCAAAATAAGGTCGTATTTTTCAGACTCGGCCACTTGCTTGACCACCTTGTTGGCACGCTCAAGAACCTGTTGCAATTCTTCATTTTTGCGCGCATTGAGATCCTCCTGAAATTCACGCCGTTGGCGTTGAAATTCGCGGTCTTGATCCACCAATTGTTTCTGCTGCTGAGCGCGCTGCGCATCGGAGAGCGTCGGCGCTTCCCGATCCAGCTTGTCAGCCATGGTTTTTAGTTTTGCGCCCTGTTCAACCAGGCTTTTTTCGCGCTTGGAAAATTCCTGCTCCAACTTGACCTGTGCCGCCTTGGCCGTGCTTGCTTCCTTGAAAATCCGGTCAGTGCTGATAAACCCGATACGAAACTCTTGCGCCTGTGCTTGCGCCTGCGCACAGACCAGCAGGACACCGAGCAAAACGCTGGCAGCGCAGCGACGTAAAAAATAGTTCATTAGAAATTGGTTCCGATTTGAAATTGCAATGCCTGTATTTTATCGCCTTCAAACTTCTTGATCGGTTTGGCAATTGCCAGCCGCAAAGGCCCCACCGGAGAAATCCAACTGATGCCAACGCCGACAGATGCGCGCAGACTGTTGGCGTTTGGGTAGGCGGCTATGGCATTATCCGGTCCGGCCACTGCCCCCACATCAGTAAACGCATACATCCGCAGGGTTCGGTCATTACCGGCACCTGGAAACGGAGACAGTATCTCAGCGTTCAAATTCAACTTCCGGTTACCGCCCAATGAGGTGCCGCTCGCATCTTGCGGCCCCAAGCTACCCTGCTCAAAACCACGCACCGAGCCCAAACCACCGCCATAAAAATTCTTGAAAGCTGGGTAAGAACGTCCACCGACAGCCACTCCCCAGCCAACTTCACCGTTGAACGCGACCGTGAATTGTTTATTAAGCGGAATGAATTCCTGATATTGGTAAGTCGAGCGCAAGTAACGGGCATCGCCAGCGACCGACCACTCGACGTTCGCTCGCTGATAGCGGCCAGAGTTAGGTGCCAATGCGCTGTCACGTCGATCACGCCCCCAACCCACCGTCAAAGGCACACTGGTACTGTCATATCCGTACTGATTGGCGTAATCAAGGAAGGAGATCGGCAGCAAAGTGCCCGGAACGATTTTGGTGTTCTCGACACCAGCACCGAAATAAACGGTATCCGTCTCGGTGAAAGGCACGCCGAAGCGCAAACCGCCACCCGTGGTCACCAGTTGGTAATAGCTTGTATCCTGGTACGGACTGCTGATTCGGTGATACAGGTCAATGGTTCGAGACACGCCGTCAGCTGTAAAGTAGGGATCGGTGGTGTTGAAAACGATGACCCGGTTGATCTTGCTGGTGTTGACCTGCACACCGAGCGAGTTGCCTGAACCAAAGGCATTGTCCTCACTAAAACCAAACGAGAGCCCGAGTCCGTCAGCACTTGAAAAGCCTGCACCCAAACTCAAACTTCCGGTCGGTTTTTCCGTGACATTAAGCGTCAGATCAACCTGGTCAGGTGAGCCAGGCACTTCCAGGGTCTCAACCGCCACTTCCTTGAAGTAGCCCAACCGATCAACGCGGTCACGCGAGAGCTTGATCTTCTCACCGTCATACCAGGACGCCTCAAGTTGGCGAAACTCACGACGCACCACCACATCACGCGTGTGAGAGTTGCCCACCACGTTGATTTTGCGCACATAAGCGCGCCGCGATGGATCTGCCTGGAGCACCAGGGTAACCCGGTTATTGACACGATCAATGTCGGGACGCGCTTGCACGTGGGCAAAAGCGAAGCCGAAATTTCCAAAATAATCGACAAAGGCCTTGGTCGTTTTAGCCACTTCATCGGCGTTATAGGCCTGACCCGGTCGAATCGTCACGAGCGTCTTGAACTCGTCTTCTTTGCCCAGAAAATTGCCTTCGAGCTTGACGCCGCTGACCACAAAACGCTCGCCTTCAGTGACGTTGATGGTGATTCCAATATCGGTTTTATTGGGCAAAATCGACACCTGCGTTGAGTCCACCTTGAATTCCAGATAGCCGCGCGTCAGGTAATACGAACGCAAAGTTTCAATATCGGCGTTGAGCTTGGTACGTGAATAGTGATCGGACTTGGTGTACCAGCTCAACCAGTTCCCGGTATCAAGGTCAAACAGGCCGCGCAGCGTCGATTCGCCAAATACCTTGTTACCAACAATCCTGATTTCACTGATTTTTGCCGGTTCGCCCTCGACTACGGTAAATGTCAGATTGACCCGGTTGCGCTCAACCGGCGTCACCGTGGTCACAACCTGTGCGGCGTACAGGCTACGATTGATGTACTGGCGTTTAAGTTCCTGTTCGGCCCGGTCCAATTGCGCTTTATCGAATGACTGTCCGTCGGACAGGCCCACATCACGCAACGCTTTTTTGAGAACCTCTTTGTCAAACTCTTTGGTGCCAACGAATTCAACATCGGCAATGGTCGGACGTTCCTCCACCACGATCACCAGCACATCGCCATTGACGTCAATTCGCACGTCCTTGAACAAGCCCAGACCAAAAAGAGTCCGAATCGCGGCCGAGCCTTTTTCGTCGTTGTAGATGTCACCGACGTGCACCGGCAATGACACGAAAATGGTCCCCGGCTCGACCCGCTGCAAGCCTTCGATACGAATATCACGGACCGTGAACGGACTGACCGCCGATGCCGTATTGGCCACAAAAACAAGACCCATCGTGGCCAATGCGCGGCAAAAATAAGAACGATTAAATTGCATTTTAATATTGAGAAGTCAAACCAGCGTTATCAGTAACACCGGACCATTAGCCAAATAAGCGGGCCACATCATTAAAAATGGCGATCGCCATCATGAGAAACAGAAGCGCAACGCCACCGCGTTGCAAGTTCTCCATCCAGACCTCTGAGACGGGCTTGCCCGTCACACCTTCCCAAAGATAATACATCAGGTGGCCGCCATCCAGAACCGGCAGCGGCAGTAAATTCAAAACGCCCAGACTCACACTGATCAACGCCAGGAACGCAAGATAAGCTGTGAGCCCCATGCCAGCGGACTTGCCAGCATAGTCGGCAATCGTCAACGGACCGCTTAAATTTTTGATGGAAACCTCGCCGATCAGCATTTTCCCCATCATCCTGAGCGTCAAAGCCGACACCTCCCAGGTACGGGTGAAACCGCGCCACAGGCCATCAATAGCACCGTAGCGGAGCAGCACCAGTTCCGGTCTGGCACCTACATAAGCACCAATTTTCCCAACCAGCAAAGCGCCCTCTGGTTTAAGTTCCGGCTTTACATTGATTTCCATCGCACTACCGGCGCGACTTACTTTCCAGAGGGCTGACTGCGCTTGACCATTCGCCACCGAAGCCCGGATAAGCCCACGCAGTTGCTGGCCATCGACCACCGGCACAGAGCCCACCTGCTGCACCAGATCTCCGTTGCGCAAGCCAGCTTTTTCGGCGGAACCGCCGGACATGACCTCACCAATCACTGGACGGGTAAATGGGCCAGCCAGCCCGATTTTCTGAAATAACTCAGCGTTGACCTCACTGGCATTGACGGCGCTGAGCTTGAGCAAAACCTCGCCCCGGTTCAGGCCCGATGGATATCTCAAGATCAAACGCAGATCCTGGCCATCGAGCGTGGCCCGGGTCAAGAACCATCGCAAATCATCAAACGACTCGACTGCTTGTGGCTCGGCGTCAGCCAGCGCCGCCCACTGTACCCGCTCACCGCCAAGCAACCCGGCTTGCGCCGCCACCGAGCCCACTTCAGGTCGCGCCAGAATGGGTGCCGCCGACTCCACACCGATCCAGTTCACTGCGGCATACAGCAAAGCTGCCAGTACCAGGTTGGCCAGCGGCCCGGCCGCCACAATCGCCACGCGCGAGCGCAGGCTCTGGGTATTGAATGCCAAATGACGTTCACCGTCCGGCACGGTTGCCTCTCGCTCATCGAGCATTTTGACGTAACCACCGACCGGAAAAACACAGATTGCAAACTCGGTTGACGAGTTCTTGAAGTGCCAACGATAAAGAATTTTTCCAAAGCCGATCGAAAACCGCAACACCTTGACACCGCAGGCCACGGCCACTCGGTAGTGCCCATATTCATGAACGGAAATCAGGACGCCCAGGGCGAGCACAAAGGCGACAAGGGTCAACATACACGCTGCACCACTTGTTGCGCCGCCGAGCGTGAGCAAGCGTCGAGCGCGAGCAGGTCTTCGAGCGACTCGGGACGGCTGGGAACAACGCTTGCCAGCGTTTCAAGATTGACAACATGAATCTGATCAAAACGAATTCGTCCATCAAGAAACGCCGCTACTGCCACTTCATTGGCAGCATTCAAGACCGCAGTCGATCCCGGCGTAGCCTGCAAGACTGACCAGGCCAACTTCAAACCCGGAAAACGTTGCGGATGACCATTGGCGTTGGGCGACTCAAAAGTCAGATCAGACATCGAGCCAAAATCAAGTGCCGCCGCGCCGGATGTCATGCGCTCGGGCCAGCACAAACCATAGGCAATCGGCACCTTCATGTCGGGCGTACCCAGTTGCGCGATGACCGAATGATCCTGGTACTGCACCATCGAATGGATCACGCTCTGCGGGTGAATCACGACCTCAATCTGTTGCGGCTGAACGCCAAACAGGAAGTGCGCTTCAATCACCTCCAGGGCCTTGTTCATCATGGTGGCGGAATCAATCGAAATTTTTCGCCCCATAACCCAATTGGGATGAGCGCAGGCTTGCTCCGGTGTCACATCGCGCAGCGTCTCAGGTGCACGCTGGCGAAACGGCCCACCCGAAGCAGTGAGGATGATTTTGTCGATTTGTCTCGGCCACAGCGCCGCATCCTGAGGCAACGCCTGAAACACAGCGGAATGTTCACTGTCAATGGGCAGCAACTTGGCGCCCCCTTGTGCGACCGCCTGGAGGAAATAGTCACCCCCTACGACCAGCGCTTCCTTGTTGGCCAGAAGCAGTCGCTTGCCGGAGCGCGCCGCTGCCAGACAGGAAGCCAGACCGGCGGCACCGACAATTGCCGCCATCACCGCATCGACTGACTCATGCGCGGCAATCATGGTAATCGCCGCTGCACCGCAGAGAACGCGGGTCGGTAAATTCAGCGCCCGACACTTCTGCTCCAGCGCGCGACCGTGCGGCTCACTGGCCATCACTGCAAACACCGGCTTGAACTGCACACATTGTTGGAGCAGCACATCAACCTGGGTGGCAGCACTCAGGGCAAACACCTCGAATCGATCTGGATGATGGGCAATCACATCAAGTGTATTTAACCCGATCGAGCCAGTCGATCCCAAAATGGCAATGCGCTGTTTCACTTTGTCTGCCAAGTTATTCATGCGAGCTTGGCAACCGAGTAAAGCAGCAACGCCAACGGCAGCGTTGGCAACAAGGCATCGACCCGGTCGAGCACACCGCCGTGGCCCGGCAGCAGACCACTGCTGTCCTTGACGCCAGCGCTGCGCTTGACCAGCGACTCCAATAAATCGCCGACCACACTCATCGCTGCCATGAAAACCGCTGCAAGAAGCAGCAACCACCCACCTTGTTGGCCGAGCTGGGTGTACAAACTTGGGACCGTGACGGCCCATGCGGCGTCGGCCCAGCGCCAGCCAAACGCCAGCACGACCACACCAGCCATGCCGCCCCAAACGCCTTCCCAGCTTTTACCCGGGCTGATGGAAGGTGCCAGTTTGCTGCGGCTAAAACGTCCGCCGAAAGAGCGACCGGTAACGTAAGCAAAGATATCGGCGACCCACACCAGCATCAAAATGGAGAGTAAAAAGTTGATGCCAATCACCCGAGCCTGTGCCAACGCCAACCAAGCCAGCCAGAGCGCGAACAAGCCGGCCAACAGCCGCAGCCAACGCGGCAACAACGACCACGCCGCCACGCCGCGACGCAGTGCCCAGGCACCCAGCAAAACCCAGGCCGCGCCGACAAGCAACCAGAGCAGCGGCAGCGATTGTTCCAACAGGCCAAACCACCAGCTTGACGCGCAAATGAGCACACAGGCCAAACCAGAAAACCAGGCTGCCTGTTGACCATAGCTGTTGAGTCGCGCCCACTCCCAGGCACCAGCGCCAATCAACAGCAAAGTAAGCGCACAAAATGGCGCGCTGGCCCGATAAAACAAGGCTGGCAGGAAAACCAGCAAAAGCACCAGGGCGGTGATGACGCGCTGCTTGAGCATCGGTTTTACTCAAGCAGTGGTGGCGCTGGCCGCGCCTGCCACCAGTTGATCGGATGTTTTACCAAAGCGTCTTTCGCGTTGCTGGTAGGTTTTGATTGCGAGGTCAAGCTCGACCTCATCAAAGGCCGGCCAGAGCTTGTCGCTGAAATAAAACTCCGAGTAGGCAGATTGCCAGAGCAGAAAATTACTAATGCGCTGCTCAGCACCGGTACGAATCACCAAATCAGGATCAGGCACGTGCGCCAGTGCCAGCGCCCGGCTCAAGTCAAGCTCGGTCACAGGCTTGCCCTGCGCTGCCAATTTTGCCGCAGCTTGCACAATATCCCAGCGTCCACCGTAATTGAAACAAACGTTAAAAACCAAATCTGAATTGTCCCGCGTTGCCAGTTCGGCTTGCTCCATGCCCGCGAGGACTTTCGTCGACAAACCGCTGCGTTCACCGACAAAATGCAGTTGCACGCCGTCCGCCTGGAGTTGGGGCAACTGCCGCGCCAGTGCCATGACAAAAATATCCATCAAGCCCGAGACCTCATCGACCGGGCGACGCCAGTTTTCGGAAGAAAAAGCAAACACGGTTAACACGCCGACACCACGCTGGGCACAGGCTTTGGCACAGCGGCGCAAAGCGTCAACGCCTTGCTTGTGACCCGCCAGACGTGGCAAAAAGCGCTTTGATGCCCAGCGACCGTTGCCGTCCATCACGATGGCGATGTGGTGCGGTATTTGTCTCATGGCAGAAGGTACTAGACCGCCATGATTTCTTGTTCTTTGGCCGCCACCAGTTGGTCGATCACGATGACATGGCGGTCCGTGACTCTCTGAATATCGGTCTCGCAGCGCTTTTGTTCATCCTCAGAAGCGAGTTTGTCTTTCACCGCTTTCTTGATTGCTTCGTTGGCATCACGGCGCAAATTGCGCACCGCAATCTTGGCCGTTTCGCCTTCGCCTTTGACAACTTTAGTGAGTTCCCTGCGTCGTTCTTCGGACATCGCCGGCATGGGAACGCGGATCAAATCGCCCATCGATGAGGGATTAAGGCCAAGGTCGCTGTCTCGAATGGCTTTCTCGATCTTGGCACCCATGCCCTTTTCCCAGGGTTGCACGCTGATGGTGCGGGCGTCGAGCAAGGACACATTGGCGACCTGGCTGATCGGCAACATGGCACCGTAGTAATCGACGTGCACCGTATCAAGCAGCGCCGGATTGGCGCGACCGGTGCGGATTTTGGTCAGGTTGTGTTTGAAAGCCTCGATGGATTGGTCCATCTTTCCTTCGACCGTATGTTTAATTTCAGCAATTGCCATATTTTTCCCTCACGCCAGCGTTTCAGTGGCATTGTTAAAAAACGCCATTTTGACACGCACATTCCATTTCCACTTCAATGCGAGATTAGGCGCACCGTCGCAGGCAGTGCTTCAGCACGACAAGACGGGGCAACAACATATCGCCTTGAAGTGGGAATGGAATCAGGCATGCACGAGTGTGCCTTCATCCTGACCCAGCACAACCCGTTTGAGGGCACCATGCTTGAATATTGAGAACACCTTGATGGGCAGCTTCTGATCGCGGCACAAGGCAAAAGCAGTGGCGTCCATGATGCCCAGGTTTTGCGCCATGGCTTCATCAAAAGAAATTTTGCTGTACCGTTTGGCCAGCGGATTTTTCTTCGGATCGGCCGAATAGACCCCATCCACCTTGGTCGCCTTGAGCACGATCTGGGCACCAATTTCGGCACCGCGCAAAGCGGCGGCCGTGTCGGTAGTAAAAAACGGGTTACCGGTGCCAGCCGCAAAAATGACCACCTTGCCCTCTTCGAGGTATTGCAAGGCCTTTGGTCTGACGTAAGGCTCCACCACCTGTTCAATCGCAATGGCCGACATGACACGCGCGATCAAACCTGCCTTGTTCATGGTGTCGCCCAAGGCCAGCGCGTTCATCACGGTCGCCAGCATACCCATGTAATCAGCAGTGGCGCGGTCCATCCCGACCGAACCCCCGGCGACACCGCGAAAAATATTGCCGCCGCCAATCACCACTGCCACTTCCACACCCAAACGGGTGACCTCGGCGATCTCACCCACCATGCGCACAATAGTGTCACGGTTGATTCCAAACGCATCGTCCCCCATCAAGGCCTCACCCGAGAGCTTGAGCAAAATACGTTTGTAGGCAGGTTGGACGGCGGACATGACAAACTCCTGGCTGGAACGACTACGAAACAGAGAAAACGGTTCTTTAGCTGGTCTGCTTGGAAGCCGCTACCTGAGCGGCGACTTCGGCAGCAAAATCGTCAACTTTTTTAACCAGGCCTTCACCCACGACATACAGGGTAAAGGCGCTCACGCTGGTCGCTGTTGCCTTGAGCATTTGCTCCACCGTCTGCTTGTCGTTCTTAACGAAAGACTGGTTAAGCAGCGAGACTTCCTTGAGAAATTTCTGCACTCCACCTTCGATGCGTTTGGCAACAATCTCGGCCGACTGAACCGGCTTGCCCGCTGCGGTGGCGGTGGCGGCATCGTCGGTGGCTTTGGCCGCCGCAACCGAACGCTCGCGCGCCACCAGTTCGGCCGGTACGTCCGCACTGGAGAGCGCCACGGGTTTCATGGCAGCCACGTGCATCGCCACATCCTTGGCAGCCACGCTGTCGCCCTCGTACTCCACCACCACGCCAATGCGCGTGCCGTGCAAATACGAGACCAACTTGGCACCGGAGGCAAAACGCTGGAAGCGACGAAAGCTCATGTTTTCACCGATCTTGCCAATCAGGCCCTTGCGCACGTCCTCAAGTGTCGGGCCAAAACCGTCCTGCGCATAAGGCAGGGCTGAGAGCGCTGTCAGGTCAGCCGGGTTGTGTTTGGCAATCAGCTCGACTGCGGCTTGGGCGAGTGCCAAAAAGCTGTCGTTCTTGGTCACAAAATCAGTTTCGCAGTTCACTTCAAGCAAGGCACCGATACCCTCATTGATCGAGCAGGTCACCACACCTTCGGCGGTAATCCGGCTGGCGGCCTTGCCGGCTTTACTGCCAAGCCTGACACGCAGCAGCTCTTCAGCTTTGACCATATCGCCCTCGGCTTCGGTCAAAGCGCGTTTGCATTCCATCATGGGTGCGTCGGTTTTGCCACGCAGTTCAGCCACCATGCTCGCAGAAATTACAGCCATCTTAATTCTCCGTATTCAATCATTAAATTTAAAGCGAAAGATTGTCAGCTTCTGCGAACGGCTTGCCGCGCTACGCTCGCAATGACGGGACTCTTTCATTATCTAGGGTGCCACTCAGGGTTCATGCCAGCAAACTCAAAAAAGGGGCATCAAAGCCCCCTTTTATTGAGGTCACAGACAACTCAGGCAACGGCCTCGTTGACTTCGACAAATTCATCAGCGCTCTCAGCCACGATCGCTTTGACCACATCGTCAACCGCATTGGATCGACCTTCAATAATCGCATCGGCAATGCCTCGGGCATACAGAATCACCGCCTTGGATGAGTCATCGTTACCGGGAATAATGTAGTCAATGCCTTCGGGCGAGTGATTGGTATCAACAACCGCAATCAGCGGAATGCCGAGCTTTTTGGCCTCGGCAATGGCGATTTTGTGAAAGCCGACGTCAATCACAAAAATGGCATCGGGCAAAGCTGTCATGTCCTGAATGCCGCCAATGTCTTTTTCCAGCTTTGCCAGTTCGCGGTCAAACATGAGCTGCTCTTTTTTGCTCATGGCGTCCAGGCCCGCTTCTTGCTGGATCTTCATGTCTTTGAGACGTTTGATGGAAGTCTTGACGGTTTTGAAGTTGGTCAACATACCACCGAGCCAACGTTGGTCAACATAAGGGACACCGGCGCGTTTGGCTTCCTCGGCCACGGTTTCGCGCGCTTGCCGTTTGGTGCCGACCATCAGCACGGTGCCGCGCTTGGCCGACACTTGGCTCACAAACTTGGCGGCCGCCTGGAACATCGGCAACGATTTTTCCAGATTGATGATGTGAATCTTGTTGCGATGGCCGAAAATAAACGGTGCCATCTTGGGGTTCCAGAAGCGGGTTTGGTGACCAAAGTGGACACCTGCTTCCAGCATTTCGCGCATGGTAATTGCCATAATTAACTCCGAAGGTTAGGTCTAAAATCCAGTTCGTTTTGCAGTTTCTTGTGGCATTCACATGCCCTCTAAAACTTCAACACCTTGGTGAAACTGGTTTGCTGATTTGTTTGCCAAGCAGCCAATGGGCCACTCAGCAAAACATGGCAATTATAGTCTGCAAATGCTTCCAGCTCTCCATACCACTCAGCAGTTGCTGCACAGCGGCCAAACATGAAAATCGCAGTCATTGGTGCCGGCATCATCGGCATCACCAGCGCCTACGAATTGGCCCGTGACGGGCACGAAGTCACCGTGCTGGAGCGCTGCGGGGCAGCGGCCGAAGAAGCCAGTTTTGCCAACGCCGGTGTGGTGGCACCGGGCTACGTCACGCCGTGGGGGGCGCCGGGGATGCCGGCCAAGATGCTGCGACACTTGTTCGGCCGCTATGGCCCTGTCAAAATCGGGCTGCCGCTATCGTTGCACGAGTTGCACTGGATCTGGCGGTGGTACCGGGCCTGCCGCCCCGATCGCTACCTGGTGAACCGGGCAACCCTACAGCAACTGGCTCTTTACAGCCGCGCTCGCTTGCATCTCATCACAGCCGATTTGAAGCTTGAATACGAACGCAGCGACGGCTGCCTGGTGTTGTTGCGATCAAAGCACGACAGTCATCTGGTGCAGCCCGGCTTGCAAGTGCTGCGTGAAACGGGGGTCAGCTTCAAGGAACTCGACGCCAATGACGCCCGCAAAATTGAGCCTGCGCTCAATCCAGACACACCATTTTTTGGTGCCGTGCATTTGCCGGGCGGTGAAGTCGGCAACTGCCGCCAGTTTGCCCTGCTTCTCAAAAATGAAGCACAGCGCCTGGGCGTGAAATTTTTGTTCAACGCCAAGGTCACGCAAATCAAGCCAACCGGCGACGTCGCCATCAGTCTGATGGGCGAAGAGGCAGCGCTGCATTTCGACGCGGCAGTAATCTGCGCGGGCGTGGATTCAGCCCGATTGCTGGCCCCATTGGGACTAAAGATTCCGCTGGCCGCGGTGCACGGCTATTCGATCAGCGCTGCCATTCGCGAGCCGCTCAATGCACCGCACAGCGCCGTCATGGATGAGCGCTACAAGGTGGTCATTTCACGGCTGGGCAACCGGGTGCGGGTCGCGGGCAGCGCCGAGCTGGGCGGTACAGCCGCCCAAAAATGCGCCAGCTCGCTGCAAACCCTGTACAAAGTTTTGCTTGACTGGTTTCCGGGCGCGGCCAAGTTCTCGGGTGGCGTGCAGGAGTGGAAAGGCGCGCGCCCGATGCTGCCCGATGGGCCGCCCATCATCGGCCCCAGTGGCAGTGCCGGTATCTGGCTGAATCTGGGACACGGATCGAGCGGCTGGGCGCTCAGTTGTGGCTCAGCCCGCGTGCTAGCCGACCTGATCGACTGTAGAACGCCCGAGCTTGACAGCAGCGGCTTGAGTGTGACACGGCTGCACCAATAACAGACAATGCAGCGCATGAGCTCCGAGTCCACCCAAAAAATTGACAGCCTCGCGCGACACGCTTTGTACAACGTTGCGGCCACGCGCCGCATCGAACAATCGGTGCTGGCGAGCCTGCCCGCACACACTTTGATGCAACGTGCCGGGCTCGCAGTAGCGCAACTGGCGCTGGCGCTGGCACCGCACGCCCGGCGCATCTGGATTGCCTGCGGTGCTGGCAACAACGGCGGTGATGGTCTGGAAGCGGCCATGCACTTGCAGCGCTGGGGCAAGCAGCCCGTCGTGACCTGGCTCGGCAGCCCCGAAAAAGCGCCGTCGGACGCTGCGATATCCTGCCAGCGTGCATTGGCTGCTGGCGTTGTCTTCGCCGACACGCCCCCTGATGAGTTCGACTTGTGCATTGACGCCCTGCTCGGCATTGGCACCCAGGCCCGTGCGCCCGAAGACCGCATGGCAGACTGGATCGACCTGATGAATGTGGGCCACGCTCCGGTGCTGGCGGTAGATTTGCCCACCGGCCTGCAGGCCGACACGGGTGCCGTCACATCCCCCAGCGTCCACGCCACGCACACCTTAAGCCTGCTCACGATCAAACCTGGCTTGTTCACCGCCTGCGGACGCGACGCCACCGGTACCGTTTGGTTGAACGGCTTGAGCGGCAACGCCGCCTTCTCTGAAATCACCCCAGTGGTGGCGCCCACCGCCTGGTTGGGAGGCGCCCCCGCCATCGCAGCGCGACCCCATGCTTCGCACAAAGGCAGCTTCGGCGACGTCGCCGTGGTCGGCGGCGCGCCCGGCATGACTGGTGCTGCCCTGCTAGCAGCCTCAGCCGCGCTGCACACCGGTGCCGGCCGGGTCTTTGTCGCCCTGCTCGACGGCCCCAGCCTGAGCATTGATCTCAATCAACCCGAACTGATGTTCAGAGCCGTCGCTGCGCTTGACTTCAAGACGATGACGGTAGTCTGCGGCTGTGGCGGCGGTGACGCCATTGCAGCACCCTTGGCAAGAATTTTATCGAGCGCTGGCAAGCTTGTGATCGATGCAGACGCACTCAATGCCGTCGCTCATGACAGCCAGTTGCAAACCTTGCTGAAGGCACGCTCGCAGCGCCCGGTTGCCACGGTGCTGACGCCGCATCCGCTGGAAGCCGCGCGCCTGCTGGGCAACAGCGCCGCTCAGGTGCAAAGCGACCGTCTGGCCGCAGCGCAGCAACTGGCCGAGCGCTTTGGCTGCAGCGTGGTGCTCAAGGGCTCGGGCAGCATCATCGCCGCCCCCGCTCAAACGCCAGTCATCAACCCCACCGGCAACGCCCGACTTGCCAGCGCCGGCACGGGCGACGTGCTCGCTGGCATGGTGGGGGCGCGTCTGGCCGGAGGTTTGACCGCCTTCGACGCGGCCTGCCAAGCGGTCTATCAGCATGGGCTGTTGGCTGACCGCTGGCCCCCCAGCCAAGCACTGGTGGCCGGACTCCTGGCAGGTCGTGGCAGAAACGACGACACCGTCACCTCGGCCAGCGCTTGACCAACAAATTCACGAGCGACGTCTGGGTTTGCGCGTTTTGGCCTCGCCCTTGACGGAGGTTGCCTTGGCCGACGTCCGCGAGGACCTGACTGCGGATTTTGGCAACGCCGCCAGCGGCTCAGTTATTTTTCGTGACTGCGTTTTGCCAGTTTTTTTGCCGCTGCGGGTGCCCTTGATCGCTTCGAGCTCAAGGCCCGCCGCCTCGTCAGACAATCGGGCCGATTCTTTGCCGTGGTGAGCCGACCCGGTGTCGGCTTGATGCAGCAGTCGGAAATCGATGCGCCGACCATCCAGGTCAACCCGGCTGACCTGCACCTGAACCCGGGTGCCGATGGCGTAACGCAACCCACTGCGCTCGCCACGCAACTCCTGGCGCGCCTCGTCAAAGCGGAAGTATTCACCGCCGAGCTCGGTGATGTGCACCAAGCCCTCGACATACATGGCGTCGAGCGTAACGAAAATGCCAAAACTGGTCACGGCACTGACCACACCAGAATATTCCTCGCCCAGATGACCCCGCATGTACTCGCACTTGAGCCAGGCTTCGACATCGCGGCTGGCTTCATCCGCACGGCGCTCGTTGGCACTGCAATGCAAACCCGCCGCGAGCCAGGCCTGGGTCTCCAGGCTTTGCTTCCTGGGTTTTTCGTTCGACTTGGTGAGGCGCGCGACGCGCCCTTTTTCCAGCCGCTTGGCGAGCTTGGCGTGCGCCTCGCCTGGTATCGGCAGCACCGGCAACTGGTACTTGGTCTTGGCCAAAATCGCCTTGATGACACGGTGCACCAGCAGATCGGGGTAACGCCGGATCGGGCTGGTAAAGTGGGTGTAAGCCTCAAACGCCAAACCAAAATGGCCTTCGTTGATGGGAGTGTAAATCGCTTGCGGCATCGAACGCAACAGCATCGAATGAATCTGCGCTGCGTCGAGCCGGTCTTTAGTGGCGCTGGCAATCGCCTGAAACTCACCCGGCGCGGGATCGTCGCTGAGGGTGAGCGCAACGCCGCAGGTTTTGAGGTAGCTACGCAGCAGCTCGATTTTCTCGGGCGTTGGGCTTTCATGCACCCGAAACAATCCCGCGTGCTTGCTATGCGAAATAAAGTCTGCACTACAGACGTTGGCCGCCAGCATGGCTTCTTCAATCAGTTTGTGCGCCTCGTTGCGCTTGCGCGGCACGATTTTCTCGATGCGCCCATTTTCATCGCAAACAATCTGCGTTTCAACGGTTTCAAAATCAACCGCACCCCGGCGCTCGCGCGCCTTGAGCAAGGCCCGATAGACAGCATGCAAATTCAACAGATCGGCAACCCGCCCTTTGCGTTTGAGCGCTTCGGCTCCAGCGGTATTGGTCAGAATCGCCGCCACCTCGGTGTAAGTGAAACGGGCGTGGCTCCACATCACAGCCGGATAAAACTGGTAGGCATTGATCTCGCCATCTTGTGTCACGACCATATCGCAAACCATGCACAAACGCTCGACTTCAGGGTTAAGCGAACACAATCCATTGGAAAGTTTCTCAGGCAGCATCGGAATGACGCGGCGCGGAAAATAAACGCTGGTGGCGCGCTCATAAGCGTCCAGGTCAATGGCTGAGCCGTTTTCGACGTAATGGCTGACATCGGCAATGGCCACCAACAAGCGCCAGCCTGGAGCTGCCGCTTTGCCCTTGCCGATTTTTGCGGGTTCGCAATAAACCGCATCGTCAAAATCACGCGCGTCTTCACCGTCAATCGTCACCAGCGCCACATCGGTCAAATCAACGCGGTGCTTCTTGTCTTGTGCGCGCACACTGTCAGGCAGGTTGCGCGCCAGCGCATTACAGGCCTCGGAAAACACATGCGGCACGCTGTATTTGCGCACCGCAATTTCGATCTCCATGCCGGGGTCGTTGACTTCGCCCAGCACCTCTTTGATGCGCCCGACAGGCTGGCCGTACAGAGCAGGCGGCTCGGTGAGCTCAACCACCACCACCTGGCCGGGCTGGGCCAGACCGATCGCCGTTTTGGGGATCATCACGTCTTGCCCATAACGCTTGTCCTCAGGTGCCACGATCCAGATACCGCTTTCATGCAACAAACGACCGATGATGGGCTGATCTGAGCGTTCAATAATTTCCAGCACGCGGCCCTCGGGGCGGCCCTTGCGGTCACTGCGGACAATGCGCACCTTGACCCGGTCCTTGTGCAGCACGGCGCGCATTTCATTGGGCGGCAAATATATATCAGGCTCGCCATCATCTCGCAACACAAAACCGTGCCCATCACGGTGACCTTGAACCGTGCCTTCAACTTCATCCAGCAAGCCGCTGGTTTGGCTATTATTTTTGATACAATAACTCACTTTCCTGAGATGCCCGGATGGCGGAATTGGTAGACGCGCACGGTTCAGGTCCGTGTGCCGAAAGGTGTGGAGGTTCGAGTCCTCTTCCGGGCACCAATATTAATAAAGTCCACTGCACTTGCGGTGGTTTTTTTTGTTCTGAAATAGTTCAAACGTTTAGTTCTAAAACGGCTGTGCCAGCAGATCGTGACCCTGCGTGCCCACAATGCGTGCCTTGGTGAATTCACCCACCCGCAAAGTCTTGCTGATTTTCTCGGGTGCCAGCAGCTTGACGGCCCCGTCAATCTCGGGCGCATCGGCATAACAGCGACCCACGCCACCTTTTTTTCCCAGACCCGGTGCCGCATCAACCAGCACTTGCAAGGTGGTACCGACTCGCTGCTGTAATTTTGCCACCGACAGCGCTTCAGCCACGGCCATAAAGCGTGAGCGCCGCTCTTCGCGCAGTTCAATCGGCAACATGCCCGGCTGCTCGTTGGCGGCAGCACCCGCGACCGCACTGTAGGCAAAACAGCCCGCATGGTCAATCTGTGCCTCCCGCATAAAGTCAAGCAAATGCGAGAACTCGGCCTCGGTTTCACCCGGAAAACCGGCGATGAAGGTACTGCGCAGCGCCAGATCCGGGCAAGCGGCACGCCAGCGCTCGATGCGTTCCAGATTTTTCTCGCCATTGGCCGGGCGCTTCATGCGCCTGAGCACATCCGGGTGGCTGTGCTGAAACGGCACATCCAGATACGGCAACACTTTACCGCTGGCCATTAAAGGAAGAATCTCATCGACACTCGGGTACGGATAGACGTAGTGCAGGCGCACCCAGGCACCATAGGGTCCAGCCAGATCACCCAATGCGCTGACGAGCTCGAACAAGCGCGTCTTGATCGGCTTGCCGTCCCAAAAACCGGTGCAGTATTTGACATCGACCCCATAGGCTGAAGTGTCCTGACTGATCACCAGCAATTCCTTAACACCACCTTCAAACAGGGCACGTGCTTCGGTGAGCACCGCGCCAATCGGACGCGAAAGCAGATCGCCGCGCAGCGACGGGATGATGCAAAAGGTGCAACGGTGATTGCAACCTTCGCTGATCTTGATATAGGCGTAATGACGCGGCGTGAGCTTGATGCCCGCCACACCGAAGGCATTGGGCACCAGATCAATCAATGGATCGTGCGGCTTGGGCAAATGGGCATGCACCGCGTCCATCACTTCCTGCGTTGCGTGCGGACCGGTGACGGCCAACACGCTGGGATGCATTTGCCGCACCAGCAGACCGCCCGACGCGGCGGATTGAGCACCCAGGCAACCGGTGACGATCACCTTGCCGTTTTCAGCCAATGCCTCGCCAATGGCATTGAGGCTCTCCTTGACCGCGTCGTCAATGAAACCACAAGTGTTGACGATCACCAGATCGGCACCCTCCAATGTCTTGACGGTCTGATAGCCCTCGGCACTAAGTTGCGTCAGGATCAGTTCAGAATCGGTCAGCGCCTTGGCACAACCCAGGCTGACAAAACCGATTTTGGGTGCCGCATTGCTGCGGGTAATAACTTCACTCATGTGTCTCAGGGCTTGATGCCAAACGCCCCGAGCATTTGACCCGTCTGCTTTTGTATCTGTTCTTGCAATTGCACCAATATATTTTTGGACTGTTCCAGACTGCCACCCATCATGCCCTGTAGCACGGGCGATTGCAACGTCATGAACTGTGCCCACATTTCAGGCGTCAAGCCTTTGCTTTGTTCACTAAATTTGGTCTGTACATCCATCAGCGATTGAATGTTTTTCTCCAGATAACCTCCCATAAAGCCCTGCACCGCCTGACCATAAAAACGAATCAAACTGGAGAGTACCGGCGCCGTAAACATGGGCGAGCCATTGGCTTCTTCTTCAAGAATAATTTGCAGCAAGACCGAACGGGTCAAGTCTACGCCGGTCTTAACGTCATTGACCACAAAGGGTTCGTTGGCCATCACCAACCGTTTGACTTCGGCCAATGTGATGTAGTTTGAAATATCGGTGTCGTAGAGCCTACGATTGGGATATTTTTTAATAATCCTTTGGTGGATTTTTGTCTCGGAGGATTTATTTTTGTGCATGAAGGTCTCACTGACTCAAAGCAAAGCAGAGCTTAACTGTAAGGCCTTAACTGTAATGCAGATTTGCCCGTCATGACTGGCTATTGTTTGCAAGGAGTTTCCCGGAGATTCTGAAGCTGGTTGTTTTCAGAAGGAAACCTTGGTAGGCGCGATTGGACTCGAACCAACGACCCCCACCATGTCAAGGTGGTGCTCTAACCAGCTGAGCTACGCGCCTAAGGATTGTTCAAGAGCGCGAAGTGTAACAGCTATCCATCCTCACTCGTTTCAGCGCCAAAAAAATTTGAAGTAGAGGTGAATGCGCCATAATTGGCGATTACGTTAACGTCAATTGTTTATTGGAGATCGATATGGACATTGCAGGTAAAGTATTCATCGTGACCGGTGGCGCATCGGGTTTGGGCGAGGGCACGGCCCGCATGCTGGCCGCCAAGGGCGGCAAAGTCGTCATCGCCGACATGCAGGTTGAAAAAGGCGAAGCCATTGCCAAAGACATTGGCGGGGCTTTTGTCAAATGCGACGTCAGCCAGGAGACTGACGCGCAGGCGGTGGTAGCCAAGGCAGTGTCGCTGGGCAAACTGATGGGCTTGGTCAATTGCGCCGGTGTTGCACCGGGTGAGAAAACCGTTGGTAAAAACGGCCCTCACAGTTTGGCAGTGTTCACCAAATGCATTACCGTCAACCTGATCGGCAGCTTCAACATGATCCGGCTGGCCTCTGATGCCATGTGCAAAAACGAGCCGGAGGTCACCGGTGAGCGCGGTGTCATGATCTCGACCGCCTCAGTGGCGGCCTATGACGGCCAGATCGGCCAGGCTGCCTACAGCGCTTCCAAGGGTGGCATTGTCGGCATGACGTTGCCGATCGCCCGTGATCTGGCGCGCAACGGCATTCGCAACATGACCATTGCCCCGGGCATTTTTGGCACGCCCATGATGTTTGCTTTTTCCCAAGAAGTGCAAGACTCGCTGGCCGCAGCCGTACCGTTCCCGTCGCGCCTGGGCACACCGCTTGATTACGCCAAACTGGCCCTGCACATTTTTGAGAACGACATGCTCAATGGCGAAGTGATCCGGCTCGACGGCGCCATTCGCCTGGCACCGCGCTGACAAGCAGGATTTCGCCCCGGCAGGCGAAGTGGTGCGCCTCAGCGAAATTGCAACCGGACCCCGAAACTCGCCACAATTGCGTCTGTGAGCATTCCCCAAACCTTCATTCAAGAACTCATAGCACGCGCTGACGTGGTGGAGATCGTGGGTCGCTATGTGCAACTCAAAAAGGGGGGTGCCAATTTCACCGGCCTGTGCCCGTTCCACGCAGAAAAGTCACCATCTTTCTCGGTCAGCCCGAGCAAACAGTTCTACCATTGTTTTGGCTGCGGCAAGAACGGCAATGCCATCGGTTTCCTGATGGAGCACGCGGGCATGACCTTTGTCGAAGCCGTCAAAGACCTGGCCCAGCAGTATGGGTTGCAAGTGCCCGAAGACAACGCCAGCCCACAAGACCGGGTCCGGGCCGCCGAACAGCGTGAAAAACAAAACACCTTGAACGGCGTGCTCGAAAGGGCATCGGATGCCTACAAAAAACATTTAAAGGAGTCGCCCCGGGCGGTAGATTACCTGAAGGCCCGTGGCCTCTCTGGCGAGATTGCCAGACAGTTCGGTTTGGGCTATGCACCCGCAGGTTGGCGCAGCCTGGCCAGCACTTTCCCGCACTATGACGATCCACTGCTGGTGGAAAGCGGCTTGGTCGTCCTGAACAACGAAGACGCTGCGGAAGAAAAACGTTATGACCGTTTTCGCGACCGTGTGATGTTTCCGATCCGCAACGTCAAAGGGGAATGCATTGGTTTTGGTGGCCGCGTGCTCGGTGACGACAAGCCCAAGTACCTCAATTCCCCCGAGACCCCGGTTTTCAGCAAGGGACGCGAACTGTATGGCCTGTTCGAGGCCCGCAATGCGTTGCGCGAGCACGGTTATGCGCTGGTCACCGAAGGTTATATGGACGTGGTGGCACTGGCCCAGCTCGGCTTTGCCAACGCGGTGGCCACCTTGGGCACCGCCTGCACCGCCGAGCATATTCAAAAATTATTCCGCTTCACCGACTCGGTGGTTTTCAGTTTCGACGGCGACAGCGCTGGCCGCCACGCGGCGCGCAAGGCGCTTGACTGCGCCCTGCCCTTCGCCACCGATGTGCGCAGCGTCAAATTCTTGTTTTTGCCGGCCGAGCATGACCCCGACAGTTTCATTCGCGAATTCGGCAAAGAGGCGTTTGCCCGTTACGTCAGCGCGGCCGTACCCCTGAGCCGTTTCTTGATCGACGCGGTGCGTGAGGGCTGCGACCTGGGCAGCGCAGAAGGTCGCGCTCATTTGGCCAGCAATGCCCGGCCTCTGTGGCTGGCACTGCCCGAAGGCGCGCTCAAGCGTCAATTGCTCAATGAGCTGGCCAAACATGTTCAAGTCGATCCAGGTGAACTGCTCGCCTTATGGCGCCCCCCCACCGACAGTGGGCAAAATTCAGATTCACGCTGGCGCGCACGCCGCGGGCCGCCTCAGGAATCCCACACTTGGGGTGGTCATCGTGTTCCGGTCAGACCTTCCGTAGAAGCCAGAGCGAGGAATATTGTCCAACTGTTGTTTAGAAACTCCTGGTTTTGGGAAGAGTTGACGGCGCTGGACCATGAAGCACTTTGTGAACTTGAGGGTCAATTCGGCGACTTCTTTCGTTGGTTTGACGGCCAATCTCATGAGCACGGGCCCCAACCACTGGCTGCACTGGAAGTTGGAATGCAGGCGCAGACCTTCGAAAAAATGGTTCGCGAGATCATCAAAATTGACAATCTTCAACCCTTGGGCCGGTTGGTCGAAGACCCGCAAACGCCTTTGTCCGACTTGCGATCAGCGGTCTTGCAGCTCAGTCTGGACGTGCTTGATCAGGAACTCAAGCAGGTGCAGGCTTTGCCATCCACCGATCCTGACAAATCAGTTCGGGAAGAGGAACTCATCCGCGAGCTAAATGCCCTGCGCAAACAACGCGAGAACTTGAAGAAGCTTGAAACCGCCAGCGCGTGACTTGACTGGATTGCATTTCGGCAAATCCACGGTACAATCCATCGCTGATTTTCGGCAAGAGCGACAGTAGCACCTCCGGGCCCGGCCAACCGTTGAAAAAATTCACGACCGACCACCTTACCGCAAGGACTGCACACCAAATGTTCGCCCACACATCTTGCCACCGGAGTTTTTCTCCTGTCACTCAGGCTGCACCGGTTATTTGCGGTGCCTGTTCATTCTCTTTGTTTTTTGAAATTCTGAGGTGTATATGCCCGCTCAAAAGTCCAAAATGCCTGCCAAGTCAGTTTCCCGGATTGCTGTCAAACCAGCGTCCAAACTGACACATCCAAAAACTACCGCCAAAGTGGTGGTCAAGCCTCCTGCCAAGAAGCCCGAGTTGAAGGTAAAAACAATGCCAGCACCAAAATATGCCGCCAAAACACCTGTCAGTGAATCGAAAAAAATTGCGCCTATTTTCGTAGCGACCAACCTTGTTCCCAAGAAAAAACCGGGCCGACCGCCCAAAGCAGCAGTGATCGAAATCCAAGCGAGCCAAAATACCAAAGTCAAACGTGGTCGCAAGCCCAAGGCGGCAACCGGGGCTGCCAACGCGGCCGACCTGGACCTGACTGAAATCGAAGCCAGCCTGGTTGGTGAGCCGGTCGTGGTCACTGAAAAGGTCAAGCCCCTGCGCATGAAGATCAGCAAGGCCAAAGAGCGGGCGCTGATGAAAGAGTTTGGTCTGGACGAGACGGTGCTTTCCGAAGAAGATCTGGTCAAACGACGGCTGCGCCTGAAGGCTCTGATCAAGCTCGGCAAAACCCGTGGCTATCTGACGCACGGAGAAATCTCCGACCACCTGCCCGACAAACTGATCGATGCCGAAACGCTTGAAGTCGTGATCTCGATGCTCAACGACATGGGAGTGGCGGTCTATGAGCAAACACCTGACGCCGAAACGCTGCTACTCAACAACCACGGCCCCTCCGCCGCCACCGAAGAAGAAGCCGAAGAAGAAGCCGAAGCAGCACTCTCCACCGTTGACAGCGAGTTTGGCCGCACCACCGACCCGGTGCGGATGTACATGCGCGAAATGGGTACCGTGGAGTTGCTCACGCGCGAAGGTGAAATTGAAATTGCCAAGCGCATTGAAGGTGGCTTGATGGCCATGATGGAAGCCATTTCAGCCTCACCCGCCACGATTTCAGAAATCCTGCGCTTGGGAGAAGAAATCCGCGAAAACAAGGTCGTCATCACCACCATTGTGGATGGTTTTTCTGACCCTAATGAAGCCGACGACTACGTTGCCGAAGAAGATTTCGACGAATTCGATGCAGCCGATGATGACGACGGCAACGGCGGCTCCAAGGCACTGACAAAAAAGCTGGAAGAACTCAAGCGTGATGCAATGGTGCGCTTTGACAAACTGCGTGAACTGTTTGAAAAAATTCACAAAATCTACGACAAGGAAGGTTACGGCACGCCGAACTACGTCAAGACCCAAAAATACTTGAGCGAAGAGCTCATGTCAATTCGATTCACCGCCAAAACGATTGAAAAACTGTGCGATCTGGTGCGCGCCCAAGTGGACGATATCCGCAAAAAAGAACGCGAACTACGCCGCATCCTTGTCGACAAATGTGGCTACCCGCAAGAATATTTCATTGCCGACTTCAGTGGTCGCGACAAACACGGCAACCGGGTTGCCAGCCAGTTGTTGAACATGAAATGGATCGAAAAACAAGCCAGCGCCGGCAAACCCTGGAGCGCCATCATGGCGCGCAACATTCCGCCAGTGCAGGATCTGCAACAAAAATTGACCAACTTGCAAGCCCGCGTGGTAGTGCCACTGGATCAGCTCAAAGGCATCAACAAACGCATGAATGAGGGTGAATCTTCCTCGCGCTCGGCCAAAAAAGAAATGATCGAAGCCAACTTGCGGTTGGTGATCTCAATCGCCAAAAAATACACCAACCGGGGGCTGCAATTTCTCGACCTGATCCAGGAAGGCAATATCGGCCTGATGAAGGCGGTGGACAAATTTGAATACCGTCGCGGTTACAAATTCTCGACTTACGCTACCTGGTGGATTCGCCAGGCCATCACGCGCTCAATTGCCGACCAGGCCCGCACCATCCGCATTCCAGTGCACATGATCGAGACCATCAACAAGATGAATCGCATCAGCCGCCAGCATCTGCAGGAGTTTGGCTACGAACCAGACGCCAGCGTGTTGGCTGAGCGCATGGAAATCCCCGAAGACAAAATCCGCAAGATCATGAAGATCGCCAAAGAGCCGATCTCGATGGAGACGCCCATCGGCGACGATGACGACTCGCACCTGGGCGACTTCATCGAAGACAGCGCCAACACGGCACCGATGGAAGCAGCGATGCAGGCCGGCCTGCGCGATGTGGTCAAAGATATTCTGGACAGCCTGACGCCGCGCGAAGCCAAGGTGCTGCGCATGCGCTTTGGCATCGAGATGACCAGCGACCACACCCTGGAAGAAGTCGGCAAGCAGTTCGACGTGACGCGCGAGCGCATCCGCCAGATCGAAGCCAAAGCGTTGCGCAAGCTCAAACACCCGTCGCGCTCGGACAAGCTACGCAGCTTTACTGACAATTTATAAACGATCATCGGTATCACAACGGAGTTTGAAATGGACATTGAACAGTTCATGCTGGGATACAAGGCCGCCTGGGAAGGCAAAGACGAAACTGCGTTCTGTGCACTCTTTGCGGAGGATGGTGTCTATCACAACACCCCTTTTGCGACGCAGCGTGGCCATGCCGAACTCGCAGCATACTGGCGGCGCATCAAACTCCAAAACGATATTGATCTCAGCTTTGAGGTGCTCGCGTCAAAGCCGGACAGCGGTATTGCACACTGGCATGTCACCTACCAGGTTGCATCCGAGGAATTGTTTCAAATCTGGGCTGCATCAACCGGAACGAACCTGATTGCGCGAAAGCCCGGCGACCCGCTGCCACGCATGGTGCTTGACGGCATACTCCAGGCGTCTTTCAGTGGTGATTTGTGCCGCGATTGCCGCTTGTGGTGGCACAGCATGCCGTTGCCGATGTAGCGGTTGTCGCCGTCCTGCGGCCTATGTCCCCTGTTCTAACTTCGGGAGAATTCAATGCGCTACCGCCTTTTGGGCCGAACCGGCCTGTATGTTTCTGAGATTTGCCTGGGGACCATGACCTTTGGTGGTCAAGGATTCTGGAAGGTCATGGGCGGTCTCGAGCAGGACGCCGCCACCGCACTGGTAAAGCAAGCTTTTGAGGCCGGTGTGAACTTTATCGACACCGCCAATGTGTATTCGCAAGGCGAATCGGAACAACTCACCGGCAACGCCATCAAGAGCCTCGGTTTGCCTCGCGACGAACTGATAGTCGCCACAAAGGCTACGGGCACCATGAATGAGACCGCCGTCAACTCGCTCGGGCAATCACGGTACCACCTCATGCACGAGCTGGACGCCAGCCTCAAACGGTTGCAGCTCGACCACATCGACCTGTACCAACTGCATGGATTTGACCCCCTCACCCCGCTTGAGGATGTCCTGTCCACTCTGAACGACATGGTGCGTTCTGGCAAGGTGCGTTATATCGGCCTGTGCAACATGGCCGCCTGGCAAATCATGAAGGGATTGGCCATTTCAGAAAAGAATCATTGGGCTCGCTTTGAGAGCGTGCAGGCTTACTACACAGTGGCAGGACGAGACCTGGAGCGCGAAGTGTTGCCGCTGCTGCAGGACCAGCAACTTGGTCTGATGGTCTGGAGTCCGCTCGCTGGAGGATTGCTCAGCGGAAAATTTGGCCCGGACGGAAAAGGACCGGAAGGCACGCGCCGCGCAAGCTTTGACTTTCCTCTGGTGGACAAGACACGCGCCTTCCAAATCATTGACACGATGCGTCCAATCGCGCACAACCATCAGGTATCAGTGGCACAGGTGGCGTTGGCCTGGCTACTGAGTCGCAAACAGGTCAGCACTGTGATTGTTGGCGCTAAGACGACGGTTCAGCTTGAAGACAACCTTGGTGCCACCAAGCTCGAATTGAACACTGAGGAGTTGAAAGCGCTTGATGAAGTAAGCGCCTTGCCACCGGAATACCCTGGCTGGATGTTGGCAAGGCAGGGGCAGAGCCGTGCCACGCCACCCATGCGAGCCTGATCTTCAAGGTACGCCCATGAACATTGCCAGGACTTTCAAAAACGCTTTGTTGCCTGCTTTACAAAGCCGACATTCACCAGGCTCTTGCGCTTGGTAGCGTTGGCACTATGTCGCCCAGGTATGGCGTTTTAATTTCAAAGGCAGTATCAATGAACTTCAAGTCAATAATTCAGCGGGCCATCCAGTGGATTGTTGTTGCTTCGTTTTTGAGCTTCGGTTTGGCCATGGCTCAATCTGAACCCACCATCAACGAGGTCTTCGCGACGGCGCAGGCCGGCAAAGTGGACCAGGCTCAGGTGATGATTCAGCAGGTTCTGATTTCTCACCCCAAGAGCGCAAAAGCCCATTTTGTGCAAAGTGAACTCTTTGCCCGCCAGGGCAAGCTGGCACAGGCACGTGAGGCATTGGCCGGCGCTGAAGCGTTGGCTCCAGGACTGCCATTTGCAAAGCCGGAATCGGTCCAGGCACTGCGTTCGCAACTTGCAGGCAGGAACACCCCAAAAGTGGCCCGAAATGTTTCACCGACGCACTATGCAGCGCCTGATGCACCGTCTTCACCCTCTTCATGGGGCCTGCCCCTGTTGCTGGCTGGAGGCGTGATCATTGCGGGGTACCTGATTTTCCGCAGAAGGCCGCCAGTGCAATATGCCCAGCAACCCGCATATGCCAACCAGGGTGGTTTGAGCGGTCCCCAGAACTTTGGCATGACAGGTGGGAACGCAGCAAGCGGTGTGATGCAACCAACTTATGGGCAAGCTGGTTATGGTCAGCCAGCCGGGAGCGGCCTTGGCGGGCGCATCATGGGCGGTGTGGCAACTGGTCTGGCCGTCGGTGCCGGTGTCATGGCAGCAGAAGCAATTGGACGCAACCTGATGGGAAACCATGGCCAACCCGCGGGACAGTTCGACAACTTGAGCAATAACGACTACCAAGCTCTGGACCGAAACACCGACATGGGTGGCCAGAATTTTGGTATCAGCGATTCGAGTTCCTGGGATGATGGTGGCTCAGTTGATGTCGGCGGTGGTGGCTGGGACAATTAGGCGCGATGTAGGCCCGTCACCGTGCAACCGAACAGCAGAGAGAGACAAACAGGCCGCCGAAGTATTTTTCTCCGTGTCATCCCAGTCCAACGCAATAGCTCAAGCGGCAACACCTCAAACCTGCGCCTGGTGTTCACTCCCCTCCTTCGAGCTTCTTGACTCTTTTGCCGACCAACCGTTTGAAATTTCCCGGCGAGATCACCGGTTTACCACTCTGCTTCTCAATATCCTTGCGAGTCCGGCCCGCCACTGCGCCACCGTCTTTTGCATCCTTTTTGAGCGGTGCCATGCCTTTGGAATCGCGGTCGCGGTGCAGTTTGGTGGTGGCCTCGCCCAGCATGGTCAATATCAGCTCGATATCGGTCATGAGGTCGCGCAGATTAACCAGCAGATACATGCCCTTGCCGTCGCTAAATTTAACGGGCTTTCCATCAGATTTGGCTTTTTTGATGGCGGTATCAGTTAACGGCAGGTGCGCTCCAAAGAGGAAATAATGGCGATACCCCATGCCCCAAAGGTACCCCCAAAAGGCATCGACTTGCAATACCCCTTGTTGGACGTTAGAAAACAAAAAAGCCCCGTAAACACTGGGTTTGCGGGGTTTTTTCTTAGTTCTTTGGACTTCCTTGGAAGTTAAAAAACCTATTTTTGGCGGTACATGCCCTTTTCATCGGCAAAGCGAAGTAGCGGGCGATCTGACGGGCACGCGGCCCGGTCGCATTCGATCTTGGTCAAGGGCATTTTGGGGGCATATTTTCTGGGGGCATCAAAAAAGCTTGATTTATGCCCCCAAATGTATCCCCAATTATTGCTGGCTGTCAACGCACCTTGGCGGACGTTAAAAAACAAAAAAGCCCCGTAAACACTGGGTTTGCGGGGCTTTTTCTTAGTTCTTTGGACTTCCTTGGAAGTTAAAAAACCTATTTTTGGCGGAAACGGAGGGATTCGAACCCTCGATGAGGCTCTACACCCCATACTCCCTTAGCAGGGGAGCACCTTCGGCCACTCGGTCACGTTTCCTGGACAGGCGAGATTATCTCATGAGTCTCTCCTGCTTGTTCACACTGGTACCTGTTCCAACTCAAAAGCTTTGTGCAGCGCGCGCACCGCCAGCTCCATGTATTTTTCGTCGATCACCACCGATGTTTTGATCTCGCTGGTGGAGATCATCTGGATGTTGATGCCTTCTTCGCTCAGGACGCGAAACATTTTGCTGGCCACGCCGACGTGGCTGCGCATGCCGATACCGACGATCGATACCTTGCAGATCTTGGTGTCGCCCACCACTTCTTGCGCCCCCAGGCTCGGCAGCACTTTATCCTTGAGTAAATCCACTGTTTTGGCGTAGTCGGTGCGGTTGACGGTGAAGCTGAAATCGGTCTTGCCGTCTCTGCTGATGTTCTGGATGATGACATCGACGTCGATGTTGGCGTCCGCCACCGCACCCAGGATCTGGTAGGCAATGCCGGGCTTGTCGGGCACACCCAGCACGGATATTTTGGCTTCCTCGCGGCTAAACGCAATACCCGAAATAATGGCTTGCTCCATGTGTTGGTCTTCCTCAAAAGTGATCAGGGTGCCAGAGGCAGCCTCGATGTTGATATCAATGTCCCACGGGGTAAAACTGCTCAAAACGCGCAACTTGACCTTGTATTTGCCAGCAAATTCGACAGAGCGGATTTGCAGCACTTTGGAGCCCATGGAGGCCATCTCCAGCATTTCTTCAAAGCTCACCGTATGCAGGCGCCGCGCTTCAGGCACCACGCGTGGGTCGGTGGTATAGACGCCATCAACATCGGTGTAGATCAGGCACTCATCGGCCTTCATGGCGGCCGCCACCGCGACTGCTGACGTATCTGAGCCGCCGCGCCCCAGGGTGGTGATATTACCCAGCTCGTCAAGCCCCTGAAAACCGGTGACGATAACCACTTTGCCCGCTACCAGTTCAACGCGCACGCGGGTGTCGTCAATCGACGCAATGCGGGCCTTGGTGTAGGCGCTGTCGGTGCGAATGGGAACTTGCCAACCGGCGTAACTGACCGACTCCAGGCCCTCAGCCTGTAACGCAATAGCCAGCAACGCACTCGATGCCTGCTCGCCAGTGGCGGCCAGCATGTCAAGCTCGCGACCATAAGCGTCGGTTGTCTTGGAGGGTGCAAGTTCTTTGGCCAGCGCCAGCAAGCGGTTGGTTTCACCACTCATGGCAGACGGTACCACCACCATTTGGTGGCCAGCACGCGCCCATTTGGCGACGCGTTTGGCCACATTGCGGATGCGCTCGGTCGAGCCCATCGAGGTGCCGCCGTATTTATGAACAATCAATGCCATGGGTAAGAATTATTTAAATCGAAACCGGGGAATTGTACCAATGCAACTCGGTTCCCCGGCGCTCGGAAAAACCGTTACCAAGCTTGATGTGGATCTGGTGAGCGCGCGTGCGACAGGCGGCAATTTGATCGAGCAATTCAGCCAATTGCGCGGCCGTCGGAACTGTCTGGTAAGTGGTGTCTAGCCAGTAGCGCAGCACATTGGCCTGACGCACTCGACTCAAACACTGAATCTGTTTAATGAGCGGTGGTGCGCCAATCAGCTCAAGGTCCTGTAGCGCCACTTCCAGCAATACCGCCTGGGCCTGCGCCGCATTCGCCGCGCTACGGGTAAAGGTGTCGCGAAATTGCGGGAACGTTGCCTCCAGCGCGGGCAGCAACCCAGCGCGGATGCGATTGCGCGTGAACTTCTGATCGACATTGCTGGGGTCTTCAAAGCAGACCACACCGCGCGCCGTAATCCAGGCTCGAATGTCCGACCCACGCACTGTTAGCAGTGGTCGGTGGTAGCTGACGCCAGCGCGCACCCAGGTCGCCGGCATCGCGCTCAGGCCCGGCAAACCACTGCCCCGACTCAGCGCCAGCAACAGTGTCTCGACCTGATCATCGGCGTGCTGGGCAATCGCGATGGTTTGAATGGCTGACAACTCAGCGCGGGTTAAGGTTTCAAAAGCCTGGTAACGGGCCCGCCGTGCCGCGTCCTCCGGGCTCTGGCCTGGTGTGTGGCGGGCATCGACCTTTTTAATCGTCAAGGGCACCCGTACTCGTGCGCAAAACGCTTGGCAATGTTGAACAAAATCGTCTGCTGCCGCTTGCAAACCGTGGTGAATGTGGATCGCTTGCACTTGCCCCGGCCATTTCTCGGCACACGCCAGCAACAAGGCGGTGGAATCAGCTCCACCGCTGTAAGCCACCGCCATCGGCAGCGCTGGCGAGAAGGTGGCAATTGCCTTGGCAAACGGGGTTGTCACACGCTACTTGGCCGCCGCCTTGGTATCAGTAAAGCGGCCATAACTTTGCAATCGATCGTAGCGCCGATCGAGCAAATCCTTAACCTTGAGGTCACCGACCTGGCGTAAGGCATCGTTCAAGGCGCGCTTGAGAAAAGCCGCCATTTGCTTGGGATCCCGGTGCGCACCGCCGACCGGCTCATTGACCACTTTGTCAATCATTCCAAGGGCTTTGAGACGATGCGCCGTAATGCCGAGCGCATCGGCAGCTTCCTGCGCTTTGTCCGACGTTTTCCAGAGAATGGAGGCACAGCCCTCGGGGCTGATCACTGAATAAATCGAATATTGCAGCATCAGAACCTGGTCGCCAATCGAGATCGCCAGTGCTCCGCCGGAGCCACCCTCGCCGATGATGGTGGTGATGATGGGCACTTCAAGTTGCGCCATCTCAAAGATATTGCGCCCAATGGCTTCGGACTGACCGCGCTCTTCGGCGTCAATGCCGGGGTAGGCACCCGGCGTATCAACAAAAGTGAACAATGGCAATTTGAATTTTTCAGCGATTTTCATAAGCCGCAAGGCTTTACGGTAACCCTCGGGCTTGCACATACCAAAGTTGCGCAGGCCACGCTCTTTGGTGTCGCGCCCTTTTTGCTGACCCAGCACCATGCAGGGGATGCCATTAAAACGCGCCAGTCCGCCCACAATGCTGAGGTCGTCGGCAAAATGCCGGTCGCCGTGCAGCTCGACAAAATGGGTGAAGATGTCGTTGACGTAATCGAGCGTGTAAGGGCGTTCCGGGTGGCGCGCGATTTTGGTGATTTGCCAGGGTGTCAAGTCACTGTAAATGTCCTTGGTGAGCTGCTGGCTTTTTTTGGCAATCTGATTGATCTCCGCCGAAATATCGACCGCCGACTCGTTCTGCACATAGCGCAGCTCGTCAATCTTGTTTTCGAGCTCAGCGATGGGACGTTCAAAATCGAGAAATGTTTTTTTGACCATGACAGTATCTTAATGTGAAAGAATGTCGTCCTTGCGAGCGAAGCGTGGCAATCCATGCAGTTCTGGATTGCCGCGTCGCTGCGCTCCTCGCAATGACGGTCCGGTTTCATGTTTCGGCATTACTTCGATGCCATGACAGTTAGTAGATCACCGGCAGCGGATCGAGCGAGCGCCAAATATACCAAGTTGCCACGCTGCAATACGGAGCCCAGGCGGCGGCCACCTCGCGCGCATCGCTGCGGCTGACCACGTCGCCTGAAAAATAACTCTTACTGATGCCGTTGAGCAAGCCCACATCGTCCAGCGGCAAGACGTTGGGGCGCATCAAATGAAAGATCAAAAACATCTCGGCGGTCCAACGGCCAATGCCGCGAATCGCGATCAACTCACTGATGATGGCTTCGTCATCCATCGCCTCCCAGGCCTTGAGGTGCACGGTACCCGCATCAAAGTGCAAGGCCAGATCGACCAGGTACTCGACCTTGCGGGCACTCAAACCGGCGGCACGCATGTCGTCCACCTTGAGTTTGAGTATATTGGCAGCAGTCATTTTTTTGGGCAAAAGCACAAAACGATTCCACACGGTTTGCGCCGCCTTGACCGAAATCTGCTGTCCAACGACGCTGCGCGCCAAGGTAACAAAAGGATCGCCCCGGGTTTGCAGACAGGCATCGCCAAACTTGGGAATTAAACGCTTCATCACCCGATCTTTTTTCATCAGGTGTTTGCACGCCTCTTCCCAATAGGGCGGCAATTCAACCACAGCTGCACTCTTTTCAGTAACCACCATGACTTCGCTTTCGAATGTTGCTCGCCAAAATGAGGGCTGGGAAAATCATGCTACTGCCTCCCAGGAGGTGCCGCTGGCCGAGTCCTTCAGAGCAATGCCCTGGCTTAGCAACTGCTGGCGAATCCGATCTGCCGCCGCAAAATCTTTCGCCGTTTTGGCCGCTGCACGCTGTGCGATCAAGCTGGCGATCATCGCCTCGTCAATCGTAACACCGGCTTGCAAAAACACCTTGGGATCGTTTTGCAGCAGCCCCAGGCAGCCACCCAAGGCCTTGAGCAGACCCGCCAATTCAGGTGAATGCGTCTTGTTAACTTCAGAGGCCAGATCAAACAGCACCGCCACCGCCTCGGGCGTACCGAAATCTTCGTCCATCGCCTCCTTGAAGCGCGCGGCAAAGGGCTCGCTCCAATCGATACTGATGGGCGCAGGCCTTACCAGATCGAGCGCCGTATAGAGGCGCTTGAGTGAATTATGCGCATCGAGCAAATGCACATCGCTGTGGTTCAAGGCACTGCGGTAATGGGCCCGAACAATAAAGAAGCGTGTGGTCTCGGCATCAAAGCGCGCTAGTATGTCGCGGATGGTGAAGAAGTTGCCCAGGCTCTTGGACATTTTCTCGTTGTCACGCGTCACGAAACCGTTGTGCATCCACAGGCTGGCCAGGGGTTTACCGCTGGCGCCCTCGCTCTGGGCGATTTCGTTCTCATGATGCGGAAATTGCAAATCGGCGCCGCCACCATGAATATCGACCGTCTGACCCAGGATTTGCCCACACATGGCCGAACACTCAATGTGCCAGCCAGGGCGCCCCTGGCCGTAAACACTGTCCCACTTGGCATCCTCTGGTTCAGTCGGTTTGGCGGTTTTCCAGAGTACAAAGTCCAGCGGATCATCTTTGCCATCGCTGACTGCCACCCGCTCGCCAGCGCGCAACTCGTCGAGCGACTTGCCGCTGAGTTTGCCGTAACCGGGGAACTTGCGAACGGCAAAATTAACGTCGCCGTTGGCAGATTGATAGGCTAGACCCTTGTGCGTCAAACGTTCAATCAGGTTCACCATCTGTGGCACAAACTCGGTGGCGCGTGGCTCATAGGTGGGGCGCTCAATGCCCAAGGCATCGGCGTCCTGGTGCAATGCCTCCACCATGCGATCAGTGAGCGCGCGGATCGACTCATGATTTTCCAGCGCGCGTTTGATGATTTTGTCGTCAATGTCGGTGACATTGCGCACATAGGTGACGCGCAAACCACTGGCTTTGAGCCAGCGCTGCACGACATCAAAAGCGACCATGGCACGAGCGTGGCCCAGGTGACAAAGGTCATAGACGGTCATGCCGCAGACGTACATCCGAACATGGCCCGGCTCCAGCGGCATCAAGGGTTCCAGGGCACGCGACAGCGTGTTGTATATGCGCAAACTCATGGATCTATTCAACGACTCGGTCAGGCCAGGAACATGGCAACAGCGGCTCCTGGGGTGGTAATTATGACGGCACTGAGAAGCACCCCCTAAGCTACAATTCACAGCAGTATAAAGCTCTGTCGGCCACGCTCTTGTGCCAGGCATTTACCCAACCGGAACACAAAGTCGCCATGAAGACCATGCGCCGCGCTATTTTCACCGCCCTTCGAATACTCACACTCGGCGTCGCTTTTATCACTTCGCTGGCTTACGCTGACGATTACAGCAATGTCAGCCAATTGTTGCGAGCAGGCAAGTTCAATGAAGCACTGGTAAAAGCCGACAGCTTTCTTACCGCCAAGCCACGCGACCCACAAATGCGTTTTCTCAAAGGCGTGTCTCAAGGCTATTCAGGAAAAACGTCTGATGCCATCAATACCTTTACCCAACTCACCGAAGACTACCCCGAACTGCCCGAGCCCTACAACAACCTGGCAGTGCTCTACGCCGGGCAGAATCAGTTTGACAAAGCACTCGCTGCCCTCGAGACGGCCATCCGCACCAACCCCAGCTACGCCACAGCATATGAAAATCTGGGCGACGTTTATGTCCAACTCGCCAGCCAGGCCTATAACAAAGCCCTGCAGTTCGACGGTGCCAACACTGCGGTGCCGCCCAAGCTGGCGCTGATTCACGAATTGCTCAGTCCTGGCAACAAAGGGACGCATCCCACCATTTGCCCTCCCACACCAAAGACGCCAGCAAGCGCCGTGAGAGCACCTTGAGAAAATATTTTTTGAAGGAGTTATTTGATGAAATTTAGAAATGTTTCTACCGCGCTGGTCGCTTTCGGTATTGCCGTCGGAGTTGTGTTTTATGCTGCACAAAATGCACTGGCACAAGACGCACCAAAGGTCAAATTTGCCACCACGGCGGGCGACTTTGTGGTGGAGGTTTATCCCGACAAGTCACCCAAGACAGTGGCAAATTTTTTGCAGTATGTCAAAGACAAACACTACGATGGCACCATCTTTCACCGCGTGATTAACAACTTCATGATCCAGGGTGGTGGTTACGACGCCAAATACGCCGAGAAAAAAACGCGTGCGCCGATCCCGCTGGAAGCCAATAATGGCCTGAAGAACAATCTCGGCACGATTGCCATGGCCCGCACCAGCGACCCCAACTCTGCCACGGCGCAGTTTTTCATCAACGTCAAAGACAACGTGCGACTCAATGCGCCCGAGCCCGACGGTCATGGCTACGCGGTGTTTGGCAAAGTTACCTCGGGCATGGATGTGATCGAAAAAATCAAGCTCGCAGCCACCGGTGCCGCTGGCCCCTTCCCGTCCGATGTTCCAAAGACCCCCATTCTTATCAACTCTGCAACCCTGGTGAAATAAATTATGAGCAACCCACAAGTCGAACTCCACATTGCCAACTATGGCGTCATCACGCTTGAGCTTGACTCTGAAAAAGCCCCCAAAACGGTGGACAATTTTTTGAGCTACGTGAACAAGGGTCATTACAACAACACCATCTTTCATCGCGTTATCCCCGGCTTCATGGTGCAAGGCGGCGGTATGGAGCCTGGCATGAAAGAAAAGAAAGGCGACCAGCCGATCAACAACGAAGCCAACAATGGTCTGAAAAATCTCAACTACACGGTAGCCATGGCGCGCACCGGGGATCCGCACTCGGCCACAGCCCAGTTTTTTATCAACGTGGCAGACAACAGTTTTTTGAATCACACCGCCATCTCGGCGCAGGGCTGGGGCTACGCGGTGTTTGGCAAAGTGGTGGATGGCACTGACGTGGTGGACAAAATCAAGGCCGTCAAAACTACCCGCAAAGGCTATCACGATGACGTGCCAGTGCAAGATGTGGTGATTGAAAAGGCCGTGGCGCTTTAACGTGAACAGGGCAGCGTTGTCCAGCACACCTCCGCTCTGGCCGGTGCTGCAAGCCGCTGCCCATTGGCATCAGATCGATTTCATTTCTGACCTGCATCTTCACGCCAAGGCAACTGCCACTTTTTCAGCCTGGCAGAACTACTTGCAAGACACGCCGGCTGACGCCCTGTTTATCCTGGGCGATTTATTTGACGTATGGGTCGGTGACGACGTGATCAACGCTACGATCCCACCCAGCTTCGAGTACGAGTGCGCGCAAATTCTCAAGGCGGCCACGCTGCGTTTTCCGATTTTCTTCCTGCATGGCAACCGGGATTTTCTGATTGGAGCGGAATTTTCCAAGGCCGCTGGCCTGACCCTGCTGCACGACCCTACGGTGCTGGACTTCGCTGGTCAACGTTGGCTGCTCTCACACGGAGATGCCTTGTGCCTGGCTGACACCGACTACCTGCAGTTTCGCTCCCAAGTTCGCAGCAGCAACTGGCAACATGACTTTCTGGCGCAGCCCCTGGAGCAACGCCAGCAAAACGCCCTGGCCTTGCGCCAGCAAAGCGAAGCACACAAATACGCCAGCACGGCCTGGATTGATCTTGATTCCCAGGCAAGTTGCGACTGGTTGCACACTGCCCAAGCCAGCACGCTGATCCACGGCCACACGCATCATCCAGGCGAGCACAAGTTGGCAGAAGGTCTGCGTCGCATCGTCCTAAGTGATTGGGATGCTGCCGCGACGCCGCCACGGGCTGAGGTTTTGCGCTTAAGCGCCACTTCAGATGGCCCAACCCAAGGCTGCACCCTGCGACGCTTGTCGGTGGTGTGATCCCTTAATGCAGCGCCGCGCCAGTCTTGGCTTGCAATTCTTCACGCGTCACGCCCGGCGCCATCTCAACCACCTTGAGGCCTTGCGGCGTAACGTCAAGCACAGCCAAGTCGGTAATGATGCGATTGACCACGCCCACGCCAGTCAGCGGCAAGGTGCAGTTTGGCAGTATCTTCAAGTCAATCGTGCCGTCTTTTTTCTTGGCAACGTGCTCCATCAACACCACCACACGCTTGACGCCGCCAACCAGGTCCATGGCCCCGCCCATGCCCTTGACCATCTTGCCGGGAATCATCCAGTTGGCCAAGTCGCCTTTTTCACTGACCTGCATGGCGCCCAAAATACTCAGGTTGATTTTGCCACCACGTATCATGGCAAAGCTGTCATGGCTGCCAAAAATGCTCGAGCCTGGAATGGTCGTAACGGTCTGCTTGCCGGCATTGATCAGGTCGGCATCGACCTGCTCTTCAGTCGGGAACGGCCCAATACCAAGCATGCCGTTTTCACTTTGCAGCCAGACCTCGATCGCCGGGTTGACAAAATTAGCCACCAGCGTCGGCAAGCCGATCCCCAGGTTGACATAAAAGCCGTCCTGCAATTCCTCAGCCGCTTTGGCTGCCATTTGTTCGCGAGTCCAAGCCATGATCAAGCTCCTTCTTTTTTGGCAACGGTGGGGGTCAGGGTTCTTTGCTCAATGCGTTTTTCAGGATGCGCATTGAGCACAATCCGGTGCACGTAAATGCCGGGCAAATGCACCGCATCAGGGTCAATGCTGCCGGTTTCCACAATCTCTTCGACCTCCACTACCGTGATCTTGCCGGCCATCGCCACCGCCGGGTTGAAGTTGCGCGCGGTGCGCCGGAAAATCAAATTACCACTCTTGTCGGCTTTCCAGGCCTTGACCAGCGAGACCTCGGGCACCAGGGCACGCTCCATCACGTAAACCTGACCATCAAACTCACGCGTTTCCTTGCCTTCGGCGATCAAGGTTCCAACACCGGTGCGGACATAAAACGCCGGGATGCCAGCGCCACCGGCGCGCAATTTCTCCGCCAACGTGCCCTGCGGCGTAAATTCAAGTTGCAACTCACCAGAGAGGAATTGACGTTCAAACTCTTTGTTTTCGCCAACATAGCTGGAGATCATTTTTTTGATCTGGCGGGTGTCGAGCAACTTGCCCAGGCCAAAGCCGTCCACGCCAGCGTTGTTGGAAATGACCGTCAGGTCTTTGACGCCACTGGCGCACAGTGCGTCAATCAGCGCCTCGGGAATGCCGCACAAGCCAAAGCCGCCAACCGCCAGCAACTGGCCGTCTTTGACAATGCCCGCCAACGCCTCGGCGGCGCTAGGGTAAATTTTGTTCACAAACGATCTCCTTTAAAACAATGACCACACTATATCGTTGCGCGCAAGCATGCTTCATTTGTTAGCCGCCTGCGCAGCAGAAACAGCAGCACGCAGTGCCAGCAGATAGCTGTCCACACCAAAGCCGCTAATCTGCCCCATCACCACCGCGCCAAACACTGAAACGCGACGGAATTCTTCACGCGCGTGAATGTTGGACATATGCAACTCAACAATCGGGCAGGTCAACATCGCCAGCGCATCACGAATGCCGTAGCTGTAATGCGTCCAGGCACCGGCGTTGATCAGCACTGCATCGACCGCTTCGGTGTGACCCTGATGGATACGCTCGCACATCTCACCTTCACTGTTGGTCTGGTAGTTTTCCACTTGCACACCCAACTCCTGGCCCAGCAGCGCCAGACGGGCGTTGATCTCGGCTAGCGTGATGGTGCCGTATTGCTTGGGCTCGCGCTGGCCAAACATGTTGAGGTTGATGCCGTGCAGCACAAGAATTTTCATAAGAGTTCCTTGAAAGAGACACCCTTGGACTTTAGCAGGCCACTGAAAACGGTTTCAAACATCGCGCGCAGCGCCCTATTCAACACGCGTGATCGTCGTCGGTTTAAAGCCCAGATCAGCCGCCTTTCCTTTGCGTGCGCGTGCCGCTCTGGCGTTGTTGAGGCTGCGAATCTCCAGCGTTTCGTCGCGTGCTTTGCCACCCCGACCAATCCCTTCGATTTTGACACTACGGGTGTAAGCGCAAGCGCCAGCCAGGCTGTCCTTGTCTTCCAGATCAAGCAGCTTCAAGCCCCGGCCACCGTTGCTCATCGTATTCAGCTCGGCAATTTCAAATGTCAAAATGCGTCCGCCGACAGAGGCACAGGCGACGTGGGTGGCGCTCTTGCAAGACTGCGCCCCCGAGCCACCCGCTACCGGCGAGGGTTGACACAAAACCTCCCCCTCATTGCAGGTAACAAATGCTTTGCCCGCTTTGAGGCGAGACGTCATGTCATCAACGCTAGCGATAAATCCATAACCACCCGAGCTGCTCAGCAGCAGCGTGGCGCTGGCCGGACCGGCAAAGTAATACAGCAGTTGCGTACCCGATTCGAGTTCGAGCATCGAAGTGATCGGTTGGCCATCGCCACGCCCACCCGGCAATAAGGAGACTGCCACTGAATAGACCCGCCCGTTGTTGCCAAAGGCCAGCAACACATCAACAGTGCGGCATTCAAAAACGCCATAGAGTGCATCACCGGCCTTGAAGTTGTAGACCGGCGTTGTGGCAGGTGTTCGCTCACTGGCCCAGCCTTTTTGCGCGCGCACCCAACCTTTCTGACTGACCACCACCGTCACTGGTTCATCGACCACCTTGACTTCCAGCACCACCTTTTTTTCGGCTTGAATCAGCGTGCGGCGCGGGTCGGCAAAGGTCTTGGCATCCAGCTCAATCTCCTTGATCATCAGGCGGCGCAGCGCTGGCGGGCTTGCCAGAATTTCTTCGAGCTTGTTTTGCTCCAGTCGCAACGCCGCCAGTTCCTGCTCAATTTTGATGGCCTCCAGCCGGGCCAACTGACGCAAACGGATTTCCAAAATGTCTTCAGCTTGAGCGGCGGACAGCTTGAAGCGCGCCATCAGCGCTGCCTTGGGCTCGTCGGCTTGGCGAATGATGGCAATCACTTCGTCAATATTGAGCAACACAATTTGCCGCCCCTCCAGAATATGGCAGCGATCCAAAACCTTGGCCAGACGGTGCTGCGAGCGGCGCTCAATTGTTTTCTGGCGGAATTCAATCCACTCCGTGAGCATCTGGCGCAAGGACTTTTGCGTCGGACGGCGGTCGAGCCCAACCATGGTGAGATTGATCGGTGAGGAGGTCTCCAGGCTGGTGCACGCCAGCAGCGTGGTGATCAACTCCTGCTGCCCAATTTTGCTGGTCTTGGGCTCGCACACCAGACGCACTGCGGCGTCCTTGCTCGACTCGTCACGCACCAGATCCAACACTGACAACAGCGTGGCCTTGAGCTGGTTTTGCTCCGGTGAAAGCACTTTCTTGCCAAGCTTGATTTTGGGATTGCTCAATTCTTCAATTTCTTCCAGTACCCGTTGCGTGCTGACACCGGGCGGCAGCTCCGTGATGATCAGTTGCCACTGGCCACGCGCGAGCTCTTCAATCTTCCAGCGCGCGCGGCATTTGATTGAGCCGCGGCCACTGCGGTAAGCCTCGGCAACTTCACCAGTGCTGCTGATGATTTGTCCGCCACCCGGATAGTCCGGGCCGGGGATCATGGCGAACAACTCGTCATCGCTCAGTTGTGGCGATTTGATCAGCGCCACACAGGCGTCGGCCACTTCGCGTAAATTGTGACTCGGAATTTCAGTGGCCAGCCCGACCGCGATGCCGCTGGCACCGTTAAGCAAGGCAAACGGCAAACGCGCCGGCAGTTGCCCCGGTTCCTCGGTGGAGGCGTCGTAGTTGGGTGTGAAATCAACCGTGCCTTCGTCAATTTCATCGAGCAACAAGCTGCTGATTTTGGCCAGACGCGCTTCGGTGTATCGCATGGCAGCGGCACCGTCACCATCACGTGAGCCAAAATTGCCGTGACCGTCGATCAGCGGGTAGCGCTGGGAAAAATCCTGTGCCATGCGCACCAGCGCCTCGTAGGCGGCCTGGTCGCCGTGCGGGTGAAAACGCCCCAGGACATCGCCCACGACGCGGGCGCATTTGACTGGTTTGGCACCGGTGTTGCCATTGGTACCGCCAAAGCCCAAACCCATGCGCTGCATGGCATACAGAATTCGCCGCTGCACCGGTTTTTGGCCGTCACAGACATCCGGCAAAGCGCGCCCCTTGACCACGCTCAAGGCATATTCAAGGTAGGCACGCTGGGCGTAGGTGGCAAGGTTGAGGGCTTCATCGCCATCGGTCGGGATCGGCGTTGGAGAAAAATCGAGTGTGGGTTGCATAGTTCAGATGAGACCAGAGTTGGCGCGCTTTGCGCCACCGCAGTCGGTCTTGTAAAGTTTCAGTTTATGTATTTGCATTTATTTTCCCCCTCATTCCCACCGCGCCTTTTTCGCCCCGCCGGGCCCATTCACAAGGCATCACGCAATTTGAGTTCCAACCAACGCCCGCTCTGCCATAAATTCCGGGTGCTGTCCTCCTGCTTGAGCAAGAGCGCATCGAGCAGCGCTGCCAGCGGCATGGTATCGGGATTGACCAGCAAGACGTAGCGCGGCGCTTCACCCTCACCTTCTTCCTGGAGCAAGCCAATCCAGTCAAGCTCGCACAAGACCTCCAGCACCGGCTCAAGTTGCAGCGTGTCAACCTGCAGCACTGCAGCGAGCTGCGTGATCGACCCGCCTTTGACCTCGGTATTGCGCACAGCGTCGAGCTGGCGCAAAGCCTCCAGTGCCAATTGAAACTGCAAGCCCTGCGACTGTGTGCGGCGCTGCACCCCCGAGATCAGGCTGGGCAAGTAAGCCGCAATCACGGCTCCTAACAACACGATCACCCAAGCTACGTAAATCCAGAGCAACAGAATCGGCACCGTGGCAAAGGCACCATAAACCAATGAATAGGTCGGCACCTTGCTCAGGTACAAGGTCAACAGGCGCTTGGCCAGTTCGAGCCCGGCCGCCACAAACAGGCCGCCGACCCAGGCGTGCGCCCACTTGACCTGGGTATTGGGCACGTAGTAATACAGGGCGGCCAAGCCCCAGGCCATCAGAAAAAACTGTAGTACATCGAGCAGCAGTTGTACCTCGCCCGGCAACACACCGACCACGCCTTTGGACGCTGAAATGGCGTACGACGTGATACTCAGGCTGATACCCAGCAACAGCGGCCCCAATGTCAGTGCGGCCCAATAGACCAACACCCGCTGCCCCAGAGGACGGGGTGTGCGCACCCGCCAGATGCCATTGAGCGTGTGATCGATCGTCAAAACCAGCGCCAGCGCAGTGACGAACAAGAGGGCCACGCCCGCCACCCCCAATTTGTTGGCCTGGCCGGCAAACTGGGTCAGGTAACCCAGCACCTGACGCGCGATGTTGTTGGGGATCAGGCTCTCGATCAGCCACTTCTGCAAGACGTCCTGGAACCTGGCAAACATCGGGAACGCCGTGAACACTGCCAGCACCACCGTAATCAAGGGTACCAAAGCCATGGTGGTCGTGAAAGTCAGGCTACTGGCAGTCAAGCCCAAATGGTCTTCCCGAAAACGTTCCTTCAGGGTGTGCGCGGTGTTCTGCCACGGAAACTGCGACAGCCCTCTGAACAAAGCTTTGAGGCGCTGTAGCACGGTCAAGGGTGCGGCAACAGGCGGCGCGCTGGGGGGAATGATGGACAGGCTCATGACCGCTATGATGCCACTGTCATGAGCATGCCCATAAATTTCGCCCTAAAATTCGATGCCGTCCGCAGTTGTTGCCACCCGTCGCCAAAATGATACTTCGACTCATCACTGCTGTCACCCTCTGGGCGTTCATGAATGCAACGCCAGCGGCCACCTATTCTTACCCGGCGGCGTCGGAAGAAATGTATGCGTTTGAGTTGCTCAACAGTGAGCGTTCGCGCTGCGGATTTGGCTCCTTGAGACCGAGTGCTGAACTCGATAGCGCCGCAAAAAGCCATGCCGCCTGGCTCTTTTTCAACAATGCGACAGGGCATATGCAAAGACCCGGCACGCCCGGATTTACCGGCGTCGCCCCGTGGGATCGCCTGATCACTGCCGATTATGGTCCGGATTATTCATTTGAATCCACCGAGGTGCAGGTGTTTCACAATAGTACCGAGCGCGGCTCTGGCGCCAATGCGGTCAGAAGCTTGCTGAACGCGCCGTATCACCTGGTCAACATGCTGCGCGGTTACCGCGAGGTGGGCATCGGTGTCAAGGAAAAGATTGACCTGGGCCTGGGGAAAAACAATCAGAACATCGTCAATATCGTATTGGCGAAAAAAACAGTGAGGGATTCCAGGTCGAGAAAGCGGCTTCGGTGCGCAATTACCCCTGCGAAGGCTCTGTCGGCATGGTGCGTTCACTCAGAAATGAAACGCCAAATCCGTTTCCTGAACGCGATCTTTTCGCGCATCCCGTCGGCGCCTCGATTGCGGTGGTGGGCTCGGTCGGCAGCATTCTTGCCATTTCAAGCGTCAGCGTTGTCAATGCAAAGACCGGCGCCGCCGTCCCGATCCTTGCGCCCGTGACCGGATCGACTGATCGCAACGCAACGGCTGATAATAAGATCGTTGAGGACAACGAGGGCTTCATTTCCACCAGTTCCCCGCTTGAGGCCAATACGCCCTATCAAGTAACCCTGATCGGGACCACCGGAGGCACGAATTTTTCTCGCAGCTTTACCTTCACCACCGGTGACATCAAGTTTTGAGCCGGTGCTGTAGTCCAACGTCTGAGGTCAGGGCGCATGTATGGTTGCGCCTGCGCCAGTGCTCAAACACTCCAGAAGCTTGAAACCGGCAGAAACGCTACAAGTAATGCCAGACCTGCTTACAATGTAAGCACTCATGTAACCACAACAGGAAGGCACCATGAAACTCACCACGCGCGCGCACTCGGAGCAATACAGCGGCAAGGTCACGCCGGTCGGGAATTCAAAAGGGTTTCGCATGGATGCCGCCTTCTTCAAGGCGCACCCTGAGTTCAGTGGCGACGTGCGTGCAACTGTACTCACTGAAGGCCAAGTCCTGCTATCGGCAAATAACCCTATTTCGCGCCGACTCAAAGAGGATGAAATCGACCCGGTCATGCTGGGGTTTTTGAGCTTCATTGAAAAACAAATGACAGAGCACCCCGAGCTAATTGAACCAGTTGACCGCGATCAATTGGCTCGTATCGGTAAGCTGGTCGAAGGTGTTGAAACCGACGACATCATCCACTGACGGTCACGTCATGACGACAGCCAACAAACCCGCGAGCTGGCAGCTTTTTTACTTCAAGCTGTTCAAGGCTGCGCTTGACGAGTTGGAGCAGACGGTTACCAAGCTGGCTCGGCGAGACCCGACCGGCTACAAGACCCACCCAAAAACACGGCTGTTGGCCTCGGTGTACAAGGCCATCACACAGCTTGTCCCGGCCAATCCCGATCATGCTGATTTTCGTCTTGGTAAAACACTGGGGAGCCAATACAGCAACTGGCGACGCGTCAAGAAGGGCATGCCTGAGCGCGATCGACTTTTTTTTCGTTTTGCCTCCAGCCCGGTTGCTTTGATTGCTTATGTCTGGTTCAACGACGAAGACAGCTTGCGCAAGGCCGGCTCCAAAACTGACGTTTATGAAGTTTTCAAGCGCATGCTCTCTCGCGGCGAAGTGCCGTCATCGATTGCCGATCTGCTCAGCACAAGTAGTCGCCCTTGACCAGCATGTCGTTACCTTCTAACAACAGCCCATGAACGAATTGATTGAATCCCTGCGCCACATCGTTGGCGCTGCCCATGTTCTGACCGACGGCAACCTCACTGCCTGGGAGCAGGACTGGCGCAAGCGGTCGCATGGCAAGGCGCTGGCGGTGTTGCGACCTGGCTCCACCGATGAAGTTGCGCGCGTGGTGAAGGCTTGCGCTGCCTTTCGTGCCGCCAACCCGACAAGCGCACTCAGCATCGTGCCCCAAGGTGGCAACACCAGCCTGGTGGTGGGTTCTACACCCGATGATTCGGGCCAGCAAATTGTGCTGAGCCTGCAACGAATGAATAACGTGCGCGGCCTGGACGGCGCCAACCTGACCATGACAGTGGAGGCCGGTTGCATCCTGCAAACGGTGCAGGAGCACGCACAGCAAGCCGGTTATTTGTTTGCACTGAGTCTGGCCGCCGAGGGCTCCTGCACCATTGGCGGCAACCTGGGCAGCAACGCTGGCGGCACCCAGGTGCTGCGCTATGGCAATGCACGCGATCTGTGTCTGGGGCTGGAGGTGGTCACGGCGCAGGGCGAGGTCTGGCATGGTCTGTCCGGCCTGCGCAAAGACAATACCGGTTATGACTTGCGTGACCTGTTCATCGGCAGCGAAGGCACGCTGGGCATCATCACCGCCGCCACCCTCAAGCTCTACCCCTTGCCCGCCGCGCAGTTGACCGCCTGGGCGGCGGTACCCTCACTGGAGGCCGCCGTGAGCCTGCTGGGCCTGGCCCAGCGTCAACTCGGCGCTGGTCTCACGGGCTTTGAAGCGATGGGGCAATTTGCGCTGCGCCTGGTTGCCAAACACTACCCGCAGCAGCGCATTCCTCTCTACCAGGACTCGCCCTTTTGCGTGCTGTTGGAAAACTCTGACCACGAGTCTGAAGCCCACGCTCGCGCGCAGTTTGAACGCCTGCTGGAAACGGCGTTGGAGGGGGGCTGCGTGAGCAATGCGGTGGTGGCCGAAAGCCTGACTCAAGCTCAAGCACTTTGGCACATCAGGGAAACCATTCCGCTGGCACAAGCGCAAGAAGGTCTCAATATCAAACATGACATCTCGCTGCCCGTGTCGGCTATCCCTGCGTTTGTGCACAGCACCGATGCCCAGCTTGAAGCCGCCATCCCCGGCGTGCGCCTGGTCAATTTTGGTCACCTGGGGGACGGCAATTTGCACTACAACGTGCAGGCCCCTGCTGACGCGGACGCAGCCGTGTTTTTGCGTGACTTGGAGCCAGCAGTCAACCGCATCGTGTTTGACTCGGTCGTGGCGCATGGCGGCTCGATTTCGGCCGAACACGGCGTGGGCAGCCTCAAAGTCGATCACCTGACGCACTACAAATCGCCGGTCGCGCTCACCATGATGCGCGCCATCAAACAAGCACTGGACTCGCAAAACCTGATGAATCCGGGGCGCGTGGTGCGCATGATAAAGTGCTAAGTGCTAAGTGCTCAAGCTCAACCATGACTTCCCACCCCATCCGATCCCAGTACGAAGACTTTCTGCGCCACGTGGCGAGCCACGGCGTGTTCAAAGCCGACCGCACCGGCACCGGCACCCGCAGCGTGTTTGGCTACCAGATGCGCTTCGACCTGAATGAGGGTTTTCCGCTGGTGACGACCAAGAAGGTGCACCTGCGTTCCATCATTCTGGAGTTGCTCTGGTTTCTCACCGGTTCAAGCAACAACCACTGGCTGAAAGAGCGCGGCATCTCGATCTGGGACGAATGGGCCGACCACAAAACCGGTGAGCTGGGTCCGGTCTATGGCGTGCAGTGGCGCAGTTGGCCGACACCCGACGGTGGCCACATCGACCAGATTGCCGAAGTGATCAAAACACTTAAAACCAACCCGGATTCGCGCCGCATCATCGTCAGCGCCTGGAACGTAGCCGATCTGGACAAAATGGCGTTGATGCCGTGCCATGCGTTGTTCCAGTTTTACGTCGCTCCTGCACAAGTCGCAGGCGCAAAAGGCAAATTGAGTTGCCAGCTTTACCAGCGCAGCGCCGATATTTTTTTGGGTGTGCCCTTCAACATCGCCAGCTACGGGCTGCTCACGCACATGGTGGCGCAGCAGTGTGATCTGGAGGTGGGCGACTTCATCTGGACGGGCGGTGATTGCCACATTTACAGCAACCACGCCGAGCAAGTGGCGCTGCAACTCAGCCGCGCACCCCTGGCCTACCCGACACTGACCATCAAACGTAAACCAGCGTCTATCTTTGACTATGAGTATGAAGATTTCGAGGTTATCGGCTACGAATGTCACCCCGCCATCAAGGCACCGGTGGCGGTTTAATGAAACTGCACCTGATCCTCGCCCGCGCTGCCAATGGTGTCATCGGGGCCAATGGCAAGCTGCCCTGGCATTTGCCTGAAGACATGGCGCACTTCAAACGCTCCACGCTGGGCTCACCCGTCATGATGGGGCGCAAGACTTGGGATTCGCTACCGCCCAAGTTTCGCCCACTGCCCGGACGCCTCAATGTCGTGGTCACGCGCCAGAACAACTGGCAGGCGGCGGGCGCTTTGGCAGCGCACTCATTGTCCGAGGCCATGCGCCTGTGCCCGTCCGATAGCGATGCTTGGGTCATCGGTGGTGCCGAGCTGTATTCCCAAGCACTGTCACTGGCCAGCACGGCGCTGGTCACCGAAATCGACGCCGACTTTGATGGCGATGTTTTTGCTCCACAATTCGGAGCTGACTGGATCGAAACTGCGCGCGAGCATCAGGTTTCAAGCGCCGGCTTGAGTTTCAGTTTTGTCACCTATTGCAAACAACGCAAGACCACAGGAGTTTGAAATGTCTGAAGAAGGATTCCACGTACACGGCCCGCACGACCATGAAATCGAGCACGCCCAGCAGGGGGGACATGGTGGCGATCCAGGCAGCATGATCAATCAGATTGCGCTGTTCACCGCCATCATCGCCACGGTAGGTGCCATTTTTGGCTACATGGGTGGTGCGACGCAAGCCAATGCCGGACTCTTCAAAAACAACGCGGCCATCAAGAAGACCGAGGCTTCCAACCAGTGGAATTATTTTCAAGCCAAGAGCACAAAGCAGTCGCTGGCCGAGCTGGCACGCGACCTTGCGAATGCCGACAAAAAGCCGGACTACCAAAGCAAGATGGATCGCTATGAAAAGGAAAAAAACGAGATCAAACTGGTAGCCGACAAAATCGAAGCCGAAGCCTCTCAATGGGAGAAGCAAAGCGACGAGCAGATGCATCAGCATCACCGTTGGGCGCAGTCCACCACCGTGTTGCAAGTCTCTATCGCGCTGGCTGCGATCGCCCTTTTAACCAGAAAGAAGTGGTTGGAGGTCGCCATGTTTGGCGCTGGTGGCCTGGGATTGCTGGTTGGCGTTTTGGCAATCCTGCATATTTAAAGAAGCCAACTTGATTGCCGCCTGTTTTCTCGTCATTGAACGAAGAGACTACCTGCTGATGGCCACGCATGAACAGGGCCGATGGGTCTTTAATCCAACTGACGATCACATCATCAAGGGGGGCACCGCATTGGTGCTTATGACCAGCCCGGACGGGCTAAGCACCTGGAGGCATTACTCCAGGTGCGCGCCTTGGCTTAAGGGAAAGTTATCGTTTTCGTGATCGTGGCACCAGCTGCCAATGTACCGAGCACCACGGTCTGATCGGTCTTGCCGGTCAGGCTGGCGCTGAGGATGTATTTGCCCGCCGCCGTATCTGGCGCAAAGACCAGCACGCCCGGCGCCGCTACATAAGGGGCCACCAGCGGCGCGTTGACAACCAGCGGGTAACTGTAGCTGCCGGTAGTGCCATCCACAAATTTGCCTGCAACTTCCACCGCCGGGCCTGCCGTCAGCGGTTGCAGCATGCGCACCAGGGTATCGACCGGAGCGGTGCCGTTCACCGTCCCGCTGAGAGATACCGGGGGGTTGAATGAGGTGACTGCAGTATTGACCGAAGTCACTGTTTCTGTGGCCACTGCCACGTTGGTGACAACGGCGGTACTGCGGCCAGGTGCCGTCATGACCAGCGTGTAGCTGCCCGGTGCGACCGGTTGCAACAAAAACTTGCCGCTGGTGTCAGGCGTGGTGACCTTGATGACCGCCCCACCCTGCTGCACCGACACGCTGGTGTTGCCATTGGCCAAGGTCAGGGCATCGACAAAACCGGCCACACCCGAGATGTAACGCGGTATCACACTGACACCGGTTTAAGCAGGTATTGGCCTGAATTGCCCGCTACAACGACCGATTTGCAAGCGTCAAAGTCGAGCACGAAATCGGCCATTTTGTTGGCGGCGATGTCTATGTTGATATTGGCCTTGACGCCAGATTGCTGGCCACTGGGCGTCTTGAGCGCTACCTCGGTTTTATCGCTCGTGAGCACCACCGAGTTGGCCAATGGCGTCGCACCACTGTTATCTGCCAAAATCATCCTGAGCTGGGTGTACTTGCCGGTGGGCAGCGGAATCTGACCAAGCTCGGCCAGCACCCCGTTTTGGAGATCCAGCAAATTGATGCGTACCGCCGGGCTCAGCACGATTTCAGACCAGCCGCTGTCGGTGTCGCTGGCACTGCTGCTCTGGTTAACACGCACCTTTTGAATCGTCAGGTTGACCGCGTCATAACCGCAGGCGGGCGCATCGGTCAGCGCCAGGCGAAAGGTGCCGCTGTCGGCACTGCTACCACCGCTACCGCCGCCGCCGCAGGCCGTCAGTCCCGCCAGCAGGACGCCACCCATGGTCAATTTCAAACTCCTGAGTCATTTCATACAACACCTCAGTAGTGTCCCAACGTTTGC